>CAZFVY010000016.1:0-83927 GCA_964522665.1 uncultured Verrucomicrobiota bacterium | reverse complement strand
CGGTCTGGCGGTTGGCGCTCCCGGGCGCCTCGTTTCCCAGAGAACGAATTCCTGCTGGCGCTGGAGATGCCGGTCGGCAGAAGAATTCTGTCTCACAGCGCGACCATTCGGGTGACGGAAAACTCGATTGCGGAGACTTTCGGCGAGCGGTAGTTTCCCCGGATTGCCCAGTTTGAATCGTGAGTGGATTATGCGCGTGAGACTACTAGCTTTGTCGGTGTTGACGGTGGTTTGGATTTCGTCCTCATGGATGGTGGTCGCCCAAACCGCCGCGCCACCTGCGGCCGGGGCCGAGAAGAATCTAGCGGAGGTCAAGGTTCCAGCGGGATTCGGAGTGACGATGTTCGCCGGGCCGCCGAACGTGAGCTATCCGACTTGTATCGCGGCGACGCCGTCGGGGCCGGTGTTCGTCGGGGTCGATCAAAACGGCTCGCTTGACCGGAAGCCGGGGCGCGGTTGGGTGGTTCGCTGCGTGGACGCGGATGGCGACGGCGTGGCGGATCAGTTTACGGTGTTCGCGAAGATGGATAGCCCGCGCGGGATCGTCTTTGATCATAACGTCCTCTACGTGATGCATCCGCCGGTGGTGGAGGCGTACTTCGACGATAACGGCGACGGGGTGGCGGATCGGTCCGAGGTCTTGGTGCGGGGGTTGGGTCATGACCTGAATTACCGCGGGGCGGATCACACGTCGAACGGCATCCGGATGGGCATGGACGGATGGTTGTACATCGCGGTGGGCGATTACGGCGCGAAGGCGGTGGGCAAAGATGGGGCGGAGGTGGAATTGCACGGGGGCGGCATCATTCGGGTGCGCCCCGACGGTTCGGAGATGGAGTTGGTCGTGCGCGGTACGCGCAATATTTACGACGTGGCGATTGACCCGCTGTTGAATCTGTTCACGTGCGACAACACGAATGATGGGGACGATTGGAACGTGCGGCTCAGCCACATGATCCCGACCGCGAATTACGGCTACCCTTCGCTCTTCCGGCATTTCTCGGACGAGATGATTCCGACGATGGTCGATTACGGTGGCGGCGCTCCGACGGGCTCGCTGTTCATCGATGAGCCGGGCTATCCGGGAAGCTTCGGTTACGGGCTTTACACCTGCCAATGGGGTTGGAACACGGTCACCCGTCATCCATTGGAGGCGCTGGGCGCAAGCTTTAAGGCGGAGAAGGAGGCGTTTATCAGCATCCCGCGTCCAACCGGAATCGACGAAGACGGCCAGGGGCATCTGTTCGTCGCGAGTTGGAAGGGGGCGACGTTTACCTATGCCGGTCCGAGCGCGGGCTATGTCGTGCGGGTTTCGCCGTTGGAGAATCACCCGACTCCGTTTCCCGACCTCGCGAAGGCGACCGACGCCGATTTGCTTACGCTGTTGGAGTCGCCGAGCGCGGTCAGACGGTGGAACGCGCAACGCGAGCTTCTTCATCGCGGGCAACGTCCCGCTTTGGGGCCGGAATTGGAAAAACTGGCGCTTTCGAACGCGGGATTGGCCGTCCGAGTCGCGGCGATCTGCACGCTGAAACAGATGTTCGGGGTGGACGCCAACGGGGCGTTGCTGCGCATCGCGGGCGATCCGGTCGCGCGGGAGTTCGCGTTGCGCGCGCTGGCCGATCGCAAGAGTGAGGCCAAGGACGTTTCGACGCGGGTTTTTGGCGACGCGCTCAAGGCGGAGAATCCGCGCGTGCGTTTGGCGGCGGTCGTGGCGCTGGATCGTTTGGGAAGGTGGGACGCGGCGGAGGCAATCGTACCGTTGAGCGCCGACCCGGACCCGGCGATGGCGCACGTGGCCTTTCGGGCGTTGGTGGCGCTCAACGCGGTCGAACCGTGCCTGAAAGCGGTCGATCAGGCGGACCCGATGGTGGCCGCGGGGGCGCTGCGGGCGCTCCGAAATCTTCACGATCCGCGGGTGGTGGATGGTTTGATCGAGCGCTTGGACCGGCCGTATCCGCCATCCACGCGGCGCCTGATCGCGCAAGCGCTGTGCCGATTGTATTACCGCGAGGCGGACTGGGATGGGATGGCGTGGTGGGGCACGCGGCCCGATACCAGCGGGCCATATTACAAAGCCGAGACTTGGGACCAAAGCGCCAAGATTGGCGCGGTTCTCGAAAAACGTCTCGCGGGCGCGACCGCGACGGCGGCTGGGGAATTATTGGCTGATTTGCGATTGAACAAGGTGGATTCACCGGGCATCACGACCGCCCTGCTCAAGCTGGGCACGCAGAATGGAAACCTCCGTCCGGCGGTGGCGGGATATTTTGGCGCGTTGCCCGCGCTCCCGCCGGCTGGCGCCGAGTTCTTGGAAAGGATCGCGAGTTCGGCGGACGAGGAGATCGGAGTCCGGACCAACGCGTTCGAGGGTCTATTGCGTGGGTCGGATCGGCCGGAAGCGGCCGACGCGGTCATGCGCGTCATCGTCTCCATCGGCAAGGCGGAACCCGCCAATCCTTTGTTGGGGCAATTCCGAGATGAATTCACGCGCGATGGCCGGCGCGGGCGGATGGTGAGTTACCTCGCGAAAGTCGCGACTGAGACCGATGAGGCGCGGAGCCAATTGGCCTACGCGGCGCTGCTTCAAGTCGCGAATAACCGGCGGACGCCTCAGGCGGCCGCGGCCGCCGCGCGGCAGGCGATTGACGAGGGGTGGAACGCGGCGTCGGTCGCCAGTCTGTTGCGTGCGGTCGGCGACGCGAAGCTGTCCTCATACGCCGCGTCGGTAAAGGCAAAGTTAGCGGACTCGCGTCCAGCGGTGGCCGCGGCGGCGATTTACGCGCAACAGCGGGTGGGTGGGTCGATCGTTTCCGCGGCCAACGCGCCGCGGGAAAACGTCGTGGGCAAACTTCCGTACGAGCGAGTCCTGGCGGAGGCGATCAAGGCCAAAGGCAACGCGCAGTTTGGCGCGCAGTTGTTTCAAACGCAGGGCTGCGTCACGTGTCATACGACCTTGAAAGACGAACCGGTGAAAGGGCCGTTCCTGGGTGATATCGCGGCGCGTTATGGACGCTCTGAAATCATTGAATCGATACTTAAGCCGAACGCGCAGATCGCGCAGGGTTTCGTCACCAGTTGGTTTGAGACGAAGGATGGCGAGCAATCGGAAGGGTTTATCGTGAAGGAATCCGGCGAGCACATCGAAATCCGCAATCTGGCCGGGCCGATCCTGTTGACGAAAAAGGACATCGTGAAGCGCGGCACGCGGCCGACCTCGATCATGCCCGAAGGTTTGGTGGATTCGCTCACCGTGGAAGAGCTGGCTTCGTTGCTGGCGTATTTTGAGTCGCTGAAGGCGCCGTGACTTCGGGGGCTGGCGAGCGGGGCGGTGAGATGGGACGGAGGGGAAGGAGAGGCGGAATGGGAAGGGAAATCGCGGAAAGGTTCCCCACCGGTGGAGGATATTCTTGGCGGGCGGGCGGACGATCGCGGGAGTGGGCGAGTCAGGCGGCCGTGTCGGCTTCCGAGCGGGGAGACGGGCCTGAAGGCGTTTCGGGGCGGCCACCAGCGACTGGGGACGCCGGCGCGATTCTGGCGGCGGGCCGGAGGCGCCAGAGGCCGGCGAGGAGGCTGCCGATGATTGAGTGGAAGACGCTCGAGATGGCGCAGGGGACGGCGGCGGTCGGCAGGGTCGGGAAATTCTTCTGCGCGAGGGCGACGGCGAGGCCGGAGTTTTGCATGCCGACCTCGATGGAAATGGTGCGGCAGGTTTTGCGATCGTAGCGCAGCAACCAGGCGAAGAGGTAGCCAAGCAGGAAGCCGCAGGCGTGGAGCAGGAAGACCGCGAGGAGAAGCCTTGGCCCGGACGTTTTAACCCGTTCGGCGTGCTGTCCGATGATGCTGGAACAGATCATGACGATGGCGATCACGGACACCGATGGGGCGGCCGGGAGCACGGCGGCGACGCGGCGCGGGAAGAACTCGTTCAAGCCAAGTCCGAGCAGAACCGGAAGCAGAATGATCTGCACCGTGTCGAGGAAGAGTTTGCCGGCGTCCACCGGGGCGAGCGCGCCAGCGAGCCACTTGGTCAACAAGGGGGTGAGGAACACGGCGCCGAAGGTCGAGCACATGGTCATCAGGACGGAAAGGGGCACGTCGGATTTGGCGATGAAATTAACGACGTTCGACGCGGTGCCACAGGGACAGCACGCCACCAGAATCAAGCCCACCGCGAAAGGCGTTTCCAATTTGAGCAAATGCGCGATGCTCCAGCCGAGCGACGGCATGATCAAATAATGGGCGATAAACCCGGCGGCGATCGCCCTCGGCATTTTCAACACGCGCCGGAAATCGTTGACGTTTAACGTGGCGCCCATGCCGAGCATAATTACGGCGAGGCCCCAAACGATCGCCGGACCGCGAAACCAGGTGAACAAGGGGGGAACGAACAACGCCAGCACGCCACCCAGCAGTACCCAGACGGGAAACAGGTTGGCGAAAAGTGACAAGGCCCGGGTCATGGAGCGCTGCCGGTCAATTCTGGAGGGGGCGAAGGAATGGGACGCGCCTCACTTTATCCAGCCGTGATAGCGGCCCATCCAGTACGGAAGCAGAAAGTAGGAGCCGTCGTCTTCCTCGGAGCCGCCAGCGCCGCCGTCGGGCCGGTAGGGATTATTGTTCCATTTTCCGATCGGACGTTCGTCCGGGGCGGGCGTTTCGACGAGTTGCGGGCGGTCAAAGCGGTCGTTCGCGGGCTGGGATTTGAGGTCGCGCCGGTGGGAATTCTGGACGCTCCACTCGATTTGATCGATCGGAATCCGCTCCAGGGTTCGCCGAGATTCCGCGCCCAGCTCCCGAGTCAAGCGTCCGGCGCCGTCCGCCGCCGAGATGTAATTCCAGAGCGGGTTCAGGTCCGGACGGATTTGATTCCAAGTGAAGCGCAACCCGTCGAGGTAGAGGGCGCGCAATTTCGGATCTTGCTCGTAGCGGAGCAGCGGATCGTAGGAGAGGTAGGCAAGTTCGTCGTCCGAAAAATTGATTTCACCGCCGCCGGGCCAGCGCCGATAGTTCCGCATAAGCTCCGCGTAGCCGTGGTTGATACGGTCGGCGTAAACGTCCTGGTAACGCCCGGTGATATGTTGCGCGGTTTTGAGAAAGGAGAGCAATTCGACGGCGCGCAGGGCGGATTCGTACTTTCCCTCTTCGGT
Source organism: uncultured Verrucomicrobiota bacterium (assembly GCA_964522665.1). GTDB lineage: Bacteria > Verrucomicrobiota > Verrucomicrobiia > Limisphaerales > CAZFVY01 > CAZFVY01. The sequence continues at coordinate 78,777 of CAZFVY010000016.1, read as the reverse complement.
TTTGAAATAGTCCTCCGACCAACGACCCCACCGGGTTGGCTTGCCGGTGATGTCGATCAAGTCGAAATGATGATTGACCAAGTGATCCGTCAGGCGGCCGACGACCTGGCGGATGGCCTCTTTCTCGGCGGCATCGGCCACCAAATCGTAGTAGAGCGCGTAACCGAAATAGTGGCCGACCAATTCGTCGGAACTGGTATCGCCTTTCCAGAACCATTGGCTGTCGGCGGTCGGATGCCAGACGCCGTCGTTCGGGACGGCTTCCTTCGCCGAAACGAATGAGCGGGCGGGAAAACCGGAAATGCCGGTGATCTCCTCGAGGCGCATTAGCAGACGCAGGGATCGTTGGGCTTTGGCGCGGGCATCGGGGTCCTTGGTCACGGCGAAGCGGTAGGCTTCCGCGCCGAGATAGACCGAGGTCCAAAGGCCGTCGTTATCGTCGGAACGGGTCACATTGCTCTTCAGATCGCCAGGGACGCGGAGATGAGAGCTGGCGACCATGCCGTAGCGGACGTGGCGCTGGTCGATGCGTTCCTCGAACAGCCGAGCCTTTTCCGCGAGAGACATCGGGCGCCATTCGATGCGCGCGACCCCGGTGGCGGTGCGAATCCAAACGGTCTCGCGACCACCGGATTCAACGACCAGAAGATTGCGGACGTCGTTGTCGAGCAGCCAGCGGCGACCGAAGAAGTATTGCCAGCGATCCCAGCGAAATGGGGCTCGCGGATCGAACCGGGCGGCGCCTTGCTTGCTACCGAGCCAGACGACGCCCGACTTTTCCTCGGCCAAAACCTGGAGGCCGCTGACCGGGCCGGCCTCCTTGCCCTGCCATGGTTTGGCGCCGGCGTCGCGGAGCAAAGCGGCGGGAACGTCTGGCGAGGTGGCGGAAAAGAAGGTGGCGATTTTTTGAGACTCAGCGGCCGTGGCGACCGTTCCCAGCGCGGATATCAGGAGCAAGGCGAGGCAAACCGGGGCGATTCGATGCGGCGAGCGGCGGTGTGTTGGCATCAGGGATGTGCGTTAAAGGTGAACTGAGTTCGATTGTGTTCGCGAGAGAATGGCGGCAAACTTTCGCCAAGTCCAGAATACGCTCGAGTCGGATCCGAGTTGATGAACAGGACTCGCGAGGCGTTTGGAAATGACCGGAAAGAATCGCGGAGGAGTTTGACCAGGCCGGCTCGACCGGGATAGATTGGCATTGGCAAAGCCAATTGAATGAACGCCAACGCGAATATTGTTCTGTACGACGACGAGTGCTCGCTTTGCACTTTTCAGATGCGCGTGCTGCGCTGGCTGGATTGGTTAAACGCCGTCCGGCTCGTGCCGATTTCCGCGCCGGAGGCGGCCGAAATCGCGCCCCAGTTGACGCGGCGAGATCTGATGGAAGCGATCCATTGCGTGACGCCGACGGGCCGCGTCCACCGGGGCGCTCGCGCGCTGCGGTACGTCGGAATGCGGATGCCGCTGCTGGTTCCGATGGCGCTGGTTCTATGGTTCCCGGGCCTGATTTGGATCGCGGAGCGGGTTTATGCGTGGGTCAGCCGCAATCGATACTTTTTGAGCCGCGTCTTTGGTTGCAAGGGCGCCTGCGCGGTGATGCCCGAGCGGGATCGAGTCAAGAAGTAGGAGAAGTGAATTGGGTCAAGCGCTCGGCGGTCTCGATGCTTGTCGAACTTTGGCGCTCAAGTTTCCGGTGGATAAATCTTCACCAGGGTCCACTGTCGGCGGGCAAGGATTTGTGCCGAGGCATTCATTTGTAAGCGACCGATCGTGGCCCGTCCGATCGGGGTTCGACCGACCAGTACGCCGACCGTGGCATCGACTTGGAAATGTTGTTCCCATCGGTCTTGCCGTGGATCAAATAGGCGAATCGCGGTTTGGGTGTCGGGGTCTTTTCCTTCGATGTGAATACCTTTATGGACGTTGCAAGAACGGCAAGCCAGAGCCTGGTTGCCGAACTCATCGGTTCCGCCTCGGACGAACGGGATGATGTGCTCGAGTTCGAAAGGAAAATTAAAAATCGCCTCGGGGGCGCCGCAGTATTCGCAACGGTGGGCCGCTCGTTCCGCGACGAGCGGGTAGCGGGGGTTCATTCCTCGAGAACGGGGATCATTGCGGCGGCACGTTTTGACGCCGCGAGCGTTTCGGCCTCGATCAGCGCATCTAACTCGGCTTGATCATCGGAGGGGAGTGATTTTCCGTCGTCCCGAGCCGTCCGCCAGCGGCGCATCAGTTCGCGGAGTCGTTCTTGCTGGGGCGCGGTAAAGAAGTTATCAGGGCGGCAGCGTTGAACGATGACGATGGTTCCTGACTCACTTTCCGGAAGTGTGGCCGTTAATGCGTCCAGCGCCTGGCCAGCCGTGCTACCAACGGATTGATGGCCGCCCGATATCGCACGAAATCTCGCGCTGCCGTTTTGATTTGGCTCAGGCACGATGGCAACTCTAGTCATAGACGTTTGATTTCGATCTGGATCGTGTAACCAGATTCACAGTGAATCAAGCTAGCGCTTTCGCTGGCGATGTCACGACCGAACACCCCAGCCGACGAGGTGAACGGTGGCGGAGGCGTGATCGTTGGTCCTTTGCGACTCAGCCCGTGGTCGCGGAATTTTATCGTGGAGAGTTGATTATTAGCGGAGCCGGGAGAATCGGATTACAGCTTGCCGCGAGCTTATTGGCCGCTCATTCTGGTGGCGGAACCAGTATCCTATCATGAACTTGCGCCTATTTTTCATCGTCGTTGGCATTTTATCAGGCGCGACCGGCAGTATGCTGGCGGGTGAACCCGAGCCAATCGTGCGAATGCTGGCGCCGGGGTTCACGGTTCGGGAGCTGCCGGTTCGCTTATCAAATATCAATAATCTGCGTTTTGCGCCGGATGGACGTCTGACGGCGCTGGGCTACGACGGACGAATTCATCTATTGCGGGATACCGATGGCGATGGCTTGGAGGACCAGGACGAGTTGTACTGGGACCGTCCGACCTTGAGCGTGCCGGTCGGAATGGTCTGGGCGCCCGAGGGATTGTACGTTTCGTCGCACGGGAAGGTGTCTTTGTTGCGCGACACGGATCACGATGGCAAGGCGGACACGGAGGAAATCATCGCGAGCGGCTGGCCGCCCACGGACGTGGCGTCAGGCGGCGTGGATGCGACGGCGGTGACGCGTGACCCGAGCGGGAATCTTTATTTCGGTTTGTTGGTGGCGGACTACTCAAACGCGTACCGGATCAAGGATGGAGTCTCCCACTACGATTTGAACAGCCCGCGGGGCACGATTCAAAAGTGGTCGGCCGCGACGAAGAAGCTGGAAACGATCGCCAATGGCATCCGCGTTCCGTACACGCTCGCGTTCAATCGTAACGGCGATCTCTTTGTGACCGATCAAGAGGGGGAAACGTGGATGCCCAATGGCAATCCGCTCGATGAATTGAACCAGATCATTCCGGGACGCAATTACGGTTTTCCGCCGCGACACCCCAAGTATTTGCCAGGGTTGATCAGCGAGCCGCCCGTCGTGGCCTTCGGGCCGCAGCACCAATCGACGTGCGGGCTGTCATTCAATGAGGCGCGGCCCGGGCAGGCGGCGTTTGGGCCGGGTTGGTGGGAAGGGGACGCTTTGATGGCCGGGGAATCGAGAGGGAAGATTTGGCGGACGCGACTCGTCAAGACCCCGGCGGGCTATGTCGGGCGCGAGACGATCATCGCCCGTTTGTCGATGCTGACGTTGGACGTGGTGGTTTCGCCAAAAGGCGACCTTTATGTGTCGTGTCACAGCGGGCAGCCGGATTGGGGCACAGGGCCGCGGGGCGAAGGGAAGATTTTCAAGATCAGCTATAGCGATGCGAACGCGCCGCAGCCGGTGGCGGCTTGGGCGGCCGGGCCGATGGAAACGCGCGTGGCGTTTGATCGGCCACTGGACGCGGCGGTCGCAACTGGACTGGCGGGCGGGCAAATCGAGTTTGGCGAGTATGCGCGCGCGGCGGACCGGTTCGAGGTTTTGAAACCGCCGTATCAAGCGGTGAAGAATCAGGAGGCGACGCCGCGAGGGAAACTGAAGATCGTCGCGGCGGAATTGATCGAGGATGGGAGCGTGGTGAAGTTGACGACCGATCCTCATCCGCAGTCGGTCACGTACGCGGTGACGGTCCCGGGAGTCAAGGCAGCGGGAAGCGCGGTGACGCCGGCGGTGGTGGACTTGGATTACACGCTCGGCGGGGTCGCGGCGGCTTGGAGCGGCGCAGTCGGCACAAGTTGGGCGGGGTGGGTGCCGCATCTCGATTTTGCCGTGAACCGCGCTTTCGTCGGCGAGTCACCGGTATATCAGCGCGCGTTCAAGACGATGTCGCACGGGGGCCGCCTGGTTTTGCGGACCCAGCTGCAGTTGCCCCGTGAACTGGCGACCGTCCGCATCGCGGCGAACGCGCCCTTCGAATTGAAGCTGGGCGGGCGATCGACCCCGTCGGAATCGGATAAACCGGGCGTCTATACCGCGACGGTCTCGGCGCCAGCGAGCGCGACCCCGACGCCGCTGGAGTTGAGCGTGGCCACGGGCGAGTGGCAGCCCGAAATACACGTGGAGTATTTCACGGACGTTGATCCGACGGTAAGGCCATTGCCAATGGGCTTTTTCCTGGTTCCTTGGGCGCCGGCGCACCAACCGCCGCCGCCGATGTCCGAGGTGAACGCTGACCTTTCCGGCGGCGATTATGAACGCGGGCGTGGCTTGTTCTTTGGAGAACGTTTGAAGTGTTCGACCTGTCATCGGATTCAGGGCGAAGGCGCGACGATTGGACCCGACCTGAGCAACGTCGTTCATCGCGACGCGACGTCGGTTTTGCGCGACATCAAGGAGCCAAGCGCGACGATCAATCCCGACTATGTCGCCTACAATGTTTCGTTGAAGGACGGAACCGAGGCGATGGGATTTGTTCGGGCGCAAAACGAGAGCGTGATTCGGGTGATGGGAGTCGATGGCAAGGAGAAGACCTGGCCGCGCTCGGAGGTAGCGGAAATGCGCCCAAGCGCGTTGTCGCTGATGCCGACCGGACTGCTGGAGGGGCTGAAGGAGGAGCAAGTCCGTGATTTGCTGACTTTCCTGACGTCGGCGGCGCCGGCGCGCACGCGCGCGGAGGTTGATGCGGCGCTGGCTGCGTCGGGGCCGTCGCCGTCGGCGGAACCATTGCGGGCGTTGAGGATCGTGTTGGTGGCCAGTCCGCAAGATCATGGGCCGAACCAGCATGATTACCCGACGTGGCAAAAGAAGTGGTCCGAGCTATTGAGCCGGGCGCCCGGCGTGACCGTGACGAACGCCTGGTTGTGGCCGACCCCCGAACAGTTTAGCCACGCGGACTTGATCGTGTTTTATTTTTGGAATCACGATTGGAACGCCGGGCGATACCGTGAGTTGGACGAGTATTTGAATCGTGGCGGAGGGTTGGGCGTGCTTCATTCGGCGACGATCGCCGATAAAGAGCCGGAGGAACTGGCCAACTACATCGGTTTGGCGAGCCAACCCAACCGCACGCGGTATCGGCACACGCCCTTGACGTTGAAGATTGTCGCTCCGGCGGAACAGGCGATTACGAAGGGACTGAAGGAATTGTCATTCTTGGACGAGCCGTATTGGCCGATGATTGGCGACACGAACAAGGTGGAAGTCCTGGCGACGACTGAGATGGAGGGGAAGCCGCAGCCGATGATTTGGACCTTTCAAAAAGGACGCGGCCGAGTTTTCGCGAGCATCCTCGGGCATTACATGTGGACGCTAGATGATCCGATGTTCCGCATCATGGCGCTCCGCGGCCTGGCCTGGGCGGCGGGTGAGAATCCCGCGCGCATGGAGAAATTGGCCGCGCCGGCGGTCGAGTGAGAATTCAGCGGAAATCGCCGCCGGCGACGCCCGCGGGTGATAACCAGAGGCAATGCCCACGGCGAGAAGCAAAGCGCGCGGAACGACTAGGCGGGCGTAGCCACGCCGCATTCCGCGAGCACCAGACGGCGATACTCGCGCCGAAGGATTTCGAGTTGCGGAGATCGGTGCAATTCTTTTCCATCCAGGCGGACGGCTTCGACAGCCTCCAGCGTGGTGACGGTCAGGAAAACTCCGCTGGCGTCGAGAAGTGTCGCTGGACCGGCGATCTTCTCTTGAACGGGCCAGCCGAGCGAGGCGCAAATCTCAAGGGTGATGGCGCGGGTGACGCCGGCGAGAATCCCGGTCGCGAGCGGCGGCGTGCAGACGCGCGTGCCCTCGAACCAAAACAAATTGCTGCTGGCGGCTTCCGCCAGATGGCCGTCGGTATTGAGCAACAACGCCTCGTCGGCGCCGAAGGCTTGCGCTTCGGCCTTCGCCATGATTTGGGGGAGCTTGTTGGACGTTTTGATGGTGGCCAGACGTTCGTTCGCGGGCAAGCGGGGCGACGCGATGAAGAGGCTCCATTGAGGAGGTCGTTGCGGGTCGATGGGCGCCGCGGGATGGAGCGCCATCACGAGGGTCGGTTGATCCGCGCCCCTGGGGGAATAACCGCGCGGGCCAACGCCCCGCGAAAGGCTGAGGCGGACGAAGCCTTCCGGCGAACGATTTTGGACGATCAACTGCTCCGCGTAGGCGCGCAACTCATCCGGCGTGAAGGGCAGCGAAAGCTGCAAATAATCGGCCCCCGCCCGGAAACGTTCCAGGTGCTGCGTCCAGCGAAAGGGGTGGCCATTGTAGATCCGCACGCCTTCGAACAAGCCGTCGCCGTAGAGGAAGCCGCGGTCGAACACGGAGACGACCGCCTGCTCTTCCGGCACGAGTCGTCCGTTAAGGAAAACGATCATAGGTCAGAATCGAGTCCGGCCGGCAACCGCAAGGAATGCCGCCGTTGGTTGGAGGGGTATTCGGGCTGGGCCGGCAACGCCAGCGCGCCAAGGAAACCGCCGGCCTTGGCCAATGTTTCGTCGTATTCGGCGGCGGCGACGGAATCCGCGACGATCCCGGCGCCCGCGTAAAAGTGGACCGACTGGTCGCGGTGGATCGCGACGCGAATCGCGATGCTCAGTTGGCTTTCGCGATTGAAGCCGAGGTAGCCGAGGCAACCGGTGTACGGGCCGCGGGTCGTCGGTTCGAGTTCATCGATGATTTCCATCGCGCGAATTTTCGGCGCGCCGGTGATGCTGCCGCCGGGGAAGCAGGCGGAGAGCGCGGCGAAATGGGTCACGTCGTCACGCAGTCGTCCCTCAACGGTCGAGACCAAATGTTGGACGTGCTGGTAACGCTCAAGCTTGACCAATTCGGGGACCTGGATCGAACCGTATTCGCAGACGCGGCCGAGGTCGTTGCGGAGCAGGTCGGTGATCATGACCAGCTCGGACATTTCCTTCGGGCTGGTCATGAGCTCGTAGGTCAATTGCGCGTCGCGGTCGGGGTCGGCGGAGCGGGGCCGGGTCCCCTTGATCGGCCGCGTTAAAATGTGCTGGCCGCTCAGGCGCAGGAAAAGCTCGGGTGAGGACGAGGAGAGTTGGAAGTCGCCGAAGTTCAGATAGGCGGCATACGGGGCCGGGGAAGCTTCCGCAAGCCGCTGATAGAAATTCCATGCGGTTGTCTGAGACGGGGCCGTGAGCCGCTGCGCGAGGTTGACCTGGTAAATATCGCCGGCGCGAATGTAGCGTTGCGCGCGTTCAACCGCCGCGATGAATTCGGCGCGGGTCAAATTTGAGGAAATCCGCGGCGGTTTCCGTGGCGCCGGCGCGCCGTCGCCGTCGTTTGAGGAAGGACGGCGAACCTCGGCGAGGTCCGTGGACTCGAACGCGGAGCGGTTCATGGCCTCGCTGTCGGTGAGAATCGCGCGCCAGAAATCGGCCTGGCGCCGCGCGTGGGATTCGGCGCGGGAACCATCCAATTGAAGGCCCGTCGAGATGATCCAGGTCTTGCCGAGGCGATGATCGAAGACGACGAGGCTGTCGTAGAAGCCGACCTGGCAGTCGGGCAGTTCGAGATCGTTCACCGCGCGGCGGGCGAGGCGGGGTTCAACGAAGTGTTTGAGGTCGTAGCCCCAGAAGCCGAAGCAGCCGCCCAAGGGAAACGGGAGGTCGAGTTCATCGAGCAATTCGTAGCGGGCGATCAATTCATCGAGCACGCGCCAGGGATTGCCAAAACGAACATCGGTATGTTGGCCGGAACGCAATTCACAGCGGGAGCTAAACGAGCGAAAAACAAGAAAGGGGCGCGCGGTCACGAACGAGTAGCGTCCCTGCGCGTGGGAGGTCAGCCCGCCGCGCAACAAGACGCAGTACGGTTCTTCCCGCAGGCGCTCGATCAGCGCTTCAGGCGCGACTGGCGCCGCAATCTCTTCAATGAAAGGTCGCATTCTCGGTCTCGCTCGGCGTCGCCCGGACGGTTCACCCGGAGCGGGCTTCAGTTGGCGCGCGGGTCGAGCGCGTCTCGCAAGCCCGCGGCGAAAAAATTGGCCGCGAGCAAGGTTAACGCGAGAGTCGCGGCCGGGCAAATAATGATCCACCAATAGGAGCGGATCGGGTTGATCTGGGCGGCGCCTTCCGCGAGGAGCGAACCGAGGCTGGCCTGGGGAGGTTGAATGCCCAGGCCGAGGTAGCTCAGGAAGGATTCGTAGAGGATCACGGCGGGCACGGTCAACGCCAGGTACACAATTACAATACCCGTGGTATTGGGGAGAATGTGGCGCCATAAGACGCGCGCATGGCTGGCTCCGAGGGCGCGGCTGGCCTCGACAAACGGGCGAGTGCGGAGTGATAGGACTTGGCCCCGGACGATCCGCGCCATCGTTAGCCACGATACCGCGCCCAACCCGGCGAATAGAAATATCAGGCGCACAGTCGCCCCCGCCTCGATAGAAAAGGCTTTGGCCAACCAGCTTTTGAACCGATCTTCCATCGTGGTCATCAGGAGGATGACGAAAACAATCGAAGGCATGGAATACAACACATCGACGAAGCGCATCATGGCGCCGTCCCAACGTCCGCCGAGATAACCGGCGGTGGCGCCCCAGAGCACGCCGATGACCAGGCTGACGCCCGCGCCGACGGCGCCGACCAACAGCGAGAGGCGCGTGCCGTAGAGAATGCGGGCCAGCAGGTCGCGTCCGTGGAGGTCGGTGCCGAACCAATGGTGGAGACTCGGCGCTTGGAACTGAGCGTCGGTAATGGCGTCGGGCTTAAAGGGAGAGACGAGGGGACCGAGCGAAACGAGAGCGGCTACCACAAGGAGAAAGAGGGCGCTAAGAAGGGCTGGCCGATTTTGCTGAAATCGGTTCCACGCCTGGCGGTTTGGGCTTAGCGGTTCCATGGATGCTCACCCTGGCTCACTGGTTCGGCTAAGGCTAGGAAAGGTGGACGCGCCGTCGATGCATACACGAAGGCGCGAAGAGCGCGAATTGGAAGCAGGGACTTTTGAGAAGTCATTCATGACGGACGCGCGGGTCGAGCCATGCATAGGAGACATCCACGGCGAGGTTCAGGACGACCAATAAGATGGCGTAAAGTAGCACTAAGCCGACCACCATCGGATAATCGCGGCTTAGGGAACTATTGACCATGAACACACCGATGCCGGGGATTTGGAATATATTCTCGACCACGAATGATCCGGTGAGGAGGTCAGCGAGCAGCGGGCCGAGGTACGAGACCACCGGAAGAATCGCGAGCCGAAAAGCGTGTTTCCACAGGATCGCGCTCTCGGAAAGGCCTTTGGCGCGCGCGGCGTTGATGAACTCCAACTGCAGCGTCTGGGTCATGCCTTCGTGCATCAGCCGCTCGATCTTCCCAGCGAAATAGATGCCGAGGCTCAGGGTGGGCAAGATGACGTTCAGCGGGCCGCCCCACAGGGCGACGGGAAACCAGCGCCAATGGATCGCCAGGACGACGATCAAAATCGGACCGATGACGAACCCGGGCACGCAAATCGCCAGCAAGGCGAGCAGGCTGCCGCCGAAATCCTGCCAATGGCCGCGGCGGACGGCGGTATAGATGCCCGCGGGAATTCCGATACCGATGGCGAACGCGAACGCCAGCAAACCGAGCGTCAGGGAAACCGGAAGTCCTTGCGCGATGATGTCGGTGACGCTGTGGTTGCGGTATTTGAGTGAAGCGCCAAAATCGCCGTGCGCCAAGCCGCCGAGGAAGCGGAGGTATTGGCGGAGGAGCGGCTCGTCGAGATGATACTTGGCTTGGAGGGCGCGTTCGATTTCAGGCGAGGCCGGTTTTCGTTCCTTGTCGAACGGACCGCCCGGCGCCAAATGAACGAGGCAGAAAGCGAGGAAACTAATGAACAATAGCAACGGCGCCATGAAGGCAAGGCGTCGGAGAAAGTACATAGTCTAGGAGACGGCGCTCGGGTTTCCTCATCCGGCTGGGATGACCCCGGCCGGTTTTCGATCGTGAGTGGCGGCGGCGGGCGCGGGTTGGGGCTTGGCCTGTACCGGGTGTTTTTCGATGGCACGAATCGGGTGCTCAGCCAGCAGGTTGGCATGGACGCCGGAGATTCGGTCGGGCGAGAAGTACTCAATCCCCGCGTAGAAGAAGAGTGGCACGATCGGGACTTCCTCGCGAAGAAGCATGCCCTCGGCGGTTTGCAGGATTTTTTCGCGCGCTGTGGAACTGGTCTGTTGGTTGGCCTCCGTGATCAATTGATCGTAATGAGCGTTCCGCCAGCCGGTACGGTTATTGGGGTTGTCGCTCATGAACAGGTCGAGAAAGGTGTTGGGATCATCGTAATCGCCGATCCAACTGCTGCGGCAGGCGTCGTATTCGAGCATGTATTGGGCGCGGAGATAGGCTTTCCATTCCAGCTGGCGGAGTTCAACGTGGATGCCCAGCTCCCGCTGCCACATTTCCTGCAGTTCGATCGCGATTTTTTCGTGAGTTTTCTGCGTGTCCATGAGGTACACGAACGAGGGAAAACCTTTGCCGTCCGGGAAACCGGCCTCAGCCAGCAGGCGCCGGCCGGCCGGCGGGTCGTACGGCAGTCCGGCGGGCGGATGATAGACGGTCTCGCCGTTGGCGATGCCGGGCGGCGAGAGGCAGGTGGCCACGCGTTCGCCGGCTTTGGTGATTTTGCGCACGAGCCGGTCTTTGTCGATGACCAGCGCCAGCGCGCGGCGGACGCGGGGATCGTCGAACGGTTTGCGGGTCACGTTGAACCGGAAGAAATAATTGCCCAGGTAATCGTAGCTGTGGAAATCGGGCCGTTTCAGGAGGACGTCGAGGAGGTCCACCGGGACGAGTTCCTTGTCCCACACCACGTCGGCGGCGCCGGTGATGTAGAGGTTCAAGGCCGTCGTTGGCGAGATGCACGGAAGCAAATCGACAATCTCGGAATGGGTGTTGGCCGCGTCCCAGTAGCGGGGATTCTTGCGCAGGCGAATGCGGTCGTTGAGGCGCCAGCTTTCGAGGACGTAAGCGCCGCTGGCGGCGAAGGGGCGCGCCGTCATCCAACGATCACCGTACCGTTGGACCAATTCGCGCGGCACCGCGGCGAGGGTCCAGAAAGCGCAGAGGTCGAGGAAAAACGCGGTCGGGCCTTCCAGATCGACCCGCAGAGTGTGCGAGTCTTCGGCGTGAACGCCGAGCGTATCGGTGGCGGGGAGCTTGCCGGCGTTGAACGCGCGGGCGTTCTTGACGTAGAAAAGATTGCCAGCGTACTCGCACGCGGTGGCCGGATCGAGCGCGCGCCGCCACGAGTAAACGAAATCCTCCGCGGTGATCGGACCGCCGGTGGACCAGACGGCGTTCGTGCGCAGGTGAAAGAGGTAGGTTCGACCGTCCGGCGAAATGTCCCAGCGCTCGGCGAGGCCCGGCATCGCGCGGCCGGTCTCGGGATTATAACGGGTGAGGCCTTCAAAAAGCGCCTCGGCCACGCGGCCATCCGCCTGGCCCGTCAGGATATGGGGATCAAGGGATTCCGGCTCCGGGCCGTTCACGATCGTCAGATCGGCCGCGGGCTGGGAGCGAAGGCAGCCGGTGAAAAGGAGCGCGGCGGCCGCGAGCGCGGTGGCGAGGGAGGGCCACCGCGGCGCTCGTCGGGTGGGCGATGGTGGACTCGGTGGACTGAGTGGACCTGACTTCGGCTGACACACCGGCGCCCGGCGGAGAATTCCACGGGCGCCTGGCGCGGCGTTCATGCGGCGGGCCTACTTTTTGGAGGCCGGCGGAACGTTCGTCGTGACGGGGTTCGCCGCGGGGGTCTCGGTTTTCGGAGCGGCGGCATTGGTCGGCGTCAAGGTGGGGACGCTGCGGAGCAAACTATTGGTCGGCGTGGCCTGCGGGATCAACGCGGAGGAAGCCTCGCGCTTTTTGAGCGCCTCGTCGAGTTTGTTGGTTGCCTGCCCGGCCCGATGACTGTTGAGCACCGAGAGGGTGAGCGCGAGACCGAGAAAAATGGTGGCCGAGTACTTGGTCATCTTGGTCAGCGCGTTGCCGGAGCCGGCGCCGAACAACGCGTCGGTCGCGCCGCCGCCAAACGCGACGCCCGCCCCCGCTTCTTTTTTGGGCAGTTGCAGGAGGATCAATAGCATCAAGAAGACGCAGGTAAAAACCAGAACGACGGTCAAAAGACCGATAAAGACACCGAGTAAAGTCATAATTGTTTTTCTTCGATGGAGTTTTTCACAATGTCGGAAAAGCTCCGAATTTCCAGGGACGCGCCGCCGACGAGCGCGCCATCCACGTCAGGCAAGCTCATCAATTCGCGGGCGTTACCCGGTTTGACGCTGCCACCGTACTGAATGCGGACCCGTTTGGCAATCGTTTCGTCAAACAGGCCGCCCAGGCGTTTGCGGATGAACGTATGCACGTCCTGCGCCTGCTCCGGGGTGGCGGTTTTGCCCGTGCCGATCGCCCAAACCGGTTCATAGGCGATAATGGTCTCTTCCATCTGCGCCTTGGTGAGACCCGCCAGACTGCCTTTCAACTGGGTTTCGATGACTTTTTCCGTCTGATGACCCTCGCGTTGCGCGAGGGATTCGCCGACGCAAACAATCGGCTTGAGCGACGCAGCGTGGGCCGCCAGCGCCTTTTGGGCGATCAAAGCGTCACTTTCCTGCTGGTATTGACGGCGTTCGGAATGGCCCAGGATGACGTAGCGGACGGAAAATTCCTTGAGCATCCCGGCCGCGATTTCGCCGGTGTAGGCGCCGAAATTCTTTTCGCTCATGTTCTGGGCGCCCAAGCGGATGTTCGAATCCAGGATGGCCTTGGAAACCTCGCTCAGCGCGGTGAACGGCGGGCAGACGGCGATATCGACTTCTTTGATATGACTCAATTCGCGCTTCAACCCATTGACCAGATCGAGCGCTTCCGCGACCGTCTGGTTCATCTTCCAATTGCCGACAATGATCAGCCGGCGTTTCTTCCGAAACACTTCCGTATCCATAAAATCTTGGTGAAAGAAACCCTTACTTATCGCCCAGCGCCGCCACTCCCGGCAGAACCTGGCCTTCGAGGAATTCGAGGCTGGCCCCGCCGCCGGTGCTCATGAAAGTCACTCGATCGCCCAACCCGGCCTGGTTCAGCGCCTTGACGCTGTCGCCGCCGCCGATGATTGATTTGGCGCCGTGAGTCCGGGTCGCTTCAGCGACCATGCGCGCGATGGCGAACGTCCCTTCGGAAAATCGCGGGTCTTCGAAGATGCCCATCGGACCATTCCACAGGATGGTCTTGGCCTGGAGGACGACTTCGCCAAAGGCCTTGACCGTCGCCGGCCCGACATCGACGCCGCAACTGCCGGCCGGGAAGGGCGGGTGGGCGTTGACCTGGGGATTCTGAAGTTCGATGACCGGTTTGCCCTTTTTGTTCACCTTGCCGGTGTCCACCGGAGTGGCCACGACGTCGTCGGAAGGCAGAAGAATCCGCACTCCGCGCGCCTTGCCCTTGGCGAGGGCGTCGAGGGCCATCCCGGTTCGGTCGGGTTCAACCAACGATTTGGCCACGTCGGCGCCTTGCGCCAGCATAAAGGTGTACGCCATGGCGCCGCCGATCAACACGCTGTCCGCTTTTTCCAGCAGGCGGTCGATGACCTTGATTTTGTCGGAGACTTTGGCCCCTCCGAGAATCACGACGAACGGGCGCGCGGGGTGGTCCAGTTCATCGCCCAGAAATTTCAGTTCACGCTCCATGAGCAACCCGGCGGCGCAGGGCGCTCCGCGTTTGGCCATCGCGCGAGCGACGCCTTCAGTCGAAGCATGAGCGCGGTGCGCGGCGCCAAAAGCGTCGTTGACATAGATGTCCGCGAGCTGCGCGAGCTTCTCGGAAAAGACCGGGTCGTTGGCCTCTTCCTCATTGTAATAGCGAACGTTCTCGAGGAGGAGGACATCGCCCGGTTGGAGCAAGCCGACGGTTTTTTCCACCTTCTCACCCAGGCAATCGTCCACAAACGCGACGGGCCGGCCGAGCATTTCGGCAAGGACGGCGGCGACGGGGCGGAGCGAGAGCGAGGGGTCGCGCTGGCCTTTGGGGCGGCCGAGGTGCGCGGCGAGAATCAGCTTGGCGCCTTTGCTGATGAGCAGGCGCAGCGTCGGCACGGTCTCTTTGATGCGGGTGGAGTCGGTGACGACCATTTGGCCGTTGCGCTCCTCGAGGGGTACATTGTAATCGACGCGCAGGAAGACACGCTTCCCCTGCACGTTCAGATCGTTGATGGTTAGCTTCGCCATAAAATCCAGACCGGTCGTGAAGATTAGCGAAGAGAACCCTTGAGTCAAAAGATTTCACGCGCCTTGCGCCTTGACTCGACCGACAACCAAACTAAGATGCGCCCGCCGTTTTTTTGACGGCACGGAACAATTTCATCTATGAGTACTATTCATGACATCCTGGCGCGCGAAATCCTCGATTCGCGCGGTAACCCAACGGTCGAAGTGGACGTGATACTGGCCGGCGGCGCGATCGGGCGCGCGGCAGTGCCGTCCGGCGCCAGCACGGGCGAACACGAAGCGCTGGAGTTGCGCGACGGCGATAAGAAGCGGTACGGCGGCAAGGGGGTTTCGAAGGCGGTGCATAACGTCACCAAGAAGATTCTCCCGGCGTTACGCGGCGTGGACTCACTCGATCAATTGGCGGTGGACAGCATCATGCTGAAGTTGGACGGTACCGAGACCAAGGCCAAACTCGGCGCGAACGCGATTCTCGCGGTGTCGCTCGCCAACGCGAAGGCGGCCGCGGAAGCGCTCGGCGTGCCGTTGTTCAAGTATCTCGGCGGGCCCAACGCCAAGGTGCTGCCGGTGCCGATGGCGAACGTGATCAATGGCGGCGCGCACTCGGACGCCCCGATCGATTTTCAGGAATTCATGATCGTGCCCAAAGGCTTCAGCGCCTTCTCCGAGGGCCTGCAGGCGATCACGGAGATTTTTCACGCGCTCAAGAGCGTCTTGAAGAAGAAGGGGCTTTCGACCGCGGTGGGCGACGAGGGGGGATTTGCTCCGAAGCTCGATAGCGCGGAAGCCGCGATCGAGGCGATTCTCCAGGCGACGAAGGATGCCGGGTACAAACCGGCGAAGGAGATTTTCCTCGCGCTCGACGTCGCCTCCTCGGAATTCTACGACAAAGAGAGCGGCAATTACGTCTTTAAGAAGAGCACGGGCCGCAAACTCACGGGCGACGAATTGGTGGCGTTCTACGGCGAGTTGGCGGGGAAATACCCGATCATCAGCATCGAGGACGGCTGCGCCGAGAACGATTGGAAGACGTGGAAGACGCTGACGGAGAAACTGGGGGACAAGCTGCAGTTGGTCGGGGACGATCTGTTCGTGACGAACGTGGCGTTTCTGCGCAAGGGCATCGATCAGGGCGTGGCGAACTCCATTCTGGTCAAGGTGAATCAGATCGGCTCGCTCACCGAGACGCTGGACGCGGTCGCGCTGGCGCAGGAGAACAATTACACCGCCGTGATCAGCCATCGCTCCGGTGAGACGGAAGACGCGACCATCGCCGACATCGCCGTGGCGACCAACGCCGGCCAGATCAAGACCGGTTCCCTGAGCCGAACCGATCGCGTGGCGAAGTACAACCAGTTGTTGCGCATCGAGCAATTGCTCGGCGCCAACGCGGTGTACGGCAGCGCAAAGTTCAAGCACGGCAAGTAAGGGGCCGGCGGCGGCGACCGCATAGATTACTGCATATTGGCCCGTTCGGCTCCCCCGCCGGACGGGCCTTTTTTTGTTGGATTCGGCAGGCGACGGTATTAACGGCGCGACGGGAGCGGCAGAAGTTTTTGATTTGCCGCCGAGCGACGTTTGGAGCTGAATTGACGTTTGGCTCAATGGGAAGCCCGCCAATTATTTAAGGACGGCGCGACCTTTCCCGCGGACGACTTCCCCGATCAGCCAGGCCTCCTGGCCGCGGGCGCGGATGGAACGGAGAACTTCGTCGGCTTGGGCGCCCGCCACGAAGACGACCATACCGATGCCCATATTAAAGACTTGATACAATTCGTCGTCAGGTACGCCGCTTTTACCTTTGATGATTTGGAACAGCGGCGACAGCGGCCAGGCAGACTTTTGGATGGCGGCGTCGCAGGTCGGCGGGAGCACTCGTGGGATGTTGTCGATAAAGCCGCCACCGGTGATATGCGAGAGTCCTTTAATGACCCGACGGGTCGAGGTTGTGGGATTGAATTTTTTGAGCAGCGCCTGAACCAACGGCCCATAGCTGCGGTGGACGGCCAATAGTTCTTCCCCGAGTGAACCGTTTAATTCGGGCAGGCGGCTGGTCGGCTTTAACTTGAGTTGGTCGAAGAAAATCTTGCGGGCGAGCGAATAGCCGTTCGTGTGAAGGCCGCTGGACGCCAAGCCGATGATCGCGTCACCGGGGCGGATCGCTCGGCCGTCGAGCATGCGGCTTTTTTCAACGACTCCGACAATGGTTCCGCTCACGTCGTACTCACCGGACTGATAAAAGCCTGGCATTTGCGCGGTTTCACCGCCGATGAGCGAGCAGTGATTGGCGGCGCAGGCGGCGGCGAAGCCCTGGATGATCTGGCGGAAGACGTCGGGTTCGAGTTTGCCGGCGCCGATGTAGTCGAGAAAGAAGAGCGGCTCGGCGCCGAGCACGGCGATGTCGTTGACGCAGTGGTTGACCAAGTCCTGCCCGATTGTGTCGTGGCGGTTCATCGCGAAGGCGATTTTGAGCTTGGTGCCGACGCCATCGACGCTCGAGACGAGCACGGGTTGGCGATAAGCTTTCGTGTTGAGGGCGAACAGGCCGCCGAAGCCGCCGACTTTTCCCAGCACTTCGGGACGGTGGGTGGAAGCCAGCAACCGCGGGAGGGTGGCTTTGACTTTGTTGGCGAGATCGATATCGACGCCGGCGCGGGCGTAAGCTTTCTGTTTCATGTCTAGGTTTTGGCGACCATCGGGCGGGCATTATTCGCCAAGCCGATCGCTCGTGTCGAGGCGGGATCTTCAATAAATGGATTCAATTTGGTTGTCAGACCGGCCCGGTGGCCTAGACTTAATGGAAAATGATTAAGGCGTTGCAGTTGATGTTCTTTCCGTTGAGCGCGTGGCAGAAGGTGGTGGAAAAGGAGCGGGGCGTGGCGGGCATATTCTTTTTATATTGGCTGCCTTTTATGGCGCTGGTGACGGCGGCCGAAGGCTTGGCGTTGGTTTATTGGGGGGATGCGCGGGGACATTTCTCGCGAATCATGCTGGTCTCGCAGGATGTCGCGATGCGCTACGAGGCGCGCCAGTGGATGGCGGGGTTGGGAATTTTGTTCGGCGGATCGGCTGTTCTCCAGTGGCTGGCCGCCGGTTTTCATTTTCAAACGACCTACACGCGGTGCTTCACGGTGGTGGCGTACGGGTTGGCGCCGACGATGTTGGCCCGCTTGTTGGATTGCGTGCCGACCTTGAATACGTGGCTTTGCTGGGGCCTCGGGGCGCTTTGTTCCGTGCATGTGCTGTACCAGGGAGTTGGCGCCGTGTTGCAGCCAAATATATCCGGTGGATTTGGGTTGTACCTCTTGAGCGCCTTCGTGCTCGTCTTTCTGACCGGGATGGGACACTTGTTCGCCGTGGCGCTGTTGCACGGCAACGGGGTATTTTGAGCGGCGCTGGAGCGGCGGAATGGGTGCGAGGCGAGGACGCGCGCGGTCAACGGGCCGCGATCCGGGCGCGGCGTGACTACGGCGCCGAATTCGCGGGAACGACCGAGAAGGCGTCGGGATCGATGTTCTTGGACCAGCCTTCGAAGCTGAAATCTTCGACGCTTTCCAAATAGGATTGCAGGCAGAACAGGCACGCGCGCAACGCGGCTTGCTCGGGGCCTTCGACCCCAGAGGTTTGGAAACTCACGAGCCAACGCTCGTATTCGGCGCCGCGCGGTTCGGCGGCGATCTCGAACACGCCCTGGCCGCTGACGATTTTCAGAGTATAAGCGGTTGGGTCGCGGTCGATGGATCGATACGCGCCCGGTCTGGCCAAAACCTGGTCGAGGTGACGGATTTCCGGGTAGCCTTCGTGGAGAACTTTTCGGACTAGTTCACCAATCAACTCAGGCGCGGTCCACTGGGAGTCCTCGAGATTGCGTTGCAGGCTAGCTTGCAATTGCGGCGTCAGTGGGATTTCAAGGACGGGGCCGGATCCGTGCGGCGAGGCGCCGCGCGGCTCGGAGCCGGGAGGGTATCCGCGCGCGGTCGGAGCCGGGGCGTACGATTCGCCCATCGCCGCCACTCGCGGCGTGCGAAAAGTCAGGGGTTCGGGAGGCGGCGCGTCGGCCGGTTCCATATCTGGAGGCGCCAAATCCGCACCCGGAGGGAAATAGCCCGCGTCACTCGGCGGCGAATCATCGAGAACCGGCCGCGAGATTCGCTCGAGGGCGTCCAGCGACGGGATGGCCGCGTCGGGTGGCGCGTCCATGGCCGGGTCCTGATCCGGCGCCAAGTCGGTCAGGTTTCGTTGGGACGATGGTTCGTCGGAAAACAATGACGAATTCTCCGGTGAGTCATCCGCGCGCGGTGAAGCCGAGCCTTCGTCGTCGGTCATGGGCGGCAACACGCCGACCGCCGATTCGGCGATCTCCGCTTCCTGCTCGGTCGCGGGGATGGTCGCCGCTAACGGCCGGAACTGGGGCGCGGGCGCCGACGATTCCTCGGCCCCGTTCGTGCTCGCAGACTCGTCCGCCGAGCGCGGGAGCGACGACGGTGGCGCCGCGGCCAAGTCATCCTCGGTGACGGGCGAGGAACGAGCGGTGGGCGCCGCAAACGGGTCGGCTGCTTTGACCGGGGCTGGGCGCGCGCCGGGCGGGGTCGGACCCGATGGACGGCTTCGCGGCGGGTTTGGGGTGGCGAACCGCGCCGGGGGCGTTTCACCGCCAAAATTCTTCGCCGGGTCGTTCGTTGGGGCCGGAGCGGGACCGCTCGGGCGGGATGGCGCACGCGGCTGAACGTCAGGCGCCAGTTCCTCTGGGAGGGAATCAGGGTTCGCGCTCACCGCCCTTGGTGGCGAGGTTGGGGGCGGACTGGCAATGGGTTGGGCGGCCTCGGCCGACGGTCCCGGAGCGCTTCTCGGCGTCGCCGCCATTCGTGGCAACGCGGCCGCAGCCGGGATCGGAGCTGCAGTGGGCGGCGCGGCCGACGGCGGAACGGCGGCGGTTACCGACGGCGGCGCTGCGGCCGGGATGGGCACGGCGGCAGGTGGCGCGGCTGTCGGCGTATCCGCGAGCCCAGCCGCAGGCGGCGCCGGGGCGGCGGTAATCGGTGTCGCCGTCGCGGGCGCAGGCGCTTCGACGAACGCGGGGGAGGCGACCGGTTCCGGCAACGGAACGGTCGCGGCCGGCGGCTCGGGAGAGACTAACGGAACGGGAACCGCGGCGGGAGCAGACCTTGGGGGCGATGGTTGGGTTCGCGCGGCCGGCGGCGGGCTGAGAGTGTCGAGGATGGCCTGGGAACGCGCCTTCTCTTCAGCGAGGACCGCTTCGCGCAATTCTTTTAGTTCTTTGAGCGAGTTGGAGCCCTTACTGCTCATTTTAGAATTTCAAGCGCAAGGGAAAATATTCTTTCTCGATTCTTGCCCAGCACCGTTTTGAAACCTTCCACCTGAATGCTTTCGTAGGCGGCCGCCAGCGGCAGGGAATTGCGGAGCACCGGCAGGCCAAGGTCCATGCCCATTTCGGACTCGTCTTGCCGGCCGACCAAGGTGCGGCGGCGGACCTTGTTGAACAGAATCATCGCCTTGGCCTCGGGCCGCATGTAGCGTTTGACGATCTCAATCGTAGGCACCGAAGCCTGGGTGCTGAAAAGACTCTTTTCCGAAACGATGACCAGGCGGTCGCTGACTTCGATGATTTGCCGGAAGAAGCCCTGATGATTTTCCTGTTTGAGGTCGATGCGCCCGGGGGTATCGCAAATGATGACTTCCGCGGTCGGATTCTCCGAGAGCAAGGGTAATTTGCCGATGTGGCTGGCCCACATCGCGAGAGAACCCTGGTTGTCCGTGTCTTCGAAAGCTACGTTGTAACCGGCGGAATTCAGCGCGGCGCCAATGAGGACGCTGGAAGTTGATTTGCCAACCCCACCTTTTTGATTCAGAAACGTGATTTTTAGGGGCATAAATATGTATAAACATTCCGGCGCCGTCCCGTAACCGATCCCCCGCCGCGGCCGGGGAATCCGCGCTCGGCGGCGCCCGGCGCGGCAAAATCATCGACGGTCGCCCGAAACTGACGCGGCGACCATCCGTTGGCCCGTCGGAAACGCGGATCAGCGCCGAGCGGGTGGCGGCGCGTATCAAAAGATAGCGAGTCCATCGACAGAAGCCAATTCAAACTTATCGGCCGCAATTATTCGCTTGCGGAACGCGGCGGAACTTGGCAGGGTGACGTGTTAATGAACCGGCGCAGGGCCTGGCTGTGGTCTCTCCCCGGGAATAACGGCGATGGTTGAAGCAATTTGTTTGGCGGTAGGTTTGCTGATCGGGTTCGGCGCCGGATGGTTTGCGTGCTGGGGACGCAAGAGCATGCGGCGGGCCGTGCCGGAAGAGCGACACCTGGCGGTGGAAAGCCGGCTCAACTCTCTCCAGGTTGAGCATGGGCGAGTGATTGAACGCAATGGCATTTTGGAGGCGAGCCACCAGATGCTGCAGAGTGAGCTAGAACAGGAGCGGCAGTTCAATATTTCGCTGCACGCCGAGATTTCCCGTGAGCGAACCAGCCGAAATCATTTGGAGCATAAGCTGGAGCAGCAGAAGACCGAAATGCTGGAATTGCAGAAACGGTTGACCCAGGAGTTCATGGGACTGGCTAATCAGGTGTTGGAGGAAAAGACCAGGTCATATGATGACCTGAACAAGTCGAGTTTGGGGGCGATGCTGGAGCCGATTGCCCGGAAGCTGGAGGAATTTAAGGAAAAGGTCGAGGCGCAACATGATCGCGAAACGCGCGAGTTGATGGTGCTGCATACGAAGGTGGCCAACCTCACCGAGGCGGGCCAGCGTCCGCCAAGCAACGGGCATAGCAACGGCTACGGCAACGGCAATGGAACCCACGCTGAGGCGTACGATGATTTAAACGGGGCGGCAATTGAGCCGGAGCCAGACGCGCCGATCGAGGCCTTGGTTCCGACGGGGAGGCAGGTTTCGGAGTACGAACTCATTCCGAGCGAGGCCCCGGTGGCCGATATCAAACCCGCCGCGGCGCCGGAACCGGAGAAGAACGCGCAGGTGGAATTCTCCCGCCAGCAGAAGGTTGAGTTCGACAATTTTATCAAACGCACGATTGGCCGCGTCAAGAAGTGACGGTCGGTCGTAGCCCGGTTGCTACTCAGGGACGGGCGGGCGTTCACGCGCTGCCCACGGAGACGAACCGGCGCTTTTTTGCCGGTCACAATCAGCGAGGTCGCGCTTCGTTTTTAGCTCAACCAAAGGGGACGAAGTCTTTGAACGGCGTCACTTCCGCCTCCGATCGGCTGCGGACGACATGGATCAACGCTTTGAGCGAGAGCTCGAGGTGAAGAAACGGCTTCCCGATGAAGTCGGTCCCTCCCATCGCCGCCGAGCGGACCCGGCTTTGAAAGGTGTCCGCTTGGGTCAGGAAGATGACGGGCGTGGTCTTGTTGATCCGAAACGTCCGGAGTCGGCTGCAAAGCTCAAAGCCGTCCATTTGCGGCATGAGGATATCACTAATCACGAGCACGTAGCGATTTTGCGCCAGGAGGGTACAGGCGGCTTCCGGGTCATCCACACAAACCGACTTTAGGCGAGCTTTCTCGAGGGCCAGCGCGACGGACTTGAGGCAGATGGGGTCGTCGTCCACGACGAGAATATCATTCGGCGCGTTCGGGCGAGGAGCAAAGGCCTTTGGATCCCGATAAATGGCGACGATGAAATCCACGGTTTGCGAAATGGTGCGCAGAGTGGAATCGCCGATGTAATGCGGCTTTTCGTGCAGTTCACGCAGCAAGGCCCCAAGCGCTTCGGCCACGGTGGCCAATTCCGGCGTTTTCGACGCGGTCTCGCTTTCCGCGAGAGCCCGCGTCTCGTCGAGCAATTGTGAGACGATCGGTTTGCGCTCGGCGACTTCCTCGCAGAGGCGGAGTTTGACCGGCAGCCGGCGGAAAAAATCAATGGGCGACTCCGCCGCGCCATCGGGATCGTCCGCGAATTCCTCCCCGGCGTCGTCCGCGCTTGAGGCGCCGCTGTCGCCGCCGCCGAGGGCCCGGTCGGCGCCGCTGGCCGAGGCGGCGCCCGCTTGGGAAGAGGCGCCGCGCGGCTTGCGGGCGCTGGCGGCGATGATTTCGTTGATGACTTGAATCAAATAGGTCGGGGTCGTTTGTGATTTGCGTAGGCAATCATTGGCCCCCGCTTTGCGGGCCGCCTCAAGGGCTTCCTCGACGAAGGAGTTGGTAAATACGATGACGGGGAGCGTCTGGGTTTCGGGTTGGGAGCGAATCCGTTTGAGTAGCTCGGTGCCGTCCATGTCCGGGAGCACGAGGTCGAGGATGACGATGTCAGGCTTGAACTTCGCCACCGCCTTGAGCGCGGCCTGGCCGGTATTCGCGACCTCGACGGTGAAGCCCCCCGTTTGCAGTTTCTGCTGGTAGAGCTTGCCGGTGATCTTGAAATCTTCGACGAAAAGTACTCGATTCATGCCTAATGATGCAGTTGGGCTGGAGCGTAGCCGGTCGCGCCCGAAAAGGGAATTCAATTCGCGCGACATTCGATTCGCGCGGCGGCGTGGGTTTTCGGTGGATTCCTGGCTTGCCTTTCCGAGAAAAAGATTTAAGCCATCCTCGCATTGATCTATGACGCCCAATAACGGTCCACTGGTCTGGCTGGCTTATGTCTCGTACCCGGTGACGACGGCGGCCTATCTGGAGCGGGCATTGCGGAAGGAGTGCCGGGTGATGACGTGCGGACCGAAAATCGGGCCGGAAATCATCCAGGCGTGGCATCTGCAAAACATGAAGTTGCCGGTACGGGATCAGGACTTGCCGTTGCCGTTTGCCCCGGACATGGAGGAAGTGGTGTCGGAATTACGGGGGCGGATCCCTGATCCCGATCTTTATTTATGGGTCGAGTCGGTGCCGGGCCATCTGCCGACGCATTTGGACGCGGTGAAATGTCCGAAGGCGTGCTACTTGATCGACACGCATCTGAACCTCGACTGGCATCTACAGTGGGCGGCGCAATTCGATTATGTCTTTCTTGCGCAGCGGGAGTACGTCGCGGAGTTCTTGAAGCGAGGGTGTCGTAATGTGCAATGGTTGCCTTTAGGGTGTGATCCCGAGGTGCATGCGGGCGGAGGGGCGGAGAAGCGGTATGACATCGGTTTCGCCGGGTCGATTTTCGCGAACACCCGCCGTGCGGAACTGCTGCAACGCCTGGCGAATAAGAGGTTCCAGCTCAAAGCGGAGCGTTGCTTTTGGGACGAAATGGCGCGGCTCTTTTCGCAGTCCCGCATGGTTTTTAATAATGCGATCCGGAACGATTTGAACATGCGGACGTTCGAGGCGATGTCCACCGGGACGCTCCTATTCACTGATTTGGCGCTGAATAGCGGCCAAGCCGAACTTTTCGTGGATGGCGAGGACCTGGCGATCTATCAGGACGATCGACTGATCGAAACGGCGCGGCACTACCTAATCTACGAGGAAAAACGGGAACAAATCGCCCGGCGGGGGCAATTGATGGTTCATCAAGCCCACACCTACCTGCATCGGTGCCGTGAATTGATCCAGGTTTGTCTGCGCGGCCAACCGGGAACCCCGACCGCTCCGGAATGGCGAGAACGGTCGTTGGCTGGAGTCGGGCCGGTCGAAAGGCGGCGCGTCTTGCCACCGCCGAGTATCCCGACGGGACGTTCGTTCATTATTCCGGTATTGGATGCGTCGCCCAAGGGAAAAGCGGAGTTTGAGGCGTTGTTGAGCGATTTGCAAGAGATTGCCGGAGAGGTAATTGTGGTTTTCAATTCCCCGGAAGCGGCGGCGCTGTTCAAGAGCCATCCGCGGATCGACATCGCCTGCTCCCTGAACGTGAACTCGGGAGTCCCGCGGGCATGGAACATTGGCGTCCACCTCTCAACTCAACCGACGTTATTCATCTTGAATGCCGACTTGCGAGTAGGCCGGTCGGCGGTGGAGGCGCTTGAACGCGGGCTTTGGACTCTGCCTTCGGCGGCGGTGGTGGGTCCGCAAGGCGGATTTATCGAAGTATATGCCTACGAGGACATTTACTATTTTGATAAAGGCGACGCGAAAACTTCGATCTGCGTCGATGCGGTTTCTGGATTCTTCTTCGCGGCCAAAAGGGAGCTGTTCGCTCGGCGAATTCTACAGTTCGAGGACGCGTTCACTCCGTGTTGCACGGAGGAATGGGACTTGGGGCTTCAAGTGCGTCAAGCCGGGTATCGAAGCTACGTGATCCCGACGACCGATTACCACCACAAATGGGGGGTATCGGGCCACCCCGAGCGAGTGATACGCTACTGGAAGGATAGTCAGGCGGAATGGCGTCATATTCTGGCAAGAAACCGGATCATATTCTGGCGCAAATGGTTGGCTGCAAGCGGACAATTTTCCCTCCCCCCTTGGGAAGCGAATGGACCCGAGGCAAAACGGCCGGTCGGTCCAGCCCTGCTGCAAAGTCGAGTCCAAGCGCCAAGCAGTGGGGGAAGCTAGCCTTCCCGGCAGGATCGTCGTAAAGCGCGGCTTCCCCTCGCGAGCTAGCGGGGGATGGAAAAACGGTAGTCGATGTCTCTCAACCTGTTTTGGGTTAAGGTGTTATAAATAATCCAAGCGGGCCAGCGCAAATTCGCTTGGCGGCTCCGAATGGACGAATCGGGGGCGTTGGACGGCTTGGAGGAATCTCACAATCGGTTCGGCCAGAGGCGACTAACTCTCGAACCGAGTGGCAGTTTTGGGCGTGTCACCGCGCTGGAATGCACCTTGGCAATTTCTGCCTGGCACCTGGCGTTATTTTCCTTCGATCGCTCTAAGATTCGGTGTGAGGAGGCGTTAAGGGGTTCGAAAGGCTCGAAAATACCTAGTTTGGTAAAAAATGTATGCCTGGCACACTGGTTGCTAAACCCCCTTGGCGATATGCTCACAATACAACAAAACAGGGTAGAGGAAAACGTAGCGCCTCGCTCAAACGAGAACGCCCTGGAGTTGCGCTTCCCTTGCGGGTTGCTTGGATTCGAAGAGATCAAGCAATACAGCCTGAATGCGTTTCAGGATTTGCATCCGTTTCTTTGGATGGAGGGGAAAAATCAAAGTGGGCAGTGCTTCCTTCTGGTCCCGCCCGCCTACGTCGTGGATTTCTACTACATTGAGTTGAGCGATGAGGATGTCACTTTCCTCGGCCTCGGCAAACCGGAGGACGCGGTCGTTTTGAACGTTGCCACGTTTCATCCCGATGGATCGATCACTGTGAATTTGAAGGGGCCGATTGTTTACAATCGAAACACCCTGGTGAGTCGGCAGGTTATTCCGAAGAACGCTTCGACCCTGCCCCTCAAACACCCGCTGGCTAATTAGGTTCTAGGATTTTTGTAACACACGTTATGCTGGTTCTCTCCCGAAAGATCAATGAAAGCATCGTGATAGATGGCCGGATAACGGTCCACGTTCTGCGATTGGAGGGAGAGGCGGTGAAACTTGGGGTGACGGCTCCGCTTGAAATCCCGGTTTTACGCAAGGAAATCTACGACGAGATCCAATCCAGCAATCGCGAGGCGGTGGGCGTCTCGCGGGCGGTGTTGAAGCGGGTGCTGGGGTCAAAAATTCCGGCGCTCAAGGCGCCCGAGCGCCGCACGGCGCCCGGGTGGTCACCTTCAGCGCCTCCGGGTCAAAAACAGGCAGAATAATCGGTCAACCAGGAAAACAATTATGGTTATTAACTCGAATACTGCGGCGGAGATGACGGCCAACAATTTGGCGGCCAGCACCGCGGCTTTGCAGAAGTCGCTGGCGCGGCTCAGCTCTGGGATGAAGATTGTGAATCCGGGTGACGATGCCGCAGGTCTGGCGGTTTCCTCGCGCCTGAACTCGCAAATCACCCGCCTGGACGCCGCGCAAAGCAATATCACCAACGCGGTCTCTTTCACTCAGACCCAAGATGGTTTCATGCAAACCATCGACAGCGCCTTCCGCCGGATGGGTGAGCTGGCGATGCTCTCGCAAGACGGTACCAAATCCGATACCGATCGGGCCCTGTATGACGGCGAATTCTCGCAGCTCAAGTCCTACATCACCGCCACCGCGACCAAGGATTTCAACTCGGTTTCGCTTTTCAACGGCAACGGATTGCCGGTGACGATCGACTCCGCCGGCGACACGTTTACGATGTCCGGGATCGATCTTAGTGGCTCGACCTATGCCAACGCGATCGCGGCGACGATTTCGATTGCCAACACGACCTCGGCTTTGTCGGCCCTGTCGCTTGTGCTTAACGCCATCACCCAAGTCGCCGCGGACCGCGCGCAACTGGGCGCGATGGAAGCCCGCTTGAGCTTTACCGCGACGCAGCTAACGGTGACCAAGGAGAATCTGAGTTCCGCGGTTTCTCGCATTCAGGACGTGGACGTGGCTCAAGAATCCACGGACTACGCGCGCAATCAGATTCTGGTTCAATCCGGCACGACGATGTTGGCGCAGGCCAACACTCTGCCGCAATCCACGCTGAAGCTTCTGGGCGGTTAGAGCATCGTGGGGTAACCAACCGAAAAGGGATCGTCGATCATGGTAATTAACACGAACTCGGTGGCGGAACAAACCGCCAACAACCTGCGTGTTAGCACCGATGCGCTTGACAAGTCGCTGGCGCGGTTAAGCTCTGGGTCGAAGATTGTCAATCCGTCTGACGATGCCGCCGGCTTGGCGGTCAGTTCTCGTCTAAACGCCGAGATCAGCCGACTCAACGCCGCGCTGAACAACGTCACGAACGCGGTTTCCTTCACGCAAACGCAGGACGGCTTCCTTAAGACCGTCGATGACGCGTTCACGCGGATGAGTGAGTTGGCGATGCTCGCGCAGGACGCGACCAAATCGCCGAGCGACCGAGCGCTGTACGATCAGGAATTCAGCCAGCTGAAGGATTACATCAATTCGACGGCGACGAAAGATTTCAACCAGGTCAGCCTATTTTCCGCGGCGTCGCTCGATGTCACCATCGACTCCAGCGGCGATACGTTTGCGATCACGGGGATCGACCTCACCGGCACAACTTACTCAAATGCGACGTCCACGGGCATTTCGATTGCCACTTCCGCCGGGGCCGTGGCGGCGCTCGCGCTGGTCAGCGCCGCGATCGATCAAATCGGATTGGACCGCGCGCGCCTCGGCGCGGTGCAATCGCGTTTGAACGTCACGAACGATCAGTTGACGACGACCAAAGAGAATTTGGGGTCCGCCATCAGCCGTATCTCGGACGTTGATGTCGCCGACGAGTCAACTCAGTACGCCCGGTACCAGATTCTGGTCCAATCCGGCACGACGATGCTCGCGCAAGCCAACGCGTTGCCGCGGCAAGTCTTGGACCTGCTCAAGTAGCGGCTGGCCGCGGCTTCGCCGCGGAACTGAGAATGAGGGCCGTTCGACTTGGCCCTCGTGATTATTTTCATCCGTGGAACTTGGCCGGGCGAGACGCTTGGTCGTTCCGTTTGATGAGGCGCTGACAACCGAAACATGCTGACGAACCTGAAGCTCTTGCGCTCGCGCTCGGGGTGCGGCAGCTTTGCCTTGAATGACTAGCGCGACGTCCCTTTTGGCCCGGAAATGGTTCTGCCTTCGCGCTCGATTGGGATCGGAGCAAATGGCGGCCGAATTTCTTTCGCGCCTGCCGTCGGAAGTACGGGCCGTGGTGGGAGAAGTGGAGGGGTATTGTCCGCGGATTCGCCGGTTGATGCCGATCGGTGGGCACAAACGGATGGTTTCGAGCCCGCTTTTCCCGGGTTACCTTTTCGCGCGCTTCGGAATGGATCAGGCGGGGCGATTCGTCGCCAGTCGCTCCGGGGTCTTGGGCGTCGTTCGCTTTGGCGATCAACCGGCGGAGGTCCCGGACCTGGTGATCGATGAATTGCGGGCGGCGAGTTTTGAAAACGCGCTCGAGTGGGATTTGGCCGCGCGGAGTTTCGCTCCGGGGCAGCGTTTGTCGATTTGTGATGGTCCCTTCGCGGGGATGGAGGCGGAGTTTGTGGCTTCGCTCAATGGCGGACAACGCGCCCTGCTTTTACTCGAATACCTGCAACGGCCGATCAACCTCGTGGCGGACGCTTCGGCGTTGGAAATGGTGGTTTGATCAATTCCCCGATCGTATTTTGTCCGCCGCCGGCGCCCGCTAAGGCCGGCGTCGTTTTGCGTGCCGGTCGGATTCACGGCCTAGAAGCGCAACGTCATCGGGCTGGCGTCAGCCGACGGATCTTGCGACAAAAACTCCGCTCGGAATGCAGACTGTCTCGATGAGCAAGAAAGTCCTCATATTCGCGCCCCTGGGCGCGTGGATGGTCCATCATCAACTCGACGCGGTGGTGGGCGCGGCGCTGCAATTGCGGGGATGCGACGTCCGCGTGCTCTGCTGCGATGGGCTTTTCGACAAGTGTTACATCGCCGGTAATCCGTTCAATCCGGCGACCTGCGCGGGCTGCGCGCGGGCCTCGGCGCAATTATTTTCGGCGGTCGGTTTGAACATCGTTCAACTGCGCTCGTTGGTTTCGACGGCGGAAATCCAGGCGGCGAAGGATTGGGCGAAGTCACTGCCGCGGGATGGTTTCCCCGAGGCGACCCACGAAGGGGCAAAACTGGGCCTTTGGATGGCGCACGCGATGCACGCATTCTACAAGACGGCGCGCCTGGATTTCAGTCGGGATGACGTCGTGGAGATGGGGCGCAGCCTGCTGGCGAACGGAGTCTTGATTCAGCGTGGACTGGCGCGGTTGGGACAGACGTTTCGTCCCGATCACGTGCTTTGCTATCACGGAGCCAACGCGTATTACCGCGTTTGTCTGGAGCTTTGCCGAGCGGAGGGGATCGAGGTGTTTCTGCACGAGCGCGGCTTTACGGACGACACGTTTCAATTCCTGCGGAATCGCTCGATCTATGCGATGGGCGCGCTGCCCTTCGAGGAGTGGTCCAAGTATTGGCGCGACGCGCCGCTAAATGAGAAGCAATTTGGCGCCGTCAAGCAAATGGCCATCGACCGCGAGTTGGGCAAGAATGTCAACTTTCAGCGGATGCATAATTACACGTCGAACGCCACGTCGATCCGGCGCGTTTTACGCATCCCGCCCGAGGCTCCGATCCTGGCGCTATTCGCAACGGGCGACTGGGAATTCGGGATGTACCAATCGTTCATGGGCAAAGCGATGCCGCTCGGCAACCAGGAGGAATGGATTCAGAGAACCGCCGACGCGTGCGCCAAGGCGGGTTGGTATCTGGTGATTCGGCATCACCCGCTGGGCGCCGGGACGCCGAAATACGCGCGCGCGTCGGATTTCCTGGGCGAAATCTTTAAGATCAATCGCGGATTCGGGGGCCATGTGCGCGTCATCATGCCCGCGGAACAGACCAGTTCGTACGATCTCATCTGGAACTCGAACGCCGTGGTCACCGCGTTGAGCACGGTGGGCATGGAAGCGTTGCTCCGCGGCACTCCGACCGCCTGGGCGACTCAATTCATGTTCCGGCCGTACGGAACGGAATGGGCGAGTGATCCGCGGCTTTACCCGGAATTATTGGCGTCGGCGATGCGCCGGACCGATGACTTCAGCCTCGCCGAATTGCGGGAGGCGTTTCGCTACGCGCATTTCCTGAGCTTTGTCGTCTCGTCGAACCAATTCAAGTCGTTCGGGATCAAGAATATTTACGAGCCGGACATCCGCATTCGCGGAGCGGAGGATTTGGCGCCCGGCCAGGATACGACCATGGATCGGCTGTGCGATCACATTATTAAAGGGACGCCGGTTTACGAGTTGCCCGATCCGGCCGCGCGGGCGGAGGAAGAGGCGAAATGGTTGCAGCGTGAGTTGGACGCCAGTCGCGAGCGCCGCGCGGGCGTGCGGCAATTCCTGCGGGAAAATCCCGCGGCGCCGGACCCGCTCATCACCGTCTTGCGCGTCCGGCGGAACGGATGCGACCAGTTCGGCGAAACGTTTTTGGGCCAGAGCCTTCGCCGCGCGCGACATCAGAAGATCGCGACCGCGCAGGTGGCTTACCCGACGGACGCCACGCCCGGCGCGTTGCTGGCGGCATTAGCGGACGCGGTGGATCATGCCGAAGGTGAATTCATTTACGTCGCCACCGACGAGACGGACATTGGAGAATCCGCCCTGTCCTCCGCCATTGACGCCTTGGGTGAACCGGCCCAGGGCGAGTGTGATGGCGTGGTGTTCGGCGCCTACGCTTGCGACGTCAACGGTCGATTGACGGACGAAATCTTTACCGCGCTTTACGAAGCTCCGGCGTTCGCCGAGGCGACCCGGCGAATTCCGCCGCTGAAGGAACCGGCGCAGTTGCTGGCGCTGGCGGTCTGGCGCGTGGCAGGGCTGCGCCGCTGGCTGGCGCAGCGCGACGCATCGAGTTTTGCCACCGCGGAGGAGTTGGCGGCGTTCTGGTATGAAAAGCTCTTTGGCGGCGGAGCGGCGCTCCATTCGCAGCGGATGCCGGCGGTTACGATTTACGCGCAGCGGACGCCGCAGGAATTGTTGGAGCACGGGGTTGAGGCGCTCAAAGGGGGGCACGCCGCGGAATCGCTGCGGTTGCTCGACCAGGCGAAAGCGCTAGGGGCCTCGGCGCGCGGTTTGGACCACGCGCGCGGCGTGGCGAAGGCCAAGCTTGGCCGCCTGCCCGAGGCGCTTTGGAGCGTGGAGGCGGAACTGACCCGGCAACCGGAACAGCCGGAGGCGTGGCAGTTGCTCCGGCTGCTGATGCCGCATGTTCTGCACGGGCGGATCGGCTACGCGGCAGTGGCGTCGGTGGTCGAATCCGCGGACGACTCGCTCTCGTCCACCGAGGCGGAATTCCTGTTCAATCTGATTCAGGGCCTGCCCCTGGACGGCTTGATCGCAAATGTCGGCCACCTTTCTGGTCGGGCCAGCTTAGCGATCGCCAGCGCGTGCGCGGGGACCGCGCGCCGGTTAGTGGCCGCCCGGTCGGTGACGGTTGAGTCGAAACGGAACGGTTTTGCCCCGGACGTTTGGCTCGGTCGATTGCGTCGCTTTGACCTCGACGGCTACGCGACGCTGCTGGACGGGAGCGCATTGGTCGGACCAGACTGGTGGGGCAACCGGCCGCCGGCCGACTTCGCGCTGATCGAGGTCGCGGGTGATTTCGAAGCGATAGCTCAAACGCTGGAGCGAATCTACACGGTGGTCAAAGTCGGCGGCTGGATCGTGCTCAAGGGCGTCGAACCGTCAAACGCCGGACCTGCGCGCGCCTGGGAGCAGATCGGGAGTCGGCTCTTGGCCGACCACCAGCGTCGTGGCGCGTTGGCCGGCGGACGCAAGCAGGCTGGCCGGCCGTTCGAGTCGTTCGCGCGCTGAATCCAATGGAATCACTCACGCCCAACAGCCCGGCGCCGGGGGATGCGGCGATTCTTCGGTTGTCGAATTGCCAATTGTGCGGCTCTGACGATTTGCTGGGGTTGGGCGATTTCAATTCGAGCAACGAAACGATTGAGAAGTCGCTCGGGGTCACCGGTAAATCCCATTGGTGCGTTTGCGCCAAATGTAATTTCACGTTTCAAAACCCGCGCTTGTCGCGCGCGTATCAGGAGCGGTGGTACGAAAACTCGTGTTACCGAACGATGAGCACGACGGAGGTCATTTCGCAGGGATACATCAGTTTCGCCCCGGCGCAGTTGGCTCGTTTTTACACCTGGCTTCATTCGGCGGGTTTCGACCTCAAGCAGATTCAGAACGCCTGTTGCCTGGATTACGGTTGCGGCATAGGTGGGGCGTTGAATTTCCTGGCGGATTGGAACAATCAGATTTACGGGGTCGAGTTGGACCGGGCGCTGGCCGAGTACGGCAACAAACACTACCGCATCCAGATCGTGCCGCGGGTGGCTGACTTGCCGGCCAATAAGGAGTTCGGATTGATCTTTTCGCACAACGCGATCGAGCACATTTACGATCCGAACGAGTTTTTCGATTTTGCCGCGCGGCGTCTGCATCGGGCTGGAATCATGATTCTGGTGATTCCGGCGTGGCGTTACGCGAATACGTCGCTGGCGTTGGACGCGTTCAACTGGTCGCACAACTGCATCTACGATCACGTGTCTCTGGCCGGCTTCCTGAACAAGCACGGATTTTTCATGGCGTCCCATCTTTACCAAAACCCGGCGCCCGACGGAGATTGGGAGATTTGCTGCCTGGCGTACAAGTCAACCCGCAAAAATTACTACGTCTCGAGCGTGGAAGAAGTGTTTCGGGAATTGCACGTCAACATTCGTCACCGGGCGGCGGATCGCGACGCCAACCCGATCAAAGCGGGCGATCGCCTCTCGGTCAAGGCATGAGCGTAAAGACCCAGACCGCGTCCGCCGATTCAATCGTTTGCTTTTGTTACCAGCAAACGGCGGCGGCGTTGCTCGCGGCCTACCGCAAGGAGGGGAGCGTCGCGGGGGTGCAAAAGTTGACTCGCGCCGGGACGGCGTGCGGCGGTTGCCGCGTCATGCTTGAGTCAATGTTCGGCCAAACGCCGGAGGAAATCAACGAGTTCGGCACCGGCGGGATTCCCGGGGCCACGGCGTGCGTCAAGCCGGGCGCGCGCGTCATGAAGTGCTTTATCGCGGCGGACGACCGCCTGGAATCGACCGTTTTCTCGTCGAACGCCGTCCCGCCGCAATTGATCGATTGTGACAGCACGATCCCGATCGAATACGCGTTGCTGAACTCGGAAGGCAAGGCGGTCTTGCACCGCAAGGAAATCATCAAGACGAACCAAACGTTCGTGTTCGACACCCGGCGGGAAGCCTTGCCGCGGCCGTTTTACGGCATGTTCCTTTACCTTCTGGGGCGTTCCAATTATGGGGCCTCACGGTTCAACGTCGCCTGGTCGAACGAGCGGTCGATGACTTCGACGCACGAGAATTCGAGCACCGGCCGTCCGAACGTGGTGCTTCCGATCCTGGCGGACGACCGGTTTTTGGCGGGCGTCAACGAGGTGTACGCGGCCATGCAAAATCCGCACGGCGTCCCATTGCAGGTATTTCTGCGAATCTTCGACGTCAACACAAACGCGGCGGTCGAGCACGAGCTGACACTGGCGCCGGGCGCGACGCGGTGGCTCGACGTCAACCGGGAACTGTATGCGTCGGCCCTGCGACAATTACCGGGCGCGACCGTCGCCATTCGGATGTACACGGCCAAACTCGAGCTCGATTTCGCGCCCACAATGTATTTTTTCCTGCACAATCGGACGACGGGGATCTGGAGTTCGAATCATCTGTAAACCCTCGCGATGAGCGCCACAATTCAAGCGATGCCCGCCGCGGCGCCGGCCTACGATCCGTCGTCGCTGGCGCAACTGCGGTTCGCGTGCCTGTTGCCGCCCACAAAGGAGTACGCGACGGTCATCAACCTTTTTCCCGGGAATTACGCGCACACTCCCTGGGGCACGCACGGTTCATTTTTTGTGACGTTGACGGCGTACGTCGAGGGCAAAGAGGTCGCGAAGATCCACAGCAAGCATATTACCAAATCGCCCGAGATGCACGTGCGGGAGCAGGGCAATATTCGCGTCAACCTGGATGACCTGACCGATTTTCTGCCTGCCGGCATCGAAGGGATGTGCATCCTCGATTTTCATCACGCGCGCGAAATCCCGGTGGATGCATACTTGTCCCACATCCATCGGCAGACGGGCGTTTATGTCGCCTATCCGGGATTGCCGTTCGTGGGCGATGTGCTTTATCCGACGACCCATACGCAGCAGTTGGAGAACACGCTCTTCTGGCCAGGTCTCCTGCCGAACAAGCACATGCTGATGAGCGTGGCGGTGGCGAACCCTTTTCCGCTGGTGATGGGCTATCAGGTCCACCTGTTTCGGGCCGACGGGACGAAGGAGCAAAGCGAGGTTTTCCGGCTGAAGACCTGCACGATGGCGATCCATTCGCTCGAGGAGCTTTTTCCAGAGGGGATGGCGGCGGTGGGGCCGGATGGGCGGAGCGCGGTGTGCGTCGCGGCGCAGTACAAGCTGATCGCGTACATGGTGGTGCGGGATCGGGCGACAGGCATCATTTCGACACTCGACCACATGCACACCTACTGTCTATTCTGAAGCGCGGCTCGGGCGCTGAACCTTGGCCGGGCGCTTACGAAATGTCGATCGACAGTTACATGACGGTTTCACGCCGTGACGCTCAAGGCAAGGCGCAGCGGTTGTGCGCGATCACGTTGCGCGCCAGCCCGGCGGCCGCCGCCGGAGAGGCGCCCAAGCCGGCCGAGCCAAGCCTCGGGGCGGCGCTCAATCGCGTGATTCACTCGGTGGTTTGTCCCGCCTATGCGGTGGTGGCGGAGCAGGAGGGATTCGAACAGATGTTGAAGGCGGCGGGGCGGATGGCCGGCGAGCCAGTGGGCGGATTGGAATTGGTGTGGCGGAAGGGCCGCGGCCGGTCGCTCGGCTTCTCCCGGAGAATCTGGCAGCGGGTCGGCGGGTTCAATGAGGCCCTGGCCGGCGACGAAGCGTGGCCGGATTTTGCCGGGCGCGTGGTGACGCTGCGCGAATGCATGGCGGTGGAAATCGCGTGAAAGCAAGGCACGCGCACGGCGGCGCCCAAACCGGGCGACGGTCCGGCAATGCTCGATGAGAATTTTAGGCATCCATGACGGTCACGGCGCGAGCGCGGCCATCCTTGAGGACGGCGAACTCGTCCGCGCGTACGAGGAGGAACGCTTCACGCGTCTCAAGGCGGACACTGGTTTTCCGAAACGGGCGCTGACGGCGCTCCAAGGGGAGTTTTCGAGCGGTTTGCGTGACGTCGATCACGTGGCGATCGCGACGGTGAATCACGATTTTTCACTCTTCGCCACCAAGCGTTATCCCTTGTTTTCCGTCGGCGATTTCCTGGAGGAGGAGCGGCGTTATTGGATACCCAAGCTGATTGAGGGCCGCGAGCTCGACTATCTCGAGGTGATGAAAGAGTACGTCGATTTCTCGCTCTCGCACTACCCGCTCGCAAGTGTGCGGAACCGGGGAGATTACGAGGAGATTCGGGCGTTGCGGCGTGATTTCACGGCGGCGTTCCTCGGCGTGTCGCCGGACCGGATCAGTTTCGTGGATCATCACACGTGCCACGCGCACCACGCCTATTATTCCAGCCCGTTGCGGGGAACCGACGTGCTGGTCGTCACAATTGACGGCGCCGGGGATGGGCTGAACGCAACGATCCACACGGTGGATGGCGACGGGCGCCTGCGCAGCCAGTATCGCACCGGACTTTGCAATTTGGGCCGGATTTACAGCTTTGTGACGCTGCTCTTGGGCATGAAACCGTCGGAGCACGAATACAAGGTCATGGGGTTGGCGGCGTACACCAAAGAAAAATACATTCAGGCGCCGCTCGAGGTGTTTCGCTCGACGTATTACGTGGACGGGCTTGAGTTCAAGGCGCGCCAGCCGATTCGCAATCACTACCAGTTTTTGCGGGCGCGACTCGAGGGCCAGCGCTTCGACGCGATCGCGGGCGCCTTGCAACAGTACGCCGAGGAGTTGATCACGACTTGGATCGGCAATTGGCTGCGGCATACCGGGACGCGACGGGTGGCGCTCAGCGGCGGTGTCGCGTTGAACGTGAAGGCGAACATGAAGGTCGCCGAGTTGCCGGAGGTGGATGATTTGTTCGTTTGTCCCGGCGGCGGCGATGAGTCGATCTCGATCGGCGCGGCGCAGGTCGCCCACGTTGAACGGGCCGGGCCAGGTGGGCTGCGGCCGATGCGGTCGGCGTATCACAACGGTGGGTTTACCGAGGCGGAAGCGCAGGCGGCCTTCGAGCGCCCGGCGTTGAAGGACGACTACGAAGTCGTGGCGGACGGGAACCCCGACGCGGTGGCGGAGGCGCTGGATGGTGGCAACGTGGTCGCGGTCTGCGTGGGCCGGTCCGAGTTCGGGCCGCGCGCGCTGGGGCACCGATCGTTGATCGCCGACCCAAGGTCGCGAGCGGTGGTCAGGGTGTTGAACGAAGCGATCAAGAGCCGGGACTTTTGGATGCCGTTTACGCCGAGCATTCTGCGGGAACGGGCTGACGATTACCTGATTAATCCCAAAAAGCTCCGCGCCCCGTTCATGACGGTGACCTTTGAAACCACCGAATTGGCCCGCCAGCACCTGGCCGCGGCCATTCACGATTACGATAAGACCATTCGTCCGCAGTTGGTCGAGCGCGAGATTTCCCCGGAGTATTACGACGTCATCAAGGCGTTTGAACGGCGGACCGGCGTGGGCGGCGTCCTGAACACTTCGCTGAATATCCACGGCAAGCCGATTGTGCGGACCCCGATGGAATTGATCGACGAAGTACTCTCGAACGCGAACGTGAACCTGCCGTATCTGTTGATCGGGCCGCGGCTTTTCCGGCGGCGCGCGGGGCGTTCATGAACTCCGTCAACATGCACATGAATCCGCATTTATTAGGCGCTGAGCCGCGTCCGAGCCGGGTGGCTCGGCGCGGCCGCGAGCGCGTTCCGACGACATTTAAGACATGAAGATATTGATCACCGGCGGGGCGGGCTACATCGGGTCAGTGCTGACCGGAGCGCTCTTGCGCGAGGGTTACGAAGTCACCGTCCTGGACAGCTTTATTTTCGGTCAGAACTCACTGACCGACCTTTGTCACTACGAGAACCTGAGTATCACGCGGGGCGACAGCCGTGATCTTTCCGTCGTGAAGCCACTCCTTGCCAAAGCGGACGTGATCATTCCGCTGGCGGCGTTGGTGGGAATGCCGATGTGCAAGCTGGACCAGGTTGGGGCGCAGACGATCAATCAAGACGCGGTCGAGGCGCTTTGCGCGGCGGCTTCCCCGAGCCAGTGGATCGTCTATCCCACGACCAATAGCGGCTACGGCATCGGCGAAGCGGGAAGATTCTGCACCGAGGAAACGCCGTTGCGTCCGATTTCGCTCTACGGCGTAACCAAATCGAACGCCGAAGCGGCGGTATTGCAAAGGGAGAATAGCGTCAGTTTCCGACTGGCCACCGTCTTCGGAATGTCGCCGCGGATGCGGTTGGATTTGCTGGTCAATGATTTTGTCTATCGCGCGGTGAACGACCGGGCGGTGGTGGTGTTCGAGGGACATTTCAAGCGGAACTACATTCACATCCGTGATGTCGCGCGGGTGTTCGTCCACGCGTTGAAGAATTTCGCGACCATGAAGGGGCGGCCATACAACGTCGGCTTGGAGGACGCCAACCTGTCGAAGCTCGAATTATGCGAGACGATCAAGCGGCATTTGCCGCAGTTCGTTTATCTGGAGGCGCCGATTGGCGAGGACCCGGACAAGCGGGATTACATCGTCTCTAACCAACGGATCTTGAGCACGGGTTTCGCGCCGGAATGGAATCTCGACCGCGGGATTCGCGAATTGATCAAGGGATACGTGATTCTCAAGAATTCGGTTTATTCGAATGTCTAGCGTCGAGCCGAAGATTGACCCCGCGCGAGTGGCGGCGGTCGTGCTGGCCGGCGGCGCCGGGCAGCGGATTCGCCACTTGCTCAACGGCCTGCCGAAACCGATGGCGGTTGCGGCCGGTCGGCCTTTCGTCGAATGGATTTTGCGTTACCTCCGCGGGCAGGGGATCGGACGCGCGGTTCTCTCGGTCGGCTACCGGGCCGAAGTGATCGAGGAATATTTTGGCGGCCAGCCGGTCGCCGGCCTGGAAATTCGTTTTGCCCGCGAAACGGAGCCGCTGGGAACGGCGGGTGGATTTCTCCATGCCACCGCCGCGCTGGCGGCGGAGGCGCGGCCCGAATGGTGGTTGGTATTGAATGGTGATTCGCTGGCGGTCGTCGATTTGGGCGAGGGCCTGGACGCGCTGGCGAAAACCGAATCTGAGGCCGCGGTTTTTGGCGTGGCGATGGCCGACGCTGGCCGATACGGCACGCTGGTTTGCGGCGCGGACGGGCGGTTGGAGCGATTTGTCGAAAAGCGACCGGGGGCGGGTATGATCAACGCCGGGATTTACCTCTTCCACGATTCCTTGCTCGCGCGCTTCTCGGATCGGCGCCCGCTGAGTTTTGAAACTGACGTTTTTCCGTCCCTGTTGACGGGCGGGCAGCGGGTGCAAGTGATCCGAACGGAGGCCGATTTCCTGGATATCGGCACGCCGGAGACCCTGCCGCAGGCCGAACACTTTATCCAACGGCACACCACGGCTTTCGGCGCGGTGAATAATTAGAACAAACGTCATGGAATTCAAACTTGGCCAACATCCGATCGGCGACGGACATCCGGTGTTTTTTATCGCCGAGGCCGGTGTCAATCACAACGGGCAGATTGAACTCGGCCGGCAATTGGTGGATGCCTCGGCCGCGGCCGGGGCGGACGCGGTGAAATTTCAGACCTTCGTCACCGAGAACCTGAGCACGCGGAAGGCGCCAAAATCGACGTACCACATCGAGACGACGGGCGACGATAAGCGGCAGACGTGGTTCGAGTTGCTTAAGACCCAGGAGATGAGCCGCCAAATGCACGTCGAGTTGATCGCCCATTGCCGGGCGAAGGGCATCATGTTCCTGAGCACGCCGTACGATTTTGAGAGCGCCGACTTGCTGTTCGAGTTGGGTGTTCCGGCGTTCAAGATGGCCTCGACCGACACCTCAAACCTGCCGTTGATTCGGCACATCGCCAAAATGAAACGGCCATTGATCCTTTCGACGGCGATGTGTGAGCAGGGCGAGGTCGAGCAGGCGGTCGCCGCGGCGCGGGGTGAAGGGCTTGCGGAGATCGTCGTACTCCAATGCACCGGCAATTATCCGTCCGCGTTGAAGGATTCGAATCTGCGCGTGATTCCGACGTTTCGGCGGGCGTTAAATTGCTTGATCGGCTACTCGGATCACACCGTGGAGATGATCAATCCGGTCGCGGCGGTGGCGCTCGGCGCCTGCGTTTACGAAAAGCATTTCACGCTCGATAAGTCACTGCCGGGGCCGGATCACCGGCTCTCGCTCGATCCGAAGGAGTTGACCGAGACGATCCGGGTTATCCGCCAAACCGAGGCGGCGTTGGGAGCCGCGGAGAAACGGGTCTTGCCCGCGGAACAGGAGAACCGGCAGAAGCTCCGCAAGAGCCTGGTCGCGGCGACCAGTCTGCGCAAAGGGGAGACCCTGACGCGCGAGATGGTCGCCATCAAACGGCCGGCGACGGGAATCGCGCCGACCGAGCTGGAGCGATTCTTGGGGCGACGGTTGGCCGAGGACGTGAGCGAAGACACCGTGCTCGTTCCGGCGATGTTTCTTTGAGCGTGCCGCAACCAATCGCCATCGCGGGCGCGGGCGGATTTGGGCGCGAGGTCCTGGACCTGCTGGATCGTGACCGTTTCACGCCGGTGGGGTTTATTGCGCCGGGCGCGCCGGATGGCGTGGAGTTGCCACTGCCGATTTTGGGTGACGACGGGTTGATTCCCTCACTCGCCGCCCGGGGGATCGCCACGTGTCTCTGCGTCGCGATCGGGCATCCGCGCCGGCGGGAAGCCGTCTT
This sequence comes from uncultured Verrucomicrobiota bacterium, assembly GCA_964522665.1. Classification (GTDB taxonomy): domain Bacteria; phylum Verrucomicrobiota; class Verrucomicrobiia; order Limisphaerales; family CAZFVY01; genus CAZFVY01. The sequence goes on along the minus strand of CAZFVY010000016.1, from coordinate 38,646 downwards.
CGAAATCGCAAAAGCGTGCGGCCTCGCCTTGCCGCCGCTCGTTCACCGCAGCGCCGTCATATTCGCGACCACCTCGATCGGGGCCGGCGCGATCATCTTTCCGCAGGTGGTCGTGACGGCGAATTGCCGGATTGGGGAAGGGGTTTTGATCAACAGTGGCGCCTCGCTGGGACACGACGCGGACGTGGGGGATTACTCGAATATTGGACCGGGCGCCCGTCTCGCGGGACACCTCACGCTGGGCCGCCGGGTCGTTGTCGGCATCGGCGCCTGTTTCCGCGAGAATGTCCGCTTGGGCGATGACGCCATCATCGGGGCCGGCAGCGTCGTGCTGCGGGACGTCGAGGCCGGCGCGACCGTCTTTGGCGTACCGGCGAAAGCCAGGATCGTGACCGACGCCGCGACGACCCCGAGATGAAAACCCACACTCGCGAACGCGCCTATGTCTCCACGACTTTCGCGCCCGACGGCACGGAGTTGGCTGAAGTTTTGGAATTGTGCCGCGACCAGGGCATCCGGCGGGTGGAGTTGGGGTCGAACCATGCTCCGGTCGCTGATCCGCTGAAGGTTTTGGCGAGGTTTGATTTCGAGTACTTGGCGCACAATTATTTTCCGATTCCGAAGGAGCCCTTTGTGTTGAACGTGGCGTCACTGGATGACCGCATCCGGGAACGAAGCGTGACGCATGTTCTGGAGGCGATTGATTTTTGCGCCACCGCGGACGTCGGCTTATACACGTTTCATCCGGGATTCGTGACCGATCCCAAGGGCGCGAACAAGGACGCGAGCAACTACGATTTTCAGTTTGAGGCCAAGCGGTTGGCCGAGGCCAACTATGAAGCGGCGTTCGCGCGCATGATGGCGTCGCTGGAGACGGCGGTGGCGCACGCGGCGAAGCGGCGAGTGCGGGTGGCGATCGAGACCGAGGGTTCGGTGACGAAACCGGATCATCTGCTGATGCAACGGCCGTCGGAGCTGCGCCGTTTGATCGAGCGCTTCGACCCGGATGAATTGGGCATTAACTTGAACCTGGGCCACCTTCTGCTAGCCTCGAACGCGTTCCATTTCCCCATGCAGGAGCTGGTCAGCGTGGTGGCCGATCACGTCGTGGCGATGGAATTGAGCCACAACGCGGGCGCGCATGACGAGCATCAGCCTTTGCGTCAGGACGGCTGGTATTGGGACCTCATTCGAGATCCGCGCTTTGAACGGGCGTATAAGATTTTGGAATTCCGGAACGCGGCGGTGGGCGATATTTTGGCAAATTTGTCCTGGCTGCAGGCGCCGCCCGCGGCCAGATAGTCTATTGTGAACCCGCGATTTCAGCATTTGGCCGATATTCAGATGCGTCCGCACGAGACGTTGCGGGACGTGATGCGCCGTTTCGGCGCGACGGCGATTCACACGGAAGGCAAGGGTTTCGGCGTGGTGGTCGATGAACGGAACGTTTGCGTCGGCGTGGTCACGGATGGTGACATCCGGTCGAGTCTGGTCAGCGGGGTATCGGTCGAGGCGCCGGTTTCCCAGGTGATGACCCGGCAATTCGTTTCGGCGAAGCCCGGTTTCTCATCGCATCAAATCCTGCGGCTTTTCGATCGCAGCATTCGCCATATCCCGGTACTCGATGAGCGCGGGGCGCTAATCGACGTCTTGCAGGCGTCCGAGTTTAACGCCTCCGCGCGCGGGCAGCGCCGGATCATCCGCTCGCGCGCGCCGGTGCGGATCAGTTTTTCGGGCGGGGGCACCGACATGACCGATTTTTTCCGGCGTTCGACCGGCTACGTGTTGAGCACGGCGATCAATAAGTATTGTTACGCGAGCGTGCTGGTGCGCGATGACGGCAAAATCCGGCTTAAGAGCGATGATTTTCACCGGTCGATAGAATTTGCCCGACTGCAGGAGATCACGTTTGGCGATTCGCTGGACCTGATCAAGGCGTGCGTGCGCATCATGCAACCGCCGTTTGGGTTCGATCTCGAGACCTATTCGGAAATCGAACCGGGCACTGGGTTGGGCGGATCGTCCGCCATGTGCGCGGCGGTGATCGGAGCGTTGAACCGTTTTCGGAACGAGAATCACCTGGACAATTACGCGATGGCCGACCTGAGCTATCAGGCGGAGCGGGTCGAGCTGGGCACCCGCGGCGGCTGGCAGGACCAGTACGCGGCGGTGTTCGGGGGGTTCAACCTGATTGAGTTTCGCGACCGCGAGATTCTGGTGTTCCCGCTGAAAATCGCCGATGATATTCTGCTCGAATTGCACTATAGTCTGCTGCTGTTCCGGTTCGGCGGGACGAGGAATTCCGGGGTCATCGCCAAAGACCAGGCGAGCAAACTGCGGCGCACGCGGGCGATTCGGGAGAATTACCAGCGCCTCTGCGAATTGACGCTGAAAATGAAAGACGTCCTTTTGAAGGGCGAGTTAAATCATTTCGGGGCGATGCTCCATGACGGATGGCAACTGAAGAAGTCGTTCTCGGACAAGATTTCGAACGAGCGGATTGACACCCTTTACGAAGCCGCGCGGGCCGCGGGCGCCGTCGGGGGCAAAGTGCTGGGCGCGGGGGGAGACGGCTATCTGCTCCTTTATTGTTCGCCCGGCCGGCAGCGCCATGTGATCGACGAGTTATCCCTACGCGGCGCCAAGCTCGAGGTTTTCGATTTTCTGGATCGCGGGCTGCAGACTTGGACTTCGACAATGGAGTCGTAATCGGTTACAAATGCCGCCGATGAACGCCGGAGCAACTGTGTTCGCCCAGGAAATGGGATTGTCCCGTTCCGCCGACGGGAGATGCCCGGCCACGCGTTTTATTAAATCATTCCGATGAGCGCCACCAATCAGCGATTCGTTCCCCAAGCCTCGACTTATCATTTCAACCTGACGCCCAAGCAGGTGGCGCCGGTCGAAACCGAGTTTCGCCGGATTCACGCCCCGTTGCCGCACCCAGAGGACATCAAAGTGATCGAAACGATCATGCGTTATGAGTCCTCACTTGCCGGCCGGCAATTGCCGATCGTCTGGGATCGGGCGGAGGGCTTTCAGGTCTATGATCGTTGGGGAAATCGCTGGATCGACCTTTCTTCGACGATTTTTGTGACGAACGCCGGTCACGCGAACCGGCGCGCCCGCGCGCGATTGGCGAAGGTCGTCGAAAAGGGTCTGTTGCACGCATACAGCTATCCGACGGTGGAACGCGCCGAGTTCCTGGAAAAACTGGTCGCCGCCACGCCTTCGTATCTCGGGTGCGCGTCGCTGACCACGACCGGCACCGAAACGTCCGAGCGGGCGATCAAGCTGGCGCGGTGCTACGGGATGAAATTCTCGCCGCGGCGCAAGGTCATCATTGGTGGCTTGGGAAATTTTCACGGCAAAACGATGGGCGCGATGATGTCCGCGGTGACCCCCAAGGCGCGCGAATGGATCGGGAACCAGGACCCGGACATGCACCAAATGCCATTCCCGTACCCGTGGGAACTGGAGTCAGCCGGGCGGACCGGCGCGCAGCAATTCGAGCGCGACCTGAACGCGCTCTTCGAAAAAGGGGTGAAGGCGGATGAGGTCGCCGCGTTCATCATTGAGAGCTACCAAGGCTGGGGCGCGGTGTTTTACCCGACCGATTATGTGCAGGCGATGGCGCAGTGGGCGAAGCAGAATCAGACGCTGATGATCGCCGATGAAATCCAGTCGGGTTTCGGCCGGACCGGCCGGCTATTCGGCTATCAGCGATACGACATCGAGCCGGACCTGGTTTGCTGCGGCAAGGGCGTCTCCGGCAACTTGCCGCTTTCGGCGTTGTTGGGGCGGCGTGAGTTGATCGAGTTGGACTCGACGCTGACCAGCACGCATGGCGGGCATCCAGCGGCGTGCGCGGCGGCTTCGGGCAACCTCGAGACCTTGATCGAGGATGGGTTGGTCGAGCGAGGAAGCAAGCTGGGCGAACTGTGCTATCAATGGCTTTTGGAATGGCAAGCGCAGTTCCCCGACCGGATCAAGAAAATCCTCGGCAGCGGGATGGTGTGGGCCGTGTTGATTTGCAAGCCCGGCACGGAAGAACTCGACGCGGTGTTCGTCGATCGGCTGGTGGAGCGGGCGATGGAGAAGGGGGTTTTTTCGATCCGAACCGGTTGCGGCTCCGTCAAATTGGGGCCGCCGCTCTGCATCGCGGAGGCCGCGTTGAAGGAGGCGGTGGGCGTCTATGTCGAGTCGATGCGGGAACTCCTGAGCGAGGGGCATTGAGCGAGTAGCACGCCCGCGGGCCAGCCGAATATGCACCGTCTAGGCATTATGCAAGGGCGCCTCAGCCCGATGCAGGACGGCAAGATTCAGTCGTTTCCCGCGGCGACCTGGGAGCGGGAGTTTTCGCTGGCAAAGGCGAACGGCTTTGAGCTGATTGAGTGGGTGTTCGAAGCGGCGGACGCATCACAAAACCCGCTGCTGTTGCCTGCTGGGCGGGACGCGATTGTGCGTTTGAAACGCGAGCACGGGGTCGATGTCCCGAGCGTTTGCTGCGACTATTTCATGGAGCATCCGCTGCACGGCGCCGACGCGGCCGACCGGCGCCGGTCGGAGGCGACGCTGGCCGCGGTCATCGCGGCTAGCTCCGAGGTAGGCGTTCGTTACGTGGAGTTGCCGCTGATTGGCAAATCGAAAGTAGCGACGCCGGCGGACCTTGATTGCGTGGCGGGCGCGTTGATGGAATGGGCGGTGGTGGCGGAGGCGGCGGGCGTGTGGATTTTGCTCGAAGTCGATCTGGAGCCGGCGCGGGCGGCAGAATTGCTTGCGCGGGTCCCGAGCGAGCGCGTGGGGATCAATTACGACACCGGGAACAGCGCTTATTGGGGCTTCGATCCGCGCGACGAGATTCCGCGGTACGGCGAGCGAATCATGAATGTCCACCTCAAGGATTGCACGCGGAAGGACTACAGCGTCCCGTTCGGGACCGGAGAAGTGAATTTCGATCTCAGCTTCCAGCTTTTGAAGGCGGCGGGCTATCGCGGTGATTTTGTGTTGCAGGCGGCGCGCGGCCAGGACGATTGCGGGGTGGCGCGAACCTATGCGGAATTCAGCCGTCCGTACATCGCGAGGTTGCAGTCATGAACCTTGGCCTCGACGGGAAGGTAGTCATCATCTCCGGCTCGAGCCGGGGCATTGGGCTGGGCATTGCCGGGGTACTGCTCGCGGAGGGAGCGCGAGTGGTTTTAACGGGGCGGGACGAGACGTCCCTTGAAGCGGCTTTTGGTCAGTGTGATTCGCGTTATCCCGGCCAAGTCACCCGTTGTGCGGGCGATCTGAATGATCCGTCGGCGCTGCGGGCGGTCGAGGCGGAGGCGCTGCGAAACTGGCCCGGAATCGACGGTATCGTCGCCAACGCCGGCGCGGTCAAACCGATCGCCGAATGGGATATTACCGAGGCCGATTGGGACTGGTACCGGCAGGCGAATTTCGAGGTCGCGCGGCGTTTCATCCAACATTTTACTCCAAGGTTGAAGACCAGCCGAGGCTGCGTCGTGGTGATTAATTCAATCGCCGGAATCGCCGACGTCGGCGCGCCGCTCCCTTACAGCTCCGCCAAGTCGGCGTTGAAGATGTACGCCGCGTCTCTCGCGAGGCGGTTGGCGCGAGACGGGGTGCGGGTGAACACCATCGCGCCGGGCAACATTCGTTTTCCGGGAGGCAACTGGGCGGAACGCGAGGCGACCGGCCCGGAGTCAGTGCGCCGGATGCTGGAGGAACGGGTGCCGTTGAGGCGCTTTGGCACGCCCGAAGAGATCGGCCAGATGACGGCGTTCTTGCTCTCAGACAAAGCTGCGTTCATGACGGGCAGTTGTGTCGTGGTTGACGGTGGGCAAACCGCCGGACTATGATCCCGCGCCAATGACAACCCGTGGCGCGGCCGCAGTGATCGTCTCGACGACGAGGAACCGATATGCCGATGCGTGATCTGCCGAAACCGGAAAGTTCGGTCAAAAAGCGGTTTGATCTCACGGGGAAGCGAATTCTGATTACGGGCGGGGCCGGCTTTCTCGGGCTTCACTTTGCGGAGGCGGTGGCGGAAATGGGCGGCGTACCAATCTTGCTCGATTTGCGGACGGAGGATGTGAGCCGCGGGGTGGAGCGATTGACCGGGCTGGGGTACGCGGCGGACGGTTTTATGCTGGACTTGACCAACGCGGCCGCGGTGGCGGGGGTGGTTAAGGAAATTGTCGCCAAGCACGCGACGATCGATGTGCTCATCAACGCGGCGGCGTTCGCGATGAAGAGCCTGCGCGAAGGGGGGAAGGATTTTTTCGCGCCGTTTGAGGACTATCGGGAGGAGCTTTGGCAGGTCAGCCTCGACGTCAATCTTACGGGGACATTCTTGATCACCCAAGCGGTCGGCCGGGTGATGAAGCAGCAGCGCCGCGGCGTCGTGATCAACATCGCCTCGGACGTCGCGATCATCTCGCCCGATCATCGGATTTATCAGCCCGATGAGAAGAGCGGCTACCCCGGGGTGCCGTTCAATACGCCGATCGCGTATCCGGTGACCAAGGCGGGGCTCCTTTCGTTAACGCGCTACCTCGCGACTTATTGGGCGAAGGATGGGATTCGGGTGAATTCGTTCTCACCGGCGGGGGTTTATCGGGACCACGATCCGAAGTTTGTTGAGCAACTTGCCTTCCGCATTCCGTTGGGGCGAATGGCGTTTCCCGAGGAATACAAGGGGCCGATTGTTTTTCTCGCCTCCGACGCGTCGTCATTTATGACCGGGGCGAATCTGGTGGTGGACGGGGGACGCACGATTTGGTGACGGGCCAGGCCATGTTTGAATGTCGCGCGCGCTGAGACATGTCGGGGTCGTGGTCTCGAAGCTCGAGGAAGGCTTGCGGGTCTTTCAAGAGTACTTGGGCTGCGAATTGATCGGCGTCTATCGGGAGTTGCGCGGCGAATACCAGAGCGCGTTGGTGGGGATTGAAAACGTGGAGATGAACGTGGCGTTGCTCCGCGCGGACGACAATGGCCGGATCGAGCTGCTAGAGTATGTTTCCCCTCCAGGTCGGCGCCGGGCGCCGGTTTCGGCCAACGATATCGGCGTTTCGCACCTGGCGCTGACGGTGCGGAGCCTCGACGATCTGCAGGCGCGGGCGGGGGAGTACGGGGTCCGATTCCTGTCGCCGCCGCTGACAAGCCCGAATGGTTGGGTGAAAGTCGCGTACGCGGTCGTGCTGGAAGAGGCGATGGTCGAATTGGTCGAAGTCCTTGATGAGCGGGCGCAGTTTAGCGGTGGCAATCCGCCGCCTCGCGGCGAAACGAAATGAACGAAATGCAGAAAACGCACAAAGTGATTGGCCTGATTTGTTGCCGAGGCGGATCCAAGGGGATCCCGGGCAAGAACATCAAACCGTTCGCCGGCCGGCCGTTGCTGGCTTGGATTCTTGACGCCGCCCGGAAGGCGGCGGTGTTTGACGAGGTGATCCTCTCGACCGACGACGAAGCAATCGCCGCGGTGGGCCGGGAGCATGGCGCGCGCGTTCCCGGATTGCGACCGGCGGAATTGGCGCGGGATACGTCCGACCAATTTGACACGCACAAATACATATTTGAGTTATTGGGGGTGACGGATGAGACGCATCGCGTCTGCATTCTTAACAATAACCCGTTTATCGATTCGGGATTGATCCGCGCCGGCTATGAACTGGCGGAGAGCGTCGAGTTCGCGCGGGTCGTGCTCGATTCCGTGCGGGTGGGAGGGGATTTTCTTTACTTCCGGCAATCCTATGAAGACGAGGGGGTATTGCGGCTTTGTTTCCCGCGCGTGCTGATGGAGTCGCAGATAAATCGGCAGTCGTCCGGCCCAACCTATGTAACCATCAACAACGTCCGTTGGGCAAAGCCGTCGGCGTTGACCAGTTACGACGCGTATAAGCGGGCGGTCGTGCGCCACGGGGTGGCGCCGGTCTGGCTGCCGAAGACGCGCAATTTTGACCTTGATGACCTGGAAGACTGGGAGATCGCCGAGGCGGTTTTCAAGGCGCTCGATTTGGGGGAGTCGCTCGACCACTAGGTGAACTTACTGAAACCGGCCGCAACCATCCGTTGATTCCGCATGATTCCAGTCTTTGAACCTTTGTTAGGCGAGAACGAGACTCGCTACGTGAACCGTTGCCTTGAGACCAACTGGATTTCTAGCCAAGGGGAGTACATCAAGACCTTCGAGGAACGGTTGGCGGCATTTCACGGCGTGAAGCACGCGGTGGTGACGTCGAACTGCACGACGGCGCTGCACCTGGCGCTCCTGGCCAAGGGCTTGGGGCCGGGGGATGAGGTCCTATGTCCCGACCTGACCTTTATCGCGCCCGCGAACATGATCGTCCTGGCCGGGGCCAAGCTTGTGCTCGTCGATATCGATCCGGAGACGCTCACGATTGATCCGGCCAAAGCGGCGTGCAAGATCACGTCGCGCACGAAGGCGATCATGGTCGTGCACCAATTCGGCCACGCCGCGCACATGGATGAGATTATGGCGTTGGCGCGGGAGCATGGGTTGGCGGTCATCGAAGACAATGCCGAGAGTCTCGGCGGGCGCTATCGGGGCAAACTCCTGGGAACGATCGGTGATGCCGCCTGTTTGAGCTTCTTCGCGAACAAAATCATCACGACGGGAGAGGGCGGCGCGGTGGTTACCGACGACGATGGCTTGGCCGAGAAGTGCCAGATTCTCCGCGACCACGGCATGTCGCGGAGCGTGCGCTACCACCATGTCGATTTGGGTTACAACTACCGGATGACCAATCTGCAGGCCGCCATCGGGTTGGCGCAATTGGAGCGGTTGCCCGAAATACTGGCTCGGCGAATGGGACAGATGGAGCATTACTACAGATTGTTGAAGGAGGTGGAGGGGTGCTCGCTCCGACCGTTCGCGGCGTGGACGACTCCGGTTCACTGGCTGATGACGCTGACGCTCGCCGAACGGTTCCGGCGGGACGACTTCATCGCTTTTATGCGCGGGCAGGGAGTCGATTGCCGCCAAATGGTCAATCCGGTGCACCGGGCCGATCATTTCATCAAACTGCACGACGAGGCGGAATTCCCGAACTCGGTCCGGCTTTCAACCCAGTCGGTGCACCTGCCCAGCTCGACTTCGTTGACCGGGGAGCAGATCGAATCCATCGTTGAAAGGGTCAAAGGTTTCCTCCAGACTCGCCAACCATAGCCGTTTACCCAAACGCCGCAACGGGGCGAGTCCGATATGAAGTTTTTGCAAGTCCATACGTTTTACGAGCAGTACCTGAATGAGTTTTATCAGCGTCGCCCGGCGTTATTGCGGGCGTCGCACGAGGAACACATCCAGGCCTTGCTCGAAGACGTGTTCGCGGTGTCGCACATGCTGCCGCCGTGGTTGAAGCCGCTGGGGTACGACGCGCATCTGGTGATCGCCAACAATGTCATCGCGCAATACCAGTGGGCGAGCCACCACGGCGTTTCCATTAAGAACGCGGAGGATTGGCGGGACGAGATTCTCCTGGCGCAGGTGGAGGCGTTGCAGCCGGATATTCTCTATTTTGGCGACCCGATTGTTTTTCACAGCCGTTTTGTGCGTAAGTTGAAGTGGAAGCCGCGGTTTATCTTCGGCTGGCGGGCGGCGCCGATTCCGGTCGGAACGGATTGGTCGGAATTTGATTTGATGTTGTCGCACCTGACGGTCTGCCGTCAGCACGCGTTGCAGATCGGGGCCAAGGCGGCGGAATTCTTTTTCCCGGGGTTCCCACCGGCGGTGGCGGAGGCAGTGCGCGACACCGCGCCGACGTACGACGTGGTTTTCAGCGGGCAGTGGTCTTCGATGCATGGGGCGCGCAACCTGATGTTGAAGGAATTGACCGAGCAAGCACGCGGGAGTTCGGCCTTCAAACTAGGCTTGTATCTCCCCGATTACGGGAACCTACCGCCGGAAGTGAAGGCGTTCAATCACGGTGCCCGCTGGGGCATGGACATGTTTCGCGCCCTCCGGACTGGCCGGATCAACGTGAACGCCGAGTCCGACATGAATCGCGGGGAGGCGGGCAATATGCGGCTGTTCGAGACGACCGGCGTCGGCGCCTTTCTGTTGACGGAGGATCAGCCGAATATCCGCCGCTACTTCGAGCCGGGGGTTGAAATCGAGACCTTTCGCAACCACGCCGAATTACTCGAGAAGATAAAGTTTTATCTGGCGAATCCGGAAAAGCGGGAAGCGATCGCCCGGCGCGGGCAGGAGCGTTGCCTACGGGAATACTCAATGGAAAAGCGGGTGGCGGTATTCGATGGAATTATGCGTGAGGCAATGGAGCGGAAGGCCCGTTCGCAGCCGCCGATCGGCAAGGCGGCGGAAGATGGTCAGGCGCTGGCCGCGAAGGCGGTGGAACGGCTGAACGCGAATGACAACGAGGCGGCGGCTTCGCTTTTCGAACAGGCGATTGCGTTGCGGCCCGATTTACCCCAACTCCGATTCGGGCAAGGAGTTGCCTTGGGCCGACTGGGCCGGATCGCGGCGGCGGTCGAGGCGCTGCAGAAGCTCCTGGTGGCGCAACCGCAGCACGCGAAGGCGGCGGCGCTGCTGAATGAGTTGCGGCAAAAGCTCGCCCCGGCCGCGTCCTCAGCGCCCGCATCGACGCCAGCGCCGTCGCCGGCATTGACTTCGGCTCCTGCGCCCGCTCCGGCGGCATCCGTGGGGCAGGCTGACGCGGAGTTCCAGAAACTGGTCGCGATGATTCGCCCGGCGACGAGCCTGAACGATGCGCTACTTTTCTCTTTGTTTAGCATGGCCAAGCGTCTTTGCGCTGACAATGTTCCGGGAAACTTCGTCGAGTTCGGGCACGCTGGCGGCGGCGCGGCGGCGTTGTTAGCGTACGTGTTGAAGCGCTATTCCAAGCAGCCCCGGCGAGTGTTGGTCTGCGTTCCGGAAGAAGTCGATCCGGAGATATTGAAGACGCTCAAAAAGCTCGGTATTTCGCCGTCCGAGCAGAAGCGGTTGACGGGGGCCGCGCCGGGGCTGGAAGGCGTCGCGAGCGTCGCGTCGGAGCCGGGAGTCAGGGAGGCTTGCGCGCGTCTGGGCGTGGCGGACGTCGTGAGCGCCTGGAAGGGGGAATTTCGTGAGATTCTGCCGAAGTTGCGCGATCACCTGGGGATGATCGCGATACTGCATGTCGGCGCGGCCTCGGCGGAGGCGGCGGGAGTGGCTTTGGAGCAACTTTACGACCGGATCGTCGATGGAGGACTGCTTCAGGTCGATGACGCGGCTTCCGGGGAGACGCCGGCACGGGTCATTGCCGCCTTCGAGGCGCGACGGCGGCTGAAGGCCTTGGCGCAGCCGGTTGACGGCGCGGGCGGAACGGGATCGTGGTTCGTGAAGCCGGATCGCTTCCCGGTCAATCCGGTGATCGACCCGAGCTTGATCCAGGAATATGGGGAGGTGGACCCGGCGAAGTATCAGGTGACGAGCCAGATGTCGGTGAATGAACGGTTCCAGCTCTTTTATTTGTTGCGGGAGGAACTGCCGCACCCCGGGAAAGCGCGGCGTTTCGTCGAGATCGGCTCGTATGCCGGAGCGTCGCTGCTGATGATCCATCAGACGTTAAAACGGGCGGGCGACCGGCTCCAAGGCTACGCGGTCGAGCCGGGCGGGCAGCCGCTCTTCTATGAAGTGCTTCGACATCTGCAAGGCGAAGTCACTCATTTGAAGTTGTTTTCGACGCAGGCTGCGCATAATTTAAGGCGTATTTTTGAAGCCGATATGAATTATCCGGATTTTATACTGGTGGATGGCGATCACACCTATGAAGGGGTCCGGCAAGACGTGCTCAATTATTATCCGTTGCTGGCGCCGGGTGGAATCATGGCGTTCCACGATTACCTGCCGCCGTTAAGCGAGGGCAACCGGGAAGCGATTTATTATCACCACGCCAACGCGGAGCCGGGCATTCGGCAGGCGTGTGAAGAATTGATGGAAGAGGCTTATCAGTGCGAGGTCATTGAGGCGCCGCTGCTGCGGCCGACCGACCCGACCCAAACGCAGGCGCAATTGCCGATCATTCCTGGCGTTTACTCGACTTTGCGGGCGTACCGCAAGCGCGCCTGATCCGCCCACGCCGCCCGCTATGACCAGAATCCTGCACGTCATCCAAACGCTCACCACCGGTGGCGGCGGCCGAGCGCTGGCAGGCGTCGCGAAGTATTCCGCCCGTTTGGGGGATTTCCAGCACCGGGTCGTGTCGTTAAATCCGGTGGGGCCGCCGGGAGCGCAATTGGCGCGGGAGGAGGGGCTTACGCTCGTCAACGCGCCGGATCCGGTGACGCTCAAGCGAGAATTGGAGCAGGCGGACATCGTTCATCTTCACTTTTGGAACAATCCGGAAGCTTACAATTTCCTGCGGTCGGACCTGCCGCCGATGCGCGTGTTGATTTGGTTTCACATCGCGGGCGATCACCCGCCGCAGATTCTAATTCCCGAGTTGGTTGACGTGGCGGATTTCGCCCTTGCGTGCAGCCCCTACACGTACGAACAGCCGGCGTTTCAACGGTTGTCCCCGGAAGAACGGGCGCGCAAGACCGGGATGGCCTACGGGGCGACCGATTTCGCCCGGCTGACGAATCTCCAGCCGCGGACCCATCCGAACTTCAACGTCGGCTACATCGGCACGCTTGATTTCGTGAAGATGCACCCGCGGTACGTGGCGATGAGCGCCGCGATCGAGATTCCGAACGTCCGTTTTGTGGTGTGCGGGGATGGGATCGTCAACATTCTGCGCCAGCAAGCCCGTCAGGCTGGCGCGGCCGACCGCTTTGATTTTCGCGGCTACGTGCAGGATATTCGTCAAGTTCTGGAGATTCTCGACGTATATGGTTACCCGCTGTGCGAGGATACCTACGCGGCGGCGGAGTTGAATCTGCAGGAGGCGATGTACGCCGGCATACCGCCGGTGGTCTTTCCGTACGGGGGCGTGAAGCGCCTGGTGGAGCACGGAGAGACCGGGCTGATCGTCCAGAGTGAGGCGGAGTATAAGCAAGCCATCGAGCGGCTCTATCGGCAACCGGAGGAAAGGGCGCGGCTGGGACGGCAGGCGGCGGAATATGCCCGGCGGGTGTTTGGCTCGGAGAACGCGGCCCGCGTCGTCAATCCGATTTACGAACGGATGCTGCAAAACCCGAAACGAACGCGCTCATGGGGCGTGGCGAGCGGCGGTTCGCTGCTGACCGAGACGGTCAGCCTGGAATCGATGATGGCGCCCTCGGCGCCCGCTTCACCGGCGCAGCTTTTTGTGGAATCGCTCGGTTCGTTCGGCGAGCCGTTCCGGCGGAGCATGAACGCGCAGGCGAGCATGGCGGAACTCAGCGAGGCGGATCAGGTCATCGCACGGGCGTCCGCGCTGCTCCGCTCCGGCGCGTCCGGCGGGATTCTGCATTATCGCATCCATTACTCGAATGATCCGTATTTGCGATTCTGGACCGGGTTGGTCCTGGCGCACGACGGCAATTTTACGCAGGCGGCGTCCGAGTACGCGGCGGCAACGGTGTTCGGGTTCGATCACTGGCGCGCGATGTGGTATCTGGCGCTGGCCCTCGAGCGGAACGGTGATTCGGCCGGCGCGACGGCAATGTTGAACAAGGTGATTGAACTGGCGCCGGACTTCGCGGAAGCGCGGGAGGCGCGGCAGCGGCTGAGCCGGCCCGCCGCCGGGCCGGACGAGGCAAGCAACGCGGCGGCGCGGGCGGAGCGGCTGGCGCTGGCGGGCGATCTGGCTGGCGCCGCGACGGCGTTTGACGAGGCGACGCGGCTCGCTCCCAAGCGGGTCGATTTGTGGCTGGCGCAGGCGGAGCTTTCACTGCGTCGAGCGGATTTTGCGCGCGCGACGCAGCAGTTTCAGCGAGCCGCTGAACTTCGCCCCGATGACCCGGGGATTTTCGCGAAGGTCGCGGCGGCCAGCGTGCAGGCGGGTGAGGTCGAGGTCTTTGAGGGAGCGATCAGCCGGGCGCTCAAGCTGGATCCGAACCACCGCGAGGCGCTCAAGGTACTGGCGGAACTCAATTTCGCGCACGGCAGTCTCCAGGACGCCGCTCGCACCTACGGGAAGCTCTTGCACCAGACTCCGGACGACCCGGAGGTGTTGGTGAAAATGGGAGTGTGCTTCGCACGGCTGAACGACCGGAAGACCGCGCAGTTGGTTTTCCAGCGATTGCTCGAATTGGACCCGAAACACGCGGAGGCGAACGCCGAGTATCTCGCGCTGACGGGCGCTCCGTGGAAGCCGGCCGCGCGCACCGCTCCCGCGGCGTCGGCGATTGTCAGCCCGGCAATCGTCAGCCCGGCGGTATGGCCCAAGATTTCAATTGTCACGCCGTCGTTCCAGCAGGCCGCTTTTCTCGAGGAAGCCATTCAAAGCGTGCTCGACCAAGGCTATCCGAATTTGGAGTACGTCATCATGGATGGCGGGAGTCTGGACGGCTCGGTGGAGATCATAAAAAAATACGCCAGGCATCTGACATACTGGCAAAGCCGGCCTGACGCCGGGATGTACGCGGCGTTGCGCGATGGATTCCGCCGAACCACGGGCGAAATCATGACGTGGCTGAACGCCGATGACCGGCTTTTTCCGGGGTCACTGCAAACGGCGGCGTCGGTTTTCGCGCGGCATCCCGAGGCGCGTTGGTTGCACGGGACTCCCTGCACCATTGATGAGCGATCACGCGAGATCGTTCCGGTTCCGCACGGCGCGGACAAGCCGTGGCGGCGGGAACTGTATCTGAGCAAAGACTACCGGTTCATTCAACAGGAAGGGGTTTTTTGGCGGCGCGACCTGTGGGAGGAAGCCGGCGGGACGATGCGCGCGGATTTGGAATTGGCGGGTGATCTCGAATTATGGGCGCGTTTTTTCCGGTTTGCTCAATTGCAACGGGTGAACGTCGCCTTCGCGGGCTATCGCCGGCATCCCGGGCAGAAGACCGCCGGCGCGATCGGCGAGTATTGCCGGGAGGCCGAGCGCGTTCTGGATCAGGAAATCGAGTTGTTTCGCCAGGCGAAGGGGCAGACCTTGCCTGGCGCGCCGGAAATCCTGCGCCTCGGTCCGGACGATGTGCGGCCGCTGGAGTTGAATGTTCGCGTCAGCGAATTATTTTCGACCCTGGAGCAGGCGGTCGGAGCGGGCCGTTGGCCGGCGGCCCTGGCCGCGGCGCGCCGCTTCTCGGCGGCCTATCCAAATGTCTTGGAGAGCCTGCTGGTCGAGGCGGAATTGGCGGGGCGCGCGGATAATTTGGTGGACGCCAAAGCGGCGCTGTTAAACTGCGTTAGCCGGTTTGGAGAATCGGCGGCGGCTGCCCCCGGGTGGGCCGAATTGGCGCCGCTCGCCAAGGTGGCGAAGCTGCGTTCCAAGCTTTGCGATGCCCCGTCGATCCCGTCCACGGTGTCACCGGTCTCGCCGGCGCCAGCGTCGGCGCCGCCCGCGACGCCGTTCTTCCGGTTGGGGGAGCGGCAGGCGCCGCAAATGCCGGACCTGGGCGCGATGTTGCGCGTGGAATCGGTCGGGACCTCGGCGGCCGGCGGCCGGCCGGCCCCGATGGACCGAAAAGTGGTGGAATTGGTCAGTCGAGCCGACGATTGTTACGCCAAAGGCGACTATCGCGGCGCGCGAGACGCGTTGCAATCCGCGGTGGCGGCCAGCCCCACAAATCCCGACTTGCTGATTTCGCTCGGCGCGATGTTGTTCCAACTGGGAGATTACGCCGCCGCGCGGGAACGTTTTTTGCAGGCGACATTGCTGCAACCCAACCAGCCGTCGCTCTACGTCCAACTGGCGATCTGCAACGTGCGGTTGAATCGAGTGGATGAATTTGAAACCGCGCTGGAGCAGGCTCTGGCGTTGGACCCGGACTATCGCGAGGCGTTGAAGCTGTTGGGGGATCTGAATCTGCAGGAAGGGCGACTGAAAGACGCCGCGCAGAGTTACACGCGGATTTTGCGCCGCAATCCGGATGACGTCGAAGTGATCCTGCCCTTGGGGGTTTGTTTTTTCAAGAGCGGCGACCTGGAGACGGCGAAAGTCATCTACGAGCGGGTTTTGACGCTCGCGCCCGACAACCCGCTGGCCAAGGACAACCTCGCGGTCGTGGTGGGGAAATTGGCGGAGCGGGACGCGGGCGTGGCCGCCGCTCCGAGCCCGGCCCCACCGGCGCCGCGACGGACCTCGCTGACGCTGGAGCAGTTGCTGGAACAGGCGAGCTTTTTTGACGACGCCGGGAATCGGGAAGCGGCGCTCGAGACGTTGAAGGACGCGGTGGATCTGGCGCCCCGGGATCCGGAGGTCCTGGCGGCCAAGGGAAGCCTGCACTTCACGCTGGGCGAGTTTGAGGCGGCCCGTGAATGCTTTCGCCGCGTCATCGAGTTGCGGCCGCGGGACGCGGACGCCTACACGAGGCTGGCGATGGTGTGCCTCAAGTTGGGGCGGATCGAGGAATTTGAAGCGGCCATCGGCCTGGCGCTGGAAATCGAACCGGATAATCGCGAAGCGCTGAAGTTTCTCGCGAAGACCAATCTGGAAAACGAGCGGGTGCGCGACGCGGGCCGGGCCTACGCAAAATTACTGGAGAAAGACCCGAATAATGTCGAGGTCTTGCTCAGCTTGGGCGTTTGCTTTTATCGCGGCGCGGACATCGATTCGGCCCAAATGGTGTACGAGCGGGTGTTGGAGATCGATCCCGCGAATGTGACCGCGCAGGAGAACCTGCTGCAAATCGAACGCCGGCGGGCCACGGGAAAAGGGGTGGCGCCGCTCAGCGGCGCGCCGAGCGCGGAGAAAGCGATCGATTTGCGCCAGTTGGTGTTTAACGCCGGCAGCGCCATCGACGCGCAGGAGATGGACCGAGCCAAGGAGTTGCTGCGCAAGGCGCTGGAACGCCCGACGCAAGACACCGAGCTGCTCTCGGCCTTGGGCGGGATGTTATTTCGCGTCGGCGAGCTCGGGGCCGCGCGGGACGTGCTGCTGCAGTTGACTCGTTGCGCCCCGGACGTGGCGTCGTCGTGGACGCAACTGGCCATGGCGCATCTGCATTTGAACGAGGTGCGCGAGTTCGAAACGGCGTTGGGGCGGGCGTTGGAGATCGAACCCCACAATCTTGAGGCTCTGCGGCTCCTCGCAAACTTGAATTTCGAACACGGGAGCCTCCTCGACGCCGCGCACGTGTACGGCAAAATCCTGCACCAAACCCCGGACGACTTGGAGACCCTGCTGGCGCTCGGGGTTTGTTTTTTCAAGCTGGGCGACGCTGAATCCGCCGTGGTGGTCTTCGAGCGCGCGGCCGAGCTGCATCCAGAAAATACCACCGCGCGCGACAACCTCAATGTGACGCGGGAAAAACTGCACGGATCAGCCCCGGCGGCGACCGGTGGCGGCCGACTGCCGCAATTGGAGAAACTGCTGGAAGAAGCGGACGCGCTGTCCGCGGCGGGCGATCTCGCGGGCGCGATTGCGCGCCTGGAACTCGCGCTGCCCATGGCGCCGACGCGGGCGGAGATTCCCGCGGCGCTCGGGAACTTATTATTCAAGAAGGGCGACATTGCGGCCAGCCGAGAGCGCTGGCTGAAGGCGGTCGAGCTACGGCCGGATTCCGCCGAGTATCAAACCTGCCTGGCTCTCTGCTGCGTGAAGCTGGAACTGCCGGCGGAGTTCGAATCCGCCTTGGGCCGGGCATTGCAATTGGAGCCGGAGTTCAGGCCCGCGCTGAAATTGCTCGCCGATTTGAATCTTCAGGCGGGCAAATTCAAGGACGCGGCGCACGCGTATCACCGGGTCTTGAAACAGACGCCGGATGACGTCGAGATTCTCCTGCCGTTGGGATTTTGCTTTTATAAAGTCGGCGACAACGAGACCGCCCGGCTGATGTTCCGGCGAATTCTCGAATTGCAGCCGGGGCACGACGTCGCGCGCGAGAACCTGCGCGCGGTCGAGGCGGCGCTCAAGCCGGCGATTCAATTTGAGAACGTCGAGCCGCTCGTTTCGGCGATTGTCTCGACGTACAAATCAGAAAAGTTTATGGCCGGCTGCCTGGCGGATCTCGAGGCCCAAACCATCGCGGGCAAGCTCGAGATCATCGTGGTGGACAGCGGTTCGCCGCAGAATGAGCGCGCGATCGTGGAGGAATTTCAGCAGCGCTACGGCAACATCGTCTATATCCGCACGGAAGAGCGGGAGACGGTTTACGCGGCCTGGAACCGAGGCATTCGGGCGGCCCGCGGCAAATACTTGACCAACGCCAACACCGATGACCGCCATCGCAAGGACGCGCTGGAGATCATGGCGCGGACGTTGGACGAGAATCCCAAGATCACGCTCGTGTACGCGGACGTCAACATCACCGAGCAGGAAAACCAGACGTTTGACACCGCGGTCGTCAAGGACAAGTACGTCTGGTTCGAGTTCGACCGGGTGAAGCTGGCGCGGCACGGGTGCTTTGTGGGACCGCAGCCGATGTGGCGGCGCGAGGCGCACGAGGAGCACGGGTATTTTGATCCCGCGTTTGTCTCGTCGGGTGACTATGAGTTTTGGATGCGGCTTGCCAAAACGCGGGAATTTCTGCACATAAAGCAGATTCTGGGCGTCTATCTAAGCTCGCCGGCGAGCGTCGAACACGCGAACCAGGCCCGCGCGGCGGAAGAGACCGAATTGGCCTGGTCGCGGCACTCCACGGACCTGCTGCGCAAGGCGGGATTCTCGGACGCCGCGATTTCCCAAGCCAGTCCGCCCGGCAAATTCAAACTGGAGGTACCCCCGGCCGGCCGGGTGGGCTCGTTGCAGGCGGCGCACGAGCAGCTAAAGCAGAAGAACTACTTGAAGGCGTGGAACGCGTGCCTGAGCGCGATCGCGTTGCGCGGCTTTCATCCGGACGCGTATCTCCAAATGATCGATATCGCCCTGGAAGCGGGCGATGAACGCCAGGCGTTGCGAGCCAGCGAGCGGCTGTACCAGATGACGCCGCATTGGGCGATGGCGAAAAATGTCTATAATTCCCTGAATGGGCAGAAGGGCCATAAGCGCACGAAGATCAAGTGGACGCCGCTACCCGCGATCCCCAAACGCCCGCGGCTAAGCGTCTGCCTGATCGCGAAGAATGAGGAGCGATTTATCGGCCAATGCCTGGCTTCGATCAAGCCGATCGCCAGCCAGATCATCGTGGTGGACACCGGTTCGACCGACCGCACCGTTGAAATCGCCAAGGAACACGGGGCGGAGGTCTATCATTTTCCGTGGAACGATCATTTCAGCGACGCCCGCAACGCGGCGCATGAACACGCGCGCGGGGATTGGGTGCTGATTCTGGACGCGGACGAAGAGATGCCGGCGGAGAGTCATGCGCGATTGTGGGAGGATTTGGCGGCGACGAACGTCTTGGGGTATCGCATACCGATCGCCAACCAGCATGAATCGACCGATGGCGTTACGTACGTTCCCCGTCTGTTCCGCAACGCGCCCGCGCTCTTTTTCGTCGGGCGGGTGCATGAGCAGATTTACGCGAGCGTGATCGCGCGGATGACGGAATGGGGGATGGAGGCCAAATTGGGCACGGCGACCATCCTGCATCATGGCTACGATCCCGCGATCGTGAAAAGCCGTCAGAAGGTCCAGCGCAATCTGCGACTGTTGGAATTGGCGGTCACGGAGCTGCCCGATGAGCCGGCGTTGCTGATGAATTTTGGGTTGGACTTGGTGAATGACGGGCGGCTGGAGGAAGGATTGGAGAAGTACCGCAAGGCGGTGCGCCTCATCGAGCCGCATGCGGCGGGGTCGATTCTGCCGGAGGTGCGCGAGCGCCTGTTGACGATTTTCGGCGCGCATTTATTGAAGGGCGGCTACTTCCTGGAGTTGTTGCGGCTGATGACCTCGCGGCTGGCGGCGGATTCCGGCCCAACGGCCTCGATGAGTTTCATGGCGGCGCTGTCCCTGATGAAATTGGGCCGCGCGCCGGAGGCGATTCCGCATTTGCGGCTCTGCCTGGAGCGCCGGACGCTGGCGACGCTCACGCCGCCCTGCCGGGAAATACTGCGGGAAGGCCCGCACCACCTGCTGGCGGAATGCCTGGCCAGCGCCGGGCATCCGAAAGAGGCCGAGGCGCAGTACAACCGGGCGCTCGAGCTGGAGCCGCGAGCGGCCGGCGTCGCGCACGATCTGGCGCTCTTTCTTCACCGCCAGGGCAGGACGCAGGACTCGCTGCAGGTATTGGCGCGGGCGCGGGCCGCGGGGATCATGAATGAACGCCTGTGGCAGCTCGGCAGTTTCGTCGTCAATAGCGCGCCGGAATTGCAGGAAGTGGCGCTGGAGTGGACGGACGAGGCCGCGCGGGCCTGCCCCGAACATGGCTCGATTCTCCTGATGCGCGGGGAAGCGCTGTTGAAAGGGGACCGGCCGGCGGAGGCGCTCGCGGTGATGGAAAAGGCGGCCACGGTCACTGAGTCTTCGCCGCAGGCGTCGATGCTCCTTTGCCGGCTGGTCTGCGACGTTCCGATCACAGCTCTGGCGCCGGAGTTGGAGCCGCGGGTCGGTCAAGAGGCGCTGGCTTGGTATCGGCGGCTGGAGGCGACCAAGGCGCTGAAAACGATTGGTGGAATCATGGCTCGACTGGAGACGCTTAGAAGGCATTCGCCGACCAGCGCGAGGCTGATCGAAGGCGCGATCCGCGGCGAATAGTCCGTGGTGTGGCGGCGGCGAACCGGAGGCGGGCGCTCGGCCCGCCAACTGGAAAAACGAATCAGGACTTTTCGGGCGCGACGCGCGCGAGAAGTCCTGATTCGTTTTTGATTTACTTCAGGTAGTCGAGGAGGGACGTACTGAGAATCGTACCGCCGGTTTTCAGGGCGGCCGAGTAGGCGTTCTGGGTCTCATTCAGCGCCACCAGGGTCGTCGCCAAGTCCGCGTTGGCGGCGTTGGAGACCAAGCCGTCCAGCGAAGTGACGCGATCTTTGGCGTATGAGGTCGCGGTATCCAGACGCGATTGGACCGACCCGACGTTGCTGACGTAATTGGTGACGGCGCCGCCGTCCTTGATCAGGGTCGGGAGGTCGGTCTGGTTCACGGCCGCGACGTCGGCGGGGGTACCGGAGAGCATGTGGTCCCGCAACGAGATCAGGTGATTGAAAACGTCCGTGTTGGTGCGGCTATCCGCGAAGAGACCGGACGGGCCGGCTCCCGACGTGTTCGTGCCGGGGACGGTGACGGAGACCGTGCTGCCCGACGAGATTTCGGCTTGCGGGACGGTGGTGTTGCCGTTGTAGGTGATGGCGGTGATATTGCCCGCGGCATCACGCGTCGCCGTGTAAGGCGGCGTCTGGTTTTGGGTTCCGCCGTAGAGGTAAGTGCCTTGGCTCTGGGTGTTCGCCAGTTGCAGCGTTTGTTCCAGCAGTTGGTTGACCTCGGCTCCATCGGCCTGAAGCTGGTCCGGGGTCGAAGTGCCATCCACGCCGGTGGCGAGTTCGCCGGCGCGATCGGTCACTTTCTGAAGCGACTGGGCCACCGTGTAGGACGCGGTGAGCGTGTCGTTCATCGACGCGATATTGGTCTGGTACTGCTGGAGATTGCTGATTTGATTCTGGAGGTCGAGAACCTGGCGCATGGCGCGCGGGTCGTCGCTGGGATCGGTGACCCGCTGACCGGTCGCCGCCTCGGTCTGCAAGGCCGTTTGGCGCGACGTCAACTGGGCCAACTGCTGGCCCAAGAGGGTCGGAAAACTGCTCGAAGTCGCTCGCACGTTCATAGGTCTAGTTTGGTTCCCGTATCTTAATCGTAGGGCGCGGTTCGCTTATTGTAAGGCCAACACGCTCTGGAGCATTTCGTCCATCGTTGAGATCATGTGGGCGGACGCTTCGTAAGCCCGTTGATAGATGACAAGGTTGCTCATTTCCTCGTCGATCGAAACGCCGCCGAGGGAATCGCGTTGTTTCAACAACATGTTCGAAACCGTTTGCTGGTCGGTGCTTTGGCTATCAGTGTTGGAGACCTCCTGCCCAAACGCCGCGACGGTTTGGTTGTAGTTGGAGGCGAAAGTTTCATTGCCGAGCGAACCGAGCGAAGTTTCGCCGAGTTGGGCCAACTGGAGCGCGATTCCGTTGTCGCCCGGGGCACCCGTCGAGCTGGCTTGGATCTGGTTTGGGTCCTGCGTCATGGCCGGGTTGATCGCAATGTCGGAGGCGTTCGTGCCGTTGAAAAAATTCTCCCCCGTGGTGCCATTCAAGCCGGTCCCGGAACTGTGGATCGTATTGACCTGGGTAATCAACGTTGAGGCAAGGCTGTTGATGTTGTTGGAGAGTTGCAGGATGGTGCCGTCGCGGGCGTCGATAGTACCCTGGATGCTGCCGCCGGAGATTGGGGTCGTGAAGGCCGTTCCGCTCTGCGTCGCGAGAACGACGCCCTGGACGCCGTTGGTATCAACGTTAGCCGCGTTCGGGTCGGGTTGTGTGATCATGGAGTCCACGACCTGATTGTGGTCGATAAACGTAACGCCCCCGATCGAGAGGTTGATGGTATTGTCAGAGTTATTGACCTGTTGGGAGTTGACCAAGCCGGCGAGTTGCTCCACCGCCGCCTGGCGGGAGTCACGAAGGTCATTGGCGGATCCACCGTCCTGAAGTTCGGTCGCGGTTACCGTTGAACCGAGATCAGCGATCCGCTTAACAATGGTATTGACTTGGGAGGCGTCGGTCGTCACCGACGAGTTCATATCGGTGCGGAGAGAGGAAAGCTGGTTGTTAACGCTGTTGAATTTATCCACCAAGCTCTGGGCGGCGAGGATGACGGCCTGGCGATTCGCGGTCGAGGTGGCGTCGGTGGAGAGGGACTGGAGGGAGCCAAAGAAAGAATTAATCTGCTCCTCCAGACCCAATTGGCCGCCAGTTCCCTGGGAGCCCTGGGTACTGTTCGGATCGGCGGACTGGAGGTCGATCTTCTGATTGAGGTCGGCTTGAGCGACTTGCAGGTTATTCAGCTTTGTTTGCAGGTAGCTGGTAACGCTGGTTTCGTTGGTGATCTGGCCGTCCAGAAGAGCGCTGCGGAGTTGTTCGATGGAGGTTGCCACCGCGCCGGTGCCTTCGGGGCCCGCGCTGGACGCAATCGTCTGCGAAGTCTGAATGACGAGCCGCTGCCGGGCGTACGCGGGGTTGCTGACGTTGGACAGGTTCTGACCCGTCAACTCAATGGCTTGTTGGTTGGTCTGCAAAGACCGGCCAGCCATGTTGATCGTACCGATTAGCCCTAGCATATTAATCCAATTCCGTTACACGAGAGATTCGTAAAGGGCGCTCGTGGGGAGCGCGGCCGATTTGACGGCGCCGGTTTGACCGTAGGTTTGCCCGCCGCTCGAGGGAAACAGGCTATAGATCATCTGCTGCATCAACTCAAGCGAGCGACTCAAGAGCAGATGGTTCTGGCGCAACCGTTGTTGGGAGCGCAGGAGCAGGCTGTTGATTTCTTCGACCAACGCGGAAAGGAGCGGTTGATAGTCGCGGGGCAACAAGACGATCAATTGCCGAAACGTGGTCGCGGGCGTCTGATTAAGAGCGACGGCGACCGCCTGGCGAAGTTCATCGCGTTGTTTGCGGGCCAGGGCGATCCGCGGCACTTGGGCGTTAATGGCCGCCAGGTTTTCCAAAAGGCCCTCGGCGGAGCGGCTGACGATGAGCTCCTGCTGGTCTTCGAGCAGAGCCAACAACTCGCCGTACTGCGTCAATTCCTCGCGCAGGGTCTGGATCAGTTTTTCCAGTTCGAGCTTCATTCAGGTGTCAAATCATCCGCTTCGGGCAGTGGTGCGGTTTGCGCCGCCCGGGTCAGGAGTTGAGATTGGAAAGTACTGGCGAGTCCGAACGAACCGGACTTGCTCATGGCGTCCGAAAGATTATCGGTAACCATGTCGCGGTAAATCTGGTGCATCGTGTCATTCTTGCTGCCCTTGGTGTCCAGCAGCGGCTTTTGGGCTTCGCTCAGAAACTCACGCAGGAGAATCGCCTCGAATTTTTGACTCACGACGCCAATCTTGTCCGCCTCCGAGACGTTCTGATTGGACGCCAAGCGGTCCAACGGAATGTCGGCGGCGGAGGGCCGGCGGGTGAGGGGAGAGGTATCCATGATTACCGGATGATCAACTCCGCTTTCAGCGCGCCCGCCTGTTTCATCGCTTGGAAAATGGCCATCATATCGCGCGGGGTGGCGCCGAGAGCATTGAGCGAGGCCGCGACTTTTTCGACGGTTGGCATATCGCCGAAGGCGACCAGCGTGCCGTTCGTTCCGCCTTTGAATTCGGTAATCTGGGTATCCGTCCGGGTCGTCGTCACGGTTTGGCCTTGGCCGAAAGGATTCGGTTGCGAGACATCCTGGGTCTCGGCGATGCTGACCAAAATGTTGCCTTGGGCGACCGCGACGCTGCTGATTTGGATGCGGGCGGTGGCGACGATGGTTCCGGTGCGCTCGTTCATGATGACGACGGCCTTCGTGTCCGGCTCGACCATGATCATTTGAAGGCGGGCAATCCAATCAACGAGCAGAGAACGATAGGCCTCGGGCACTTTGACGCGCACGGTCGTGTCCGAGACGGCCGTGGAGCTATTGGCGTAAACTTTGTTGATGGCGTCCGCCATGCGGGCCGCCGTCGTGTAATCCGGGTCGTTCAAGATGAACTCGATCGCGTTGTCGTGAACCAAGGTGACCGGAACATCCTTTTCGACGAGCGCCCCGCCAATGATCTGACCGGTGGTCGGGTGATTTTTCTGAACGGTCGAGGCGCCGCCACCGCCGCCGCCACCGCCGCCCAGGAGAAAGCCACCCACGGCGATCGCGCCTTGCGCGACGGCATAGACTTGGCCGTCCGCGCCGAATAACGGGGTTTGGCCCAAGACGCCGCCGTTGATCGACTTGGCATCGCCGAGAGCGGCGACGGTGACGTCAATCTTGGAGCCGTTCTTCAGCGATGGACCGAGGTCCGCCGTGACCATGACGGCGGCGACGTCTTTGGACGAAATCAGGTCTGGCGCCAAGTTGATGCCTCGGGTCTTGAGAAAGTTCGAGTACATCTGCTTGGAATAGACGGGGTCTTTGTCGCCGTCACCCGCCAAGCCGGCGACCATGCCGATGCCGGACAATTGGTTCTCGCGGGCGCCGAATACCCACGTGATATCGCGCACGCGCACCACGTTGTTCTGCGCGGAGAACGTGGTGGCGAGGAGCAGGGCGGTGAGGATTTGAGCCTTATAGCGAGCCATAGATGCCTCGAGAGATTAATTTGGGAGTGGAGTTCAAAACGGATTGATCCAATCCCAGGTCTTGCTGAACCAGCCCTTCTTTTGGGCGTTGTTGACGATGCCCGAGCTGTTGAACTTGATCGTTACGTCCGCGAGGTTGTAACTGAAAACGCTGTTGTCCAGGGCCACGTCGAAGGCGCGGACGGTGCCGCGCAGGACGATCGTCTGTTCTTCGCCCGAGAAGTAGGTCCGGCGGGTGCCTTCCACGATCAGGTTATCATTGGGCAGGACGTCGATGACGCGCACGCTGAAGCGGGAGTTGATGGTCTGCGTGTTCGCGATTTTGCCGCCGCCGTTAAAGGTATCAGCCGAAGAGGTGCTCAGCGCGGGCAACGTGCCGGCTTTGGTCAGGAGACCGCTCGCGGCTGGGGAGTAGAGAAACGAGTTGATGTTTGCGCTCTGGCTGGTCGTCTTGGAGGTCTGAGTGTTGTTGTCTTTGGTGGCGGCGTTGCTTTCCTGGACGATGATATTAACGATATCGCCGACCGCATGAGCGCGTTTATCAGCGAACTGAGATTGAGAAAATTCGGGCGACCAGAGCGAATCGGCGCGGCTGGGGATCACGACGGCGCTGAGGAGCGTCACCGCGACCACGCCTTCAAAACATGACTTGGACAGTGTCTTCATCAACGACCTTTCCTCGGATTTCCTTGCGACTGGACAGGGTGCGGACGCGGATCATTTGGCCCGGGGCGCCGTCTTCGAGCACCTCGGCTTTGACCTTGATCTGCATGTACTTTTCGATCACCGCGGCTTGAACAAATTGACCGCGGAAGACAATCGGCTTCTGATGTATGGAGCGAGCCAAGATGACGGCGCCCGGCTGCAAATACTCGTTAATGCAAAGGGCGGGGTCGCGGTTCTCGCTGGTGAAAAGTGGTTGGGTCAGTCGAATTACGTCACGGCGTTCCCGCGTGATGGGAGCGGTATCCAGCGAGGTTCCTGGTTTAATCGCGGCGGCCGCCACCCAGACATCGCTGTAGAGGTGGGCCTGGAGATTGACCGTGTAGTTGCCGATGACCTCTTTATCGGACACCAGATCGAAGCGGACCATGAATTGGGACATCAGGCCGGAGTTGGGCTGCTGAACGAGGCGAACCTCGACCGGGTCAGTGGGGATGATCACGGGCTGCCACTCACTGCCCAGCTTCAGTTCCAATTCAACGGTTCGTTCCGCGTTGGTCGGGGGCTGCAGTTTTTCCAACATGCGGGCCAGCAACTCCGCGTCTTCCAGCTTGCGAGACCGGCGGCTGATCGTGATTTGCGGCGCGCCGGAAAGTTCAGCGGCGGCAAAATCCGGCGCCTGTTTGGCTAGCAGTTCGGCAATGTCTTTGCGCTCGAGCACGAGCGTTTTGCCCCAGGTGGGGGCGGCGGTGAGGCGAATGCCCTTGGGAATCGCCACGCCGTTGGTTTCGGCGAAAATCTGATCGAGCAAAACGCCGCCGCGATCCACTTGCGCGCGGGGCAGCAGCTCGAGGGTTTGCGCACGGCCCGCCAGCGGCGCCAAAGTGGCCGCCAAAATGGCGAGGGAAACGCGGGAGTTGGTGAGCCAGGACAGCATCTACTCAGTGCTTTAGGTTATTGCTCTGTTGCATCATTTCATCGGCCGCCTGCACGGCCTTCGAGTTAACCTCGTAGGCGCGCTGGGCTTGGATGAGATGAACCATTTCCTCGACGACTTGGACGTTGGAAAGCTCGACGTAGCCCTGTTGGAGCTCGCCGAATCCGTTTTCGCCGGGATTGCCCTGCTCGACCGCGCCGGAGGCGCTGGTCTCCTTCATCAGGTTGTTGCCGATGTTTTGCAGGCCGGATGGGTTGTTGAACCGGAACAGGTTGATCCGAAAGTTGGTGTTGCCGCTGGTCCCGGTGTAGGTGACGTCGCCGGTCGTGGCGATGTTGATGCTGGTGGTACCGGGAGGCACGGATTGAAAATTACCGAGCACGGGATAGCCGGCGGCGGTGACGATGCGGCCGTCCTGGGCTTTTTTGAGCGTGCCATCGCGGGTGTAGGCGAGAGTGCCGTCCGGGAGTTGCACCTGGAAGAAACCGTCGCCGGAAACCGCGACGTCAAGTTCGTCACCGGTCTGGGAGAGTTCGCCGGTCGTAAAGATTTTGGAGGTCGAGACCGCTTTCGAGCCGTGGCCGATCTGGATGCCGGTCGGCAGGAGGTTACCCGCGCCTTGTTCCGAGCCGGCCGAGCGCTGGGTCTGATAGAGCAAATCCTGGAATTCGATTTTGCTCTTTTTGAAACCGGTTGTATTGACGTTGGCCAAGTTGTTGGCGATGACGTCCAGGTTCATCTGCTGGGATTCCATTCCCGTGGCGGAAGAGTAAAGAGCTCGGATCATAGCGGGTGCGAGTGGTTAACTTAGCTGGTCGCGGAAAGTTCAGTGATCGTGCGGCCCATGCGGTCGTCCTGGCTTTGAATGACCTTCTGGTTGGCTTCGAAATGGCGTAGCGCCATGATCAGGTTGCCCATTTCGACGGCGGGCTTGACGTTCGAGGATTCCAAAAAGCCTTGCGAGACGCTGCTTCCGGGAGAGGGGATCGCTTCCTCTTCCTTGTTCTGGCCGTCTTGGATCTGGTAGTAGCCGCCGCCCATCGGGAGCAGTTTGGTGCGGTCGCGAAATTCGGAGAGCCGGAGACGCCCGCGATTAATGCCCCCTTGGCTGATTTCGCCGTCCGTGGCGATGGCAATCGGATCGGGGCTGCGGGGATCCACGGTAATGGGTCCGTTGTCACCGAGTACGGGAAAGCCTTCCTTCGTCGTTAACTGGCCTTGGCCGCTGATCTTAAGTTCACCGTCACGGGTGTAGGCGGTCTGTTGATTGGGGGCCTCGACGGCGAGGAAGCCTGGACCGGAGATCGCGATATCCGTCTTATTGCCGGTGGCCTCGAGTTCGCCATCCACGAAATTCGGTCCAATCGAGGGCGAGGGGAGAATGAAGTGCTGCCCCTGACCGGTTTCCGGGTTCGAGCCGGGCTGCATTAATCCGGCTTGGACAGCCGAGAATGAAATGTCGCTTTTCTTGAAGCCGTGGATCGCGCCGGTCGCCAAGTTGTCTGAGATCGTCTGCTGCCAGCGCATTCCTCCGTCGAGGGCGGCTGCGGCTTGATACAAACTGACATTCATTCAGGGTCATCCAAGCAACCGGTGTGCCATGCGGGATTTTTGCGCTGACTAATGCGTCGCCCGCCGGCCGGAGGCCATCAGTCGCAGGCGCTGAGGCCCAGCCTTGAACGCAGGTTACCGAGTGAAAATGGTCGGATTTTGCCCGGGAGCGAGCAATCCGTCAGGCGGGCGGGGCAAGTTGGGGTCGGAGCGATGGGGCTGCGAACGGGGGCTCGATACGGAGGAAGCTCGGCAATTTTGGACCCGTCAGGGAGTTACGATGAAAAAAATGCCACCTAGGTGGAGCTTGGGCGGCTCACGAGTAGCTCTGCCAATACCCGGGGCCTTTGGCGCCGTAAGCGCCACGCACGTGATTCAAGTTCCGAATATTGCGATCGGCTGCGCGGAGCTTGGCTTGGGTTTCGCCGAGGCGTTCCGCGATGGATTTGCGGTTCTTTTCTTCGAGCGCGATCAATTCATCAATGACCGCGTCCAATCGGCGTTGGCGGGTCCCAAGCTGGGCGGCCGAACTGGCGCCTGGACGAAAGGACAATAGTCGGGCCTCTTTAATCTGGGGCTGAAGCTGGCGCTTTCGAAGTTGGAGCTTCTCTTGGTTGTTCCAGTCGCGGGCGGCGATGGACCGAGCCTCTTGCACGGTAAGGCTCTTCCATTCCTCGAGAAGATTGAAGAGGCGACGCAGCGACGCATCGTCGGCTTCAATGTTTGGCATGCGAAGCTAGCTGGTGGCGGACCACTGGCCGACGGCCTCTGCGGAAGCGGGCGTGAGCGCGCTGGCGCCGGCTTGGCTTTGGCGGAGGGTCATTTCCTTCCAGGCGTCGCGCAAGACGTGGAGGTGGCGCAGAACCTCTTCGATCGGCTCGCGGGTTTTCTTTAGGTTGCCTTCTTGAAGACGGCGGTCGAAATAGTCGTAGAGCGCGGTCATGCGCTGGGCGAATTCAGGGCTTTTGTCCTCGTGGAGACAGGCTTTCAACTCACGAATGATCGCCTGCGCCTTTTGGACATTCTGATTGATGGTAAGGTTGAACTCAAGCGGGTCTTGGTGGTTGAAACCTTCCAAGGAAATGTTGATGAAGCGGACCGCCCCCTCAAAAAGCATCAAAATGAGCTGCGCCGGGGAAGCGGTGAAAACGGCGCCGTTTTGGTAAGCTTGAAATTTATTCGGCCGATACATCCGGTAGCCTTATCAAGCGCCGATCAGAAGCGTTGGGTAACCGGGCGATTATTTCGACGAACCGCCGCCGGTGAACGTGGACGAAGAAGCAAAGATACTCGCCAAGTTACCCAACACGTCAGCGGAAGGATAATTGGGGGAGGCGGCGGCGCCAGCCAAACTGGCACGACGAGCGGCGTATTCGGCTTCGACGGATTGTTCGGAGCCCGTGAGATCGGGGATGGCGGAAAACTGGCTGGTATCGCGGTCGTCCACGGCGGCCGGATGGGCCGCCTTCTTCGCCTGACCCGAGTTCAGCGTTTGATCCACACCTGCGGAACGCCTTAACGTGTCCAATTTTACTTCATTCATAAATCACTCTCAACGCAAAACGCTTCACCGTCGCGGGATTCTGGCTCTGGCTGTCCAAGCAAATTACGTTCCAGACTGAATCTTCACTACTTTCAGCCCCGGCGATTCTACCCCGTCCGAGGCTTCGTCCCTATAACAATCGGTATTCTAGCGCAAAAGTTTAGAAAAAAAAGCATCAATCATCGCTTATTCAGCAAGGTTTTTACCACTTCGCTCGCCGCGTATTGGGAAAAGAAACGCGGCGAATTGACCAATCCGGTGTGGGGTTCGATCTCGGGGGCGGTCATTTCGTTCTGCATGGCGTAGCGATGGGCGCTGTTGACGACGCGGGCCTCGCCAGCGTCAAACACCTCATCGACCGACCAAAGAACGTCCCCTTTTGTGTTGACCATCAACATCTTCCATCCGATTGCCATCGGTGGAAACGCGTGGTAGTGGGTCACCCGGCTGAAAAGTATGGCATCACACGCCGTCGTGTTGGTGATCTGGTAAAGGAAATTATTCGGGAGGCGGTCATCCGGGCTCCAAGACGATTGGCCGGTAAGATCCTGAAGTTTCGAGCGTGGGATGATCGTGATGTCGAAGGCCCGTAGCTTGGACAATTCGCCGTATAAGACCGGTTGAAGTGATTCAACCGCGGCCACGCTGGCATAATCGGTTTGGACGGCGGTCAGGGGCATCATCGCGACTCGCCGGATGTCGTCTGGCAGTTTTTGGTCAACCAGGTAATAATTACCTATCTGATGAAACGGACCGGTGACCGCTGGGTCGAATACGGACGGTTTGTTGGCGCAGCCGCTGACGAGGGTCAACAAAGCGACGAGTCCGCCAAAAAAACCACTCGAATAGAACAAGGCCCGACTAATTCCGGTCCACCCATCGCCTAACGTTCGGCTCATTGACGGTCGTTCATTTCGAGGTGTCGTCATCAGCTGAATTTCTGTTGTTGAAGGAACGTTAACTGTTGATTGATTGACGCTTGCGCCGTTTCCATCGCTTGGAACTCGGCCGTCATTCGGTCGTGCTCGGATTGGACGTTCTTTTCGATAGTCGCGACTTGGGTCGTGATGTCGTTGGCTTGGCCCGTGAGCGTCGTTTGGTGGTTGATCAGGTCGCCACCACCGGAGGAGGCGTTCGTGCCGACGGAGGTCGTGCTGATTAGCGAATTGAGGTAGTCGTTAAGCGATTTGCCCAGTCCGTTCGTCGGATCGGAAAAGAAGTTGGCGACATCCAGAGGGTGGGCCGCCAACGCCGCCGAGAGAGCGTTGGTGTCGGTTTGGGTAATCTGATCGCTAAAACCGGTAGAAGAGTACCCGAGGGAATCCATTCGCAAGACGGTTCCACTCAGCCCGCTCATCGTGGCCAGAACTTTCGTCCGCAGGTCCCGGGCGACGGCGTTCACGACGGTATCATTCGCCAAGATCGCCAGCGTCTGCGTGCCGTCCGAATTGCTGGTAACGGCCGTCTGCGCGGAGATTAACGACTGAACACTGTTGTAATCGGCGACGAACTGTGAGACCGCCTTCGTTACGCCCGTTGTGTCTTGGGCGACGGTGATGGTGGTCGAACTGGTTGAGCTGGCGCCGGCGGTGCTGGTTACAGTGGTCCCAGTGATCGGCAGGATAGCCGCCGCGATGCTGGTATTCTGGACGTTTCCGAAATTGACCGCGTTGACAAATCCGCCTCCGACGCCGTTGACCGAATTAATCGCGTCTTGGAGGGTTGTGTAGATCGTGATGTTGTTATTCGCAATGCGCCCGACGTAGTAGGTCGTATTCGCTTGGATTTGGGGCGTGCTGGTGGGCGGCGTTCCGTTCGGAAATGCGAATTGGATCGTATCACCGGGTTGTGTTCCCGTTCCGCTGCCTTGCCCAGCGTTGCCGCTGGCCAAACTGATTTGGAATGGATTGGAGCCGCCAGCGCCGCCATTAGCGAAGGCGTTCACGGGCTGGCTAGGCCCATAATCGGTGGTGGTTTGAATCACCGAACTTGAGCTGGTGGAGCCCGAGAGCGCGTTAACCGTCAAACCCGCGATTCCGGAGCTTGCCGAAGTGATGGTGTTGCTATGACTTGTAAGCGTCGTTCCGCCGTTGACGGAATACTGAAGATCAAGGCCGTTCGTCAGAACCGCACCGGCGCCGGTGGTCAGCTTCATCGCCGCCGCCAGGTTTCCGGTGACATCCGAGATGGTAAGGCCGAGATTCCCGGTGGTGTCACTCGTCATTTTGAACTGATCCTGAATCGGATCATAAGTGACGTTAACGTTCGCGGCGGAGGCATTGATCCTTGCCATGATCCCGGAGACGGTGTCGGTCGAGGCGTAGGTGATGTTGACGCCGTTTACGTTAAAAGAGCCAGCCGCGCCATTGGTCAAGGCGGTGCTGAAGGTCGCGGCGGACAGGGTACTGCTTAGCGTGAGGCCACCCAATTGTGAACTGCTGACGACTGGCGAGGTGCCCGAAATCAAGTGCGTGGCCTGGAGAAAATTGCTGGTGTCGCCGGCGCTGCCAATGCTCGTCGTTCCTGTACCCGTGAGGGTGATCTTGTCGGTGCCAGCGTTATACGACGCGGTTACATTGGTCGTGCCAGTGACCGCGTTGATATTGTTAATTATGTTTGTGAGCGTGTCCGTCGCCGCAATCGTGATTACCGATCCATTGATCGTGAATGTCCCGGTCGTCACGGGAATTCCGAATCCCGCCGCCGAGCTCGTGGCGACCGCGCCCTGCACCACCCCATTTGCGACATTGGTGGCGCCAGTTTGGAAGCCTTTGGTAGCGAGCTGTCCAAACGTGAAATTGTAGGTGCCCGCTTGGGTCGTCCCATCGGTCACAGCGGTCCCGACGGCGGTGTTGCTGGAGGTTGCCGTTTGGGAGGTGTAAAGGGAAGGGTCCTTGAGCGCTTGGACGTCCGTTTGGAGGGTCGTAAGCTGGGTGATCAGGTTGCCGACCGCGGCCGACTCATTATTAAGGTTGGTCTGTTGAACCTGGAGAGCTTGTTCCGGCGCCCGGTTAATTTGATCCAACTGGGAGACGATCGATTGCCAATCGAAACCGGAGGCGAGTCCCGAGAGCGCCAGATTGGCTGATACGCTGGCGCCACTGGTGCTAAGCAACGTCGTGACGGGCGTCGTCTGAGTGGACGTCGTGGATGAGGTCGGGGTAATCGTTGCCATAATCAGCGGGCGACCGCCGCCAAAGTGGCGGCTCGGTCAAAATGTGCCAATGTTACCATGTTTATCTTATCAAACCTGAGGCTCAGCAATTCGTATGCCACGGCCCGCCACCAGCCGCCGCGTGTACGCCCCCGCAAAAGGGCTGGAGCCGCGCGATATTGGAACGACCGGGAAGCGCGCCAAGAGCCGCGTCACGGCGAAAAACGCCGCGTCAAGTCGTACAATCGGCGGCGTCACTTTCGAGTTTAGAAAAAAAACGACCCATCCGCTCAGCGGGCGGAAGGGTGGCTGGAGTTAGTGAGCTTTGTAACTATTTGTATTGAAATGAGATAAGACAGAATCGATCGTGTTCAAGCGTGGGCGCCAGGGCGGATCGGCATGACTATGACTCAACGGGCGGCGCGGTTCTGGGGGCGGAGGTCGGGCGTGCGTCGAGCATGGCCTTAATCGAGGCGTGAAGCCGGGTCAACGATTCATCTCTAATTCCCTTAGAGAAAGCATGTTGAAGAATTGCTAGCGCGTCGTCCGCGTGGGATTGTTGAAGCCGGAAAAGGGCCATATCATGGATCAAGGAGGCGTTTTCGGGCGCGATTTGTAGGGCGCTCTTGAACTCCGTGAGCGCATCCTCGGGACGATCGGTTTGCGCGTAACAAAGCGCGAGGAGGTGCCGTGGGCTCGCGGCGCCAATCTCCCGATACGGCGGGGTGAGAGTCGGGCGGTCGCGTTTGGCCAAACAGGCAAGTAGCTGCTCGATGGCGAGACCGGGTTTCCCGGTCCGGGCGAGGCCGTACGCCGCGAGATAATGCTGAGAGGCGGTGGGACCGCACTCCACGGCGAGCGGGGACCGCATGATTTCGACCAGCTCAGGATAGACGCCGCTTTCCAGTAGGTGGATGCCGTACAGCGTCACGAGTCGCTCCCGCAATTCCGGGTTGCGCTGGTTTCGCGGCCAGCGCTCAAGCGCCTGATAAGCGAACCGGAATTGTTCCAAGCCTTTTTCGCGCCGACCATCGTTAACCAGATCAATCGCGAAACCGAGGCGCAGAGCCGGGTCATCGGGCTGTTCGGTGATGGCCTGCTCCAAGAGGCGGAGGTTGCGCTGGACCTTTCCCCGGCGCTGGACCACTTCCGGCAGGTTGCCGTAATGGACGATGGTCGCGGTCCCGAGCCTAGTCTCCAGTCCGAATTGTTCGGCGCGGACGTCCAAGCTCGAAAACGCTTCCTCGTGAATGCGATTGGCAAAGGCGATCCCGGGGAGGTTGCGAAACAGGCGGGGGACGAACGTGGCTTCATCGTGGCCGCCAAGTTGGTTTATAATGGGCAGGCGATAGCCGGCGACCTCGCGGGCGGACAGGTCCTCCCAAAGCTGGGCATGGCTCGCGGTCGGCAAGGTCTCGTCGGCATCCAGGATCAGGACCCAATCCCCCCGGGCGTAGGCCAAGCCAAAATTGCGGGCGTCACTGAAGTTGTCGTTCCAAGGAAAACGATAGACCTCAGCGCCATATTGCGCCGCGATTTCGCGCGTGCGGTCGGACGACCCGGTATCGACCAACACGATCTGCGTCGCGACGGGTCGAATTGAAGCGAGACATTGCGCGATGAATTCCTCCTCGTCTTTGGCAATCAGGCAAACGGAAAGACGCGGGCGTTCCGGCATGGGCGGAAGCGCGAGCCAGCTTGGGTCGGCCGCTGCGACCGGCGGCGGCGCGTGGGCGGCGCTTGGTTCCTTCGTGCCCGTCCAGCGGGGTACGGCCTCCGAGAGCCAACGCCGGCACTCACGCGCAAGAGCTAATTGCCCGCCGGCCTGCGCGGCTTTGAACATCTGGAGAAAAGCTTCCGGGTGAAATGGCCGTTGATGGACGGCTTCGACCGCGCTGTTCCAAGCGACCCGCCAGTCCCCCGCTCGGAGGGAGCCGAGCGACGAGTCGAGCGACCCGACCTGACGGACGGGCGTCGGCGCTGCCGAGGGGCGCCAGGTCGGTGCCGTCGAGCGTTCTGACGGGTCGGCCTGAACCGGTTCCAGTGGCGGTTGAGTCTCGGACGAGAGGGCGCCGGCTTCGCGGCTACCCGGAATTGCTTCGTTCGTCGGCAGGGTGGCGGATCGGCCCGCCGCGTCGGCGGCGAGTTTTTCCAGAAGCGCGGCGACGTCTGGCAGGACTCTTCGGAGAACGTCGATCCGCGCGTTGATCGCGAGAATCGCGCTCTTCGACTTGCACTCCAGCAGACGGAGGTACCAATGAAAAAACTCGCGCCCGACCGCGGCTTGTCGCGCGGGTAATATGGGATGAATCGGAAGATCGGTCGCGAGACGGCAAAGGATGACGGCCGCTTCGCCTCCTAATGAATTCTCGGCGCGGTCGGAATCAAACAGTTCGAGGGCGGCGGCAAACTGCCCCGACTTGAGCAGCGCCTCCGCCCGGAAACCGCGAATGCCGGGGTGTCGGGGGCAGGCGGCGAGCGCCGAGCCGGTCCAGGCGACGGCGAGTTGGATTAGTTCCGGCTGTCCGCTGGCGATGAAGGCGCCGGTGTACCAGAGGCGTTCATCGTTCTGGCCGGCGTCGGTAGCGTGGTGCAGGCGCTGCATGGCGTCCAGCGAGCGGCCTCGCTCGTGCAGCAGGCGGGCGTAGTCACAAATGATTGCGGGGTTGTCCGGCTCAATCTTCAGCGCCGCCTCGAATTGGACCACCGCTTCAGCGGCTTGACCGGTCTGCCAAAAACATTGCGCCAAGAGATGGAACAGGTCGCCCCGGAGTATTTCGCGGCAGAGTGGCGAGAGGACGGGAAGATGCTTTTTTTCAACGCAGGCGCGCAGACAGGGAATGGCGTCGGCGGGGCGATTGAGTCGGAACAGGGTCAGGCCGGTCAGATACTCAAGCGAGGCGGTTAGACCCGCGTCCCGCGCGAGTCGGGATCGCATCACATGAAGCAATTCTTCGTAGCGGCCCGCGCGAAACAGTTCGCGTCCGAGCGCCGTGAGCAACCGTTCGCGAACTTCGGGAACGATCCGAGCGACGGGCAATGATTCGAGGCAAAGCATGGCGTCGCGGAACAATTCGAGCGCGCGTTCGAATTGCCCGTCATTCGCCAGCTCGAGGCCGTAACTGAGGAGGAGTGACGGATCGTTGGGCGTTTCCTCGATCGCGCGGGTAAGCAGGTTGAGGTTCCGCTTTACCTTGTCGCGGCTGGCGATCAGTTCGGGCGTGTAGCCGTGGTGGATGATGAGCGCCGTCCCCAAGGCCGCCTGCATGCCCCAGCGCGTCTGTTGCGCCAGCGCGGTGGTGTAAATCTGTTCGTGAATGCGTCCGACAAAATATAGGCCCGGCGCGTTGCGAAAGAGCCGCGGCACATAATTCACGCCTTCTTCGGGGGCGTCCTCCTGATTTCGAATCGGCAGGCGGTAGGCGAGAACGTTGGGGGCGGCCAAGTCTTGTTCCAAGCGCGCCTGACTCTCGGGAGGTAATTCCTCGTCGGCGTCCAAGATGAGCGCCCAGTCACCCCGGGCGTGTTCGTGGGCGACGTTTCGTGCGTCGGCGAACGAGTCGTTCCACGGAAAGTGAAAAACCTCGGCGCCGAACCGTCGCGCGATGGCGATCGTGCCGTCGGTCGAGCCGGTATCGACGACCACGATCTGGCTGGCGACCGCGCGCACCGAGTTCAAGCAGCGTTCAAGGAGCTGTGCTTCGTTTTTGACGATCAGGCAGACACTGAGGCGGGGAGTCTCGGTCGTCGCCGGGAGCGGCGGAAGCTGAACGGTGACGGCCGGAACCGGGGCGTTCGCAGAGAGCTTATCAATGGCCCGGTGCGCCAGCGTCCAGCCAGGCGTCATCGCGGCGAGTCGTCGGGCGCACTCCGCCGCCGCGGGTTGATCGCCAACCTCGGTCGCGATTTGGGCCATCAAAAGGTAGGCGTCGGGGTGGAAGGGACGCACGTGAATCGCCGCGCGACAGGCGTTCCACGCGGATAGCAGTTCGCCCTTTCTGACGAGTTCCTCCGCTTCGTGCAGGGCGCCCAACCGGGCGATCGGTGGCGTTTCTGGCTTGCGCTGTAAGCGCGTGGGTCGCGCCAGTGGACAGAATCGCAAGGGCGGACTCGGAAGTCGCGCCAAGTGTTCGAGTCGTTCCGCGATGAGCGTGGCGCTTTTCGCCCAAGTCCAATGGCGCCGGACGTGAGCGCTAGCCTTTTGGCCGAGCTGACGAGCTGCTCCCGCGTCCGCTACGACGGAGGCCATAAGGGTGGCGATGGCCGTTGGGTCGGGCGCGAGCAACCAGCCGTCACCGACGAGCCGGAAATCATCAATCGTGCGGCCGAGGTTCGTTCGCGTCGCCGGAATATGACGCACCAGCCCGGGAGTGGCAAAATCATCGGTTGCCCCGCCCGCGGTGACGATCACCGCCAGACCGCAGGCCATCGCTTCCAAAACGGGCAGGCCGAAACCCTCTCCCCGGTACGGATGGACCAGACAATTGCAGGCCGCGTAAAGCCGCGGCAGGTCGGCGGGCGGCAAGTCAGCGTCGAGATAGACAATTTCTGGCGCGGTGGAGTTTGACTGCGCCTCGCGAATCCGGTGAACCAGCGTGCCGGCTCGGTAAATGTCTTTGCTCCCGAAATCTTTGATGACGAGGCAGACGTCGTCCTTCGCGGTAAATACCTTGAGATAGGCGTCCACGAGCAGATCGGCGCCCTTGCGGGCAATCGTTCCGCCCACGAAAAGAAACCTGAAGCGTTTACGCGTCGGCAAATCGAGCCGCGTGGCGCCAGGGTGAAACGTGGACGGGTCGATCCCGAGGGGCGTGACAAAAACCTTCTCCGCGGGAACGCCGCTCTGGACGCAACAATCCCTTAACCAATGGGTATAGGTCCAGACCTCGTCCGCTTGATCTCTCAGAATCGGCAGCCATCCGAGCGGCAGGCTGCCGAATTCCCATGGTTGAACCATCACCCAGCGGCCAGCCGCCGGCGGTTGCGGATCAAACGGCCAACGATGGCGAACTAAAACGTCGGGTGCGCGGGAGAGGGGGGCGCGAATTCGCGCGGCGAGTTGACGGTAACGGGGGTCGATCTCGGGATCGAACCGATCAGGCTCGGAAGGGATGAGGCTCAGCTCATGTCCAGAGCCGATTAGTTCAAGGCAGACCTCCCGATTCACCAGGGCGAGGGAGTGGTGGACGAATTGCGCGCCTTCCCAAGCCACGGCCAACTTCCGCCCCACCGGGCCGCGTTTCGCGCGGTTTTCAGACGCGGGTTTCATGGACAGGTCATATCGTCGTGCCAGGAGCTCGACCGTTTCATTGTAACCGGGTTGGACGAACCGAGCGACCGTTTTTCCGGCTCTCGGTACGCCGGGCATTCTTCGCCTCGCCACGGACGACCGGCGTTCACGGCGTCCCTCAGTCCGGCCCTACTTTAGTCAGCCGAACAGAATTCGCGCCATGAAAAGTAATCATCCGGAATCCTCAAGTTTTGGTGGAAGTGGCCGATTATAAGAAGAGTGGCGGCAGTAGAAGCGGCCACGCAGGAACGACGGAAAGCGCCTG
>CAZFVY010000015.1:0-84678 GCA_964522665.1 uncultured Verrucomicrobiota bacterium | reverse complement strand
AACATTAGCAACTTACTTATGATTAGCCGTTTTCCATTTTCAAAACACGCTCTTAAGCTCGCCGATTACCAACCCGGCCGCGCGCTGCCCGAGGAAACCGCCGCGCTCGAAGCCAAGTACCCAAACGGTACCCTTAAAACGGCAGTAGGAACGCGCCAGATTGAGTAATGCTTTGGAGCAGAAACGGTTTGGAAAAAGCGAAGCCATACCCGCAGCGGTCTGGTGAGCCTTTTCCGAAACGTTTATGCCCAAATGATTACGCAAGATGGCGCGTTCCTACTGCCCTTTTAAGGGTAACTGGTCACCGCCTTAATTCCTGGCCGGCGCCGTGACTCGGTTCAACGACGACTGCGCAAGTATCTGCTGTTCGTCCCACCCGCCGCCGAGGGCTTTGATCAACTGCGCCGCCGCGATGAGGCGCTGGCCGGCGAGTTGCGCGTTGGCGCGCTCCGCGGAAAAAGCGTCGCGGCTCGCATCGACGACCTCGATGTAGCTGACGATGCCGGAGCGAAATCGATCCGTCGCCAGGGCGACCGACCGCCGCGCGCTCGCGACCGCGCGCTCCTGCGCGGCGGTCTGCTCGGCCAAATGTCGAATGCTCGCAAGGCTGTCCTCCACTTCACCGAAAGCCACCAGAACTTGCTGCCGATACTTGGCCACCGCTTCTTCATGAGCGGCGCGCGCGCGCTGGAGGCTCGCGCGATTCCGCCCGCCCGCAAAAATCGGCAGCGTCAGACTCGGGCCAAGCGACCACGTGCGGCTGTCCCATTTGAAAAGCGAATCCACGTCGGCGCTCACGTAGCCCCCCGAACCCGTCAGCGTGAGCACGGGAAAAAAGGCCGCTTTGGCGACCCCGATGCGAGCGTTGGCCGCGGCCAATTGGCGCTCCGCCTCCGCCACGTCGGGCCGCCGTTCGAGCAGCTCGGCCGGCAAGCCGGCCGGAACGCCGGGCGGTTGCGGATTCCAAGCGGCGTTCGCTGTCGCCAGGGCGGCGAGTTTGAATCCCGAAGGATTCGCGCCGACCAGAATCGCGAGCGCGTTCTCCAGCTCGGCGCGCCGTTGCCCCAACGCGGCCAACTCCGCCTCTGTGGCCGCTAACTCCGTCTCCGCGCGCGCGACGTCCAATTCGCTGCCGATGCCCCCATCAAAACGGCTGCGCACCAACCGCACCTGTTCGTGGCGCAACTCGACCGTCCCGGCGACCGTCGCGATCTCCGCGTCCAACGCGCGCAATCGAAAATAATTCTGGGCCACGTCGGCTTCGAGCGTCAGCCGGACGTTTTGAAACGCGGCGAGCGACGCCTGGGCGTCCGCCCGCGCGCCTTCATATCCGCGGCGAACGCGGCCCCACAAATCAATCTCGTAACTCAAGTCGAGGGGCGCCCGATAGGTGTTCGCCGTGACGCTTCCGAAACTCGGTATCTGATTGGGTGAATAGCGTTGCCGGACCAGACTCGGATCGAGGTCAATCCGCGGCAAGAATTCGCCCCGCGCGACCCGCGCCGTGGCGCGCGCCTGCTCCACCCGGGCGACCGCCGCGCGCAATTCCTGATTCGATTGCACCGCGCGCGCTTCCAGATCGTTCAAACCGGCGTCCGCGAAGACCTCCCACCACGCGCCCTTGGGCAAGCCGTCGAGCGGCCGCCCTACTTGCCACGTGCCCAACTCCGCGGCTTTGAACTCCGCCGGGATCGAATTGGTCGGCTTCCGGTAGTCCGGCCCAACCGTCAGCGGGCCCGCCTGCGCTCCCGCCGCCGTCAAAATCAAGGCGACCGCAATCGTCCCCGCCGCCGGCCCCGCGCCAAGGATTGGCCGGTGCGGCTCCGGCGCGTGCGCCGGCGACTTCTTCCAACCGAGCTTCATCACCACGACGTAAAACACCGGCGTTAGAAACAATCCGAAGAAGGTCACGCCGATCATGCCGCTGAACACCGCGACGCCCATCGCCTGACGCATCTCCGCGCCCGCGCCATGCGAGCGCACGAGCGGGAAAACGCCCGCGATAAAAGCGATCGAGGTCATCAGGATCGGCCGCAACCGCAGCCGGCACGCCTCCAAGGCGGCTTGCGCCGGAGTCATGCCGTGGTCCTGATGATGCTTGGCGAACTCGACGATCAGGATCGCGTTTTTGCAGGCCAGTCCCATCAACACAATGAGGCCGATTTGCGTGAAGATGTTGTTGTCGCTCCCCTTCAACCAGACCCCCGCGATGCCGAAGAGCAGACACATCGGCACAATCAAGATAATCGCGAGCGGCAGGCGGAAACTTTCGTATTGCGCCGCGAGCACGAGGAAGACCAGCAGAATGCACAGCGGAAAAACATAGACCGCGCTGTTCCCGGCGAGGATGCGCTGATAGGTCAATTCGGTCCACTCCAGCGCCAGCCCCTTGGGCAAAGTCTCGTTGGCGAGCCTGGTCATCAACGCCTCCGCCTGGCCGGAACTGAATCCAGCCGCCGGCCCGCCGTTGAGTTCCGCCGCCGGGTAACCGTTGTAACGCATCGCACGATCCGGTCCGTAGGTTTCCTTCACCTTTACCAGCGTGCCGAGCGGAACCATACCGCCTTTCGAATTGCGCGTCTTGAGCCGGGTGATGTCCTCGGGGCGCTCGCGAAACTGCGAGTCCGCCTGGGCGATCACCTGATAAGTGCGCCCAAACCGGTTGAAGTCGTTCACGTAGAGCGAGCCCAGATAGATCTGCATCGTCTCGAAAAGATTCTGTAGGGGCACGCCTTGAGCTTTGGCCTTCACCCGGTCGATGTCGGCGTCCAACTGCGGAACATTGATCGTGAAGGTCGAGAAAACTCCGGCCAGTCCGGGCGTCTGATAGCTCTTGCCAATCATCGTCTGCAACGTGCGGAAGAGCGCGTCATAGCCAAGGTCCGCGCGGTCCTCGATGAATAGTTTGAATCCACCAATCGTGCCCAAACCCATCACCGGCGGCGGCGGCACCGCGAGGACGAACGCGTCCTGAATCGCCGCAAATTGCCGGTTCAACGCGCCCGCGATCGCGGGCCCGCTGAGGTCGGGCGTGCGCCGTTCGTCAAACGGCTTCAGGCCGACGAACACGATCCCCGCGTTCGGCGCCACGCTGAAACCGCTGATGCTCAGCCCGGGAAACGCGACCGCGTCCGCCACTCCCGGCGTCTTCAGCGCGATGTCGGACATCCGGCGAATCACCGCCTCCGAACGGTCGAGCGACGCCGCGTCGGGCAATTGCGCGAACGCGACCAGGTACTGCTTGTCCTGCGTCGGCACGAAGCCGGTCGGCACCTTGTTAAAGCTCCAGGCGGTCAGCGCCACTAACCCGCCGTACACCACCAGCGCCAGCACGCTCTTGCGGAGGACGCCGTTGACGCCCGCCGAGTATTTGATGCCAGCCCACGCGAACGCGCGGTTGAACGGCCGGAAGATCCAGCCAAACACCCGGTCCATGCCCCGCGCCAGCGGGTCCTTGCGCGCCCCGTGCGGCTGCAACAACACCGCGCACAGCGCCGGCGAGAGCGTCAACGAATTGAACGCGGAAATGACCGTTGAGATCGCAATCGTGATCGCGAATTGTTTGTAGAATTGGCCCGTCAACCCGCTGATGAACGCCGTCGGCACGAACACCGCGCACAGCACCAGCGCCGTGGCGACGATCGGTCCCGTCACCTCGTTCATCGCCTGCTTCGTCGCGTCGTACGGCGACAACCCCAACGCGATATTGCGCTCCACGTTTTCGACCACCACGATGGCGTCATCCACCACGATTCCGATGGCCAACACCAAGCCGAAGAGCGAAAGCGCGTTGATGCTGAACCCCACCGCCAGCATGACCGCGAACGCGCCCACCAAGGAAACCGGCACCGCCGCGAGCGGAATGATCGACGCGCGCCACGTCTGCAAAAACAGGATCACCACGATGACCACCAGCAGGATCGCTTCAAACAGCGTATGCACGACCGCCTCGATCGAGTGGCGCACGAACACCGTCGGGTCATACACCACCGAGTAGTCGAGGTCCTCGGGAAAATTCTGCTTCAATTCTTCCATCACGCGCCGCACGTCGGTCGAAAGTTGCAGCGCGTTGGCGCCCGGCGACTGGAAGATCGGCAACGCCACCGCGGTCCGGTTGTTCAACAACGAGCGCAACGAATAGCCGCCCGCGCCCAGTTCGATCCGCGCGACATCCTGCAGCAACGTCTTCTCGCCGTTCGCTCCCGACTTCACGACGATCCGGCCGAATTCCTCGGGTGAGGCGAGCCGGCCTTTCGCGTTGATCTGCAGTTCAAACGGCACCGGATGATGCACCGGTTGTTGTCCGATCGCGCCGGCGGCGACCTGAACGTTTTGCTCGCGGATGGCCGCCACCACGTCGCTGGCCGTCAGGTTCTTGGCGGCGACCTTATTGGGATCGAGCCAGACCCGCATCGCGTAATCGCCGGAACCAAAGACTTCGACATCGCCGGCGCCCGGAATCCGCGCCAGCACGTCCTTAACCTGGAGCGTCGCGTAATTGCGGACATAGACTTCGTCGTAGCGGCCCTTCGGCGAAAAGAGATGCACGACCATGGTTAAGTCGGGCGATTGCTTGGTCGTGATGACGCCGAGTTGGCGAACCTCTTCGGGCAACTTCGGCAACACTTGGGCCACCCGGTTCTGCACTTGAACCTGCGCTTTGTCGATGTCGGTCCCGAGTTTAAACGTCACCGTCAGCGCCAGCACGCCGTCGGGCGTGGCTTGCGAGAACATGTAGAGCGAGTCTTCGACGCCATTGATCGACTGTTCGAGCGGCGAGGCGACCGTTTCCGCGATGGTCTTGGGATTGGCGCCGGGATAGGTGGCCCGCACCACGATGGTGGGCGGCACGACCTCGGGGTATTCGCTGATCGGCAACCGCCACATGGCCAGCAGGCCGAGCAGAAAAATCGCGATGGAAAGCACGCCCGCGAAGATCGGACGGCGGATGAAAAAGTGGGAAAAGTTCATAACGTGAAAACGTGAACTGCCTGGTCGTGGGGTTCTGGAACCGACTCAACGCCGCGCGGTTTCGAGCGCCTTTGCCGACGAATCCGCGACCTGCGTTTGCGGCGCCACCGGCATCCCCGGCCGCACTCTTTGCAGGCCGTTGACCACGATTTTGTCGCCCGCCTGCAGGCCGGAACGAACAACCCGCTTCCCTTCCACCAGCGGCCCAAGCTGCACCGGCCGGTACGCGATCGTGTTGGTCGCGGTCAGCGTGAACACATACTTCTGCGCCTGATCGGTGGCAATGGCCTGCTCATCGATCAGCATCGCCGTGTGCCGCTCGCTCAGCGGAACCCGGATGCGCGCGAAAAGCCCGGGCACCACGCGGCCATCTGGATTCGGGAACACCGCCCGCAACAGGATGCTGCCGGTATTGGGATCGACGCGATTGTCGAACGATTCAATGTAGCCTTGATGCGGATACGATTCTTCATCGGCCAGCCCAAGCTCGACCGGGACGCGACCGGCGCCGTTGGTTTCGATCTGTTTGGCTTGCGCCAGAGCGTTGAACTTCAACAGCGAGTTTTCATCCATGTCGGCGTACGCGTAGATCGGGTCAACCGAGACGATCGAGGTGAGCAGCGTATTCCCGCCGGCGACGCCACTGACATAATTGCCTTCGGTCAGCAGCGCGCGGCTCACCCGGCCGGCGATTGGCGCCCGGACTTGGGTGTATTCGAGGTCCAACTTGGCCGATTCCAACGCCGCCTGCGCCGCGAGCAACAGAGCCTTCGCCTCTTCGAGCCGGGCCTGGCGCGCGTCGGCGTCCTCCGTGGAGATCGCCTTGT
Organism: uncultured Verrucomicrobiota bacterium; assembly: GCA_964522665.1. Lineage (GTDB taxonomy): Bacteria > Verrucomicrobiota > Verrucomicrobiia > Limisphaerales > CAZFVY01 > CAZFVY01. Next base: position 78,880 of record CAZFVY010000015.1, on the reverse strand, counting down.
TCGCCAACAGTTGCGGCGCCCGCTCGGCCTCGCGCCGCGCGTTCTCGAGCCTCACTTTTGCCTGCGCGAATTCTGCCTGGCGTTGGTCGAAGGCGGCCTGATGCCAGCGGGGATCGATGACAAACAGCGCTGCGCCCTTGGCGACCAACTCGCCCGACTTGAAGCGCACCTCCTGGATGTAGCCCGAAACCCGCGGGCGAATCTCGACGGCGTCCACCGCCTCGATTCGGCCCGTAAACTCGTTCCACTCGACAATTGTCTTTTGCTCGATCGGAGCCACCGTCACCGAAGGCAGTGGCGGCGCCGACTGCGCCAAAGGATGCCCGCAACCCGTCGCGATCACGCTCAAGGCAACCAATAGCCCACTTAAAGGAGAAATAATTTTCGCTAACATATAATTTCAGGTGTTAAAATTTTGGTTGGCGCGGAAGCCGCCGGTGGTTTCAGGCGGCAAGCTGGAGGAAGCTCGACCGGCGTTGCAATTCCTCCTGGCGCGCGTGCCAGTCGGCGACGGCCTGGGCTTTCTCCAGCGCGAGCGTCGGGAAAATCAGGTGCGGCAACTCCGTGTCCCACGCCAGCGCCTCCGCCTCGCGCAGCGCCAATCGCAGGACTCGGTGATGGTCTCCGACCGCCTCGTGGTACTCGGCCACGATCGCCTCCCGGGCCGCTTCGATTCGCTGGACCAGTTTTTGGCATGACGCCAGGCACGCGGTAGTGAAGCTGGAACCGGTTCTTTCGGACGGTGGATTCAAGGTTTTCATGTTCAAGTTCATTTTAGTAGTTATCTATTTAGTCAAATATTTGAGCAAAAATTTTTCTGCGCGATTACTTCGCGACGACTTCAGAGGTCTTGACGCCCAGGAGGTCGAACGCGCCACGGACCGTTTCCCGCAGAATTTCCAAGCTGTTCTGGATGCGCGCCTGGGTCAGCACGCCTTCAAAGTAGGCAAATAACGCTCGCGACTTCGCCGCCGCGTCGGGCGCGTTGATGATTCCCGCCGCGTGGGCGTCCCGAATCGTCGATTCGAGATACTTTCGCTTATATTCGAGGATTTCCTGGACCTTCTTCTGCAAGCGGTCCTCCTGGGTGCTCACCTCGGAGCCGAGGGCGAAGAGCGAACAGCCTAACACGTGACCGCATTTCGCATGCATCTCCGCCTGAAGGTTATAGCCATAGTCGCAGTATTTTTGGAGCCGCTCCAGCGGCGGGACAGTCGGAGAAAAAATCGCGTCCAACTCCTGCCGCCTTGGCGGCCAATCGGCGTCGATCGCGGCGACCGCCACATCCGCCTTCGAATCGAAGAAATAGTAAAAGCTCCCCTTCTTCACTCCGGCCTTCTCGCAAATCTGATCGATCGTCGTCCCCCCGTAGGAGCCGGTCCAAATCAACTCCCGCACCGCATCCATCAACTTTTCTTTGCCATCACTGACGCGACCCATAAATTTGTTTTCTTCGTCCCGGAACCCAGCTTCGTGCTGAATTCTGGCTGCAGTCTGCCATTGTTTACCATTTAGTCAACTACTATTTTAGAATAATCTCAAAGAAATCGAAACCGAAACTCTCGCATCGTGTCAAAACGCGCCTTTCCCGCCGAAAAGTGAATGAATCCGGGAGGGATTCCGTCTCAAATCCCGGGTTGCGCGGAACGCGTTACCCAGGGGACAACTCGACTTCTCCCTCGCGGCAAACGCGCGGGCTGGCTAGGATTCGCGCCTCATTTAACGCCATGCGAAAATACTCCTTCAGACTGCGGACCGGCGCGGCGATCTTGGGAGGTTGCTCGATACTCGTGACCATTATTTCACTCGTGCTGGCGACAACCACTCCGACGCAAATACGCGCCGTGCGGGCGCCAAATGGTCGAGTCATTAAACTCCAACGCTACGAATTCGCGCCCGGCACAGTCAGGTACGAACTGCCCATTCGCCCCGGCGCCGCGCTTTTTTCCAAGCTGGTCCCCGACGCCATCCAAAAACGGTTCCAGTATTTCCAACCGGAGCTCACTTGTTTCACCACCCCCGAATTCCGGAAGGAGCCGATGCTCAGTGTGGCGTTTTGGTCATGGGATTCCGCGGGACACTCGGCGGGATCCCCCGGAACCAGATTAGTCGTCGGGAACGAGCATGGGCAAGTATTCGACAACGCGATCAACTACGGCGCCGGCGGTCCGTTCGAAGTGAACGCGTTCCCGCGGCGAGGTCGGGAATTGCGGCTTCGTTTGATGAATGGAGACCAACCGCTCGGGGAATTCACGATCGCCAATCCCTGCCCCGGTCCGTATCCCCACTGGACACCTGCGCCAATTCCGTCGGTGGTTACTAGCGCAAACCTGGAGATTACACTGGAACGGTTTACCGCGGATGCCACGAAATGCCGAACCAGATTGGAGTTCCGAATCCGTGAAAACGGACTCGGCAGCGTGGCTTGGTTGCCAACTTCGTTCGAGATCCTTGATGCAACCGGTAACCATTGGCGTCCACCGATCGGTTCACCGCCGATCGCGACGAGCGACGGCCATCTCAATGGAGACTTCCTCGGCGCGCTTTGGCCGGAGGAAGACGCATGGAAGCTCCGCCTCGATTTCAAGCACGCGGGACCTGGAAGCACGACGACTACTACCCGTTCGGTCGAGTTTTTGGTCAAACCGGAACAGTTGTCGGCCGCGCAAAAAAGGAATTGACCCCCATTTCCATTCGAGCCAGGGCCAGCCAACATCCTTTTTCCTCGCTTCGGCACCCGATTACAGACGAGCCGCCGAGTTGGTCTTGGCGCCATCCCCGTCGCCGATCATCGTTCTTATAATTCTCATAATTCCAGCGCCTTATAGCGAACGCCACCGGCTCTGGAACCCCCCTAGCCGCCCGCCTAACCGTCATCCGAATCCGTTTCACCCCTGCCAGACGCCGTCTCGCCCCAACTTATTCGTAGATTTCTCTTGCCAATTCGGTCACGATTTCGCATCATTTCCGCACCTTAAGCCAAACAACTTGACCCAGCGGTCTCATCGTGCCGTTGTGCCATTGCCAAAACGTCGCGAGAATTGGTCATCGTTTACGTTTTGATGTTGAAGGGCTGGAGGAAACCGCGGTGATAGTCTAATTAGCTGAAAAACCCTATGCGAACCTCGTTCTTCAATTCGTTCCGCGCGCTTTGCGTCGGCGCGATCACCTTGGCGGCGGTCGGCGCTCAAGCCGCCGTAACCGTCCGATCCGTCGGCTCCGTTCTCAACGTTCCCAGCAACGTCATGCAAGTGACGGTGCAGTTCTCCGATCCCGTCGATCCGACCACCGGCGCCACTGCCGCTAATTATAGCGCCGCAGGGGTAACGGTGACCGGCGCCAGCATGATGACTGGCTTGCCGGACCCCACCGGCATCGGCGTAGCCGTTCACCCCACCCTGACGGGCCGCGCGGCCGACAACCAAGTCGCCGTGTTGACCGTCACCGGTCTGACGCCGGGCGCGTCAACCACCCTGACGATCAAAAACGTCAAGGATACCGGCGGTAACGTCATCGCCACCACAAACTTCGTCTTCGTCGCCTCCAAATACAAATGGGGCGAAAGCGGCACGCCGACCCTTCCCTCGAAGGTCGTTGCCATCAGTGATCAGGGCTTTGACATTTACAGCGCCGGCTCCGGCCAGTGGGCCAACTACGATGAAACGACGCTGATTTATCAGGAAGTTCAGGGTGACTTCGATTACGCCGCGCGCGTCGAGTATGTCGATTTTGCCAGTCATTGGGCGCGCGCCGGCATCATGGCCCGCGAATCGCTTAACGCGGGTGAATCATCCACCGTGCAGGCGACGACCGCCAGCCGTCAGGTCAACGTGCATTCCAATCCCATTCAGGACTTTAACCAAACCGCCCCGCCCGCGCCCACGTTCGAAGTCGGGAACAATCAATTTGAGTCCCATTTCCGCGATACCACCGGCGGCCAAACCGTCGGCGACAGTGGCGGCACGCCCGCTTACCCGAACGCGTGGGTCCGCTTGCAACGCGTTGGCCAAACGATCAACGAATACTATAGCGCGGACGCCACAAATTGGACGGCGATGACCCCGCGGGATTTGACCGCCGCGGGCGGCCCCCAATGGAATAACACGCTATTGGTTGGCCCGGAGTTCTGCCCGGAAATCAACAATATCGCGGACACGCAGTATCGCAGCCGGCGTTACTTGACGCAGGTCCGTTTCAACGCGCTCAGCGTCCCTTACTTGGAGAATCTGAGCAGTTTTGCCAGTGGCGTTACCCTCACTTTGCAAGATTCCTCGAACGCGCAAGTTAATACCAATTCCATCAAACTCACGTTTAACGGCACGAGCGTGACGCCAGTCATAACTCGCCCCGCCGGCACAAACCTGACCATTATCTCCTACGTGACCGCGGCGCCTCTCGCCTCCGGCTCAACCAATACCCTTACGCTTGTCTTTGCTGATTCAAACAACGTAACTCAGACCATCCCAAAGACGTTTGTCGTGGCGCCCTACATCATTATCCCGGCTGATTACGGCCTCAAGTCGCCCCCAACCGACCAAGGTTTGAACGCGCAAGTCAATCAAATCAATTTCGTCCGCGCCGGCTATGACGAAAACGCCGTTGGTTCCGCCGAACAACAATGGGCTCATGGATACATCGATCCGACGACCGGAAATCCCTTCCCGAACGTCGCCTCGAATCAAGTTATGAAGGTTGACTACGTCAACTGGAATGGAACGTTTGATAATTATTGGTCCGGAACCGACGTGGGAGTAGAATACGGTGATTTCAAATCGACCAGCGCTCCGCCGCAGAATGTCCAAGACCAAGACTTTCCGGGCGTCTGCTGCGGCGGCATTGATCCCCGCCCCGGCGTCGCCAACGGCACCGGTTTCGACAACTTCGTCTTTGAGGTAACGGCCTATCTCCAGTTGAAGGCCGGTTTCTACCGCATGGGCGTCAACAGCGATGACGGTTTTAAGGTAAGCGCCGCGCCGGGCGAGCCAAGTCCATTCGGGATCCAATTGGGTGTGTTCAGCGGTGGTCGTGGGTCCGCGACAACCACGTTTGACTTCGTCGTGGCGGCGGACGGCTATTATCCGTTCCGGTTGCTCTATTGGCAAGGCTCGGGTGACGCCAACCTCGAATGGTTCACGGTGGACCCCTCCAGCGGAAACGAATACCTGATCAACTACAATAATGCCAATTCCGTGAAGGCCTACCGCGCCGGCAGCGCCCGCGCCCGCGTGGCGTCCGTGCTACCGGCGAACGGTATGACCGCCGCCGAAGTGAACGCGCCGATTAAAGCGACTCTAGTCGATGACTTGACCTCGGTCGTCAGCGGCTCCATCCAACTCTGGGTTGACGGTAATTCCGTCACCCCGACGGTCTCGAAGAGCGGGACCACGACCTCCGTGAGTTATAACTCACCAGGTTACACTTACGGCTCAGTCCACACCGCCAACCTGATCTGGACGGAGAGCACGACTCCCCCCACGACCTGGACCAACACCTTCAGCTTCACGACCAGAACCGCGCAACCGGCCGATCTGCCTGCCAACTCGTTCTGGGTGGAAGCGGAAGACTTCGATAACGGGGGCACGTCCCTCCCCGCGGTCAGCGTGATGCCCTACGCGGGCGGCGCCTACGATGGCATCGGCGCGAAACTGAATATTGACTATTTCAATAACGACAATGTCGGCACGGATACCTCCGTCAAATATCGCAGCGTCGGCGACCCCGCCACGCCGAACACCGGCGTTGATTTCTACGACAATACTGGCCAAGTGCTTGGCGCGAGCCGTCCGGGTGGGTTCACGATGACCACCGACTACGCGATTGGCTGGGGAGACTCGGCGGACTGGTACAATTACACCCGCACGGTGCCGAATGGCATCTACACCGCCATGGTGGCCCTTTCCAATGGCGGCTCGACGATCGGCACTGCCGGGGCGGAAACCGGTACGCTTTCGCTGGTTACGAGTGGCGTGGGGACCACAAGTCAAACCCTTAAGACACTGGGTAATTTCTCGGGCGCCTCTTCTGGAACCTGGGGGGTAAGCACGTTGGTCCCGCTATTCGCGCCCGACGGCAGCACCGCCTATTTCAAGGCCAACGGCACCATGACGTTCCGATTCAACCTCGGCTCCGGCGACTACGACTGGTGGGTGCTGATCCCCGTAACGAACGGCGTTCCGCCGAAAGTTACCTCCGCCTCACCGGCCAACGGTACGGGCACAGGGCATCAGAAGTCCACCTTGGATCTGACCATTGTTGACTTCAACACCGCGGTCGTGACGAACTCAATCAAGCTCACCTTGAATGGCGTCGATGTCACCTCGAAAGCAACCATCAGCAAGGCGGGCGACACGACCACGGTCCACTACGCGCCGGCAACGCCATTTGCCACCTGGTCCACCAACACCTATTCGCTGGTTTACAGCGATAATGGCAGTCCGGCGAAATTCTTCACGAATTCCACGACGTTCACCGTTTATACCACGGCTGACGACCTACCGGCCAATTCGTTCTGGATCGAGTCCGTGGACTTCGATAACGGCGGCAAGAGCCTGCCGGTCGCCAGCGTGATGCCATACGCCGGCAGCGCCTATAACGGTTTGGGCGCGACATACAAAGTTGATTACTTCAACAATGATAATAACGATAACCTCGCCAACGTAAAATATCGCGGCGTCGGCGACCCGGCGACCGCCGGCATTAGCGTCGATATCGAATCAAACAACAACCTGCGTCGCCCGGGCGGCTATGATCTCACCGTCAACTATGACATCGGTTGGGGCGACGCCGGCGAGTGGTATAACTTTACGCGCACCGTTCCGAACGGAACCTACACCGCCTACGTGGCCATGTCTGACGGCGGGAACGCGGCCGGCACGGCCAACGGCATGGGCGGCTCGCTCGCGTTCGTAACCAGCGGCGTCGGAACGACGAATCAAACCCTCACGCAGTTGGGAAGCTTCACCGGTCCCTCTTCGGGCACGTGGAATCTCGATATTCTCTTGCCGATGACTGATTCCAGCGGCAATACGGCGACCTTCACAGCGGGCGGCGTCGAAACGTTGAGATTTACCATGGGCAAAGGAGTAAACTTCGATTGGTTCGTGCTGGTCCCGACCTCGGCGGCCAACAAACTCACGGCCACCCTAAGCGCTGGTAAAGTGAATCTCTCGTGGACCGGCGCCGGAACACTGCAAGAGGCGACCGCTCTGCCCAGCACAGCGAATAGCCCCAACTGGGTCAACTCAGCCAGCCAGACGAACCCGCAGACGATAACGCCGTCAGGCGGGGCGAAATACTACCGACTTAAACAGTAGAGACCGACCAAACCTCCAGAGAGAGGCCGGACGCAAGTCCGGCCTCTTTTTTTGTACGAATCACCGAAGGACTTGACCATTCGCAGGCGAACCGCGCCGCCGGTTTAATCCGCGTCCCCCGGCGGACGAGGTCGCCATACCGACCGGGTCAAGAGCGTTAATCTTACTCGCCGCCAGCGTACCGTGGACTGCGGCGGCAGAGCGAAGCGCCGACGCCGCTTTCTCCATGCCAGACGCGCGCAAACGCCATTTCGGCGACTATTGTCGTGTCGCGCTTGGCTCCCGTCGCACCTAAGCGGCTCGAAGGCGGCTTTGCCACGACGCTCCACGGAAAGGCATGCCATAGAATGCCGTGCGATATGCAGATAGGGATTCGACTTCCGCCGGTGAAGCGAACCCCAGGCGCCGCCTTCTTGCGCGGCTCTCCAATATCTGTTCGCTCATTACTGGCTTTCACCCACTCTTTCCAAGCAACTGGGTGACAAAGGTCATTGGCGGATCAACCCATTCTAGGCCTCACGGGTTCTTGCCAAAATGATTATTTCGCAAGATCACAAACGACGGCCCATTCTTCTCCCAATTCTCCGCAATCGCCGTCGGCGCCTTGGTTGGGCCGCGAATGAACGAACCGAGCACGATGTCAGGCCAGCCATCGCCGTCCAAGTCTCCCACGTCCATCGTCAACCAGCGCCCGTTGCGACTCTCGGCAAACGTATGGGCTTCGAACTTTAGCCCGCCTTGGTTCTCCAGAAAGACAAAGCTCTCCTCCGGCGAGCGATCATAATCTGGGAAGAATGAAATCGCCGCGATGTCCAGGTTCCCGTCCTTATTGAAATCGGCGGTGACGGCCTTGTAAGCGCCGTTCAAAGGATAGAACCAAGTCTCCGTGAAATGGTTTTTGCCGTCGTTGAGGTAAAGTCGGATCCCGTGGTAATTCTTGGCCGGCGATTTGTACTCTCCGTTGTCGCCATTGCAGGCCAGAATATCCATGAAACCATCGTGATTGAAATCGACCAATTCAAAGTAAGCGCTGCCCCACGCCGGATGGAATTCCGCGACCGTGGTCATCTCAAACTCACCCTGCCCGCGGTTCAAGAAGAGAAAGATTCCTTCCCTCGCCTGCGCCATCATCACGATGATGTCCGGTTTCCCATCGTGGTTGAAGTCATAGACATACGCCTTGATCGCGCCCGGACGCTCCAGAAGCACATGCTCCCGGTATTGCTGGGCGCCGAGATTCTCGAACCACGAGAAGCGCCCGACGAAATTGCCAAAGCCACACGCCACAAAATCCTCCCGTCCGTCGCCGTTCAAGTCGGCCAGCGTGACGTCGGCGGGCCGGGGCAAATTGACGGCCAGTTCGGCGCTCTCGTGGAATTCCTGGTCCGAGGTTCGGAACTCGACGAATTTACCCAACGGCTCATCCGAGGGCCGGATGCTGCCGATCAATGTCGCGTAAGCGCGATCACCGCGCAGAATCAACTGGACCGCCGGGCTGTCGATGGGGCTCGAGAACCGCATTTCACCGCGCGCGTCAATGCTGTTCAACGTCTTGGTCCCGGCATCACTCAGATAGAATTGCTTGCGCGCGGAATCGATCTTCACGAGCGTCGTCAGCGGCACCTGAAAACGGTGGTCGGGAATCATCACCTCAAATCCCTTCAGCCCCATTTGGATCGGCGGGCGCGGCCCCTGTGGCAATGGCGCTTCTGGCGCAGATGCAACGTAATAACGGACGATCGCGTTCCAATCATTCGTTGGCAACATTGGCAGACTCGGAAACACACCCGCGGCCTCGACGAATCTTCGGCCCGGCCGAAGATCGAGGTTCATTTTCGAAATCCCGAGCCAGCGGCTCATGTAGGGCAGCGCTTCGTTCTTCCAGGTCACCTTATCGAGGAGCGCGGGTTCGGGAAAAAGATGGCAGGCCGCACAAACCTGATGCGCCAGCGCCCCGCCGCGTTTTGTCTCTTCGGCCCCGTCCGATAGGTTGCTCGCTGAAACGTCCGCGGCGGACGCCTTGGCCTCCAAGGTCGGTTTAGCAGTCGCGCCGGTCAGCGGCGTGCCCGGGGCATCCGCGCTTGGCCCAGCGCCGCCGAGCTCGATCAGTGGGCCCGCGAGCGCGCCAAGCGTCAAGCAAGCTAAACGGATCGTACGCGGTAATCGGGGCACGTGCCGAGGTAATCACGGCCAGCGCAGAAATCAAGTTTCCCGTCCTCACCGAGGATCCGAACAAATCGCGAGGCATCTCCCGCGGGGAGTCCAATCAACCATCGAGTGGGATTCTTTGGCTCGGTCGCGACCCAAAAAATGTCGCGACTGCGAAGGTTCCAGACGCCCGTTTTAGGTTGAATTCACCGGGTGCGTCCAGCATCGTCCTTTACCAACATTGATGCCCTCACCCGGACCCAATCGTGACTTTCCTGCGTGACGGCGATTTCCCGTGACCCAGAACCGCAATCCAACCGAGAATGACGAGGCCGTTCCTCCGCGCGTGAACGGACGACTCACGATCTTTTTGGGAGTCGTCGCGATTGCTTTGGCCGGGACGTTCGCCTGGCTCGCTCGTCCGACGGAACCGGCCCAACTCGCTTCCCAAGTCCCCATTTTTCCGACCTCCCCGCTGACTGATTTCGAACGCATCGCCCTCGGGAACCGCCCGTCGGCCATCCGTACCGCCAATGTGCAGATCATTGACTTCGACCGCGACGGTCTGAACGACATCCTCGTCTGTGACACCGCCCGAAACGCCGTCATCCTCTATCGGCAGACGCCCGCCGGCAAATTCGAAGAGCGAGTGTTGGCGGACGGACTCAAATGCCCGGCGCACGCCACGGTCGTGGACATCGACGGTGACGGCGATCTCGACATTGTCGTCGCCGTGTTGGGGAGCATTTTTCCGTCCGACGAGTTGATCGGCAAAGTCGTGTTGCTGGAGAACGACGGCGGGCATTTTACGCCGCATGTCATCCTCGATGACGTGCGCCGCGTGGCCGACGTCCAGGCCGGTGACTTGAATGGCGACGGACGCATCGATTTGGCCGTGGCCGTATTCGGCTACGCCCGGGGCGAAGTTTTATGGCTCGAGAATCGTGGAAAAATCGCAGGGCAATGGCATTTCACCGATCACCAACTCCTGGATCGCCCCGGAGTTATCCATGTCCCCATCGGAGATTTTAACGGCGACGGAAAATTGGACATCGCCGCCGTCGCTTCCCAAGACGAGGAGGAAGTTTGGACCTTTGAGAATCTGGGAGCGGGCCATTTCAAACCTCGCCGCATCTACGCGTCGCCCAACTATGACGTCGGCAGCGCCGGCCTGATCGCGTGCGATCTCGATAAAGACGGCAAACTCGATCTGCTCCTGCCGCAAGGCGATAACTTGGAGGATCCCTACGCCTGGCCCCAACCGTATCACGGCTGCGTCTGGCTCCAGAATAAGGGAAACTGGAACTTCGAAGCCAAACCGATCACTAAATTCGGCGGCACTTACGGCGCCGCCGTCGGCGATATCGATGGCGACGGTAATTTGGACGTCGTGTTGGTCAGCCTCGCCAATGATTGGAATGATCCCCGGCATCCGAGCCTGATCTGGCTGCAAAACGACGGCCACCAGAATTTCAAGCCGTGGAAAATCGACTCGCTGCCGATCGGCCTAATCACCGTCGCTTGCGGCGATCTTAATAAGGACGGTCGCGCGGACATCGTCGCCGGGAGCCTTACCCTGCCTCCGTTAACCGAGAACCGCATGGAGCATGTCTCGGTCTGGTTGAGTAAAGGAGCGAAGCGATGACCGGGTTCCAAAAATCGCTGGCGCTGGTTGTCGTGCTCGAGTTGGTGGCCGCCGCGTGGGAATTCCGCGCCCGCGCCCGCGCCACCACGCTCCCACAAATCAATTGGAACCTGAGCTTGATCGAGCCGGAGGCCGTCCGCGAGATTCGCGACGCGGAGGGCCACTTCCGCGCGGACCTGCCTGAAAAATGGCTCGAAATGGCCCGGTTATACCGAACCTTCGGGCTCTTTCCCGAGGCGGAATATTGCTACCGCCACTTGGATACGATGGCGCCTCACGACACCTCGTACCTGTATTACTGGGCCGAGTGTTTTGACCTCATGGGCCAGACGCAGGAAGCGACCAAGCTCTATCATCGGGTGTTGGAAACGCCCTCGTGCCAGCCCAATGGACCGCAAACCGCGCAATACTGCTGGCTGAATATCGGCCAGGATCGTTTGCGCGAGGAAAACGTTCCCGCCGCCCTCGAAGCCCTCCGCCAGGCGCCGGATCTGCCAAAGGCTAAAGTCCTCATGGCCCGAGTCTTGGTCCGCTCGGGACACGCCCAAGAAGCCACCGTTCTGCTCGACCAACTCGTGCGTGAAACGCCAGACGTCATTGAGATCAACGAGATGAAATCTTGGGCTGAGGCCGAGCTTGGGCACGCGGCCGCGGCCGCCCACTTCTACGACCTCTCCCTGCGAACCAAGAAACCGCTCTTCCGTTCCGACCCGATCTACCAGGAGGTCCTGCGCCGACGCAACGCGATGGGCAGTCTGGCCTGGCACTTCAAGAGCGTGCAGTTGGAATCCGCGGGCCAGTTGGCCGAGGCGTCGGAATGGAGCCGTAAATCGCTCGCCGCCGATTGGACCGAAGAGAAAGCCTTTCAACTCGCCAAACTTGAATGGGAACAGGGGCGGCCGCAGCAAGCGATCGACTTGATGGAACAGTGCCACCAGCGCGTCGGGGCCTCCGCCCGCGGGCTGGACCTCATCGGAGTCGCCTGGGTAAAGCTCGGTGACAACAAAAAGGCCCGACAGGCATGGCAGCAAGCCGCGCAGTTGGAGGACACCGCCAATCTTCACAGCAAACTCGCGGAACTGAGCCGATTGGAGGGCGACGCGCCCGGCGCCCGCCGCGAATTGGCGCTGGAACAATTCATGAATGGCAAAGACGCCTATCTCACGAACAATTTGGCCGCCGCTCGCGAGCATCTCGTCGCCTCGGTCCGCATGGTCAACGATCACGCGCCCGCCTGGTTCTATCTCGGCGAGACTTGCCGCGCCTTGGACGAAACGCGCGGCGCCGACGTGGCGTACCGGCGTTGCCTTGAACTCAACCCGGACCACGGGCGCGCCCGCCGCGGGCTGGCCCGGCTCACCGATCCGGCGGCGAACCCGTGAGCAGTTCGCCAGTGATCCCACGTCACATGAGATTGCCCTTGGCCCTCATGGTCGCGGTCGTGTTACTGCGACCGCCGCTCGCCCGCGCGGCCGAATTGACTTGGACCGTCGGCGCTGGTTTCCGCGCCGCAGAATTGCCGGTCCCATCCGAAGGCCACACTGGCTTCACGTTGCAAAACCCGTCGGCGACCGGCGTGATCTTCACAAATTCCCTCGCGGACGAACGCTATCTCACCAATCAGATTTATCTCAATGGGTCCGGCGTGGCGGCCGGGGACATTGATGGCGACGGACGGGTCGATCTCTATTTCTGCTCGTTGGCCGGCGCGAACAAACTCTACCGGAATCTGGGCGGCTGGAAATTTGAAGACATTACCGAATCGGCGGGCGTCGGCTGTTCCAACTTGGTTTGCAGCGGAGCGGCCTTCGCGGACGTGGATGGCGACGGCCATCTCGACCTGATCGTCAACACGGTCGGCGGCGGCACCCATATCTTCCTCAACGACGGGAAGGGCCATTTCACGCCGGCGGCGGAGGTCTTAAACCAAGACCGCGCCGGTATGTCCCTGGCGCTCGCCGATATCGACGGCGACGGCCGGCTCGACCTCTATATCGCAAACTATAGAACCTCGACCATCCGCGATCATCCGAACACCAAGCTGCACGTCAACTACGACGCCAACGGCAAACTCGTCTTGCAATCCGTGGACGGACGGCCCGTCACCGAGCCGGATTTAATCGGCCGCTACCATTTGGAGGCGAACGGGCGGGTCATCGAGAATGGGGAGCCGGACGCGCTCTACCGAAACGATGGCGGCGGGCGATTCACCTTGCTCTCGTTTACCGACGGCACGTTCCTCGACGAGGATGGGCATCCGCTCGCGACGCCGCCCTTCGACTGGGGGCTGTCGGTGATGTTCCGCGACCTCAATGGCGACGGCGCCCCGGACCTCTACGTCTGTAATGATTTTCTTTCCGAGGATCGCGTCTGGCTCAATGACGGCAAGGGGAGGTTTCGCGCGCTCCCTCGTTTGGCGCTGCGCTCAACCAGCATGTTTTCCATGGGGATCGACTTCGCCGATCTCAATCGCGACGGCTATGATGAATTCTTCGTCGCCGACATGTTGAGCCGCGATCATCGGAAGCGGCACGTGCAGGTGGGCGGACTGTCACCCACGATTTTGCCGGTCGGTAAGATTGACGATCGTCCGCAGTATTCGCGCAACACCCTCTTTTACAATCGCGGCGACGGCACCTACGCCGAGATCGGCCAATTCAGCGGCGTGGACGCCTCCGAATGGTCCTGGGCGCCCGTTTTCCTCGATGTCGATCTCGACGGCTACGAGGACCTCCTCATGACCACCGGCCACGAGCGCGACATGCGCAACGCCGACGTCATCAATCGCGGGGAGGAATTGAAGGCGCAAAAGAAAATGTCGATCACCGAGGTTCTAAAACTGCGCGCAATGTTCGCCCGCCTGGCGCTGCCAATCGTCGCCTTCCGCAATCGCGGCGATCTGACGTTCGCGGACTCAGGCGCCGCGTGGGGTTTCAACACGCCCGGCGTCTCTCACGGCATGGCGCTGGCCGACCTCGACAACGACGGCGATCTGGATTTGGTCATCAATTACCTCAACGGTCCGGCCGCGCTCTATCGGAACGAAACCGCCGCCCCGCGAATCGCGGTCCGCTTAAAAGGCACGCCGCCGAATACCCGCGGCATCGGCGCGAAAATCAAAGTCTTGGGTGGCGCCGTGCCGATGCAAAGCCAGGAAATGATCGCCGGCGGAAGGTATCTTTCCTCTGACGACCCGATGCGAGTGTTCGCCGCGGGAACCTTGACCAATCATCTGCGGATTGAGGTCGTCTGGCGGAGCGGCAAACGCAGCCTTGTGGACGGCGCGCTGGCCAATCACGTTTATGAAATCGACGAAGCGCAGGCTCAGAATTCGCCCGTGGCGGACGCGGTCGGCAACGACGCGCCACGGAAACCATTTTTCGAGGATGTCAGCGAGTTGATCAATCATTCCCACCACGAAGAGCCGTTCGACGATTTTGCGTTCCAGCATTTGTTGCCTCGGAAACTGAGCCAGCTTGGCCCGGGCGTCAGTTGGTTCGACGTCGATGGCGACGGTTGGGATGACCTCATCGTCGGCAGCGGCAAAGGCGGCCAACTGGCCGTTTTTCGCAACGACGGGCACGGCGGTTTCAAGCCAATGCCAGACGAGGCGCTGGCTCAACCGGTGACGCGCGACCAGACGACGATTCTCGGCTGGAACAAGGGCGTCGGACAAACCGTGCTCCTGGCCGGTTCCGCGAACTACGAGCAAGGCCTGGCCGACGGCGCCGCCGTCCTGCAATACGATCTCGTCGGCAAAAGAGTGGACGCCACCCTGCCCGCTCAGGAAGCCAGCGCCGGCCCGCTCGCGATGGCGGACATCGAAGGCAAAGGCCGATTGTCGTTGTTCGTCGGCGGTCGCGTCACCTCCGGCCGCTACCCCGAGGCAGCCTCCTCCATGTTGCTTCGCGACCTCGGCGGCAAGTGGGAGTTGGACGCGGAGAACACGGCGAAACTGGCGAAGGTCGGTCTGGTCAGTGGCGCCGTCTGGAGTGATCTGGATGGCGACGGATTGCCCGAACTAATCCTGGCGTGTGAATGGGGGCCGATCCGCGTCTTTCAGAATAAAGGCGGCAGCCTCACCGAGATCACCGATGCCCTGGGCCTCGCCAATTCCCGGGGCTGGTGGAACGGGGTCACCACCGCGGATTTAGATGGCGATGGCAAACTCGACATCATCGCGACCGGTTGGGGATGGAATAATGTTTATCAACGGCGAGGCGTTGAGAATTTGCGGCTCTATTATGGCGATTTCCCGGGCAATGGTGGCCTCGAAACGATCGAAGCTTACTTTGATCCCGCGATGAACAAAGTCGTGCCATTTCGCAACCTGTCCAGCGTCGCGAAAGCGTTGCCGTGGTTGCGCGCTCGCTTCGCCTCCTTCCAGCAATATGCCGCCGCCAGCGTTGGCGAAATCCTCGGTGAACGCCTGAATGACGCGCAAGAGTTGAAGGTGGATACGCTCGCGTCCACGGTCTTTTTGAACCGTGGCGGACGCTTCGAAGCCAGGGCGTTGCCCGCCGAGGCGCAGTGGTCGCCCGCCTTTGGCGTGAGCGCGGGCGATTTCGACGGTGACGGCGCCGAAGACCTGTTTCTGAGCCAGAACTTCTTCGCGGTGCAACCAGAAACCGCGCGCCTCGACGCCGGGCGCGGCCTCTGGCTTAGAGGCGACGGACACGGAGGATTTACGCCGGTCCCCGGGCAAGTGAGCGGCGTTAAGGTTTATGGCGAGCAACGCGGTTGCGCGCTCGCCGATTACGACGGCGACGGACGCATTGATTTAGTGGTCACTCAAAATGGCGCTCAAACCAAGCTCTATCGCAACGTCGGCGCCAAACCCGGTCTGCGCGTCCGCGTGGCAGGACCGGTGGGGAACCCAAACGGCATCGGCGCGACGCTGCGCTTAAAGTTTGCCGACAAGCTGGGGCCCGCGCGCGAAATTCACGCCGGGTCCGGCTACTGGTCCCAAGACAGCGCCGTCCAAGTGATGGCGACGCCCGAGACACCGACGCAGATTTGGGTCCGCTGGCCCGGGGGCAAAACGCAAACGTTGGAGGTCCCGCCCGGCGCCCGCGAGGTTCAAGTCAGCCTCGACGGCGGCATCAAAGCTTTGCGCTAATGAATCCCCGTGCTCCCCTGGCGCTGCTCCTGATCGCCGTTCTATACGCGCGCGCGAGCGCCGCCACCACCGAGACGCCTTTCGCGTGGCATGCGGCGGACGGCTATCGCTGGAGCGAATTGGCCGTGCCGACCGCGGGCAAGACCGGTTTCAAGCGCCTCAGCGGTCTCGAGACCGGCATTCTCTTCACCAACTCGGTGGCCGACGAACTCTCCGTCACGAACCGCAACCTCCTGAACGGCTCCGGCGTCGCGTTGGGCGACGTGGATGGCGACGGCCGGTGCGACATCTATTTCTGTCGTCTAGGCGGTCCCAACAAACTCTACCGCAACCTGGGCGGGTGGAAATTTCAGGACATTACCGACGAGGCGGGCGTGGCGTGTCCGAACCAGAATTCGACCGGCGCGGTTTTCGCGGATATTGATGGCGACGGCGCGCTCGATTTGTTGGTCAACTCTCTCGGCGGCGGAACCCGCGTTTTCAAGAACGATGGCAAAGGCCACTTCACCGAAATCACGGCTCAATCGGGCGTCGCCTCCCGCGCCGGCAGCATGTCGCTGACCCTAGCCGACGTGGACGGCAATGGCACGCTCGACCTGTTCGTCGCGAATTATCGTCCGACGACCATCCAGGATCAACTCCGGGTCAGCCTGCACTTCGACTACATCGACGGCCGACCCGTTGTCACCAGCGTGAACGATCAACCGGCCTCCACGCCCGAATGGACCAACCGTTTCACCGTGACGGCTGCGGGAACCGTCCTGGAATTCGGCGAGGCCCCCACCCTCTTTCTCAACGACGGAAAAGGACACTTCTCCCCGGTTTCGTTCACTGACGGCTCGTTTCTGGACGAAGATGGCCGGCCCTTGTCGGAGCCACCGCGCGATTGGGGATTGTCCGCGCAATTCCACGACCTGAACGGCGACGGCGCTCCCGACCTCTACGTTTGCAACGATCTCTTCACGCCCGATCGTATCTGGATCAACGACGGCAAGGGCAAGTTCCACGCGATCGCCCGCACCGCGATTCGCTCAACCAGCGCCTTCTCAATGGGGGTCGATTGCGCGGACATCGACCGTGACGGCGCCGTCGATTTATTCGTCGTGGACATGCTCAGCCGCGACCGTCGAAGCCGCCAGGTGCAAGTCGGCGGCTCAACGCCGACGGCGTGGCCGATCGGCGTTTTCGATAACCGCCCGCAAGTATCGCGGAATACTCTGCAATGGAATCGCGGTGACGAGACTTTCGCCGAAATTTCCTACTATGCGGGCGTCGAGGCTTCGGATTGGTCGTGGGACCCGATCTTCCTCGATGTCGATCTCGACGGCTACGAAGATATTCTGATCTCCAACGGCCAAATGCGCGATTTTCAAAACATCGACATGGCCCATCAGATCGAAGCCGCCAAGTCCGCGCGCGGAATCTCCCACGCCGACCTGAGCCGCGTGGTCAAAATGTACCCGCCGCTGACCCCGCCCAAAATGATCTTTCGCAATCGGGGTAATCTGACCTTTGAGGAGATGGGCGCCGCGTGGGGCTTCGATTCCCATAGCATCGCGCACGGGTTGGCGGTGGCCGACCTCGACAACGACGGCGACCTGGACGTCGTGATGAATAATTTCAATGAGCAAGCCGGGGTCTATCGCAACGAAGGAATCGCGCCTCGCATCGCGGTTCGTTTGCGCGGAACCACGCCCAACACCCAGGGCATCGGCGCAAAGATTGTCGTGTACGGTGGACCGGTCACGCAAAGCCAGGAGGTCATCTGCGGCGGCAGGTACCTTTCAGGCGACGATCCCATGCGGGTTTTCGCCGCCGGTTCGTTGACGAATCAATTGAGAATCGAAGTGACCTGGCGCAACGGGCGGAAAAGCGTCATTTCCGATGCGCGGCCCAATCGGATCTATGAGATTGCCGAATCCGGCGCGACCGCGACTGCAGGCGCTCCCCCCGGAGCGACTCGCCCGGCCGCGCCTGGTCCATTCTTCGAGGATGTCAGCGCCATGCTGGGACATCAACACACGGAGGAGTCGTTCGACGATTTCGCCCGGCAAAGTTTGTTGCCCAATCGACTGAGCCAAGGTGGCCCGGGCGTCGCTTGGCACGATCTCGATGGCGATGGCTGGGACGAACTGATCGTCGCCGCCGGAAAAGGCGGACATTTGGGCGTCTTTCGTAACAACGGGCAAGGCAAACTCACGCGATCCTCGCCGGTGGTCACGGCGCCCGCGACCACGCGGGATCAGACGACGGCGCTCGGCCTTCTCTCGTCGTTGTTAGTCGGCTCTTCCAATTATGAAGACGGCCTGACCAACGGCGCCGCCGTGCGAATCTTCGATCTCAGAGGCCGGAAGGTTGACGACAGCTTGCCTGGGCAGATTTCAAGTACCGGCCCGTTGGCTTTGGCGGACATCGACGGCGACGGTGATTTGGATTTGTTCATTGGCGGGCGTTCCGTTCCGGGCCGCTATCCGGAAGCCGCGTCGTCGCTGATCTTTCGCAACGAAGGCGGTAAGTTTGTGTTGGATGCCGAAAACAGCCGACGGCTGGAACGCGTCGGCATGGTGAGCGGCGCGGTCTTCAGTGACCTCGACGGCGACGGCTATCCCGAACTGATCCTCGCCTGCGAGTGGGGACCGATCCGAGTATTTCACAACGACCACGGGACATTCACCGAGCAGACCAAAGAGCTTGGGCTGGAGACGTTCACCGGTTGGTGGAATGGCGTCACGACCGGTGATCTCGATGGCGACGGCAAGTTGGACATCATCGCTTCCAATTGGGGTCTCAACTCGAAGTACCGCGCAAGCCGGGAACGTCCCCGTCTGCTCTATTACGGTGATCTGGTCGGGAACGGCGACGTCGATTTGGTCGAAGCCTATTACGACGAATCGATGGGCAAGGAAGTCCCCGAACGAGGCCTGCTGGCCGTCTCGAAAGGAATGCCTTTTGTGCGCGGCCGCGTCACCGACTTTACCGCGTACGGCCGCGCGAGCACGGCGGAGGTCTTTGGCGAGAAACTAAAAACCGCCCACTTGCTGCAGGCCACGACGCTGGCGTCGATGAGTTTCTTTAATCGCCCCGGCCAGTTTGTCGGCGTCGAGTTGCCGCCCGAAGCGCAGTTCTCCACCGCGTTTGGAGTCTGCGTGGCCGACTTCGACGGTGATGGCGCCGAAGACATTTTTCTCAGCCAGAATTTCTTCGCGACCAGTCCGGACTCGACGCGCAACGACGCCGGGCGTGGATTGTGGCTGCGGGGCGATGGCCATGGCGGGCTGAAGCCCGTCCCCGGACAGGAGAGCGGCGTGAAGGTTTACGGCGAACAGCGGGGCTGCGCGGTCGGCGACTACGACGGCGACGGGCGCATCGATTTGGTGGTCACGCAGAACGGCGCCGCGGCAAAACTGTATCACAACGTTGGCGCCAAACCCGGCCTGCGCGTCCGCCTCAACGCTGGACCAAACAACCCCACGGGCATCGGAGCCGTCGTCCGTTTGGTTTTCGCGAAAGGCATGGGTCCCGCCCGCGAAGTTCATGCCGGCTCCGGTTATTGGTCGCAAGACAGTCCCGTGCAGGTGATGGCGACGCCTGAGACGCCAACCCAGATTTGGGTGCGCTGGCCGGGCGGCAAGGTCACCACCCACGGCTATCCCGTCGGTGCGCGCGAGGTCGCCGTTGCAATCGACGGGACCATTAAGGCGCTTCGTTGAATGAATCTATTCGCGATTCTCGACCGGTCGGCCCGCGCCGCTTCATCGCCTGCCCCACCTAGCGCGGGCCAGAATCGAGCCGACGTCACTTGCCTCAATTGGCAACTTACTTACGCCGCGCTCATCATCGTCGCCTTCGCGACCTCAGCCCTCGGCGCCGCGACCAACGCGCCTCTGGAATGGCATCAGGCCGCCGGCCATCGCTGGAGTGAACTGGAGGTACCCACCGAGGGGAAGATCGGTTTCAAACGGTTGAACGGGCTGGACACCGGCATCCTCTTCACCAACTCGATTTCCGACGAGCGCTCGCTGACGAACCGCAACCTGTTGAGTGGCTCCGGCGTGGCGTTGGGCGACGTTGATGGCGACGGCTTATGCGACATCTTTTTCTGCCGATTGGGCGGGCCCAACAAACTCTATCGCAATCTGGGGAACTGGAAGTTCCAAGACATCACGGAAGAAGCGGGCGTCGCGTGCGGGAATCAAGACTACACGGCCGCGGTATTTGCCGACATCGATGGCGATGGGGACTTGGACTTACTGGTGAATTCGCTCGGGGGCGGCACCCGCGTCTTTGAGAACGACGGGCACGGCCACTTTAAGGAAATCACCGTTACGTCTGGAGTCGGCTCCACGGCGGGCAGCATGTCGATGGCCCTCGCGGACGTGGACGGAAACGGAACGCTCGACTTGTACGTGGCGAATTACCGGCCGACCACCATTCGGGATCAGCCGAAAACCAGGGTCCACGTTGAGATGGTCAACGGCGCTCCCACGGTCACGCGCGTGAACGACCAACCCACGACACGCTCCGAATGGACGAATCGCTTCGGCGTCACCGCCAGTGGCGAAGTGCTCGAGTTCGGCGAGCCGCCGATGCTTTATCTCAACGACGGCACAGGTCATTTTTCCGCGGCCTCATGGACCGACGGCACGTTCCTGGACGAAGATGGACACCCTTTGACCGAGCCACCTCGTGACTGGGGTTTGGCGGTGCAATTCCATGACCTTAATGGCGATGGCGCCCCGGACATCTACACGTGCAACGACCTCTTCTCGCCGGACCGAATCTGGATCAACGACGGCAAGGGAAAGTTCCACGCCATCGCCCGCGCCGCGATCCGCAATACCAGCACCTTTTCGATGGGCGTTGATTTCGCCGATATCGACCGTGACGGCGCGGTCGATTTTTTCGTCGTCGATATGCTCAGCCGGGAACACCAGAAGCGGCACGTGCAGGTCAGCCCCTCCCCGCCGATCGCGTGGCCCATCGGCGTGATCGAGAATCGGCCGCAAGTGATGCGGAACACTTTGCAGTTAAATCGAGGCGACGGGACCTTCGCGGAAATCTCCTACTACGCCGGCGTCGAGGCGTCGGAATGGTCGTGGGGTCCGATCTTTCTCGATGTCGATCTCGATGGTTACGAAGACATCCTGGTAACGAACGGCCAACTGCGCGATTTTCAAAACATCGACCTCGCGCGTCGTCTGGCGGCGACCCGGGCCTCGGGCGGTCTCTCCGAAAGCGCCCTGCTGGCGCTGTTCAACGAATACCCGGGCCTGCTGACCTCGAAGCTGATCTTTCGCAATCGCGGCGACCGAACGTTTGAAGAGGTCGGCGCCGCCTGGGGTTTCGACTCGCGCGGGATTTCGCAGGGAATGGCGCTGGCGGACCTGGATAATGATGGCGACCTGGATGTCGTGATGAACAACCTCAATGAACAGGCGGGCATTTACCGCAACGAGGGAATCGCGCCACGGGTCGCCGTTCGTTTGCAGGGAAAGCCGCCGAACACTCAAGGGATCGGCGCCAGGATCAAGGTCCTCGGCGGGCCCGTGCCGCAGAGCCAGGAGGTCATTTGCGGCGGGCGTTACCTGTCCGGTGACGATCCGATGCGCGTCTTTGCGGCGGGAACCTTGACCAACCATTTGTCGATTGAAGTGACGTGGCGAAATGGAAAACGCAGCGTGGTCTCCGACGCCCGCGCCAATCGGATTTATGAGATCGCCGAAGCTGGCGCCACCGACGCGTCGAATTCAGGGCCGGCCGCGGCGCCCCCCGCGATCAGCCCCATTTTTGAAGACGTCAGCGGCCTGCTCCACCATCGCCACGTCGAAGAGCCTTTTGACGATTTCGCCCGCCAGCCGTTGCTGCCAAATCGATTGAGTCAACTAGGGCCAGGCGTGTGTTGGTTCGATCTCGACGGCGACGGTTGGGACGATCTGATTATCGCCACTGGCAAGGGAGGGAAGCCGGGGCTGTTTCGTAACAACGGCCACGGTGGATTTGTCCCGATGTCGTCGCGCCAGCTTGGTCAAATCGCGACGCGCGACCAAACCACTATCCTCGGAGCTGCCTCGTCTTTGATCATCGGTTACTCGAACTACGAGGACGGACTTACCAATGGCGTCTCGGTGGAGGGGTTCGATCTCACGCGGCCGGGCGCCAGCGTCAGCCTCCCGGATCAGCTTTCGAGCGCCGGCCCGCTCGCGTTGGCGGACATCGACGACGACGGTGATCTCGACTTGTTCGTCGGCGGAAGGGTCATCCCGGGAAAGTATCCCGCGGCGGCCTCCTCGCGTCTGTATCGCAACGAGTCCGGCAAGTTCGTGCTGGACGAAGAAAACAGCCGGCGCTTGGAAAGAGTTGGCTTGGTCAGCGGCGCGGTCTTCAGCGATTTGGACGGGGACGGTTTCCCGGAATTGATCCTCGCCTGTGAGTGGGGACCGCTCCGCGTCTTCCACAACGACCACGGCAAATTCACCGAAGTGACCCAGCAGCTTGGGCTGGCCAATCTGACCGGTTGGTGGAATGGAGTCACCACGGGCGACCTCGATGGCGATGGCAAAATGGACATCATCGCTTCGAACTGGGGATTGAATTCAAAATATCGAACCAACCGGCAGCATCCGCGGCGGCTTTATTTCGCGGACCTGGACGGGAACGGCACGGTCGATCTCATTGAGTCGTATTACGACGAAGGCATGGCCAAGGAAGCTCCCGAACGAAGTTTGCTGGCGGCAGCCACGGGGATGCCGTTTCTGCGCGGACGAATCCCGGATTTTGCGACTTACGCTCAGGCCGGGCTGGCAGACATTTATGGTGACGCGCTCAAAAGCGCGGGCGTCGTCGATATGAACACGTTGACTTCGATGGCTTTTTTGAATCGCGGCGACCATTTCGAGGGGACGAATCTGCCGCCGGA
The DNA here is from genome assembly GCA_964522665.1 of uncultured Verrucomicrobiota bacterium. Taxonomy (GTDB): domain Bacteria; phylum Verrucomicrobiota; class Verrucomicrobiia; order Limisphaerales; family CAZFVY01; genus CAZFVY01. The sequence goes on along the minus strand of CAZFVY010000015.1, from coordinate 55,739 downwards.
GGCGCAGTTCGCTCCGGCCTTTGGCGTCTGCGTCGGCGACTTTGACGGCGACGGCCACGAGGACGTTTTCCTGAGTCAGAATTTTTTTGCGACCTCGCCGGACACGGCTCGCACTGACGCCGGGCGGGGCCTCTGGCTGCGTGGCGACGGCCGGGGTGGATTCCGCGCGGTTCCGGGACAGGAGAGCGGAGTCACGATTTACGGCGAACAGCGCGGTTGCGCGTTGGCCGACTATGACGGCGACGGTCGGATCGATCTGGTGGTCTCCCAGAACGGCAACGCGACCAAGCTTTATCACAACCTCGGCGCCAAGCCGGGCCTGCGCGTGCGGTTGAATGCCGGCGCCAACAATCCCACCGGGGTCGGAGCGGTCGCCCGGCTGGTGTTCGGCAAGAATTACGGTCCCGCGCGTGAAGTCCACGCCGGAGCCGGCTACTGGTCGCAGGACAGCGCCGTGCAGGTCATGGCCACGCCGCAGTCGCCCACGCTAATCTGGGTACGGTGGCCCGGCGGAAGAATCACGCAGAGTGACCTGCCTCCCGGCGCGCGAGAAATTGAAGTGAACGCCGCCGGGAACGTCAGATTGATTCGCTAGACCGAAGCGTGTTTCAGCAGGCCTCAACCGCTATGGGGTTGGATGATGGTGGCTATGATCGACGTTAGGATCGCCGAGCAATTTAAACGTCTTCAACTTCATCAAGGTGGGAACCGGGTCGCCTTCACGAATGGTGTAACAATTATCGACGGAAAGGTTCGTGAATTTCTGGATGGTCTTCGAGGCGGGCCAGTTCACTTCGACTTCCGTGATGGCCTCCGCGGAGCCTAGTCCGATTTCCTGGCGGAGCGGATTCGCTCCGAAACTGCCGCCCGAGTTCACCGATTTGTAAATCGTTCTGGCGCCCGGTTCCACCGTCACTTTGATCGAGGCGCCAATCGCCGCGCGATTTGACGTCACGCCGACAAGTTTCAACTTCAGCCAATGATTCGTGTTTCCCGGATTCTCGAAAAGCGCGTTCCGGTAGAAGTCCGATTGGTAGGCGCCGCCGATCGAAATGTAAACGTCCTGGTCGCCGTCATTATCCAGATCACCGAAAGCAATGGCATGACCTTTCTGCAAATGACCGAACCCGCCCGCTGTGGTGACGTCTTGAAATCCCTTCCCTTCCGCGTTACGAAACATCCGCTTCGGGATGAGCGTGCTCAAATCCGGATCGCCCGTCCCCAAATAAAAATCGAGATAACCGTCGTTGTCCAAATCGCCAAAATTGCCCGACATCGCGAGCAAAACTTTGTAAAGCCCCATCTGTTTCGTCACGTCGGTGAAGGTCCCGTCGTGATTATTGTGATAAAGCCGCGAGCGTTCGCCATTGTGAGGCAGGCCGAGATAGTCGGCGGCGACGTCTCCGACGTTTTTGATGAAGTAGCCGGCGACAAAGATGTCCGGCCAGCCGTCGTTATCGTAGTCAAAAAACCAGGAGGTAAAGCTATGCTCCGGCTCAGCAACGCCCGCCTCGCGGGTGACGTTGGTGAATTTCCATGCGCCCTCCGGCGACCGATCGGGGCCCTGCGGGCCGTCATTGCGAAAAAGGAGGTTTCCTCCGCTGCGACACGATAGATAAAGGTCGGGCCAGCCGTCGTGGTTGTAATCGGCCGCGGTGACCGCCTTCACAAACCCGATCACGTCCAGGCCGACGCTGGCGCCGACCTCAGTAAAGGTGCCATCGCCGTTATTGCGATAGAGTTGGCAGCGATTGGTATCCCCCGGCGTCGATTCGTTACCGATGAAAAGATCCACATAACCGTCATTGTTGTAATCGAACCATACCGCCGCCTGGCTCGGCGAGTTCGCGCCCAACAACCCGGCCACCTCGGTCACGTCTTCAAAGGTTCCGTCGCCGTTATTTCGCAACAACGATTTCGGGTAGTGTCCTTCCGTTCCGAGCCAGGCGCCGCGCATCACCAGCACATCCAGATTGCCGTCGTTATTGTAGTCCGCCTGCAAAAGATTAAGCCCGCCCACTTCGCCGATCAAACCCGCTTCCACCGTGCGCTCCGTGAAGGTTCCGTCCGCGTTATTGTGAAAATAGCGCAGTTGATCGTGCAGCCCCCACGCGGAAATCATCAGGTCGAGATTTCCGTCGCCGTCGAAGTCATCCATGATGACGCCGCCCGCCAGATCGTTGAGGTCCAAGTCAAGCTTGCCGGCGACGTCGAAAAAGCGTGGCATGGGGTAATCAGACTCGAAGGTCTTCGGCGGAATCAACCAGTTCGCCGGAACTTGAGCGGGATACTCGCCGACGGTCATGTAGGCGACGTTGATCAGCCAGCGCGCCTTCAAATCGTTGGGAAATTCATCCAGTTGCTTGGTTAGGATGGAAATCGCGGTCCGTGATCCTCGCTGGAGCCTGTGAACGCCATTCGCGCCAATCGGCAACAGGCAGGAATCGATGGTGTGGTTGGTCAGGCAATTCTCCTGCTCTCCCAATCGCAGATAACACAGCGCCAGACTCTGGCGCACGGCGCCCCTGCTCTGCTCACTGAAGTTGACGCCGCCCATCTTCATGAAGTTCTCCAAGGTCGTGAACTCGACGATCGCGTCGGTCGTCTTGCCAGCGTTCAACAGTTCGACCGCGTACCTCGATTGCAGCTCGATCAACTTCGGCGCCTTCTCGGGTGACTCCGGCCCCGCGAGCACGCGCCCCATTTCCTGCCGGATCAGTTCCGCCCGCTCGGCGTTCAAGAACGGATGGCTGAGCGGCTTGGTCGCTAGGGCGAGGCTTTCGAGCCGTTCGGCCATCCGCTTGGTCCCTGGGCCTTGATAGTCGCCCCCGAGAGCCGAAGCCACTGACCCAATGACCCCGAGGGCGGCGAGGAAGACACGGGCCATGAAAAACAGCGGTTTCAATTTGGAAGAACCAGTCACCTTTACCCGCGCTGGCGACCCACGCGCAAGGCGAAACGCGGCGAAACGCGGCGCGGGAGAACGACCCACCTTGCGGATACAACGGGCCGTAGCGCGCGTTTGTGGTTCTCAAGTCGGGCGCACGCTGTTACCGTCCCGGACCGATGCGCGCGCCCAACCTGCCTTCGCTCTCACGATGAATCCCCTCGCCCGCCGCGCATTTTTATCTATTCCGATCCTCTGCCTTTACTTCGTACCGGCGTCGGCCCTTGACTGGCAGGTCGCGCCGGGCTGTCGCTGGGCGGCGCTGCCCGTGCCCAAGGACGGGAAAACCGGCTTCACGCTCCTCGCGCCGGAAGCAACTGGCATCCGTTTCACCAATGTGCTTTCCGACGCCAAGGCCGCCGAAAACCAAATCCGGTTGAACGGTTCGGGCGTGGCTTTGGGCGACGTCGATGGCGACGGCCTATGCGACATCTATTTCTGCCGCCTCGAGGGTCCGAATGTCCTTTACCGCAACCTGGGAAACTGGAAGTTCGAAGACATCACGGAACAAGCGGGCGTGGCCTGCCCCGGTCAATACTCGACCGGCGCCGTCTTCGCGGACGTGAACGGGGACGGCTTTCTCGATTTGCTGGTCAACGCGCTCGGTGGTGGCACTCGGCTCTTTCTGAATGACGGCAAAGGTCACTTCACGGAGGCCAAGGATTCAGGGCTGAGTCAACAATTCGCCAGCACGAGCATGGCTCTGGCCGATATCGACGGCAACGGCACATTGGACCTTTACGTCGCCAACTATCGTCGCACAACCGTCCGCAGTACCGGCCTCGAAATGCTCAACATCAACGGCAAGCGGATGCTCAAACCGGAGGACCGCGAAACGATGTACATCACCCCGGAAGGATTCCTGCGCGAGTACGGTGAAGTCGATTTCGTTTATCTTAACGACGGCAAGGGTCACTTTACCCCGCTTTCGTGGACGGACGGAACATTTCGCGACGAAGCTGGCGCCCCACTCGCCGCCCCGCCCCGCGACTGGGGACTTTCCGTCGCGTTTCGTGATCTCAACGGCGACGGCGCGCCCGATATTTACGTCTGCAATGATTTTTGGAGCCCGGATCGCATCTGGCTCAACGACGGCCACGGTCATTTCCGCGCGCTCCCCCGCCCCGCGATGCCCAATACCTCGAGCCTGTCGATGGGCGTCGATTTCGCGGACATCAATCGCGATGGGTTCGACGACTTCATCGTCCTCGACATGCTCAGTCCCGACCATGCGCGCCGAATCACGCAATCCTCACGGGCGGGAGCCGCGGCGGCGCCGATCGGCTACAGCGCCGAACGCCCGCAAGTCGATCGCAACACTCTGTTTCTCAATCGCGGCGATGGTTCCTACACGGAGATCGCGCAACTCGCCGGGCTGGATGCGACCGAATGGTCCTGGTGTCCGATTTTCCTCGACGTCGATCTCGACGGTTACGAAGACCTTTTAGTCGGCGCCGGCGCGGGCTTTGACACGCAGGACGCCGACGCGGAGGTCAGGATTCGCGCGCAAGGGCGGCGGCCGCGTGAAAAGGTCGGCCTCAATCTGCTGATGTATCCGCGCTTGCCGCTGCCCAACCAGGCCTTTCGCAATCGCCGCGATTTGACCTTCGAGGAAGTCGGCGCCCAATGGGGATTCAATACGACGAACATGGCCCAAGGCATGGCGCTGGCGGATTTGGATAACGACGGCTCGCTGGACGTCGTGGTCAATAATCTCAATGGACCGGCCGGCATCTACCGCAATAACACGGGGGCGCCGCGCGTGGTGGTGCGGCTCAAAGGACGGTCGCCCAACACGCGCGGCATCGGAGCCAAGATCAAAGTATTCCGCGGCGCCGTCCCGCTCCAAAGCCAGGAAATGATGGCGGGCGGACGCTATCTTTCCGGAGATGACGCCGTGCGCGTCTTCGCCGCGGGAACGCTCACGAATGAAATGCGGATACAGGTTGAGTGGCGCAGCGGCGCTAGGAGCGTCATCCTCGGAGTCCGGGCAAACCGCGTTTATGAGATCGACGAAGCCGCGGCGGCCAACGGTCCCAGTCCCTCGCCTGTGACCGACGCAACCAAACCAAGCCCGCTTTTCCAAGACGTGAGCGACCGGCTCAAGCACATTCACCACCAAGAGCCATTCGATGACCTTGCCCGCCAACCGTTGTTGCCGAAACGCCTGAGCCAGTTAGGACCGGGAGTAAGCTGGTTCGATGCCGATGGCGACGGCCGGGAGGACTTGATTATCAGCGGCGGCAAGGGCGGTCGGCTGACCGTATTTCACAACGACGGGCAGGGAGGATTCGAGTCGATGACGAATTCGCCGCTCGACCAGCCGTTAACCAACAACCTGACGAGCGTACTCGGTTGGCGCAAGTCCGCCCAGAAGCGATTCCTCTTGGCGGGTAACTCTAATTACGAGGATGGCTCAACCAACACGTCGAGCGTGCGGCGTTACGATCTTACGGCCAATACCGTTGACGAGATTGTGCCCGGCGCCGACGCGAGCTCTGGCCCGCTGGCTTTGGCCGATATCGATGGCCACGGCGAACTGGCGCTGTTCGTCGGCGGTCGGGTGATTCCGGGACACTACCCGTCGGCGGCCTCATCGCGACTATTTCGTAGCTCCGGCGGAAAACTAGTCTTGGACGAGCCGAACACCAAGGCGCTGGAGGCGGTCGGTCTGGTGAGCGGCGCGGTTTTCAGCGATTTGGACGGGGACGGCTTCCCCGAACTGATTCTCGCGTGTGAATGGGGACCGATCCGCGTCTTCCACAACGATCATGGGCGCTTCACCGAGGCGACGAAGGAATGGGGCCTGGATGGTTTCGTGGGTTGGTGGAACGGCGTCTGCGTCGGCGACTTCAATAACGACGGCAAGATGGACATCGTGGCCAGCAACTGGGGACGGAATACGAAATACGAACGGCATCGCGCCAAACCGCTTTCGCTCTACTACGGGGACCTGAACGGCTCTGGAACGACCGACTTAGTCGAAGCGTACTTTGACCAGTCGATGCAGAAGATTGTGCCGTGGCGCGATTTCGACAGCATGGCGGACGCCAGTCCCTTCACGCGGGGCAAGTTCGCGACGTACCGCGCGTACGGCGAGGCGAGCGTTGAGGAGATTTTTGGCGAGCGGTTGAAACAAGCTCGTGAGTTGCAAGCCAACACCCTCGATTCAATGGTTTTTTTGAATCAAGGAAATCGTTTTGTCGCGAAGTCGCTGCCGTTGGAGGCGCAAATCGCGCCGGCCTTTGCCGTGTGCGTTGGCGACCTGGACGGCGACGGGAAGGAAGACGTTTTCCTAAGTCAGAACTTCTTTGCAACGGAACCGCAAACGACCCCGTACGACGCTGGCCGGGGGCTGCTCTTGCGTGGTGACGGTGGCGGCGGCTTCGCAACAGTCTCGGCGGTCGAGAGCGGCATCGCCGTGTATGGCGAGCAACGGGGAGCCGCCCTGGCCGACTACGACGCTGACGGCCGGGTTGATTTGGTCGTCACGCAGAACGGCGGCCCGACAAAACTTTTTCACAATGCCGGGGCACGCGCGGGTTTGCGCGTGAGGCTCAACGGCCCGCCCGGGAACCCCGACGGCATCGGCGCGACGCTTCGGTTGATTTTCGGAACTCGGGCCGGCCCCGCCCGCGAAATCCACGCGGGTTCCGGCTACTGGTCTCAAGACAGCGCGGTTCAAGTCATGGCCACCCCCGAACGCCCCTCCCAAATTTGGCTGCGCTGGCCGGGCGGAACAACGGTCACCAGCGCCATTCCGCCCGAGGCCCATGAGATCAGCGTGGATCAGTCCGGGAAAGTGATGCTCTTAAAGTAAACACTTTCTTTCGTGCCGCGCCCGCGGGCGGTCTCGCGCGTCGCCCTACTTCGTTTTGGCCGCCTGTTGGATCGCGTTGCCGGTTTGGTCCCAGGAATCGGCATAGGCTGACATCGCCGTATTGCCGTCCCCCGTGGCGGTCGCGGCCGCGCCCTGGTCAAGATCGGCGCTGGCCTGGCCCAGATTGGTGTCCACCGATTTCTGGTATTTTGACTTCAGCGCCACCAAGCCGACGTTTTCCAAATAGTACGTCCGGCTTACGACCAATGCCTGATTGATCAAGTCGGACAATTCGGACGCCGCTTGCAGCCCCGCCGACGCGGCAACTTTCCCACTCTGCGCCGAGGCGATGACGTTTTCGAATTCCCGCGCGGCGGATTGCATCAGATTGAAGGCCTTATCGCCGGTGCTCGGATCCAAATGCACGTCGTCCAGCCAATACTGCGGGTCCATCGCCTGCTCAAGCAGGTTTTCCGCCTTGACCAATTCCTTCACCGGCGGGTTCTGATTCGCAAGACTGATGGCATCCTGCACGTTATCCCATGAACGCACGTACTTGCGGATCGCATTTACGTAATCACCCGTCGCGGCGAGCTGATCGCCCAGCGCCAGGAACTGACTGCCTCGGGCCAACGCGTCGGTCACACGGTCCTGCTTTTTGGGATCCAGCGCGATCAAGCCCGCGTTCTCCCGATTCAACGTGTCACTGATCAGGCGCGCCGCGGCTACGACGTCGGCCAAAGCGACCGTCACGGCCTTCACGCCCGCGGCGCCTAACGCGTCGAGCTTGGGATCATTGAAGGTGACCGTAAATACGGCGTCATCCGGGCCGTCGTTGTCGTCGAGCGGATCGCTCGGTTGCTTCAGCGCAGGCGCCAGCGTCTTCTCCAGCATATCGACGGTCTGTCGCCACGCGACGAACGCTTTTACCCCGTTGGTCGGATTAAGATGAAGTTCGTCCACCCAGTACGCGGATTGCAAACTAGTGGTGAGGTCATTGACGGCCTTCCCGATGCGTTTGGACTGCGCGACGTAGGGCGTCAATTGCGCCAAGGCGTCGGTGGCGAAGCTATGGCTGCTGACGACGGTCACCACGACCGTATCACTCGCGCTCGCCGACTGGCTGTCGGTAACCGTCAGGGTTACCGTGTAAACGCCACTCTTGGCGAAGGCATGTTTGGGCGCCAACGTGCCGGTGACGGGCGCCGAGCCATCGCCGAAGTTCCAACTCACCACGTCGTTGACGCTGCTGGGATCGATGAAGCTGCCCGCGAAGGTGACCTGGGTTCCGACCACCGCCTGCTGATCGGGGCCGGCGTTGACGACCGGCGGCACATTTCTCACGGTCAGCGCGCCGTTGACGATGGTCACCACGTAGTTGCTCAGTTTCTGGCCCGGGTCAACAAGACTCGGCACGATTGGATAAGTTCCCACCGGGCTGGCCGGAGTCGCCGTCGTGCTATAGGAAGCGGTGAGGTTGTCGTTATTGGCAACGCCGACGATCGTGCCGGTTAACGGCGGATTCGTTTGCCCGTAATCGCGGGCGACGTTGTTGGCGGTGACGGTCAACGCGGCTTTCGCGACGCTAATCACGAATGAGCCAGTGGCGCCCAAAGGCGGAAGGGCGTTATCGGTCACAGAGATCGTAACTGGGTAACTGCCCGGTACGGTCGGGCGACCGCTTACTGCGCCGCTCGCGGCATCCAGGGTAAGCCCCGGTGGCAGACCGGTGGCGGTATAAGCCAGCGTTTGGCCCGGGTCAGGATCACTAAACGTCCCGGCCGGGAGGGTGAACGAGAACGCGGTCCCATAGACGCCACTCTGGTTCGGGATTGCCTGGTTCAAGACCGGCGAATGGTTCACAAAATCCACCGTGATGGCGATCGTCGCGGGCGCCGAATCCAATTGTCCGTCATTGGCGACGAAGGTGAAGCTGTCGGTCCCCGAGAAATAGGCCGCTGGCTGATAGGTCAGATTCGGCGCGGTCCCGGTCAGAGCGCCGTGGCTCGGGCCGTTCACGACGCGGAAACTTAACGCGTCGCCCTCGTTGTCTTCTCCCGAAAGCGTCAGGCTGAGGCTTCCATTTTCCAGCACGGCCACCGAGCGCGCGGTGGCGACCGGCGCCGTGTTCGGCGCGGCGAGGATCGTGACCGTTGCGGCGCTCTGGGCGCCCAAAATGGCGCTCGCCGGAGCGTCCGCCGCGAGCGAGAGGATCAATTGAAACTGGTGGTTGCCGCCGCCGCCGTTACCACGCAGCAGCGGTATGGTCACGAGCCGGTATTGTTCGCCGGCGGCGAAGGTCACGGCGATAGGGGCCGCCACATAGTCCACGCCAGGGACGGCGCCCCCGGGAATAGGCGTTGGGGTCAGCGTCAAGTTCACCACGCCCGCGGTTCCCGAAGTGCGCGCGATCGTGACCGTATTCGGCGCCGCGCCACTGGCGGAGAGACTGAAACCACCGGAATTGAAGGCGAACGAGCCGGGTGAATCTCCATCGATCACCGTAAGCGTCGCCGTGCTCTGCAATCCGACCGCGGACCCAGTCGCCGAGCCGGGCGCCAGCGCCACGCTCAGCAAGATCGTCTCGTTTCCTTCCACTATGCCATCCGCCGCGATCCGGCCGGTCAAATCGACCGTCTTGCTAATCTCGCCGTCCGCGAAGACGACCGGAATGCCGCCGGGCGTGTAATCCCCGGACGACGCCGTCGCCGTGCCGTCACTTAGCGTGACGACCACCGAGATCGTTCCGCGCGTTCCTTGCTGGCGAGTCAGCGTGACCGGTTGAACCGCGGCGCCGCCTTCGCGAACTTGGAACGCCGCGCCACTGAATGAGACAATCCCCGGCCGCGTATCGAAGCCAATGAGATCTCCCACCGGAGCTGCTTGAATGGCGGCCGACAAATTGGCGCCCGTGCGCGCGACGACGACGTCGTCGATCGCCACGCCGCCCGCGCCGACGGCGGCCAGGTTAGCCGCGAGATCGGCCTGCGCGACATGCTGCACTTGGATCAATTGCGCCAGCCCCGTCTCCGGAGCGGCCCCGGACGCGGCGATCGCGTCCGCGGCTTGATTCACGCCCGCCACCACCGCCGCCGCCCCCTGCGTCACCGCGTCCGAAAGGGACGCGTTCGCGGCGGCGGCGCTTTGGGTGATGAGATTCGCCACGCCACTCTGAGAGCTGAGATCAAGTTGGCCGGACGCCAGTACCTGCGCCGCCAACGTTCGGGTGACCGAGACGCTGAGTTGGGCGGAGGATTGTGAGGTCGCCCCGCTCAACAAGGCGGACGCCTGCGCGACCGTGTCGGAGATTTTTGCCGCGGCGTTTTGAATGGCCGTGGCGTTCGGGTCGCCGGCTTGCGCGGCGTTGAAGGGATCGTAGGTCAGCACGTTGACGCTGCCACTGACGGAGGCGGGAACACCCAACGCGCCCAACAGCAACTGCGCGCCTTGAGCGCTCGTCAGCGCCGGATTCTGCCGCTGCAATTGATCGATCACGGTCGTCAATGGCGTGACCACCGTGGCGCCCAATGGCGCGCTCAAGCTGCCCGAGTTAGGCAGCCCGGTGGCGATATCGGTTCCACCGACGAGGACCAGATGTCCTTCGTTCGCGTCGAGTTGGCCATTGTGATTTTGGTCAAACGTGGCGACATCAACCGCCAGATTAAAGTGACCCTGTCCGTCGGTCTGAGTACCGGGTTCGTTGGCGTCTTGGACGCCATTGCCGTTCGCGTCAAAGAATACGCGTCCATTCGAGATATAACCATCCAGCGCGGCTCCGGCAAAATTGGTCGAGGTGGATCCGCCGCTGACCGTAAGCAGGAACGCGGTCGAAACCGTCGAGGTTCCGTCGCTAACGCTTAGCGTAATCGTCGCGGAGCCGGCCTGATTGAGCGCCGGAGTAACGTCGAGACTCCGGCTGGCGCCCGCGCCGCCGAGGTTCAACGCGCTCGCGGAATTCGGCACCAGAGTTCCGTTGCTCGACTGCGCGGTCACGGCCAGGGCGGCGAGATCCGTATCCACGTCGCCCACGCTGAAGACCAAGTGGAGTGAGGAGTTGGTGGACATCGTTTGCGCGCCGATTGACGAAATGGTCGGCGGCTGCGGAACGGCCGTGACGGTAATCGTGACCGTGGCCGGGGCGGACTCGAGTTCCCCATCGAACGAAGTGAAGGTGAAGCTGTCCGCGCCACTGTAACCGACGCGAGGCAGGTAGGTGAAGTTCGGCGCGGTTCCGCCCAAATCGCCGTGGCTCGGCGGAGTCTTCACCGTAAACCTCAACGACGCGCCCTCGGGATCAGAACCGGTGAGCGTTAGGTTGGCCGAAGCGTTTTCGGCGACCGTGATGCTCTGCGGGTTGGCGGACGGTGGCGTGTTACGGACGGTCAGCGCGCCATTGACGAAGGCCGTGAAGGCGTAGTTGCTCGCCACCAACGTACCGGCGGAAGGCGTGATGGGATAGACGCCCGGAAGGCTCGTGAGCGTCGCGGTCGTCGCGAACGCCGCCGCCCCGCTGACGACCGCAACTCCGTCGCCGTTGACGAAGCCACTGAGCGTCGCGGCGAAAGCCGGGTTCGACGTTCCGAAATCGCGCGCGGCATCATTCGCCGTGACGGTCAGCCCCGCGGGTGTCACGACGAGGGAGCCATTGACGACCGTGACGCTGTAGTTGGCGAGTTCGCCCGCGACGTCGCTGACGCTCGGAACGATGTCATACTGGCCGACCGCGCTGCTCACGGTCGCCGTCGTGTGGTAAGCCGCGGTGATGGGGTCTTGGTTGACGATTCCGACGACGGTTCCCGTCAGCGCCGGGTTGGTCGAGCCATAGACTCGCGTGGCGTTGTCCGCGGTAACCGTGAGGACCGCCGGGGCCACCGTCAGAATTCCGCCGACGAAGGTGATGGTGTAATTCGAGTTCGTGGCGCCGGTTACCGAGATCGGATAGCCGCCCACGGCGCTGGTGATCGTGGCGGTGGTACTGAACATGACCGCGGGGTTGAGGCTCGCCGCTGTGTCATTGTTGACGAACCCGCTGTAGGTCGCGGTCAAGGTCGGATTAGCCGCGCCGTAAGTCTTCTCTTGGCTGTCCGCGGTGATCGTCAGCGGCGCCGGATCGACGACCAGGTCCACGCTAGAGGACGCGGTGTTGTAATTGGCGGAATCAGTTGGCGTGAAGGCCACGGCGAGCGTATTCGTTCCCGCGGGGAGCACGATGCTGGCCTCGGGCAAGTAGGTAAAGGTCCCGGGCACACTGGCGGTCGCGTTCAATTGCAACGCGCTCAACGCCGTTCCATACACGATATTCGTCGGGGCCGCCCAATTGATGACCGGGTTGGCTTTGCCCACGGTGAATGTACGATCGACGGATGACGCCGCCAGGTAGTCCGCGCTGCCGCCCTGCGCGGCGCGAACCGTCACGGACCCGGCGCCCGTGAGCGTCAATACGTTGCCCGTTAACCGCGCCGGTCCGCTGACGAGGCTGAAGCTCACCGGCAATCCGGACGAGGCCGTCGCGGAGAGCGTGATCGGCGCGTCGCCGTACGTCTTGTCGGGGACCGCGGCGAAAGTGATCGTCTGATTCGCTGCCGCCACGACCAAGGTTTGCGAGGAGTTTGCGAAGGTGTAATTCGCGGCGTCAGCCGGAGCGAAGCTGACTTTGAGTCGGTTGGACCCGGCATCGAGCGTCGCGCCAAAATCCGGGATGTAGGTAAACGTGCCAGGCACGTTCGCCGTCGCGTTCAATTGCGTCGCGTCCAACGCCGTCCCGTAAACAATGGCGGCGGGAGCAGCCCACGTGATGAGCGGCGTGGCCTGAGAAACCGTTAAACTTTGCGTCGCATCGACCGAACTGTAGTTGGTCGTGTCGGACGGCGTAAACGTAACGTTGAGCGTGAGCGTGCTGGCCTTAAGCACGGTTCCCAGCGCCGGCAAATAGCTGAATGTCCCGTCCACGTTGGCGGTGGCATTGAGTTGAGCCGTGGTCAAAGGCGTTCCATACACGATGGCATCGGGCGTCGGCCAACTGACCACCGGCGTCGCCTGCGTCACCACCAAGGTTTGCGCCGCGGAAGCCACGTTGTAGTCGGCGCCGTCAGCCGGGTTGAAAACGACGCTAAGCGCGTTCGTTCCAGTGGTGAGCGTCGTGCCCGCGGCGGGAGTATAGGTGAAGGTTCCCGGCACGTCGGCCGTCGCGTTCAACTGCGTTTGGTCCAAGACCGTGCCGTACACGATATTGGACGGCGTCGCCCACGTGATCGTCGGCGTGGCTTTCGAGACAATCAATGTTTGCGCCGCGGTAGCCGTCGTATAATCGACGGCGTCATCCGGAGTAAAGAGCGTCTTGAGACGGTTGGACCCAACGCTCAGTACCGCGCCGGTCGCGGGAATGTAACTAAACGTGCCCGGGACATTCGCGGTGGCGTTCAGTTGCGCTCCGCTCACCGGCGCGCCAAAAAGAATCGGCGCCAGCGCAACCCACGTGATAACCGGCGTCGCCGGCGCCACCGTCAAGGCGCGCGTCGCGGTCGCGGCGGTGTAGTTGGTCGTATCGGTTGGACTAAACGTCACGGTGAGCGCGTTCGCGCCCGCGGGTAGGGTCGTGCCAAAATCGGGAGCGTAGCTAAACGTGCCATCCACGCTGGCGGTGGCATTAAGTTGAGTCGCGCTGAGCGCCGTTCCATACACGATGGCCGAGGGAGTGGCCCACGTAATCGTCGGCGTGGCGGGCGTGACAACCAAGGTTTGCGAGGCGGACGCTGAATTGTAATCAGCGCTATCGGACGGAGTGAACGTCACGCTGAGCGTGTTCGTTCCCGCCGTGAGCGTGGTTCCAGCCACGGGCGTGTAGGTAAAGATTCCCGGGACATTGGCGGTCGCGTTCAACTGCGTTTGGTCCAGGACCGCGCCATATACTACGTTGGACGGCGACGCCCAAGTGATCGTCGGCGTGGCCTTCGACACAACCAGGCTGCGCGTCGTCGTCGCGGCGGAATAATCAAGGCCGTCCGTCGGAGTGAACGTCACGCTCAGAACATTGGTTCCGGCGCTGGGCGTGGTTCCGGCGGCCGGCGTGTAAGCGAACGTTCCGGGCACGTTCGCGGTCGCATTCAATTGCGCTCCACTCAAGGTTGCGCCGAATACGATCGACGTCGGCGCGGCCCAGGTGATGACCGGAGCGGCGGGCGTCACGGTCAACGATTGCGTCGCGGTGGCCGTCGTGTAGTTGGTCGTGTCCGCGGGAGCGAACGTAACGCTGAGCGCGTTGATTCCGGCGGGAAGCGTCGCGCCCGCGTCAGGGAGATAGCTAAATGACCCGGCCACATTGGCGGTCGCGTTCAACTGCGCCGTGCTTAGCGCCGTGCCGTAAACGATCGCCGGCGGCGCGGCCCAGGTGATGACCGGAGTCGCCGGAGAAACCACCAAACTCTGGGTGGCGCTCGCGACGTTGTAGTCAACCCCATCGGTCGGGCTAAAGCTAACGCTTAAAGTGTTCGTTCCACCGGTGAGAGTCGTGCCCGCGGCCGGCGTATAAGTAAACGTTCCCGGCACATTGGCGCTGGCGTTCAACTGGGTTTGGTCCAGGACCGTTCCATAGACGATGTTGGCAGGCGCCGACCAGGTGATGGTCGGAGTCGCCTTCGACACTACTAAGGTTTGCGCGCCTGAGACTGCAGTATAGTCGGCGCCATCGGTCGGAGTGAACGTCACGCTCAGGGCGTTGGTTCCGGCGCTGAGCACGGCCCCGGCGGCGGGGCTGTAGGCGAATGTGCCGGGCACATTGGCCGTGGCATTCAACTGCGTTCCGCTCAGGAGCGTTCCATAGACGATGGCGGACGGCGCCGTCCAAGTAATCGTCGGCGTCGCTTTGGTCACCACCAAACTTTGCGTGGTTGCGGCCGTATTGTAATCCGCTCCGTCGGTCGGTGTGAACGTCGCGCTCAGCGTGTTGGTGCCAGCGTTCAGCGTCGTCCCGACGGCCGGAGAATAACTGAAGGTTCCGGGCACATTGGCGGTCGCATTTAACTGCGTCACGCTCAGCGCCGTGCCATAAACAATCGTGGACGGAGCTGACCACGTAATCACCGGCGTCGCCTTGGACACCACCAAACTCGTCGAGGCGGTCGCCGTGGTGTAATCGGAGAGGTCGGTAGGCGTGAAGGTGGCGCTCAGTGAATTCGTACCCGCGCCGAGCGTCGTACCGACGACCGGCGAATAACTAAAAGTTCCGGGCACATTGGCCGTCGCGTTCAACTGCGTCGCGCTCAGCGCCGTGCCATAGACAATCGCGGACGGCGCTGACCACGTAATAACGGGCGTAGCTTTCGTCACTACCAGGCTTCGGGTGGTCGCGGCCGTGGTGTAATCGGAGAGGTCGGTCGGGGTGAAAGTGACGCTCAGCGTATTCGTACCCGCGGGGAGCGTCGTACCGACGACCGGTGAATAACTAAAGGTTCCAGGCACGCTCGCCGTCGCGTTCAACTGCGTTCCGCTCAGCGCCGTGCCATAGACAATCGCGGACGGGGACGACCAGGTAATCACCGGCGTCGCCTTACTCACCACCAAACTCGTCGAGGCGGTCGCCGTGGTGTAATCGACGCCATCCGTGGGGGTGAACGTCACGCTCAGAGTGTTGGTACCGGCGCTGAGCGTCGTATCCAGGACCGGCGAATAACCAAAGGTTCCGGGCACACTGGCCGTCGCGTTCAACTGCGTCCCGCTCAGCGCCGTGCCATAGACGATCGCGGACGGCGCCGACCAGGTAATCACCGGCGTCGCTTTCGTCACTACCAGGCTTCGGGTGGTGGCGGCGGTGGCGTAATCTACGCCGTCCGTGGGCGTGAACGTCACGCTCAGAGTGTTGGTGCCGGCGCTGGGCGTCGTACCCGCGGCGGGCGAATAGGCAAAGGTTCCGGGCACGTTGGCCGTCGCGTTCAACTGCGTGCCGCTCAGCGTCGTTCCATAGACAATCGCCGAAGGAGCCGACCAGGTAATTACGGGTGACGCCTTGGTCACCACCAAACTCACCGAGGCGGAGGCCGAGTTGTAATCGACGCCGTCGGTCGGCGTGAACGTCACGCTCAGAGTATTGGTCCCGGCGCTCAGCGTCGTACCCGCGACCGGCGAATAAACCAAGGTTCCGGGCACGTTGGCCGTCGCGTTCAACTGCGTGCCGCTCAGCGCCGTGCCATAGACAATGGCCGACGGAGCCGACCAAGTAATAACTGGCGTCGCCTTGGTCACCACCAAACTTCGCGTCGTGGTCACGACCGTGTAATCAACGCCGTCCGTGGGTGTGAACGTAACGCTGAGCGTGTTCGTTCCGGCGCCCAGCGTCGCGCCGACCGCAGGCGAATAGGCGAAGGTTCCGGGCACACTCGCCGTCGCGCTCAACTGGGTCGCGCTCAGCGTCGTTCCGTAAACAATGGGCGAGGGAGCCGCCCACGTGACGACCGGCGTGGCCTTGGTGACGACCAGGCTCTGCGTGGCGGACGCCGTCGTGTAATTCGTGGCGGCGGTGGGTGTGAACGTCACGCTCAGCGTGTTCGTTCCGGCGCCAAGGGTCGAGCCGGCCACCGGCGAGTAGGCAAACGTCCCGGGCGTATTCGCGGTGGCGTTCAACTGCGTCCCGCTCAGCGTCGTTCCATACACGATGCTGGACGGGGCCGTCCAAGTGATCACCGGGACCGCCTTCGTTACCACCAAAGACTGGTTGGCCGAAGCGGTCGCGTAATCGACCCCGTCCGTGGGGGTGAACGTCACGCTCAAAGCGTTGGTTCCCGCGTTGGGCGCCACGCCCGAAGCCGGGGTGTAGCTAAACGTGCCCGGGACGTTGGCGGTCGCGTTCAATTGCGTCGCGCTCAGCGCCGTCCCATACACGATGGCGGAGGGTGTCGCCCAGGTAAGCACGGGCGTCGCTTTGGCAACCACCAGGCTTTGGGAGGCGCTGGCCGAATTGTAATCGGCGGAATCGGTCGGGGTGAACGTCACGCCCAGCGTGTTGGTCCCGGCGCTCAGCACGACGCCGGCGGCGGGTGAGTAGCTGAAGGTCCCCGGAGTGTTCGCCGTGGCGTTGAGCTGCGCCGCGGTCAGCGCCGTCCCATAGACGATCGCCGAAGGAGCCGACCAAGTAATGACGGGCGTGGCCTTCGTCACCACCAAGGGTCGCGTCGTGGACGTCGCCACGTAATCCACGCCATCGGTCGGCGTGAACGTGACGCTCAAGGTATTCGTTCCAACCGTAAGCACGACACCCGCCGCCGGCGTATAAACATAGACGCCCGCGACGTTCGCGGTGGCGTTTAGTTGCGCGGCGCTCAATGCCGTTCCATAGACAATGGCGGGGGGCGTCCAGGTGATCACGGGAGTCGCCCGGGTCACCACGAGTTTCGTGGTCGCGGTCGCCGCGACGTAATTCGTGGTGTCGGTCGGCGTGAACGTAACGCTCAAGGTATTGGTACCCGCGCTTGGGACTACTCCCGAGGCGGGCGTATAGCTGAACGTGCCCGCCACGTTAGCGGTGGCGTTCAGTTGCGTTCCGCTCAACGCGGTCCCGTAAACAACCGCAGCGGGAGTACCCCAGGTGATGATCGACGCCGGATAGAACTGAAGCATGAGATTATTGCCCACCACCCCGATGGCAAAATGGCCACCGTTCAAGGCGTTGGCAAATCCCCCGGTCCCGTTGGCCGCGGTGGTCACCAAGGTAAAGTTGGCGGCGTTGAACCCAACGATCCCGCCCGTCGTCTGTGCCAGGGTCCAGGAATGCGGTTGCGTATTGTCGAAATTGGCCGCGTTCCCGCTGGTTACCGGCGAAACCGATGACAGCGACCAAAGATTGATCGCGAACCCGCTCGCGGCGGAGACATCCAGCGTACCCGTGACCGTCAAAACATCGTAGCCGACGCCCGCCGCGCCGGCGGCGTCACTGATCTGCCAATTGTATTGGCCGGCCCCGGACCAAACCGCGCTGCTGGCGCTCAATGCACCATTCCCCGATCCCGGAGCGAGCGTCGCGCCGGCGGCAATCGTGAGCGGTCCCACGGTTCCCGTGCCCGTCAAGGTCGCTCCACTCTGGATCGTCAGCGCGCCACTCGCCGCCAGACTGCCCGTGACTTGCATCGTCCCGGCCGCGACAGTCGTCCCACCGGAGTAAGTGTTCGTGCCCGCGAGAACCAACGTCCCAGAGCCATTCTTCACGAGGCTCGCGAGAGCGCCCGTCCAATCCGCAATGCTCCCCGAGATGGTCTTGGTTCCGCTCTGAATGGTTAAGGTGGTCGTCCCACCCAATAAAAAGAACGAATTGCCCGCGCTCGATCCGTTCGCCGCCAGCCGGGACTGATTCGGCACATTGAAGCCGCTCCCGGCTACGCCCGGCGTCAACGTCCCCGCGTCAGATTCACTGTCAACCAAGGTAAGCGTGGCGCCATTCGACGCGCGGACAAAGACCGACGCGCCCAAAGCGCCGCCGCCGCCGCCTGCCGCCCGATGATCGATGTCGTCGAAGCCGCCAATGCCCCCGAAGGCCCCGGGTCCGCCATTACCAAAGTCCGACCCTCCGCCACCTGCGCCAAAGCCCGCCAAGCCGCCCGAATTGCTCCAACCGGCGCCACCGGCGCCGCCGCCAAAGCCACCATTGCCCGCCTTGGCGATACTAGCAGGGTATCCCCCGTCATCGCCCGCGCCACCACCGCCGCCAAAATCGCCGCCGGCTCCCGCGTTGCCGGCCATTCGCGCGCCGCCGCCACCGCCGAACTTGCCGCCGGCGCCGCCGTTGCCACCTTCGTAGCCGCTGACGGCTCCATCGCCGCCGCCGCCGCCACCGCCGTTGACTTGCCCATCCGCGCCGGCCGAGTTGCCGCCGCGATTGGTGTTATTTCCTCCTTGGCCGCCTCCGCCCGAGCCACCGGACTGACCGGACGCATTGCCCAAACCGCCGCCACCGCCACCGACCAATTGGGTATTACCGGCGCCATTGCCAAATTTGCCGCCACCGCCGCCACCCCCGCCGTAGCCATTACTGGCGCTGCCACCGGGGCCACCGATCCCCAGATACCCGCCACCGCCGGCGCCCGCGAGGCTCCCACCCACGCCACCGTCGCCCCCCAAACCACCACCACCGCCGCCGCCGATCGCCGTATTACTGGCGACCGAGCCGCCATTACCGCCCACGGCGCTGTTATTCACGAATTCAACTCCGGAGAGCGTCACATTGCCGGCGTTGACGAATAGTCCGCCACCCGCCCCCAAGCCGCCGCCGCCGCCGCTGTTGCCAATGCCTCCGTTGCCCCCTTTGGCATGGCCGTTCGCGATCGTGATTCCGTTGATAAGGACGCTTGCGCCCGCGGCATCGACAAAGAAGACGCGGTACAGATTATTGCCGCTAATCGTCAGGGAACTCGCCCCCGGTCCATTGATCGTGACCGCCTGATCGATGATCGGCAGCGCGCTCGCCAAGGTGATCGTTCCGTTCAAACCGGAAAGGTTGATCGTGCCCGGCACCGCGGCCGAACTCAGATCAAGCAGCGCCTGGCGCAGCGAGCCCGCCCCGCTGTCCGCGAGCGTCGTCGGCGTCGCGACGTACGGATTGACGACGATGCCGGCTTGCGTGCCTGACGTAAGACCGGTTGCGGCGGCCGTCAACGATTGCGTACCCACGGTCTTGAACGTCGCGGTAAAGGCGTGCGCCCCGCTGTCGCCCGCGACAAACGTGTAGTTCGTGGGCAACAAAGCCGCGCTGTCGCCGCTGCTGAAGGAAACGGACCCGGTGAATTGAGTGGCCGTATTGTTAAAGGCATCCTTCGCCGTCACGGTGAAATTCCCCGCCACGCCGATCATGCTTGGCGATGGGTACCCAGCCACCTGGAGGCCGGCGACCGCGGCGGGAAGCACGGAAATGCCCGATTGCGCGCCGGAAGTCAGACCCGTCGCGGAGGCCGTCAGCGATTGCGACCCCGCCGTTTTCAGAGTTGCGCTAAACGTGTGCGACCCATTGTCCGCGGCCACGAAGGTATAGCTGGACGGCAGCGCCGCCGCGGCGTCCGTACTGCTGAACGAAACCGTGCCGCGGAAGGTTGGCGACGTGAAATTGAAACTGTCCTTCGCGGTCACCGTAAAGCTCGCTGACGCTCCCGCGGTCGTGGACGACGGATAGCCCGCCACCACCAAACTTACCGCGGGGCCATTCGTCACCACCAAAAGCTGCGTCGCCGTCGCCGTGTTAAAGTCAATCGCGTCGGTGGGAGTGAAGGTTACGCCCAGCGAATTGGTCCCGGCCGGGAGCACCGTGGCCGCGGCCGGATTATAAGCGAATGTGCCCGGCACACTCGCGGTCGCGTTCAACTGCGTGGAGCTAAGCGCCGTCCCGTGGACGATACTGGCGGGAGCCGACCAGGTAATGACCGGCGTGGCCGGCGTGACAACCAGGCTTCGCGTCGCCGTCGCCGGGCTGTAATCGACGTTGTCGGTCGGCGTGAACGTGACGCTCAAAGTATTGGTTCCCGCGCCAAGAACTGTTCCGGTCGCCGGAGAATAGCTGAATGTGCCCGCCACATTGGCGGTGGCGTTTAATTGCGTTCCGCTCAACGCGGTCCCGTAAACGATCGAACTCGGAGCTCCCCAGGTGATGATCGATGGCGGATAGTACTGAAGCACGAGATTGTTCCCGACTCGCGCGATGGTGAAGTGGCCACCGTTCAAGACGTTGGCGAATCCCCCGGTTCCGTTGGCCGCGGTGGTCACCACGCTAAAGTTGGCGGCGTTGAATCCAACGATTCCGCCCGTGGTCTGCGCCAGGGTCCAGGAATGCGGTTGCGTATTGTCGAAATTGGCCGCGTTCCCGCTGGTTACCGGCGAAACCGATGACAGCGACCAAAGATTGATCGCGAACCCGCTCGCGGCGGAGACATCCAGCGTACCCGTGACCGTCAAAACATCGTAGCCGACGCCCGCCGCGCCGGCGGCGTCACTGATCTGCCAATTGTATTGGCCGGCCCCGGACCAAACCGCGCTGCTGGCGCTCAATGCACCATTCCCCGATCCCGGAGCGAGCGTCGCGCCGGCGGCAATCGTGAGCGGTCCCACGGTTCCCGTGCCCGTCAAGGTCGCCCCACTCTGGATCGTCAGCGCGCCACTCGCGGCCAGAGCGCCCGTGACTTGCATCGTTCCGGCCGCGACCGTCGTCCCACCGGAGTAAGTGTTCGTGCCCGCCAGAACCAACGTCCCAGAGCCATTCTTCACGAGGCTCGCGGGAGCGCCCGTCCAATCCGCGATGCTCCCCGAAATGGTTCTGGTTCCGCTCTGAATGGTTAAGGTGGTCGTCCCACCCAGCAAAAAGAAAGAATTCCCGGCGCTCGATCCGTTCGACGCGGGCCAGGACTGATTCTGCACAACGATGCCCGAGCCGGCCAGCCCGGGAGTCAGCAAGCCAGCGTCGGATTCGCTGTCAATCAAGGTAAGCGTGGCGCCATTGGACGCGCGGACAAATACCGAAGCGCCGAGCGCGGCGCCACCACCGCCCCCCGCCCGATGATCAATATCATCCCATCCACCCGCGCCGCCAAAGGCCCCCGGCCCGCCGTTACCAAAATCCGACCCGCCACCGCCGGCGCCAAAGCCAGCCAGGCCGCCCGAATTGTACCAGCCGGCGCCCCCGGCGCCGCCGCCAAACCCACCACCACCCGCGTTGGCAAGATTACCAGGATACCCCCCGTCATCGCCGGCGCCGCCGCCACCGCCAAAATCGCCACCAGAGCCAGCGTTGCCGGCCATCCTGGCGCCGCCGCCACCGCCGAACTTGCCGCCAGCGCCGCCGTTACCACCTTCGTAGCCGCTGACGGCTCCATCGCCGCCGCCGCCGCCACCGCCATTCACTTGCCCATTCGCGCCAGCCGAGTTGCCGCCGCGACTGGTATTATTTCCCCCTTGGCCCCCGCCGCCCGAGCCGCCGGACTGACCGGACGCATTGCCCAAACCGCCGCCGCCGCCACCGGCAGCTACGGTATTACCGGCGCCATTGCCGAACTTGCCACCGCCGCCGCCACCCCCGCCGTAGCCACCACTGTCGGCGCCACCCGGGCCGCCGATTCCCAGATACCCGCCGCCGCCGGCGCCCGCGAGACTCCCGCCCGCGCCACCGTCGCCCCCCAAACCACCACCACCGCCGCCGCCAATGGGACCGGAACTTCCGATTGAGCCACCATTACCGCCCGCCGCGCTGTTACCGACGAACTCAACTCCCGAAAGAGTCACGTTGCCGGCATTGACGAATAGGCCGCCACCCGCCCCCAGACCGCCACCACCGCCGCTGTTGCCAATTCCTCCGTTGCCCCCTTTGGCGCGGCCCTTCGCGATCGTAACCCCCTTAATGAGGACGCTCGCGCCCGGCGCGTCCACAAAGAAGACACGATACAAATTATTGCCGTTAATCGCCAGGGAACCCGCGCCCGGGCCGCTGATCGTGACGCCTTGGTCGATGATCGGCAGCGGGCTTGACAGCAGGATCGTTCCATTCAAACCAGAAAGATCGATCGTTCCCGACACCGCGGCCGCGCTCAGATCGAGCAGCGCCTGGCGAAGCGACCCAGCGCCACTGTCCGCCAGGGTCGTCGGGGTGGCGACGTACGGATTAACCTGAACACTGGGCAGGACTCCGGGCGTCAAACCGGTCGAGAGCGCTTTCAACGATTGGGAACCGGCGGTTTTGAACGTCGCGCTAAAGGTGTGCGTTCCATTGTCCGCCGCGACGAACGTGTAATTGGTCGGAGGAGTCGCGGCTTGGTCGCTCATGCTGAAGGAGACCGTCCCGGTGAACTGAGTGGCCGTGTTATTGAAGGCGTCGAGCGCCGTCACCGTAAAACTCCCCGCGGTTCCCGCGGTGATTGACGAGGGATAGCCGGCCGCGACCAGGCTCGTCGCCGCGCCCGGAGCCACCACAATCCCGGATTGCGTAGCCGAAGTCACCCCGGACGCGGCAGCCGTCAGCGACTGCGAACCGACCGTCTTGAACGTGGCGCTGAAAGTGTGGACGCCGTTATCCGCGGTGACAAAGGTATAGCTGGCCGGCAGAGAGGCCGCCCCGTCGCTGCTGGTAAATGAAACGGTCCCGGTGAACTGGGTCGCGGTGTTATTGAAACCGTCCTTGGCGGTAATGGTAAAGCTCGCGGGAACTCCCGCCGTTTGACTCGCGGCGAGCCCCTGCGCCGTCAAAACCGTCGCGGCCGCGGAAGTGATCGTTTCGGTTTGCTGCGAGCTACTCAGGCCGGAGGAACTGGTGGTGACCACGGGCGATCCGGCGGTCGTGTCTTTGTAACGGAAACTGGCGGAACTTTGGCCGAACGGGATCGTAATCGTCGTCAGGTTCACCGAATCGCCGGTGTCGCGGAAGAGACCGGCGGCGGAGGTCGAAGCCAACCCGACCGCCAAATTCGGGTCGGAGGTGTTGGCGCCCCAACTCCCAAGAATATTCTGCGCCTGCCGCTGGACCGTGATCGTCCCCGAAGTCACGCCCGCCACCGCCGATTGCGGCGAAGTAATAATGACCAATCGACTGGAGAATCGGAGCGGCGCGCCGGAAACCACCCAACTGACCCCGTTCACCAGCGTGCCATTCCGCCCAAAGGTCGAACTATCCGTCGCGGTCGTTCCCGATCCCTGGTCAAACTCGAGCAGGGCGACGACGCCGGGAATCGTAAAGGGAAACGGAGAATTCATGATCGCCTGAATGTCACTTTGCGCGCGCGCGACGTTCCAAATCCTCAGTTCATCGACGTTACCCTTGAAATATAATCCCAATCCCTCGCCGATGTGAAAGTCCCCCGAGCCTTGAAAGTTCGCGGCCGCCGTGCTGGTTCCGACGACCACGCCGTCCTGGTAGATCACCCGCGCGCGGTTGGTCGAATTGTAGGTGCAGGCCCAGTGATGCCAATTCTGGTCCGTGTAGGACGCGGCCGTCTGCATATCATCGGCCCAGAAGTTGAAGGAGAAGGAGTCATTCTCGCGAAAACCGATATGGAGATATTGATCGGTCGTGCCCGTTCCCTGGCCGATGAAGAATTCCGCGCCGGTGCGGGCGCGCTTGGCCCAGAATTCGATCGTGAACGAGCTATTCGCCAGGTTGATCTCTCCGGCGGGGAGATTCACGTAGCCGGCGACACCGTCCAGATTCAACGCGTAACCGGCCGTGGGGGTTTGACCGCGGGCGGGCAGCGCAAAAGCGAGCAGAAAGGCCACCGCGGCGAGGCCCGCAAAATTCGCGAGCTTGGGTTCGATCGATTTCATAATTGTCAACGCATCTTGGGGGCCGCAATCGGCCCAGAACTTGTTACGGGTGAGACTATGAGACCTTCCGCGGGGATTTGTGAATCGGGCCGAGGCCGGATTCTGGGCTGCACGCCGAGACGCAATTCGAGCTACGTCATTGAACGTATCGCGGGCTGGAGAATTCAGAGTTGGAAGCCGCCGCGGGAGCGGCCGGCAGGCTCTCGGAGGCAGACGGACGCGCTCTGCCGTCGGGAGATTACAACTCCGAACGGTGCTCGATGGCGAATTGGATCAGCGCGTGGCTGCCATGCAGGCCGAGCTTCATGCTGATGTTCGTGCGGTGAGTGCCGACCGTCCGCGGGCTGATGAACAGAATGCCGGCGATGTCCTTGCTCGAGCGATTCTCGCCGATCATTTTGAGAATGCGCCGCTCCATCGGGCTGAGATCAGAAATCGTCGGCAGCTTCTTGCGAAGCTCGGCCGCGCGGCTGTTGCGGCGGACGAGGTAGCCGGAAATCGACGCCGTCAGGTAATATTGACCCTCGGCGACCGATTTGATGCAGGCGACGATATCGCCGGGGGCGTTTTCCTTCAGGACATATCCTTTGACGCCGCAATCCATCGCCGCGTTGAACATGTTTTCCTCGTTGTGCATGGTCAGGATTACCAGGCCGACCGAGAGTTGCGCGTCGTTAATTTCCCGCGCGATGTCCAGGCCGGTGGCGCCCGGCAGGTCGATGTCGAGCAATGCCACGTCGGGCAACAACTGCCGCGCCAACCGCAGGCCCTCGACGCCGTCGCTGGCTTCGGCCACGACCAGGATCGAGGGGTCCCGGTTGATCACGTGCCGCAGCCCCTCGCGAAAGATGGGGTGATCCTCGACGATGATGACCTTGATCCGTTCAGTTTCTGCCATAATTGGCTAATGGAATGACGACGGTCAGCGTGGTTCCCTGCCCGGGCGCCGAGACGAAGGTGGCCTGGCCACTCATGATCTTGGCGCGTTCCGAAATCCCAACCATGCCCAGGCCGCCTTTCCGGGAAGGGCCCGGCATGCCGTTCAGATTCGCCATGCCGCAACCATCGTCCCGTATCACCAAATGCAACGCGTCGCCCTCCGCTTTGAGCGACAGCATGAGCGTCTGGGCCCGCGCGTACTTGACCGCGTTAGTCACCGCCTCTTGGGCGATGCGGTAGAGGTTGATCTCAAATTCCGGCGGCAGCAAGTCATCGATCAATTCGATCTCCAGCTCGGTGCGAAAGCCCGCCGCGTTGGCCGCTCGCTCGACGACCGACTCAATGGCCTTGGTCAAGCCGAGGCGATCCAGTTCGTACGGACGCAGATCGTAGGCGATCGAGCGGACCTCGTTGATCGCGCTGAGCGCCGCCTCGGAAATCGCGTCCAGCGGCGCGGTGTCGCCGGCCGACGAAACGACCTGCTCGCGCCCCATCACGGCGCGGTTCCGAATCAGCAGAAGGCTTTGCCCGAGTCCGTCGTGCAATTCGGCCGAGATTCGTTTCCGCTCCAGTTCTTGCGATTCGATCAAGCGGCGCGAAAACTCGGCCTGCGCCAGCCGCTCGCGTTTCAGCGTCGTGATGCGCCGATGATACCCCGCGACTCCAACGCCCAGAAGCGAGGCCAGCGCCAGCCCGATAAACCATCCCGTCTGCCAGTAGTAGGGAACCACCGCGATCGCCAGATTCGCGCTGGTCTCGCTCCACACGCCGTCATTGTTGCACCCTTGTACGCGGAAGCGGTATCGACCGGGGGCCACCGCGGTATAGTGCGCGACGCGCTGCGTTCCGGCGTCCACCCAGCCTGGATCGAAGCTTTCCAATTGATACTTGAACCGAAGTTTCTCCGGCGCCGTCAGACTGAGGGCGGTGAAGCGAATTTCAATTCGATGCTTGCCCGGCGGCACGGTGACCAGGCCGTCGCGCTTGGTCGTCTCCGCGTCGTCGATCAAGACCTCTTCGATCGCGACCGGCGGCGGAACCGTGTTGTGGGGCAACGTGGACGGATCGACTACCGCGACCCCGGACATCGTCGCGAACCAGAGCCGGCCGTCGCTCCCTTTGAAGGAGACTGGCTGCGTGCTGCTGGCGCATTCGGACGTCGCCAGCCCGTCGCGCTGGGTATAGCGAATGGTATTGATCGCATCGGATGTCCCGTCCGCGAAGTCGTTCAACTCTTTTTTGGAAACGGTGTGGATTCCGTGATTCGAGGTGAGCCATAGCGTCCCGTAATTATCCTCGAGGATGCTCCCGATAAAGCCGGGCAACCGCAAACCGGGCGCGGAAAAGCTAAATATCTTGCCGGCCTTGAGACGCGCCAATCCCCGATCATAGCCGCCCATCCAAACCGTGTTCTCAGCGTCCACGTAGAGCGACCAGACGCGCTCGTCAGGCAGCCCGTCACTCTTCGAGAATCGGGTCCACTCGCCCCGCGAATAGCGGAGCAAGCCCGCGCCATTTAACCCGAGGTAGAGACCGCCCAGGCTGTCGTCGGCCATCGCGTTGACGTCCAGCTGACCACCGTCCGGGGACGGAATCTTCCGAATCGCGTCGCCTTCCACGCGGGCCAGCAGATGGTCGGCGCCCAGCCACAGCACGCCGCCGCGGTCCTCGAAAAGGTTAAGCACGGAACGCTCGAAGGGATAATGAAACCACTCTCCTTTCCGGTAACGGAACAAGCCATTCCGTAATGTGCCCACCCAGGCCGTCCCATCCCGGCCGACCAGATTGCACGAGGCCCAGGAGATGTCCGACTGCACGCGCTGAACGCGAGGCTGCGTCTGTTCCTGCAACCAATTAATCTGGTCGCTATTCAACATCCAAACCGTCCCATCGGCGCCCCGGGTGATCGAACGCACGACTTTGCCCGCCAACCCATCCTTGATGCCATAGATCGTGAAGAGGCGCGGCTTGACCCGAA
The DNA here is from genome assembly GCA_964522665.1 of uncultured Verrucomicrobiota bacterium. Lineage (GTDB taxonomy): Bacteria > Verrucomicrobiota > Verrucomicrobiia > Limisphaerales > CAZFVY01 > CAZFVY01. The sequence goes on along the minus strand of CAZFVY010000015.1, from coordinate 28,784 downwards.
ACAAACCGGCGCCGAGCGTGCCGACCCACAGGTTGCCTTCCCGGTCTTCAAATATCGAACGCACCGGCTCGTGCGCCGGGCTGTCGGTCAGTTTGTGTTTATGCACTTCTCCCTTAACGTCGAATTGCCATAAGCCGTCATCCCACGTTCCCACCCAAAGGTTGCCCGCGCGGTCCTCATAGACGTTCGCCACCGAGGCCAGTGGTCCGTGAGCGGGCCGGAATTCCTGCCAGCGGCCGTCACGGAATTTCCTTAATCCATCGACGTTGGCGACCCAAATGCCGCCATCTCGACTGGGCTCCAGAAACGTGATTTGCAGCGACCGGGTGAGGTCCAGGTCCGAAAGTTTGACCAACGCCTCCGGTCGCTCCGCGTCGAAAACATAGTCAACCACCTCTCCGGGCCAGAGCTTGGTCAGGATATTCCCACCGGTGCCCCAGATGCTTCCGTCCCGGGTCGGGATCAACGTTTGGTAGCCCCGACTCATCGCGGGAACCGGCGGCACGCGCACGACGAATTTCTCCCCTTCCAACCGCAGTATTCCCTGGTCCGAGATTCCCGGCACCCAAAAATTCCCCGCTTGGTCCTCCGTGAAGACGGCGACGCCAACCCGCGCCGGCAAGCCATCCGCGGCCGTGAAATGGGTGAATCGACCGCCCGCGAGCCGCGCGATATCTCCGTATTCCGAACGAATCCAGAGCGCGCCGTGGCGATCGACCTTGAGATTGACGATCCGGCTGCTTACCAGCTCAGGCGTGTTGCCGGCGTCGAAGACGGTGAAACGCAACCCATCGAAGCGCACCACTCCGGCAAACGTCGCCAGCCATAAATAGCCGTCCGGCGTTTGCGCGATGGAAATAATGGAATTTTGGGGCAGCCCGTCATCCGTGCTCCACGAGTCCACCAAATGCTCCGCCCGAAAGCGGCTAAAATCATGCGGCTGCGTTGGCGGCGCCCGATCCGGCGCCCGCGGCCGGGGCAGCGCCGGGTCGGGTCGCGGGAGCGGCCGGTCGGCGCCGGGACGAGGCTCCCCCGGAACGACCACCGGCGAAGGCGGAGCTTCGGGCTTGGCGAGCCGACCCTCATCGGTCTGCGCCCGGCACGTCACGCCCCAAACGCAGGACGCCACCAGAATAAGATTCCGGCTCCAGGCCCCCGCGGATGATCCCGAACCAAGTTGGCGCACCGGCTTAGTCACAGTGGCGGATTTTAGTACGCGCGCTCCAAAACGCAAAAGAAATGAAACGGTGAAAATACCCGCGGCATGACGGTTCGCGCGCTCCGGTTTGACGCGCACCGGTTCCGCTCCCCGCGGCGCCGCGAGTTCGAACGCCACTCGTGCGCGACCGGCGATCGAGCGCCCGGATGTCCCGCGTTTCACCCGGCGCGACACTGCCGTTTCGCGCTATTTCCCTTTGCCGAAAGCGCCCGTGTGATTAATCTTCATCCCATCATTGAAAAGCAGGCCCGTACCATTTCGCGGCGCGGCGGCGGGGAATGACGCGGAGCGATCGGCTGCCTCCCTCCGGCGCGGGTCGGGGCGAACCTCTCCCGCGGGTATTGCGGACGGCGGCGTGAAAAAAGCAATTCAAGCTATTGCCGCGCTGGCCGTGCTTCTGGCGCTCGCGATTGTGTTCTCCGCGCGACCCGCGAGCGCGGCGGAGCGGCCCACCGCGTTGAATCCGGTGGACGGCACGTACGCGCGCGATTGGCTCTTCCTTGGCCCCTTCGCCACCGATCAACTGGAGAAGGATTTCCTCACCGTCAGCGGCGGCGAGACCGGCGCGCGCCCGCGTGAGGGCGATTCGGTCGGGGGATCCGACGGCAAGCCGTTGGCCTGGGTCCGCTACCACTCGACGCACGACTACGTCATGCCGGAACACGCGTTGGCGACCGACACTCACACGCTCACCTACGCCTACTGCGAAATCTCCAGCGCGATCGACCAGGATGTCGAGTTCCGCTTCGGGAGCGAGGACGCCGCGCGGATGTGGGTTAACGGAGTGAAGGCGCTGGACGCGGCCGAACGAGGCGCGTTCCGCGCCGATAGCAACGTACTCGTGGTTCCGTTAAAGGCGGGGAACAACCCCTGCCTCATCAAGCTGCAGCGAATCACCGATTCGGCTCAGTTTTCGCTGCGCCTTTTGCCGGCGACCCGCGCGAGCTTGGAAGGACGAGTCGCGTCGGTTTCCGGCCAGGCGGTTCCGCAGGCGCAAATCCAAATCTTCCAGGGCGGTTCCGAGATCAGCTCGACGCTTAGCGACGACGCCGGCCGTTACCATCTGTCGGTTCTTCCCGCCAACGGCCAATACGACCTGCGCGCGACCTCCGCGGACGCTGGAACCTGGAAGCTCGACGTCGGCCTGCGGCCCGGCGCTCGTTCAAACGTGGATTTCGTCGTGGGCGAGGCCGTCTCGGTCGTCGGGGTCGCCCGGATGATGGATGACCTCACGCCGCACGTTGCTCTGCCGGTGCAGGCCCTCGCGGCGACCGGGACAACCGCTGACCCGCACGCGCTGGCCACGGTATTGACGGACGATCGCGGAGAATTTCGTTTCATCAACCTGCGGCCGGGCGCGTACCGCTTTCGGTGCCTCACCAGCCGCGGGTTTTTGTACTCGGGCGGCGCCGGGGGACTTGAGGCCGCCCCGGTCGTGAAGGTTGAAGCGGGCACGACAGTTCGTGGGCTACGTTTCCAGTTCCCCGCCATGAAGCGCGGCACGTGGAAAAGCTACAGTTCCGAGGAAGGGTTGCCGCAACTTTCCGCGACTCAGATCGCCCGCGGCCCGGATGGTTTTATCTGGTCGGGCGAAGTCACGGGCGGATTGAGCCGGTTCGACGGGGAAGAGTTTGAATCGTTCACGCTGCGGGAAGGGCTGCAAGACAATCATGTGACCGCCCTGGCCCGCGGGACGAATGGCCTCCTGCGGATCGGCACGCCTTCGGGAGTCGGCGAATTTGACGGGTCCCGCTTTCGGTGGCAGGGCGGAAAGGAACCGAAATCGAGCGCCTGGACTCAGGCCTTCCTGGAGTCGGAAGACGGCACGGTGTGGTCGGGAACGCGCGACGGAGCGGTTCGCTCGAAAGGCACGGAAACCGTCCAGTTTACGATCCGTGACGGACTTCCGAACAATGACATTCGCAGCATTTGTCGCGCGGCGGACGGCGCCATTTGGTTTGCGACGGGCGAAGGGGTTTCGCGTTACGACGGCCGAACGTTCACCAATCTGAATCCGGAGACCGTCTCCGCGACGCATTTGATCCACAAGATATTATCCGCGCAGGATGGTACTATCTGGTGTGTCACCCGCGATGGCCTCCTGCGTTTGGCGGACGGCCGCTGGAGCCGTCTGACCACGGCGGACGGTTTGCCGGCCAATGAGATTTTTGACATTCACCAATCGCCCGACGGTTTCCTCTGGATTGCCACCCTGAACGGACTCTGCCGTTACGACGCGAACGGCCTGGTCAATTTCACCGTCGCCGACGGTCTGCCGAAAGCGGGCGTCCGCGCGATCTTCCCCGAGGAGGACGGGACCCTTTGGCTCGCGACCGCCGGCGGCATCGCGAAGTACGACCCCAACGGCTTGATTCAATTCACGATCAAGGACGGATTACTCGACCAATACGGCAAACAAGCCGGCGTCCTCTCGTTGCTCCCGTTGCCCAACGGCGATCTTTGGGTGGGGACGGTTTGGGGAGGCGTATTCCGGCTCCGCGGCCAAACGCTGGAACGGCTGCCTCGGGCGCCATTCCCGGCCTACATCCGCGCCATGGAACGCGCGAGCGACGGAACGATCTGGCTCGGCACTTCGGACGGCCTGCTGCGCTCGGACGGCGAGAAATTTGAGAAAGCGCTCGACCGCGCGTGGGTCGTCGCGCTTGCCCTCACGCCGGACGGCCAAATCTGGTTTGGCCACGGCTGGGCGGGCGGCGGCATCTCCAGCTACGATCCAAAAAGCAAGGTCGTCACGACTTATACGACCTCCTCGACGCCCAGCCTGCCTAACAATAACATTTGGGCCATCGTTCCCATCGACCACCAAAACCTGTGGGTGGGCACGGAGGCAGGTCTGCTGCGGTTCTCCGCGGGAACGTTTTCTCAGCCCGCGTGGTTGTCTCAATTGCCACCGCGATTCAGTGTCTCGACGTTGCGCGCCGACGCCGACGGACTATTGTGGCTGGGCGGACCCGAAGGTTTGGTTCAGTTCAAGGATTCGACCGCCCGGTGGCTCAAGAAAGGCCGGGAACTGCCCCCCAGCGGCGTTTTCTGCCTCGACCGATCGACCCGCCACGGGCTTTGGGGCGGCACGGAAAGCCGTGGTCTGGTGGGCTACGACGGCACCGTCGTCTCCAGCATCGAGGACCGCGACGGCGTCGCCGGGCGGTTCATCGTCGCCCTCGCCACCGACGCTCGCGGCGATCAGTGGCTGGGAAGCGAGGACGGCGGACTGACCCGCTACCGACGCAACGACGTCCGGCCCAGCGTGCGCCTGACGGTGACGGAAATCGACGGCGGAACGCTGACCAACTCCGCGGCGACGCCGGAAATAACGGTCGGACAACGCCTCACCGTTCGGTTCCACGAAATTGATTTCAAGACCGACCTGAAGAAACGCCAATTCTCGTATCGTTTGACCGGCGCGCAAAATCAGCTCGTCGCGGCTGGCATCGTTCGTGAGCGCCGTTTTGATTGGGCGCCAAAACAGGCCGGCGACTATACGTTTGCCGTCCAGGCGATCGACCGCGACTTGAATTATTCGCCGCCCGCCGAGTTGAAACTTCGCGTCCTGCCGCCTTGGTATTTCAACGCGTGGATCGTGGCGCCGGCCGGCGGCGGCGTGGTCGCCTTGGTTTTCTTCTCCGCCATTACGGGCTGGCGTTACGTCGGACAGCGGCGGGAATCGGCGCGTCTCAAGGATCAAATGCTCGATCAGGAACGACAAGCGCGCGCGTCCCTGGAAGGCAAAAACCGGGAGTTGCGCGACGCCAAGGAGGCGGCCGACGCGGCCAAGGCGGCGGCGGACACCGCGAAGAACGCGGCCGACGTGGCCAATCAGGCGAAGAGCCTCTTCCTCGCCAACATGAGCCACGAGATTCGCACTCCGCTCAACGCCATCCTCGGCTACGCCCAAATTCTGAAGCGTGATCGCGGGATTCTGGAACATCAACGGCGCGCGGTCGCGACGATCGAAAACAGCGGCAGTCACTTGCTGGCGCTGATTAACGAAATACTTGACCTCTCGAAGATCGAGTCCGGCCGAATGGAGCTGCAGGAGAGTGAATTCCACCTGGAAGAATTGATCCAGGGATTGGCGGTCATGTTCGAGCTGCGCTGCCGGCAGAAGGGGCTGTCATGGCGGGTTACCGGCCTGGCCGGTGAGAGCCTGCCGGTTCGCGGCGACGAAGCCAAATTGCGGCAAGTGCTGATTAATCTGCTGGGCAACGCGGTCAAATTCACCGACCGCGGCATGGTCGAACTGCGCATCACGCCGCCCGCCGCCCAACGAGTGGGCGGTTCATCCGAGGCTTCCGCGGCGCCGGCGAGCGATCAACCGGATCGCTATCTTTTCGAAATTATCGACACTGGGACCGGAATTTCCGCGCAAGGAAAAGAAAATATTTTCGAGCCGTTTACCCAAGGCCAGGAAGGGAAGAAAAAAGGCGGGACCGGCCTCGGCCTGGCGATCGCGCGCCGACAAATTGAACTGATCGGCGGGCGCTTGGAACTGGACACTAAAGTCGGCCACGGCGCGCGCTTCTATTTTTCCCTGCGCCTGCCCCCCGCGACTGAACTTGGCGCCGCCAAACCCGCGCGGAGTACGCCGCGAGTCAGACGCCTGCGGGAGGGCGCGCGCGTCAGCGCGCTGGTCGTCGATGACGTGGAGGAGAATCGCGACGTACTCGCCCAATTCCTAACCGCGCTGGGCGTTAACGTGACGGTCGCCGCCGGCGGGGAGGCCGGCTGGCGGGAATTGCAGAAACGTCGTTTTGATGTCGCGCTCCTCGACATTGAAATGCCCGGGTTGACCGGCAAAGACATCGCCATCCGCGTGCTGGAACAATTCGGCGCCGGCTACGTCAAGCTCGTCGCCATTTCCGCGTCCGTCCTGAAGCACGAGCAATCGAAATACTTTGAAATCGGCTTCAACGCGTTCGTCCCGAAACCATTTCGTTTCGAACAGCTCTGCGACTGCCTGGCGGAGCTTTTGAACGTGGAGTTCGAATATGAGACTGGGGAGCCGGAGGCGCCGGCGGAGGAACCCGCGCCGACCTACGCTCCGCTTACGTTGCCCGACGAATTATTCGCGCGACTGCACCACGCCGCGGAGGTGTACAGCGTCACCGAATTCGAGAATTACCTGGTCGAGATGGAATCGCTCGGCCCAGAGCAGCGACTCCTGGCGGAACGCCTCCGAGAGCTAAGTCGCAACGTGAAGTTTGACGAGATCATCGCGGCGCTCGACGCCTCGCGGGGCCGATCTTCGGCTTGAGCGCTAGACTTCGCGCGGGCGGGACGCACCACGACGCGACTCGTCACGGTGCGACACTCCGATGCAACGCCTAAGCTTTGACAGTGACGCCGGTGGATTGACAATCTGCCCACGTGAGATTCGATCGCGGATTCGGACCGCCTGGCGAAGCGATCAAAGCGCTGATCGCCGGCTGAGAAGCTAACACGAACGGTAACATGCTACGTAAACTGAAAGAATTCGCGAGCGAAGAGGGTGATTCGAGAGAAATGGCTTTTCGCAAACTATTGATTCTATCGATTGCGTTAACTTGTTGCGTCTGCGGAGTGGTCTGGTCGGGCCTCTATTTGGTCGTATTCGGTTTCGGACTGACCGCGGTATTACCGTTTTCATTTACCATTATTGTTGGGTCGGCGATCCCCATCTCGCACTACACCCGTAACTATAAGCTCCTAGTCTATGCCCAGCTAGCCTGCATCACCTGGGTTCCGGCGTTCCTCCAGTGGAGCATCGGCACCATCGATCAAAGCGGTTTTGTGGCCGCGTGGAGTTTTCTTGGCCCGCTGGGAGCACTGATCTTTCTATCCATCCGGCAAGCCATTCCCTGGATGATAATGTTCCTTCTCATTATCGTGGTTTCGGCCGTTTTCGGATCTGATTTACTAGGGAATAAAGCCCACGTTTCGGAGAGTGTTAGAACGCTGTTCTACACCATGAACCTGGGCACGACTTCGACGGTGGTCTTTGCCGTGTCTGCTTGGTTTAACCGGACGATACAAAACGAAAAACGTCAGGAACGAGCCGCCCGCGAAAGCATCGAAGCGAAGAATCGCGAGTTGATCAAATCGTCCCAAAGCCTCGAGGAAGCCAAGCAAGCCGCGGACGGCGCCAATCGCGCCAAGAGTATTTTCCTGGCCAATATGAGCCACGAGATTCGCACGCCGCTCAACGCGATTCTCGGCTACGCCCAAATCCTCGAACGCGACCCGGATCTGCCGACCACTCACCGCAACGCCGTCAGCACCATCGATCGCAGCGGCAACCATCTCCTGACGCTGATCAACGAAATCCTCGACCTGTCGAAGATCGAATCGGGCCGGATGGAGTTGGTGGTCGTCGATTTTGATTTGCGAGAAATGGTTTCCGAGTTGTCCGCCATGTTCGAGTTGCGTTGCCGCCAAAACGGATTGGGATGGCGCGTGAATGGTCTCGACTCAGCTCCCGTCCCGGTTCGGGGCGACGCCGCCAAGCTGAGTCAGGTGCTCGTCAACCTCCTGGGCAACGCCGTAAAATTCACCGATTCGGGCGAAATCACGTTGCGGATTAAGCGGCTGGCCGACGACCGATTTCAATTCGAGGTCCGGGATACCGGTCCAGGCATTCCAGCGGGCGTCCAGCAAAACATCTTCGAGCCGTTCACCCAGGCGTCGGAAGGAAAAAAGAAAGGTGGCACCGGTCTTGGTCTGGCCATTTCGCGCCGTCAGATCGAGTTGATGGGCGGCACGTTGACCTTGGAGTCAAGGCTCGGCGTCGGCTCCTGCTTCTGTTTCACGTTGAGCTTGCCGGCCACGGCCAGTCAACTCGTGGCGGGACCCAAACGCCTGGCTCGCCGCGCCAGGAGACTGAGCGACGGTCACCACGTCCGGGCGCTGGTAGTGGACGACGTCGCTGAGAATCGGGACGTGTTGGGCCTGTTCCTCCAAGACCTGGGCGTGGAAGTCGCCACCGCGGCGAACGGCGAAACCGCGCTGGCGGAGTTGGCCCGGCTCGGCTACGACATAGCCTTTCTTGACATTCAAATGCCCGGCTTGACCGGAATCGATGTCGCCGAACGAGTCGTGGCGCAATATGGGGCCGCGCGTCCTAAATTGGTCGCGATCTCCGCCTCGGTTCTCACGCATGAACAGGAGTTCTACGCCCGGAATGGATTCGACGAGTTTGTGCCAAAGCCCTTCCCGTTCGAATTGGTCTGCGAAAGCATGGCACGATTGCTCGGGGTTGAATTCGAGTATGACGGCGAGCCGGTCCCTGTGGCCTCCGAAGACGAAGCCGAGGCTAACTCGGGAGTCGCGCTAACCGGCGAACTGCTGCGGCAGCTGAAGCACGCCGCTGAGGTTTACAGCGTCACCGAGTTTGAGAGCTACCTAACCGAAGTCGAACAGGCTGGCGTTCGCGAGTCCGAGTTGGCCCGGCGCTTGCGGGAACTTAGCCGAAATGTTCAGTTCGACGAAATCTTGGCCATCCTGAACCGTGTCCGGTCCAAGACATAACACGAGGCCCCATTTGGCTTTGCCGAGCGAAGTGGACGCGAATACCCTTCCGGGCGCCAGTGAAACGCAAGCCGAAACCACCTCGCGGCGCGACGCTGAAATCTGATTTGAAAAGCTCGGATTTCGGCATCCGACGCAGCCCGGGAAATGTCCTTCGTGCGGGATTGGCGCGGGGCGTCGTCGGGAACGCCATCCGAACCTCGGCCGTCGTGGCCACTCTTCTGGCGCTTCTGCTCTCCTTCGACGCGCGGCTCGCGCGGGCGGCGGACCGTCCCACGGCCGTCAACCTGGTGGATGGATCGTACGCGCGCGATTGGCTTCTGCTCGGTCCCTTCGCCACCGACCAACTGGAGAAGGACTATCTGGCCGTCACCGGTGGCGAGAAGAGCGCGCGCCCACGCGAGGGCGATCCCATCGTTGGACCGGACGGCAAACCGTTGGCCTGGCTCAAATACAAGTCGAGCGAGAATTACGTTATGATCGAGCACGCGCTGGAGAGCGATCCCCATACGCTTGCCTACGCCTATTGCGAATTGGACAGCGACGCCGATCAGGAGGTCGAGTTCCGCTTTGGGAGCGAAGACGCGGCGCGCGTGTGGGTGAACGGCGTGAGAGCTCTTGATACGGTCGATCGGGGCGCGTTCCACTTCGACAGTGACGTGACCACCGTGCAACTGAAGGCAGGCAGGAATGCCTGCCTGATCAAACTTCAACGACTTACCGACTCGACCCAGTTTGCGCTCCGGCTCTACCCGGACCGGCGCGCGATCCTCGCGGGCCGCGTGGAGTCGTCCTCCGGGCAGCCGGTTCCGCAATCGCTCATTCAGTGCTTCCAGGGAGATACGGAGGTCAGTTCCACCCTGAGCGACGACGCCGGACGCTACCGGATTTCTGTCCATCCGGCGGGCGGCGAGTACGACGTCCGCGTTACGTCCAAAGAGTCCGGCGCGTGGCGGCCCCAAGTGCGCCTGGCGGCCGGGGCCCGATCGAACCTGAACTTCGTGGTCACCGAAGCCGTCTCGATCTTCGGTTCCGCCCGGATGCTGGACGACTCAGCGCCGCACGTCGCGCTGCCGGTGCAAGCCCTGGCGGCAAAGGGCGACTCACAGGGGCCCACGGTGGTCGCGACCGTCTTGACGGACGCGCGGGGGGAATTTCGTTTTGTCAACCTCCGCAAGGGCGACTACCGCATTCGCTGCCTGACGGACCATGGCTATTTATACCACGGCGGCGCGGGCGGGTTCGCCGACGCGACCATCGTCAAGGTCGATCCAGGCGTCCCGGTCGCGGGCTTGCGACTCAAATTCGCGCCGATGAAGCGAGGGAATTGGAAAAGCTACACCTCCACGGAGGGATTGCCTCAGCTTTCGGCCAACAAGATCGCCCGCGGACCGGACGGGTGCATCTGGTTCGGCGACATCTCCGGCGGCCTCAGCCGGTTCGACGGGGACGAATTCGAATCGTTTACGCTCCGGGAAGGACTGGAGGACATTCACGTTGCCGCCCTGACCGTGGCATCCAATGGCGTGCTCCGGATCGGCGCCCGTTCGGGCGTCGGTGAGTTTGACGGTTCCCACTTTCGCTGGCACGGCCCGGGGGAACCGGGGGCCGGAGATTGGACGTTGGCCTTCCTGGAGTTGAGCGACGGCACGGTCTGGTACGGAACACGCAAGGGCGCCATCCGGTCCAAAGGTGGGAAAAACGTCCGCTTCACGGTCCGGGACGGACTGGCCAACAACGATGTTCGCAGCCTTGCCCTCGCCGCCGACGGCACGATCTGGATGGGCACCGGCGAAGGGATTTCCATCTACGACGGCCGGAACTTCACCAATATTAACCCCGACGCACGTCTCTGGAACCACATAGTTTACAAAGTATTACCAGCGCCCGACGGTTCGATGTGGCTGGCTACCCGGTTTAACGGAGTCCTGCGCTGGGCCAAGGGGAAGTGGAGCCGACTGACGACCGCCGACGGCTTGCCGGCCAACGAGATCGAAGACATCTACCTGGCGCCGGATGGTGTTCTATGGATCGCCACCTTGAACGGAATCTGCCGCTACGACGAGCGCGGGATCGTGAATTTTGTTGGCGCCGACGGATTGCCGAACGAAAGCGCGCGGGCCATCTATCCGGCGCCGGATGGGGCCCTCTGGTTCGCGACCGCCGGCGGCGTCGCCAAGTATGACCCGGACAGCCTGATTCAGTTCACGAGCCGAGATGGCTTTCTGGGTCAGGACGGAAAGCCGGCGGGCGTGCTCTCGCTCCTGCCGTTGCCGAGCGGCGACCTGTGGATTGGGACCGAATGGGGTGGGCTTTTCCGGCTGCGCGGGCAGTCGCTCGAGCGCGTGCCGCACGCGCCGTTCCCCGCGTACGTGCGCTGCATGGACCGCGCTGCGGATGGAACGATCTGGCTGGGAACGGCCGCGGGGCTGCTCGGGTCGGACGGCGAGAATTTCGAGAAAGTCGTGGATCACTCGTGGATTCTAGCGCTCACGGTCGCGCCGGACGGAAAAATCTGGTTCGGGCATGGCTGGTCGGGCGGAGGTCTTTCCAGCTATGATCCGATCCGCAAGGTGGCGACCACGTACACCGCGGGTTCCGCCCGAACCGGGCCGGAGAACGACGTCTGGTCCGTTGTACCAGCGGACCCGAAATCGCTCTGGGTGGGCACGGAAGCCGGGCTGCTCCGCTTCGCCAACGGCGCTTTTGAGAAGCCATCCTGGCCGCCGGAACTGCCACCCAAATTCAGCGTCTCCTCGTTGCGCGTCGAGCGCGATGGCCAGTTGTGGTTCGGGGGACAGGCCGGGTTGGTCCGTTTCCAGGCTCCCAACCGGCTCTGGCTCAAAAATGGGGGTGAACTGCCACCCAGCGGGGTCTTTTCCATTGACCGATTCGCCCAGGACGGCTTGTGGTGCGGCACCGAGAGCCGCGGCTTGGTCGGCTGCGACGGCGTCGCGGTGACCAGCATCGAGGATCGCGACGGCGTCGCCGGACGGTTCGTCGTCGCGCTGGCCACGGACGCCAACGGGGACCACTGGCTCGGAACTGGCGACGGGGGGTTGACCCGCTATCGCCGCAATCCGATCAATCCCACCGTGCGCCTGACGGCGACCGAGATCGATGGCGGCGCGTTCACCAATTCGACCGCTACGGCCGAGATGACGACCGGACAACGCCTCACTCTTCGGTTCCGCGAAATCGATTTCAAAACCGACCTCAAGAAACGCCAATTCGCTTACCGACTGACCGGACCCCAAAAGGGGATGGTACTGGCTGGGGTCACCAAGGAGCGCCGTTTTGATTGGACCCCGAAGAGCGGCGGACAGTACACCTTCGAAGTCCGGGCAATCGACCGTGACTTGAACTACTCCGCGCCGGCCCAACTGGATCTGCGCGTCCTTCCGTTATGGTATTTGAACGCCTGGATCGTGGCCCCAACCGGCGGCGGCGTGGTCGCGCTCATATTCTTCTCGGCGATCACCGGGTGGCGTTATGTCGGACAACGGCGGGAATCGGCGCACCTAAAGGATCAGATGCTCAATCAGGAGCGGCAGGCGCGCGCGTCGCTCGAGGGCAAGAACAAGGAGTTGCGGGAAGCCAAGGACATCGCGGATCGGGCGAAGGAGGCGGCGGACGTCGCCAACCAGGCCAAAAGCCTGTTCCTGGCGAACATGAGCCACGAGATTCGCACTCCGCTTAACGCCATCCTGGGCTATGCCCAAATCCTGAAGCGCGATCGGGCGATTCCAGAACATCAAAAACGCGCGGTGGGAACGATCGAGAATAGCGGCAATCACTTGCTGGCCCTGATCAACGAGATTCTTGACCTCTCCAAGATCGAGTCCGGCCGAATGGAGGTCCGCGAGACCGAGTTCCACCTCGAGGAATTGATCCAGGGCCTCTCGGTCATGTTCGAGTTGCGCTGTCGGCAGAAGGGCTTGGCGTGGCGAGTGACTGGCCTCAGCGGCCAAAGCATCCCGGTGCGCGGCGACGAGGGCAAACTGCGCCAGGTTTTGATCAACATGCTGGGCAACGCGGTCAAATTCACCGATCACGGCGCGGTCGAACTGCGGGTCACTCTGCCCCCGCCCCAAGGCGCCGCCGACGGGTCCGACTCCTCGGCGGAACCCGATCGTTACCTTTTTGAAGTGATTGATAGCGGTCCCGGAGTCTCCGCCACCGGCAAAGAGAGAATCTTCGAGCCGTTCACCCAAGGCCAGGAAGGATCGAAGAAAGGCGGGACCGGGCTCGGCTTGGCGATCGCGCGCCGGCAAACGGAATTGATGGGCGGAAGACTGGAATTGGACTCGAAGCTCGGCCATGGCGCGCGGTTCTTTTTCGCCCTGCGCCTGCCGCCCGCGACCGAGCTTGCCGCCGCAAAACCCGCGCGTAACGCCCCCCGGGTCAGCCGGCTGCGCGAGGGCGTGAGAGTACGGGCGCTGGTCGTGGACGACATTGAAGAAAACCGCGATGTTTTGGACCAGTTCCTGACCGCCTTGGGTGTCACCGTCACGCTGGCCGAGAGAGGAGAAGCCGGCTGGCAGGAATTGCAGAACCAGCGTTTCGACATCGCGTTCCTCGACATTCAAATGCCCGGCCTGACGGGCAAAGACCTGGCCGTGCGGACGCTGGAAAAATTCGGCGCGTCGTACGTTAAGCTCGTCGCCATTTCGGCTTCCGTGTTGAAGCACGAGCAAACCAACTATTTCGAGATCGGATTCAACGTATTCATCCCAAAACCATTTCGGTTCGAGCAGATCTGTGACTGCCTCGCCGAACTGCTGAACGTCGAGTTCGAATACGAAGCCAGCGAGGCGGCGCCCGAAGCCGCCGAGTCCGCGCCGAAATATACGAAGCTCGAGTTACCCACCGAACTATACGATCGCCTTCGCCGCGCCGCGGAAATGTATAGCGTCACGGAATTCGAAGGCTACCTCGCCGAGCTGGAGGCGTTAGGTCCGGAGCAACGCCAGCTTGCCGAGCGACTGCGAGAGCTAAGTCGCAACGTGAAATTCGATGAAATCATCACGGCCCTCGAGGCCACGCGGGGCCAGCCCTCGACCTGAGCGCCCCTCGTCGGGCGCCTGCCCGAACGCACCCGGATTTCTACCACTGCCGAAGACGATAGAAGCGGTAAGGCAAATGCCCCGGATCGTTTGTGAACACCGAAGTATCGGAGCTATTCGTCACGGTGGTGAAGCGTGACCAATTCCGGAGGTCGGCTGGACCGAAAACCTCGGTTGTCATCTAACACAGGAAATCTCACGACGGCCCGGGTCGAGAACTCGTCTTAGTCTGCGCTCCATCGGTAATCGTAATTTGCCGGGGGATCATAGTGCCAAGCCTCGGTGCCTTTATTACTTTTCGGGTTCCAGAAGATTCTGATGTAACTAACGTGCCCGTCCACAAAGCTAACTACATTCCGGGCTGTTAGCGGCGGTTTGAAAATGCGGTGACAACGGCAATTTGAAAATGCAGGCGGATCGGACGACCGCCACCCGTCTGCCTGGCGGCTTCGAGTGGCTGGATTTTGGTCTTCCGATGCGCGAATGATTGCTTGTATAAAGGTCTTATCGCGCGTGATGACCGAGATTGAGTCCAGGGTGGTTGAAGCATGGCGGCAGGCCGCGCACGACCTCGGTATTCGGTTCACGTCACCATTTACGGCCACGACACGGCCCGACAGCCGGGTTGAGGGCATTGGCTTTGTGCATCACTTCGGCCGCCGCATCGGCACGATTATTTCAGTATTGGACCAGCCTTCCTCGCTCGTCGAACTCGTCTCTAAGTGGCAGAGCGAGGATTACTACATTTCGGTGCTTGGCTCGGGCTACAGCAACTACAAGCGTAAATTGTTTATTGACACGCTAGATGATTGGCAGTTCTTTGGGCCGGATTCAGACCGGCCCGCGTGGTATACAGGAAAATATTGGGGACAAGAATGAAGTCCTTGCCTTTGCTCGGGCGATCGCGCCGCTTGCGTGTAGGATTCAATCCCGGGCTGTTGGCGGGGCGTTGCTGAACGTCCACGTCAGGGTGTTTCGATCTGATCCTTCATGCGGTAGCTCTTGACCTCGATGATCACGGTTTCGGCGTGGTGCAAGAGGCGGTCCAGCACGGCGCTGGTCAGGGTGCTGTCGTTGTTGAAGGTTTCGGGCCAGTGTTTGTAGGGCTGGTTGGTGGTCAGGAGGATGGAGCCGCGCTCATAACGCTGGCTGATGACCTGGAAGAGCATGTCCGCGCCCGTTTTGTCGATGGGCAGATAACCCAATTCGTCGACCGCCAGAATGGTCGGTTTGAGGTAACGCTTGAGTTCGTGTTTGAGGCGGCCAACGGTTTGCGCCGCCGTGAGCGAGTTGATGATGTCCACGGCGGTGGTGAACAGAACTGAGTGTCCGCGCAGGCAGGCTTCATGGGCCAGGGCGGTGGCCAAGTGCGTCTTACCCAAACCGACGCCGCCCAGCAAAATGATGTTGGTTTTGTCTTTGAGGAAGGCCAGGCGAAAGAGGTTTTGCACCTGGGTGCGGTTGATTTTCTTGGGCCAGTTCCAGTCAAACTGGTCGAGGGTTTTGAGGCAGGGGAAGCGGGCTTCGGCGATGCGGCGCTCAATGGCCAGTTGTTGGCAGCGCTGGGCTTCGCCGTCGATCAGCCGGGCCAGATAATCGACGTGGGACCATTGTTTCTGCGCGGCCTCGGTGGCCAGCGCCGCATACTGCTCGGCCACGGCGACCAATTTGAGCGCCGCCAACTGTTGGGCCAACTCTGTTTCAGTGGCGTTCATGGCACACCTCCTTCCTCCGAGTCATAGAGCGAGAGGTCGGGCGCGGGCAGGTCCAGGTCCAGCAAATCCTGCTGGCGGGTCAGGTGCAGAGCGTCGGGCTGGATCACCGGCCGTTCGCGTTGTTCCAGGAGATTGGCGATGTATTCGCAACTGAAGGCTTGATAAGCCCAGGCGTCTTCCAAGGCGCGTTGGACTTTTTCCGCGCCATAGATTTCGCTCAAGGCCACGATCTTCTGGACGTGATGACGGAGGTTGCCCCGTTTTTCCTCCAGCCGCTGGTAATACTCCCGCGCCCTGGAAGAGAGCGCAAGGAAGCGGGTCAGCATTTGTTGCTGACGCGCCTGCCGGCGCTGGGCCTGCAGTTCCTCAACGTGCTCGGGTTTTTCAAAATCCCGACGCCGGTCATAGCTGCGGGGATGCTCGGTGACGACGCGATCCTGAAAATACAAAACCAAGCGAGCCGGATAGACTTTGAGCGCGAGGGTTTTGCCGGCATAAGCCGGAGGCACCGAGTAGCGATTGGTGTCGAAGGTGAACCGGCGCCGCTGGCTGGTCAGCACGGTTTCCAAGGTCGCCGGCTCATACGGCTTGACGGTCAAAGATTGCAACGAGGGTTGTTCGGCCACGAAGAGTTCCTGGGGCGTTTGGTGCGTTTGCCCATGTACGCGGACGTTGGCCACTTCGTCCATCCATCGACGGGCCGCGGCATTGATGGCCTCCAGACTGGACAGTTGCAGGCCAGCCAGGAAGTTCTGTTTGACGTAATGCACGGCTTTTTCCACGCGCCCTTTTTCATGCGGCTTTTTGGGGCCACAGGCTTTGATCGTAAATCCATAGTGCCGGGCAAAATCCAGGTAACGCGGATTCGGCACCGCCGGTTGACCGTAGGGATGGGAGAGGACCGCCGTTTTACAGTTGTCCACCATGACTTCGGAGGTGACCCCATTAAAATACTCGAAGGCATGCTGATGGCAGGCCAGGAAGTGTTTCTGCGTTTGCGCCAGGGTGAACTCGACGAAGAGCTGGCGGCTGTAGCAGAGCACCATGACGAAGAAGGAAAGCTGGCGGCGCGTGTGGCCGACGGAAAGAGCGCCGGCGCTGCCCCAATCCACCTGGTCCGACTGGCCGGGAGCAAAATGGAGGGTGAGGAACGCCAGCGCGGCGGACGGGCGCACGTGCTGGACAAACGCCTTGAGGATCCCATAGCCGCCGTCGTAACCGCCCTCCTTCAAGCGTTGGAGCAGTTGTTGGGCGGTATAAGGATGCTGGGCCAAAAGTCGCACGATGGCGCCTTTGAACGGATCGAGCTTGCTCGGACGTTTGCCGGTTTTGCGCGGCTGATATTTTTCCACGTCGATCCATTTGCTGACCGTGCGTTCATCCAGGGATAGCGCCTGCGCGATCTGCGCCAGGGACAGGTGTTCCTCATCGCGCAGCCGCCGAATCTCATGGAAGGTTGGATAATCGATCATACCGCGGCTCCTTGCGCCGCACGCCGTAAAATGTCGCCCACACTCAAAGTCTGGCCGGAACGCTGGCTGGAAGGCGCTGCCTGAGCCGACGGCAACGCCAAGACCTGATAGAGCGGTTTGTGGTAAGCCAGCAAATCGGCGGTGACCAACTGCGGGCGAGCTTGGGCCAACTGAAGGAGGTCCAATTTGAGCAAGCGGCTCAAGGTGGCTTCGGAGTAGTCGCTGAGTCCCTGGGCATCGGCGACGATGACCAGCGCCAGGTAGAGAGCCCAGGCGACCGGCTCGCCGTGGCGCAAGCAGTTCTCGCGCACCAGCCGTTGATCGATCCAACTAAACTGCGCCGGCACCTGCCGCAGGCGTTCCGGGCGCAGGATTTTCTTTTGCATCATAAACCAGGTTTCCTTTCACAAGTCTTCTGGAGGGTTGATCCAGAATGTCCTGACCTCTGGCTATCAAACGCCGGGTGTAAGTGACGATGTCCTCTTGTAACGCGGTGTCGGTAAATTGCGCGATCAGGCCCACTAACAAAGGAGTTTTGACCTCGCAGAGATCTTGTAACGCAAGCCGAGAGTCCTGCGACGCAGTCGGCGGGACAAGTGGTTCATGACGAGCATCTTGCGCCAAGCAGATCTCTTGTAACGTACGGCGCGCCTTGCGGGGCCGCCGTTTCCAGTAGCCCGGATGCTCCGCCCGCCACTCCGGCACCCGCTTCACATTCTCCGGGCCGCGGAAATAGTCGCGGTTGTCGGGCAGGCTCAACCAGCGCTGCTGACTGGCCTGCTTGCCGGCGGCTTGGCAGCCCGGGGGCAGCACAGTATTTTTGGCGGCCTTGATTGCGGTAATCGGGAACAAAAAGCTTCTTACAGCACAGGCACTTGCAGCGAATTGAGGGCGGCTTCATCGGGTGGAAAACCATCCCCGCTTAACGCCCGCCGGGGCGAGCACAAGCCGGAAGAAAATCCACCGGCGAACAAGAAGGAAAAAGAAGAGAACAAGAGCTGGATCAGCGAACAGGGAACAAGACGGAAACCGAAGAAGACAACAATTTCAAATTGCCAATTTCACCCTATTTTCAGACTGTCGCTGTCAAAATCCGCCTCGGCGCGTCCGGGCTCTCCGACAGCGAACGAAAGCAACGAGAAAAAGACATGCTAAATAAACTCGCGCAGGCGTTGAAATCAGGACAGCCGGCGAAATGAACGGGTGCGCGCGCCGGCGGTCGACTCCAGCGACGGATCGGCTGATGAAATCCGGCCAACTTGAGGGTCGGATAGCGCAAGCGGCGGACCGTTTTGTGGGACGCCATTTCAACGGACGCCGAGCAGCGATCGCTCATATTCGCCACGGTCTACGATTGTCGCGCGTTGAACTTTGTTCTCATCCTGATAGAGCCCGTTAACCCACGGAACCCAGGTTCCGGACCCCGTTGCGGGTTTCAGAACAAGATCCGCCGATAGAAGTCACCTAGGCCTATTAGGAAAGTCGCTACCATCGCAGCGAAAGCACCCCGCCCAATCCACCCTGCGCGTCGCAAAAGATGGCCCGAACCCAGCCCGAAAAGCAGCGAAAACGGCACAAACGCCTGCGCGAAGAAGCGCATGTTCTGATTGCAGGCATAAGGGAATTGGACCGCGTAAAGAACCGTAAGCGCCGTCTGACAAACAACTAGGCACAGAGCCACCACCCAAGCCGCTTCCAATCCAGCTCGCGGTCGAATCACGGCGCCAACTAAGAGGACCAGAAGCATTCCCAAGCAACCGAGGCGCAGCAGTAATGACCACTCGAATCCGTAGTCATCCATGCCGTATTCGCCGTAAAGCAGGCTCACCGTCAAGGCAGTGGGATAGGATTGGCGCATGGCTTGGTCGTAGTAAAACTGCCCGCTGGTGAGCGCCGCGAAGTCAAATGAAAGCAGCCTTCGCCACGCGGGACTGAGAACCCGCAAGTTTTCGGGAAGCGCGGCGTTGACGTAAAGCGGGTCACCGGTCTGCATTGCGGTGCGGACCCACCAGAAAACCTGCCAAAGCCCAGCCGGTAGGCCAATAAAATAAGTTCGCCACGCCGCCGCGCGCCAGCCCAATCGGCGCTTTCCGTCCCAGAACACCATCAGCAGCGCGCCCCCAACTATGGCGAGGGACGACCCTTTGGTCGCTAGGATCGCCGCGAGCGACGGAACCAGCAGCCACAACCACCGGCGCTCGGATGAGCGAAACACCCCAGTCGTCGCTAACATGATCCCCCCGCCAAGGAGCGGCAGCAGCGCATCGTTATTGATCCGAGCCGCGAAGAAGAGATTTCCCGGAAGCAACGCCAGTATGCTCAAGGCGGCGACCGCTTGGCCGCCGTCGAGTTTGAGATAGCGCAGAGCGACGAGCGCTGATGCGATGGTAGCCAGGTAAAGAACCGCGCTGAGAAACTGAACTGACCGGAATGGATCACCGTGCGACCAAGCCGAAAAAAGCCATTGCCAGACCGCCGCACCGCAGTAATAAAGTGGAGGCTGCCACGTCT
Organism: uncultured Verrucomicrobiota bacterium; assembly: GCA_964522665.1. Taxonomy (GTDB): domain Bacteria; phylum Verrucomicrobiota; class Verrucomicrobiia; order Limisphaerales; family CAZFVY01; genus CAZFVY01. The sequence goes on along the minus strand of CAZFVY010000015.1, from coordinate 9,277 downwards.
CCCATCCTTGCCTTATCGCGGGAAGTGTCCTTTTGGTGACAAGATGCTGCACATACTCGCGGTGGCCTTCGACGTCGTGCTGCCTCACCCAGGGTGTCGTTACTTCCACATATTGGACGGCTAGCAAACCTGCCAGGGCAAGTGGCCAGCCAACCCAGACCGGATAACCACACCGCCGCGCCAATGCAAATGCGCCGACTCCCAAGAGCCAAAGGATCAGTGCTTTGCGCCAACTAACGCCGTGCGCCTCCGCAATGTCGAACCACGGTTCGCTCTGCGAGTCGCCGAGAGTGAACCGCAGGGTGTGCTTGCCCGGCCCCAGTGCGTCCGGCAGAGGCAAGAATCGATAGCCGCGGCGAAGGCCGGATTGCCGCTGACTCGTGAGAATCGTCCGTCCATCCACCTCCAGCCGTTCGATGCCGCAGTCCGCGCGCACCGAAAGCGTCTTCGCCGGCGCAATTAACTCCGCCTCAAACTGTTTCGCCTCAAACTTTTCCGGCTCGCACCAAGGCAGTACGGTCGCCACGCGTCGGCCATTGTCGAGCCAGTATGCGTCGCCGACCCGCTTGGGGAAACAGAGCCAAATCGTAATCAAAAGAACAGACCAAAGGAGCAGGCTCGCCCACACCGCCCCAGAGACTTTAGTGAAGCATTGCCGAATAGGTTCCATCAAGCTTTTACTTGGGTCGAAGCCTTGGGATCGTGACCGTGAATTAACAGCACTTCCGCGTGCGGGCGAAGGCCATTGCTAAGGATCTTCCGCGCGCCTAACCGCGACCGGCGGAGGGTTTTGCAGAGCCGCCGAGCCTTTACTTTTCCGATCTCCACCCCAATTGAAGAGCGCGTTCATCCAGAAATTCCAGAACGTCACGAGCAGGATGGCAAGTAGATTGGCCGCGTATAGATTCACGCCTAAATAGCGGTAGAAAAGGTTAAGAAGCACCATCGCCAGCGCGATCCCGGCGCCGCAGATGACTTGGAATCTCAGCAGGCGCAGAAGCAGATTCGATCCGCTGACCACATCCCGGCCGAAACTGCGAAACGTCCAACTCTCATTCAGGAAGAAGTTGCTCAGCATGGCCATTTCCGAAGAACAAGCTTTCCCCAAGATCACATTCCATCCCAGCCATTTCACCAGGCAGTGCAGCACCACCATGTCTACGACAAGGCCGCTGGCTCCCACCAAACAGAATTTTGCAAACTGCTGGAATCGGGTTGTTTGGACTGCTTGGATGAGAATTGATTTCAATGTGTTAGGGGTTCTACAGCGTGCGCTATTGCCGAACCCGAGCAACCGCTCCCAGAATCAAGCGTCGAACTCGTTATTGATACCCCTGCTCAACGATTCATTTGCCTCAGTGATGAACGAAGCCGGCGGCCACCGGAACGTCGTCTGAATTGGCAATTTGGCGTAGTTAAACAGAACCTTGGCGCTACTCCCGCCGCCCCGCCTCAGCATTCCGATTCGCGAACATTAAAAATATATCAACAAACCAAGGGCGCTCGCATTCACGATAAAGAGTATTTATCGCGATCTGGCCGAACTTACAAGTACTTTGAGCTTCGTTTTTCGTACTAAATGGTTCTCGACGGGTCCCAGAGGGCGTGGTTCTGACGCCAAAAAGCAAATTGTCCTAACATTTTTTTTTCGTGCGTATAACCCCTCAATACCCTGGCGGCATTTCTTTTGGGTGGCCTGACACCGGATGGGCGTAGTTGTTGCTTGGCGGCACCGCGCTGGGTGCCTGTTGCATCAAGGCGGCCTCGGTTGCGCCAACTCCGGCAGGGAGTGAACGGGTCAGGGTGGCGTGGCATTCCCCGTGGCGGATACTTCCAACCCGATAAATGACACCAATTAGGAGTCACGCCCATGCCGAAACACCGAATTAAGGCGCGACTTTCGCCTTGACTTGGCGAGGTCGCTTGCCCTACGCTGGCCTCATGGTAGGTAATCGGTTCATCTCGGTTGAGCAATCGCGTTGTCCGGTTGGAAATATTCCTACGACCTTGCTGTCCTCGCCGGGTCCAAAGTCGCGCACGACGGCGCGCGGAAGATCTGGATTCGTGCCTATCGCGGATAAGCAGAATAGTTCGACCGTCGCATCGCTGATTGCCCGAACCTCGCGCGGGGCGCTCAGCTTTTGCCGCGATGCAATGGATGGCTGTTTTTTTCCAGATTGTGCCCGCGACGGAAATTATGACATCTCATCTCGTGGCTTTTGGCTTCAATAGCGAACTTGTGCGCCAACGAGAGGCAAAACACGTCAGGCATCGCCACGGAGGCTTTACGCTGATCGAGCTACTGGTGGTGGTCGCGGTCATTGGCATTCTCGCGTCACTGCTGCTGCCAGCGCTAGCCAAGGCCAAAGCCAAAGCCCAAAGAGTAGCCTGCTTGTCCAACCTGAAGCAGTTCGGTGTAGGGTTTGAGCTTTACGCGGGAGACAACGAGGACGGCGTTCTGCCCAACCGGGATGGCCAGAATGTGCCTTTGGGCCAGACGTGGGTCGAAGGTTGGTTGGGACTGCCCGGGCCTGACTGCACGAACATTCTCTATTTACAGCGAAGCCTGCTCGGACCGTACCTCAAAACGCCCGGCCTGTGGCGTTGTCCGGTTGCTAAGGATCCTTTCGCTGTGGGTGTCACCCTACCCCGCGTCAGGACGGTATCGCTGAACTGCTTCATGGGCGCTTTGACGAACATTCCGGGAGCGCTTTGTTATCGCAAGTTGGCTCAAATCGTTGATCCTTCACCAGCCAGCGCACTCGTATTCGTCGATGAGCGCATCGATACGATCAATGACGCGAGCTTCGCTATGCAGTTGGACTTCAACGCGCAAGATCCCGGTGCTTGGCTGCTGCGCGACAAACCAAGCACCGCGCATCAAGGCGCCGCGAATCTGGCATTCGCGGACGGGCATGCGGAATTGCACCGTTGGACTGACCCTCGAACGCAAAAGCCTCCCCGGGACGACACCGTCATGCCGGGGAATCAGGACGTGCTGTGGATGCAACAGCACGGTACGTGGAGGGGACAGTAAGAACTAGCGGGCCGAACGCTCGACGCACAGGTACCGCACGCGGCATGGGAACGACCCTATTCAAACCCATGATTGACAATGGGGACACGGCTTCCCCTCGATTCTGGGGGCCGAGTCGGAGGAAGCTCTTTTGGCTGGTGCTGGCCTCCAAACTCGTTTTCTTTGGTGTCGCCATCACGGCAATCGAATTGTTCCCGGCGTTCAATCTCCGCGAATACAAAAACGATCTGCACTGGCCACGGGACCAACCGCCGACACTGGCGACCCATTTCGCCACCTGGGACGGCGCACATTACCTCTTAATAAGCGAGATCGGCTACGAGCGGGGTAGTCCTTCCTGCGCGTTTTATCCGTTATGGCCCTACCTGATCCGAGGCTTTGCTTGGCTCACAATCCACGATCATTTCGGGACGGGTCTGATCCTTGCAAATGCTCTCTCGATAGCCGCGTTCTTACTCTTTCACTATTTTGTCGAAGCGCATCACGGTCAGCGGACAGCCGATGCGTCCCTGGCCTTGCTGGTGGCCTATCCAGCGGCGTTGTACTTCTCCTTGATCTATACGGAATCGCTCTTTCTTTTTCTCTCCATCGTGTTCTTTCTTTTTCTCTTCCGGGACCAGTTTTTTAGGGCGGCCGTGGTCGGTTTTTTTCTACCGCTGACCAAAGCCGTTGGACTCTTCTGCCTATTTCCGCTCCTCTACTACGCTTGGCACAAGAGGAAATCGCCCAACACCTATCTGGCATTTTATGGCCCGGCTCTGGGTTATGGCTGTTATTTTTTCACGATGTATTGCGCCACCGGAAACGCTTTCGAGGGCTTTCAGGCGCAGGAGTTTTTTCCCAACCAGCCGTCGATCGCTCACATCTTCGATCTACCCAGCTTCCTCCTTGCGCTCTTCAGGCCGTTAAGTCTCCACGGAATGCAGGACTCGGCCATCGATCGCGGCCTTTTTCTGTTGTTAATCGGGTCGCTTTACCGCATCTACCGGCTCAACCCGGTTTATTTCGTGTACGCGTGCCTTGTGGGCGTAATTCCGGCGCTCTCATCCTGGTTCCTCTCATACACCCGGAATCTCATGATGTGTTTCCCGCTTTTTATACTCTACGGAACCATTCTGGCGGGTCCGGAACGGCGCCCCTGGCTTTGGGCCGTCCTCACCCTCATGGCGGCGGTTCAAGTCTGGTTTTTGCTCCGATACATTAATTTCAACTGGGTTGCATGATTGACCACGCTCGAATCGGATCAACATGGGAAATGCCCCGACACAACAAGGTCAATGCATCAGCAGCCTCCCCCAAACACGCTCCTTCTCATTGTCCGCAATTCCAAAGGCCAGCTCGCGATAAACACCTCAAAGCTTCGCTATGCAGTCAACCGGCCCACTTGAAATTGACAAATTGAGTGATGGCCCACACTTGGAGCGCGCCGAACATAATCACGTAATACCAGAAAAGCCATCGTGATCCACTTTTCGCCAGCCATTGCGCCAATACTATGAAAATCGGAAAACAGACGATGGTATAGCGGCGATACGACATAAAATAGCTGGTCAGGGCCGGGACCAGCCCAGTTGGTAACGCATACCAGAACCACGTCTTATTTAGCTTGTAAATGAACGGAAGGGTCACCAGAAACAACAAAAAACATGCTCGGTCCAAAATCGAGTCGGTCATCCCATCCACGGAATCGACACCAACAGCGGCCTTTGCCAACGCGTGCCAGGCATACATATTTGAGATCGACGGCGAATTAGGGTAGTATTTCTGGGCTGCAAAACCCTCAAATGGGTTTCCCGTCCATATCCGCATCATGAGAAAGTAGGCCGAATAACCGGCAAGGGGGGTTAGCAGCAGCAGCCAATATCTGAGCGGCTTCTTTTTCTCGTACACATTCCAAACCAGCGGCACCAGGATAAAGACCCCCACTGCCCGCGTTAAAGGAAGCACAAAGCCCAAAAGGGCTGGCCAGGCATACCGCTCCCGTTCGATAAACCAAAACCACGCCAACACCAGCGCAAGGAAAAGAGACTCGGTGTAAATGAAATTAAAAAAGAGCGCCCCGGGAAACGCGAGCATCAGGATCAGGGCGTTGCGGCTCATGCGCTCTCCGTAATGGGAGGCTACCAACTGATGGAAAAGCCACAGGGCAATAAAGGAGAGCACGTTCGCCAGCATGTATCCGGCAATCAGGGGATGGCCGAACGACAACCTCGCGCACTCGCGCATCATCAGAGGCCAAAGCGGATAAAACGCGCACAAGGCCGAGTCCCGGTGGTAGCCCCCTTGGCTGAGGGCCAAATAATCCGCGCTGTCCCAAGTCGCAAGCCGGCTTTCCATGGTGGGACCCGTGGCGGAAGTCGGCCAATGGACGCATTGGGCAAACTGGGCGGAATCGAACGCGAAGAGAAAAGAGACCGCCACTACAAGGACGCAGCCTACCTTGCTAACGAGGATTATGATCGTCGCCCACGCCCCGATCGACTCCGGCGACTCGGTTTTTCGCACGCTTTCTATTGTGAGGGCCCGCTCGAGTGCACCTGAGCGGTAGAAAGCGCGGTCAGATCTCGGTCCAACGGCGCCATCGCTTTTTGCCGGGTGACCGTTGACCAAACACACGTCACATAACCTCCGATTACAAGGTACCCGAGGATGATCTTCATCAGACTATCCGCCGATTCCGGTGAAATTCCCAGCGCATCCGACAAGTTACCTAAACAAGGACACAGCCGGTGATAGCCCAGCCACAACAGCCCAATCCGGTACAACAAGAATTCAGTCGCTAATATGGCAATCAAACGAACCTGAAGGTTTCGATTGCCGCCAAAAAGACAAATTCCAGAAATGCAAAGCTCGACCACCCCAGCGCCTATAAAGATTCGCCGAAATGTCGTAGATAAAAGCGGATCAAACGTGTCGATAACCGGCATGCCTCCAAAAGCGCTAAATATTTTCGCGATCCCGGTCACGAAGAACAATAGCCCTGAGGAGAGGACAAACCAATCGATAACTTTTTTACTCACACATTTTTGCGACAGCGATAGCGTCACCGTTGCGCACAGATTTAGCTTTTGCTCATTGGGTGCTCCGCGCTGTTTCAACAGCGCTTCAAGACTTCGCCGCTGCTGCGACCCGACTGTATCGGGCGCAGCAGCGGAACAAATCCACTCGGCCTCAGTTAGCAGTCACATCCGCCGCCGGATTTCTGAATGCAGTTCGCGGTATGATCGGAGTCCCCGGCGCTGTCGCTATACACGCAGGTCCCACTGCAGTCGCTGCCGCACTTCGACAGATTCTGGTACATGTGGGCGAAGGCTGTGTAACTGGTCAGCGTTAACATTATCAAACCAAGTATTAACCTGTTCTTCATATGATTTTTACTGCTGACTTTGTTTCGTTTCTTGTTTGTTGATATCTGCTTATTAACCAGAACGCCAGAGGAAAGCCAGCAACCACCAGCATTCCGATTAAAATCGTAAACCGCTTGCGGCCAAGAACATCATAGGATGGCCCGTGCTTCAGCCAGTCGTCTCGTTGCTTTAAGAGCGTCGCGTCGTTGCCACCCGGAAACGCCTGACCGAGGGGAATTTCGTAGCGCGCATAATTAAATTTGGTGCGGGCGTTTGTTCCCTCGTAACGATAGTCGAGGACGATTGTCTTACCAGGTGAAATGAGTTCAGGGACAGTGGCGAATCGCGAAAACAAGATTGTTTCTACATGCAGTTCCATTTGATATTGTAATCTTATTGGAGTCTCCGGATGTTGGAAGTTTGGCCAGTACGAAGCGAAACTCGCCTCGGTCGGAATAACCCAGCCGTTGGTTTCTATCACAGCCTTGCATTCGTAAGTCGCACGGACAAATCCGTTCGGGATTTCCGCGCGTCTTTCCAACGAGTTTAGCCTATGTTCGCGTTGAAAGGATTCGAACGGATAATTGACCGCCGTTCGACGGAGTTCTTCCTCTTGAGTTTTCAAGTCCAACGAAGAATCGCGCACAGCGTCGATGCGCTCAATGGCGTTTTCATCCGCAGAGTAGGCCACGTTCCATTTCAGGCCATAATCAACTACATTGTGCCTCTGGCCCCACGGCGCCGCCATGTCACGGGGATTCGCTTGAATCTCCTTGATCATTTGTGGCGTCAGGTGAAGCGCCATCCAAGGAAAAAACGGCTTCACGCCATCAAGGGCGCCGTCGGGCAAGAATCGCTGCCCGGCAAATGCATAACCAAACGGCTTGTAACTGTTGGCCCCATCGGTCCCAATCGTGCGAATATCGACTCCATCAGATCGGACGATGCTCCACTCTCTTGGCTCGTTCGCGTTCGTCACTGCGATCTGCCACTCGGAACCGGTCGCCACGGCCTCGAAGCGATAGGTATTCGTCGTTCGCGGGGCTCCATTATCACGAATATAGAGATAAGTACCTTCGATTTTAACCGGCTCACCCTGCTGGCCGAAAGAATACTGACCATAGGCCGGCTCGAAATTCAAGATTAGTAAAACGAGCGAAGCGAAAAGCTCGGGAAATCGAGGTACCCTTGCATATTTGGCCGAGTCGTGGCTCGCGATGCGCGAATTGGAACGCCATCGTTGTATGAAAGGGCCTGCCAGGAGCTTTTGCGTTACCATGGATTGTGCACGCTGCATAGCGGGGATACTATCAATTGTGTCCTAGCTGACTATAATGTTACTGCCTTCGGAATTCGTAAAATGCTTCCGTTCACTTCGGGTTTTTGCTTCGTCTAATAGACGCGACGATCCCAACCTTGCGGCCAGATTATTGCTTAATTTTCGGACGCCGCCTGCCTCGCGGACCCACGTTCTTGCCTTCATCATGACCAGTGGATTGCCGGGGGCCACTCTCCCATAACCGGCGCGGTTTGCCTATCCCCCATGATGGGGGATGCGTTTCGCAGGAAAGATGCAGTGTCGTTTTTGGCGACGCGAGGCCTTTGTCTCCATGCGGCGTCCAAGCATTGGGCATTCGACCGCTTTTTCGTCCGTTGCTCGCGGCTTGAGGTCATTGGATATGCCATTTCCGAAACTCGATGTCGTGTCGGTCGTGGGTGTCGAGCCTTTCAAAGATGCGTTTTACGTGACTCTTTACAGTCGAAGGGCTTATCTCCAGCTGTTGGGCGATTTCTTTGTTGCTTAGTCGTTGCCCCAAGAGGCTGGCCACTTCCCGTTCTCGTTCGGTGAGGCTTTTCCACGCCGGCGAGTGCGGATGGTGCCGCCTAATCTTTTCGAGCGCCAACCTGCGTGCGCGAGCTGACAAGGGCGCCTGACCTCGGTAAACGGCTCGGATTTCGCCAAGCAAATCCGACCGATTGTTCTGGTAGTCGTCCTTATCCAGAAATCCATCCGCTCCAGCTTCAAGGCAATCGAAAACGACAGAGTGAGCCGGGAGGCCGCTCAAAACGAGTGTCCGAACGCTTGGACATCGCTCTCTAATGATGCAAATGCAATCGTCACCCTTCATGCCGGGAAGCCCGAAGTCCAACACGACCACGTCGGGCTGACTTTGAAGGATGTTCGGAAGGGCGCTTTCGCCATCCGCGAACGAGCCGACGCACCTCATGCCCTTGTCATGGGCAACGCATCTCTCCAATTGAGACCGGAAGAGGTGATCGTCTTCGACGAGACAAACCCGGATGAGGCGTTGACAACTGGACTCCATGCGATTCTGATTCATTAGTCTGGTGCCGTTTAACTGGGCAATCCGGCATATCCGTCCCACTCGCTTACTGCTCTGGCAAACGCGCTCTCGGGCGTCCAAATGCGAAGCAGCGATCAGGTCTGCGTGTTGAACGCGGTTTCTCCCTTAGCCCCACCTGAAACGTCTGACTTCAGCCCAAGCAGCACTCTGCACCAGTCGGTTCGAAATATCCTCAGGATCGTGCAGCCAATGGGCAAACACGAAATCCATGCGACGGTTCCGCGTTTTCCTCAGTCAGATTTGCGCCACCGTAGAGCATTCTCCTAAGCGGCGCAAGTCGATTTCTGCAAAATCGATGGAAATGAGGCTCGACTCTCATCCCGTTACCGAGACGAGCGCTGGTTGCAAGTTAGAGAACGGTAACGATATACGAATGAAAAGGCATGCGAGCGCTTCAGGCTCCGTTTGTTATTCTCGGCGGCATCGGGGATGCCAAACGCGCGATGTCTGCTGAAAAACTGAACTTTTCGCAAATCACCGACTGGATTCATCCCGAACAGTTTCGCCGCTGCGTGAATCGCTAAGAG
>CAZFVY010000014.1:0-89821 GCA_964522665.1 uncultured Verrucomicrobiota bacterium | reverse complement strand
AACTCGCGCAGAAATCCCCTTTTGAACTCCCGCCGACATATTCTGCCAATTCTCTTGCGCGCCCGGACGGTTTTCAGTAGGAGTAGCCAATTTTAGTTTAATAGAACGCTGAATCGAGTGTCAGCGAGAAAAAAAGATGAGCAACGAAAACGACAACCGCCCCGCAAGAACCGACGGCCCGCCACCGAAGCAAGGCCTTTACGACCCGCAATTCGAGCACGACTCCTGTGGGGTCGGCTTTGTGGTCAACGTCAAGGGCAAGAAGTCCCACGAGATCGTTCGCCAGGCGCTGCAGATTCTGGTGAATTTGGATCACCGCGGCGCGTGCGGTTGCGAGGCCAACACCGGTGACGGCGCCGGCATTTTGATGCAGATGCCGGATCGGTTTTTCCGCGAGGTCTGCCCGGCGACCGGCATGAAGCTGCCCGCGCCTGGAGAGTATGGCGTCGGGATGATTTATCTGCCGCGCGACCCGGCGGCTCGGGAATACTGCGAGCAGAAGTTGGAAGCCGTCATCCGCGAGGAGGGGCAGGAAGCTCTGGGCTGGCGCACAGTGCCGGTGGATAATTCGTCATTGGGCAATACCGCGAAGGCCTCGGAGCCGGTGGTGCGCCAGATTTTTATCGGGCGCGGCGCCAATTTGGCCGACCCGATGGCGTTTGAACGCAAGCTATATGTGATCCGCAAACGCGCGGAGCACGCCATCCGCTTTGGGCAGGATGCCCGCGGGCACGCCTTTTACGTGCCGAGTCTTTCCCACAAGACGATCGTTTACAAAGGGATGTTGCTGACCGAGCAGGTGGACCGCTATTACCCGGACCTCGCCAATCCGGCGATGGACAGCGCGCTGGCGTTGGTCCATTCCCGGTTCAGCACCAACACGTTCCCGAGTTGGGAGCGGAGCCATCCGTACCGCTACATGGCGCACAACGGCGAGATCAACACGCTGCGCGGCAACATCAATTGGATGCACGCCCGGCAGGCGATGTTCGACTCGAAGCTGTTTGGCGATGATTTGCAGAAACTCCTGCCGATCATCAATACCGACGGCAGCGATTCGGCGATGTTCGACAATTGCCTCGAGTTCATGGTCCTGGCGGGCCGTTCGCTGCCCCACGCCGTCATGATGATGATCCCCGAGCCGTGGACGAATCATGAGTCGATGAGCGACGAGAAGAAGGCGTTTTACGAATACCACAGCTGCCTCATGGAGCCGTGGGACGGCCCGGCGTCGATCGCGTTCACGGATGGCGTCCGCATCGGCGCCGTCCTGGACCGCAACGGCCTCCGCCCGTCGCGTTACTACGTCACCAAGGATGACCTCGTGATCATGGCGTCCGAGGCGGGCGTGTTGGAAGTGGCTCCCGAGCGGGTGTTGCAGAAGGGGCGCCTCCAGCCTGGGCGCATGTTTCTGATCGATACGGAAGAGGGACGCATCGTGGGCGATGAAGAGATCAAGAATAAGATTTCGACCGAGCATCCCTACCGGCAATGGCTGGAGCAACAGATGCTCGAACTCGACCGGCTGGCGGAGATCGACCACTTGCCGGAACCGAGCCACGAGACGGTGGTGCAGCGGCAGCAGGCGTTTGGCTATACGTTCGAGGATCTGCGTATTCTGATGGCGCCGATGGCGCGCGACGGCGTCGAAGCGGTCGGTTCGATGGGGACCGATACCCCGCTGGCGGTGTTGTCCGACCAGACCCAACTGCTTTACAATTATTTCAAGCAACTCTTCGCGCAGGTGACCAATCCTCCGATCGATTGCATCCGCGAGGAAATCGTGACCTCGGCGGAGACGACGATCGGCTCCGAGCGCAACCTGCTCGATCCGCAGCCGGAGAGCTGCCACCTGATCGAATTGAAGTCGCCGATCCTCACGAATGAGGAATTGGCCAAACTGCGCCACATCGATGAGCGCGGTTACAAGTCGATCACGCTGCCGATTCTGTTCAAAGCCTCCGGCGGCGAGTCGGCGCTCGCGAACGCGATGGAGGAGCTCTTCGCGCGCGCCACGGCCGCGATCAAGGACGGCATCAACATCATCATTCTCTCGGACCGCGGCGTCGATCGCGACCACGCGCCGATTCCCGCGCTGCTGGCGGTGTCCGGCCTGCATCACCACATGATTCGGGAAGGCACCCGCACGCGGGTCGGGCTGGTGATCGAAACGGGTGAACCGCGTGAAGTGCATCATTTCTCGCTGCTAATCGGCTACGGCGCGGGCGCGATCAATCCTTATCTGGCCTTCGAGACTCTCGACGACATGATTCGCCAGGGACTGCTGAAGAACATCACGCATAAGGCCGCCTGCAAGAATTTCGTGAAAGCCGCCGTCAAGGGCGTCGTCAAAGTGATTTCCAAGATGGGGATCTCGACGATTCAAAGCTATCGCGGCGCGCAGATCTTCGAGGCGATCGGCTTGAATCGCTCGGTGATCGACCGTTATTTCACCTGGACCCCTTCGCGAGTCGGCGGCGTCGGTCTCGACGTGCTTGCGCGTGAGGTGTTGTTGCGGCATGAGCACGCCTTCCCGGCGCGGCCGGTGAACGGCCATGTCCTGGACGTGGGCGGCCAGTATCAATGGCGGAATGAGGGAGAATATCACCTGTTCAATCCCCAGACCGTGCATAAGCTGCAACAGGCCTGCCGCACCGCGAATTACAAGGTTTTCAAGGAATACTCGGGGCTGGTCAACGACCAGACCAAGCGGCACTGCACGTTGCGCGGCCTGCTCGATTTCAAGCCGGGCACGGCGATCCCGATCGAGGAAGTCGAGTCCGCCGAATCGATCCTTTCCCGCTTCAAGACCGGCGCGATGTCGTACGGATCAATCAGCAAAGAGGCGCACGAGAGTCTGGCCATCGCGATGAACCGCATCGGCGGCAAGAGCAATACCGGCGAGGGCGGCGAGGACCCGGCGCGCTATGTGCGTGATCCGAATGGTGACTCGCGCAACAGCGCGATCAAGCAGGTCGCCTCGGGACGGTTCGGCGTGACGAGCCTCTACCTCGTCCAGGCGCGCGAATTGCAGATCAAGATGGCGCAGGGCGCCAAGCCGGGTGAAGGCGGTCAATTGCCGGGCGGCAAGGTTTATCCCTGGATCGCCAAGGTTCGCCACGCCACGCCGGGCGTCGGCCTCATTTCACCGCCGCCGCACCATGACATTTACTCGATCGAAGACTTGGCCGAGTTGATTCACGACTTGAAGAACGCGAACCACCACGCGCGCATCAGCGTCAAGCTGGTCTCCGAGGTTGGCGTCGGGACGATCGCCGCCGGCGTGGCGAAGGCGCACGCGGACGTGGTCCTCATCAGCGGCTACGACGGCGGGACCGGCGCGTCGCCGCAGACGAGCATCAAACACGCGGGCATCCCGTGGGAATTGGGCTTGGCGGAGACGCACCAGACGCTCGTCTTGAACAACCTCCGCAGCCGCATCGCGGTCGAGACGGACGGCCAATTGAAGACCGGCCGCGACGTGGTGATCGCCGCGATGCTCGGCGCCGAAGAGTTCGGATTTGCGACGGCGCCCTTGGTGGCGCTCGGCTGCATCATGATGCGAGTCTGCCATCTCAACACCTGTCCGGTGGGCGTGGCGACGCAGGACCCGGAATTGCGGAAGAAATTTACGGGCGACCCGGCGCACGCGGTCAATTTCATGCGGTTCATCGCCGAAGAAGTGCGCGAATTGATGGCGCAGCTCGGCTTCCGCAAATTGACCGACATGGTCGGGCGCACCGATCGTCTCGAGGCCAAACAAGCGGTCGAGCACTGGAAACTCCGCGGGTTGGATTTTTCGACGATTCTTTATCAGCCGGACGTCGGGCCGAACGTGGGGCGTTTTTGCCAGATACAGCAAGATCACGGCCTCGACAAGGCGCTGGACAACACGGTGCTGCTCGACATGTGCGAGCCAGCCATCGCGCGCAAGGAAAAGGTCGTGGGCGACGTCCGGATTCGGAACGTCAATCGCGTGGTCGGAACGATCGTCGGCAGTGAAATCACGCGGCGGCACGGCGTCGATGCGCTGGCCGATGACACCATACGCATCCAATTCACCGGGTCGGCCGGGCAGAGTTTTGGCGCGTTCATGCCGAAGGGGATGACGTTCAGCCTCGAGGGTGACGCGAACGATTACGTCGGCAAAGGGCTTTCGGGTGGCAAGATCATCGTTTATCCGCCGGTCGGCTCGACCTTTGTGCCGGAGGAAAACATCATCATCGGCAACGTCGCGTTTTACGGGGCGACGGGCGGCGAGGCTTACATTCGCGGCATGGCGGGTGAGCGCTTTGGCGTGCGCAACAGCGGCGTCAACGCGGTGGTGGAAGCCGTCGGCGATCACGGCTGCGAATACATGACCGGCGGCCGAGTGGTGATTCTCGGGCCAACGGGAAGGAATTTTGCCGCGGGCATGTCGGGCGGCGTCGCTTACGTGCTCGATGAAGCCGGCGACTTCAAACGCCGCTGCAACCAGCAAATGGTCGGCCTTGAAACGCTCGATGACCCGGCCGAGATCGAAGAATTGCGGCAGATGATTCAGCGTCATCTGCAATACACGCGGAGCCAGCGCGCCGCCACCTTGCTGGCGGATTGGGCCAACGTGACGCCGAAATTCGTCAAAGTCATGCCGAAGGACTACAAGCGGATGCTCCAGGCGATCAAGCGGGTCACCGACTCGGGATTGAGCGGCGAAGAGGCGGTCATGGCGGCGTTCGAGGAAAACGCGCGCGACGTTTCGCGTATTGGCGGGAGCTAAGCGCGCGGCGGACTGACGCGATTCCGTTCCGCCCGACCGGCGCGGAAGGGGCTTGAGTGGCGGTCGGCGCCCCGGTTTGGCCACGGATTTGGTCAAAAACGCAGAATTTGGTTGTATCGGTCTTGGCGAGTGATAATGAATCACACTCCAAGACCGGCGGCTGGAAAAGAGCCGACGGAAACGGCCCGGCCGCAACGGCCTCGGAATTCGAGGCGGCGGGGCCACAGTAAAAAAACGCAATGGGCAAGCCAACTGGATTTATCGAATACCTGCGGGAACTACCGCAGGATCGTTCCGTGACGGAACGAATTCGCGACTGGAACGAATTTCACCTCCATTTCGAGGAGAAGAAACTCCAGGAGCAGGGCGCCCGCTGCATGGATTGCGGCATTCCCTTCTGCCATACCGGCACGCTGCTGAGCGGCATGGCGTCGGGCTGCCCGGTCAACAATCTCATCCCCGAGTGGAATGATTTGGTTTACCGCGGGCTTTGGCGCGAGGCGCTGGACCGCCTGCACAAGACCAACAATTTCCCCGAATTCACCGGTCGGGTCTGTCCCGCGCCGTGCGAAGGCTCGTGCGTGCTCGGCATCCATTCGCCCCCCGTCACGATCAAGAACATCGAGTGCACGATCATCGATAAGGGCTTTGAAGAAGGCTGGGTGAACGCCGACGCGCCGGCCAAGCGCACCGGCAAGAAGGTCGCCGTGATCGGGTCCGGGCCGGCGGGATTGAGCGCGGCCGCGCAGTTGAATCGCGCGGGCCACCTGGTCACCGTTTTCGAGCGGGCCGACCGAATCGGCGGGTTGCTCATGTACGGCATTCCGAACATGAAACTCGACAAAAAGGTCGTGCAACGCCGCATCGACCTGATGGCGAAAGAAGGGGTCGAATTCGTCACCGGCACGGAAGTGGGGCGGAATTATCCGGCGGAAAAACTGCTGACCGATTTTGACGCCGTGGTGCTCTGCACCGGCGCGACCAAACCGCGCGACCTGCCCATCGACGGGCGCAAGCTCAAGGGGGTTCATTTCGCGATGGAGTTCCTTCACGCGAACACTAAGAGCCTCCTCGATGGCCACGGCAAGGGCCAATTGATTTCCGCTGACGGCAAGGACGTTGTCGTCATCGGTGGCGGTGACACCGGCACCGATTGCGTCGGCACCTCGATGCGGCACGGTTGCAAGAGCCTGGTGCAGGTGGAAATTCTGCCGCGCCCGCCGTTGCAGCGCGCCGCGGACAACCCCTGGCCCGAGTGGCCGAAGACCTACAAGCTCGACTACGGCCAGGAAGAGGCCGCCGCGGCGTTTGGCGGCGATCCCCGGGTTTATCTGACCACGGCGACGAAGTTTGAAGGTGACGAGCTTGGCCAGGTGAAGGCCGTCCATACCGTCGAAGTGCATTGGCAGAAGGACGACAAAGGCCGCTTCATCCCCAAAGAGGTCGCCGGCACCGAAAAGGTCGTCCCGGCGCAACTGGTGTTGCTCGCGATGGGTTTCCTCGGACCCGAAGACCAACTTTTGGAACAACTCAAGATCGAACGCGACCCGCGTTCCAACGCCAAGGCCGAGTACGGTCGTTTCGCCACGAATCTCAAAGGCGTGTTTGCCGCCGGCGACGCCCGTCGCGGCCAGAGCTTAGTGGTCTGGGCCATCAACGAAGGCCGCGCCGCCGCGCGCGAGTGCGACCGTTACTTGATGGGCGCGACGGAGTTGCCGTAAGGGGCTTCCGACCGTTCCGGGAAGCGCCATGATTCGAGCCAAGGCGCGACGGGAGCCGCGGGGCCTACTTTGGAGTGCGGTGGCAGAGCGTAGCGGCGACACCGCTTTGGGCCGCGAAAAGCCCCAGGGGTGAATCGATCACCTCACCCATCTAACGGGAGAGCGATCAGAAAACGCTGACGGAAGGGAGAACCTCTTCGCTTCCGTTTCATCCGCCAGCGGTTTAAAGCGTACTCTGGACTATTTGCGTCCCGGGCTCCCCCGGTTCGGGAACCGTGCGACCTCGAAACCGGACGTCGCTTAAGACCCCGAATTTAGCACGAACCGCGGTTCGCGTGACGTAGAAACCCGTGCCGGTCAAACGCCACGGGCCCAGCGGCAAGGTCTCGGCGCGGGCGACTAGATTCAGCCTTTGGTTTGATCCCTTCAGTTAACCTCTTTCGAAACTGATTGACCGCCGTCGTCAATTCACCAACGGTCTCTGCAACCCGATCGAGGTTCGTCTCCTAGGAAAACCTATATTTGCAACGGTCTTTTTTCACAGTACAGCGGGTCCGCGGCGCTCGCCGTCCCTATTTTCCCTGTGCTTCGCAACCATGTCCAACGGGTTGTGCGGGCCTCTTCTTTACCAAGATACGTACATGCCTGGCTTCACTTCGACGCACGGCCAAACGCTATTAGAATGACAATATCGAAACGTGTTTGGACCAATCCTGAGATACCAAAGATTGCTGTACCTAAGTTGAACACATTGTTCGTCAATCAAAACTGTCACATAAGGACTACACCCTAGCCGTTTAACGTCAGCTGGCAGGTAGTCTGACGGAAATTGAAGGGTATTGGCGTTACCGAACAGCAGATCCTCTTTGCCAAGGCGGTGAATACTACCGTCCGGAAAGTGGACAAGATCACCGACTTGAGTCGTCATTTTCGGAATAAGTGGCACAGCCCATTCCTGCAAGTGATTCAGGTCGATGTCTGAGCGAAAGCGATCCGCTACACCGTGTAAAAACTGTTCATTCTTTTGTAGACAAGCATGCACAGTGCCGTAAGCCGCGATGCTTACCAAGGCAAGCCGCAACGTAGAGGCAAAATCCGTGAGGATAGTAAAACGCTTAATCAGTCGGCGAAGCTCCACCACGAAACAAAATAAATAAATCACCCGATCTGCGGCCTCAGGGAATGGGAGGGTGCACCGCACTAAATAGCCTGACCGATAAAAAAAAGCGTTCCAAAACAACAGGATCATCACGATAATGACGCCTATTCCCTTATCTAAGACGGTCGAATCGTTTATGAGCGGAGGCTTTCGCATTTGCGCAAAAACGCATCAGTCAACTGGCTGGAAAGAAAGGAGCGTGGGACCGACGGGGGCCGGGTGGGCCAGACTATGATTTGCCGCCTCTGGCTGTCGATTTCCCGGAGGCGTCGGCTGATTATAGGTCGAGAACTCTTTCTGGTTCATCGGTCGATTTCAGGATTATGTCGGTCGATTGTCGGTCAATCCCTTGGAGGCGGTCGGGAGGACATAGCTCACCTCGCGTCCTTTGCCTTGCGGCATGATCAGGCCGAGGCCGGTCAATCGCGACTGGCATGGGACCGCGAATGCCGTCGTGATCGCCATGGTTCCAGTCCGGCTCGCCCTGGGCATAAAACCAGACGTTTTGCGGGTGCGTCACGGCGCTATGAAACGCGGCCAGGTCGCGCACTCCGTCCTGACCGCCGCGCTGTTCCAAGGCCAACCGATGCAGAGTCTCCACCTGTTCGACGGTTAGGAAGACCGCTCCACTCATTGGCTGAGCTGCCGCATGAGGTAGGCGTGTTAGCTCAAAGTCCGCTGGGTTGCCTCGGCAAAAGTCTTCTCGTCGGCATGACGCACGGGCGGTGGCGGCGCCGACTCCAAGTCGTGAATGAAGCCAACGACTTTGGCGCGCTTCACCGTCCGAGGATGCGCTTGGCTTTCTCAAATACTTCCTCCGCCGGGAGGCCCTGCGCTTTGCCGGTTTGGATTTCCTCAAGGCGCCGGTCGATTTCGGTTCTCCAGGCGGCTTCAATTTCCGGATCACTGGCGTGCAGGTCCTCGGTCAGACGGCCGACCAGTTCGCCCACCTTTTCCGGTGGCCATTGGCGCGTTTCCTCAACGATTTGTTCCAGGGTTAGCGGCACTGGGTTTATCATACGACGTTTTGGGTTTGGGTTCAACCTTCGTTCCAGGGGTGCTTTCCAAGCGGGCGCAACTTCGAGTTGCTGCGGTTTTTGACGGCGTGCCTTGCGGAGCGAAGCGAAGCGGTCTCGTCTTTACAGGACGGAACGATTCTTATTGGGGACTGTTTCCTGGGATTTCGCTTCGCTCCATCCCTATCCCATGGCGGGCTTTCAGCCCGCCGGGAAGCTTTGGACCATTCCGCCCAAAAACCTCAACAATTCAAAGTTGCGCCCTTTCGAATCGGCCCGAAGGATGGCGTTGGGCGCGAATTTCTTGCAGAGGCTTGATGCCGACTTCGGCGAAGATCGCGGTGGCGTCCACCTTTGCTCAGATTCAGTCGCGCGTCTTTCGAAAGTACTCGAGAACGAGTGAAATCAGCAAGGGGCCGCAGCCCACGTCCGCGACCAAAGGCAACCACCACAGGCGATGAACCGCTGGCGTTGGCCAGAATATGAATCCAATCATGCCGGCAATGCCCCCAATAAATGGAACCAGCGTCCCGCGCTTTTTGAATAAATACCAACGTGCTGAGAGCAATAGATTTCCGGCGATTACCAGAATCGACAACCCAGTCAGAGCGATCGATATTGCCCCAGATAAACTCATTACTCTTAGCAAGAACTCTTGTTCTCGCTGTATTATGGCTTGACCGGTCCGGCTGTTCGTCAGACGGTTGACCGGTCGAACTTGCCCGACGCGAACCGACTAATGTTTCGGTCGCAACAGGATCGCCTTCTTGTCGGTGCCTTCGACTTCGACGCTGTGGGTCTCGATGGCGGGGTCGTCCTTGAGGGCGTTGTGGATGATGCGGCGGTCGAAGGCGCTGAGCGGCTCAAGCTCGACGACGTCGCCCCAGCGGCGCACCTTTTCGGCGGCCTCGAGGGCTTTTTTGACGAGGGCGTCGCGGGTTTGGGAGCGGTAGGCGCCCACATCGACGGTCACTTTGGGGGCGGTTTTGTCTTCGTGAAAGAGGAGCCGATTCAGTAGATACTGCAATTGGCTCAGCGTCTGGCCCTGGCGGCCGATGAGGCGGCCGGAGTCGTCACACTTGATCTCCAAAAGCAGACCGTCTTCGAGTTTATGCTCTTCGACCGAGGCGGCGTCGAAGCTCAAAAGTTTAAGCAACTGCTCCAGTTTGGCTTTGGGTTCGGCGGGCATAGATGGTTCTCGATTTGACCGGGGCCGCGACGGGCGTCGCGCGCGGCGCTAACGACCGGGCGGCAGCTTTTTCACGGGCGCCTTGGCCGACTTGGCGGCCCCTGGGGCGGCCGGTTCATCGATGGCCTTGGTCAGTTTCATCTGGGCGATAGTTAACATATTCTGGACCGTCCAGTAAAGCGTCAAGCCTGCGGAAAAACGATAGAGGAAGACCATGAACATCATCGGCATGTAGCGCATGATCTTCTGCTGCACGGGGTCCATGCCGGGCGAGGGCGGGGTGAGGCGAGCCTGCCAAAGCATCGTGACGCCCATGATCATGGGCAACGGGTTGACCGGGAAGTTCAGGCCGGGGAGGGTAAAAATCGTGTCGGGCTGGGACAAGTCGCACGCCCAGAGGAAACTGGCGCCGCGAAGTTCAATGGCGCTCTGCAACATGCGGTAGAAGCCGAAAAAGACCGGAATCTGCAGCATCATCGGGAGGCAGCCGCCGAGCGGGCTGACCTTGTGTTCCTTCATGAACTCCATGAGCTTTTGATTCATCTTTCGCGGATCGTCCTTGTACTTCTCCTGGAGGGCCTTCATCTGCGGTTGCAGGGCCGACATCCGTTTCATCGAGCGGGTGCTGGCGCGGGTCAGCGGCCAGAAGACCAGCTTGATGATGACGGTGATGAGGATGATCGCGGCGCCATAAGCCAGGCCGAGCAGGTGCAACCCATTCATCGAGAGCAGGAGCGCTTTGGCGAAGAAGCCGAAAAACCCGCCAAAATTCATCACCAGATCAAGGTTGTTTCCGTATTTGGCGCCCAGGCGGGCCAGCGTGTTGTACTCCTTCGGCCCGACGTAGATTTCCAGGTTCCGTTCGATCTTGTCGTGCGGGGCCAAGGCTTGCTCGGGATAGAGCAGGGCGGCCTGAAAACCGAACGGTCGGGCGACAATCTTCGAGTCGGCGGCGAGCTCGGCGGGCGTCGGCGGCGGCAGGTCGATATGCCGGGTAATCATCATCGGCGCCGATTGTTTCGGCACGGCGATCATGGTGAAGAATTGGTTGTTCACGGCGGCCCAGACGACATTGCTCGCGCCCGCGACGAACTCGGTGCGCACCAGCGTGCTGGCCGAGCAACCCACTGATCGGCCAGTGAACTGCCCCTTCCCAATCTGTTGCGACTGTGAGCCGTCGTACCATTGCGCGCCCATGGTCAGCGCCAGGTCCTTCGGGCCGATCGGCGTCGCCGTGCCGATCACCCACTCCTGAAGCGGCGCCTTGATCGGCTGGTTCGAGCGATTCTCGAGGCGCAACGTGGCGTTGACCATATAGTTCGTGCTCAACTGTACGTCCTTGACGATCGTCAATCCGTTCGTCAGCGCCTTTTCCATGTGGATGCCGTTGGCGGTCTTGGTGAGTTGAAAAACGCCGTCGCCCAACAACGCCTCGTCACCCAACAGAGCCAGCGCCGGGATGGGGGCCTTCGTATTCAAGGTCGCGAAGTTCTTCACGCCGCCCTCGCGACGACGGTTGCAATCGACCGATTCCTCGTAATGCTTCAGTTCGACGAGTTTGATGCCGCCGCCGTAGGAGGTGAAGGTGTAGCGGGCGTTATCATTCTCGACGACGACCAGTTCCTCGGGCGCGTGCGGGTTCAGCGTCGAGAGCGTCGGGGCCGCGGCTTGGAAGCGGGCCTCGGCGGTGGCGCCATTCGTGGCGGCGAAGGCGCTATTCGTGCCGAGGCGATTGGTCATCCCGGCGGCGCCAGTCATACCGGGACGAACCGGCGGCGGCGGATACCAGTGGTTCACGAGCGGAAACCAAAGCATCAGCAGGATGAACGAAATGATGAGGATGACGATCGATTTGCGGTCCATTGAAAGTGCTAGTATTGGCCGGCGGCCAGCCGTCCGGTCGGCGCGAGGCCGGGCGCCTCGCGGTGTTCGCCGGTCAATTCGGGGAGGTTAGAAAAATTGGGGTCCTCGGCGGTGGGAACCGGGTCATGCCCGCAATCGCCCCAAGGGTGACAGCGGCACAACCGACGGGCGGCGAGCCAGCCGCCGCGAGCGGCGCCGTAGCGCTGGACGGCGGTCAGCGCGTATTGCGAGCAACTGGGCGTGAAGCGGCAGCGTCCCAGCGGGCCGAAAAAGAGGGTCTTGGCCGGCGAGATCACCCACCGATAGATCCGCAACGCGAATACAATGGTATGCGAGAGGGGATTCACTCGGTTCGGAGCAGGCGGGCGTGGCGCAGGGCGGCCAGAAAATCGCGTTCGACGGCGGCCAAGCCCTTCCGGGCGATGGAGGGCCGCGCGACCAGCACCAAGCTGACCGGCTGGGCCAGATCGTGTTGGTGCAGGCGAAAGGTTTCGCGCAGGAGCCGGCGCGCGCGGGCGCGATGGACGGCGTTGCCCACTTTTTTGCTCGTGATCACGCCCAGACGAGGCGAGGCGCCCGCGGCCAGCTCGAGCCAATTGGCGATCAAGCAGCCGGAGACCGTTCGCCGGCCTTGTACTTTGACCCGGGCGAATTCGTGACCGAGCTTCAACCGCGACCGCGCGGGTAGCCGCAGAGGGAGCGGTTCAGCGGCCATAGCGGCAGCCTCGGGTTATACCGGGGTCAGGCGCTTGCGGCCGACGCGGCGGCGGTTGGCCAGGGTGGCCCGGCCACTCTTGGTCGAATTTCGATTCAAAAAGCCGTGTTGCCGCCGACGGCGGACTTTCGACGGTTGATATTGACGTTTCATAAAATCACTTCGGTCTCGGGAGCCCAGCCCGGGCGAGGAAACCAGTCCCGGCGCCCTCCGCTTTTTTGCGGAGCGCCGAAGCATACCAATGAAAGGGGTCGTGTCAAGGATGGCAAATTAGGTTGTCGCGCCGCCGCCGCGGAAATCACAAATATGCTCGCGCGTGCGTGGCCCCCGTGTAGAATGACAATGTGAGCGAAACGAGTCGTCAGCCCCTTCGATTCCGATTTGACGCGAAGAAGGCCGCGCAGGCGGCGGAAGCCTTGCTTACGCTTTCGGGCGGGCGGCGCAACTACATGGAATTAGTCAAACTGCTCTACCTCGCGGACCGCGAGGCGTTGATCCAGCTTGATCGCCCGATCACCGGGGATCGCTTTGTGAATCTACCGTACGGTCCCGTGTTGAGCCGCATTCTCAATTTGATTCGCGGTGGACCAATCGACGAAGGCGACGCGCCCTGGTTTGACTCAGTCTCGCCGCCGACCGGTTATGACGTCGAGTTGGTTAAGAAAACGGGGAGTGACGAGCTAAGCTTGGCGGAATTGGGGATTCTTAACGAAACCTTTTCCCGATACGGCCGCAGCGATTGGAAGGAATTGTCGCGATTGACGCACAGCCTGCCGGAGTGGGTTGATCCGGATGGAGGTCAGCTTCCCATCGTCGCTGAACAAATTCTCGCGTTGGGCGGACGGAAGATTGAAGAGATCCAACGGATCAAAGAAGAGGCCGCCGCCTGCGAGTCCCTCGACAAGGAGTTGGCGACCTACCGCGGTCAGGAATTCAGCGCGCCGTCGGAATGATGGTTGGGAGATGCTTTTTCTATCAAACTCCGCCGAATGGCGAACATTTGTTCGTGATCTTGGCGCCCAGCGGTGAACAGCGCGGATGGTACCTCTGTGTCAACATTACCACTCGGCGCCACGGTTCAGACCCCGCGTGTGAACTGAGACAGGGGGAGCACCCGAATTTGACGGCCCCGGTATCCGTTGTCGTTTACGCCGAAGCACGAGAGATTCCGCTTCCGTTGATTCAACGGTTGATCGGCGCCCAAGAGTTGACGCCCTTCAACCAACAACTGATTGAGAGGATGCAGGCAGCGGCGCTCCGTGACGATTCGCGCTTGAAGATAAAATATCAAAAATGGATCAGGGACTTCATTCAACGTGGTGAACACATCGATTGAGGGAGCATAAGCGCTTGCTCCAGAGAACGTCCGGAGCAAATGTTCCAAGTGGTTGTTCAACGGCTGGGCTCCCGGCGGTCGCGGTCCAGGTCGTGAGTTCAGTGACCTACGTGAGCGGGCCTATTTTTCACGTCCTCCCAGCTTACTTCGCAGCAGCGCCAGAATCTCCTGCGCGGACGGGATTCGCAACCACAACGCGACCAGCCAGTAGGCGGCGGTGGCGAGAATCATCGGCGCAAAAACCGATCCCATCCGGGTGACCAAGTTGTGGTGCCCGATCTGGCGTTCCCAGCCGTAACTCGCCAGGCTCGCCACCACGCCCGCCAGGATGGCAGCCGCGGCCAGACCCCAAACGGTCGGTCGCAACGCCTCGAGGTCGAGCCGGCCCAATTTGCGCCGAAGCGCGTAGAGGAGCAAATAGACATTGAACGCCGCGCTCATGGTGTTCGCGATGCCCAAGCCGCCCTGGCGAAAGGGACCGATCAGCCAGAGCGCGAAGATCAAGTTCAGGCCCAGGCAAACCAGGCTGATCTTCATCGGCGTCTTGGTGTCGCCCAACGCGTAGAACGCGCGAGCCAGATTGTTAACCACCGAGAACGCGACCAACCCCGGTCCGAGACAGACCAGCGCCCACGCGGTTTGATCGGTCGAATAGGCGTCGAATATGCCGCGCTCAAAAAGCAGGCGAATGATCGGCCGCGCGAGCGCGACCAACAGCGCCGAAGCGATGAAATTGGCGAAAAGCAGATGTTGCAAACCTTGCCGGAGCGTCGCGCGGAACTCGGGAAACTTCTTTTCCGCGGCCAGCCCGGAGAGCGTCGGCAAAAGATACGTGGCCAATGAAATGCCGAAGACGCCTTGCGGGAGTTCCATCAGGCGGACCGCGTAGTTGAAGGCGGGGATGATCGGCGCGTCGATCATGAAGGCGACCCCCCAGGTGATCATCACGTTGATCTGGAACGCGGCGACGCCGATGGTCCCCGGCACCATTTTGTGGAGCACTTCTCGCACTGTCTCGTTCGCCCAAGGGCTGACCCAGCGATAGCGAAAACCTTCCCGCCGCATGGAGGGCCATTGAAACGCCGCTTGCGCCACGCCGGCGATCAACACGCCAATCGCCAGGCCAAAAATCTGCCGGTCCAAGCCGTAGCCCATCCGGGGCGCGAGCAGGAACACCGACGCCACCATCACGACGTTCAGCATCGTCGCGCCCATCGCGGGGATGAAGAAATATCCGCGCGCGTTGAGGATGCCCATGAACACCGCCGCCAGGCAGACCAGCAGCATGTAGGGAAACATCCAGCGGAGCAACTGCAGCATCAACCGCGTTTCCCCGCTCACCGGACGGAACGCCAGCCAGAGCGTGATGCCGGCCATCGCCAGCGCGATGATCGTCGTGGCGGCGATGATCAATCCGGAGATGACCGCGTTGGCGGCGCGCCACATCTCCGCCTCGCCTTCGGTTTTCTCCTTTTCCTTGAAAATCGGGATGAAGGCCGCGGTCAGCGCGCCTTCGCCGAGCAGGCGGCGGAACAGGTTCGGGATCAGGAACGCCATCGTGAACGCGCTCGCCACCGGGCCGGTGCCCATGAAATGGGCGTACGCCATCTCTCGCGCCAGGCCGAGGAAGCGGCTCGAGAGCGTGGCAATCCCCATCGCGCCCGAAGATTTGAGCATTTGAGACATCGAGGAATGAATCGGTTTCCGCGGGGCAGGCGTCGCGCGGCTCGAGAGCAGGCGGTCGGCGGAGGCGCGGTCGGGCGTTACGCGCTTTCCTTGAGGATCGCGAGGAATTGCTTGATCGCGGGCGAGAGCACCTTGTTCTTCTTATAGATGGCGGCCAACGGTCGGAAATACTCGCTCCCTTCGAACGGCACCTGCGCCAAGGTCTGTTTCTGCAGTTCCTGCATCACGGTGCTGTAGGGCACGATCGAAACCCCGGCGTCGATCTCCACGGCGCGTTTGACGGTTTCAATGTTGTCGAACTCCATCACGTTCTGCACGACGACGTTGTGGTCGCGTAAAATCTTGTCGATCGCTTTGCGGGTCGGGATGTCGGGCTCGAACCCGACGAATTTTTGGCCGGAGAGGGCGCTGAATTTCACGCTCTTGGATTTGGCCAGCGGATGCTGCGGGTGGCAGATCACGACCAGCGCGTCTTTGCGCAAGTGGACGATTTCCAGCTTAGTGTCGCGGGCCGGATAGGCGACGAGGCCGAGGTCCACGACGTTGCTAAGGACATCGTCATAAACCTGATTGGAGCG
Organism: uncultured Verrucomicrobiota bacterium; assembly: GCA_964522665.1. Taxonomy (GTDB): domain Bacteria; phylum Verrucomicrobiota; class Verrucomicrobiia; order Limisphaerales; family CAZFVY01; genus CAZFVY01. The sequence continues at coordinate 73,799 of CAZFVY010000014.1, read as the reverse complement.
CCGATACTCGACATGCACGTTGACGCTCGGGTACGCCTTGAGGAATTTCTTCAGGTGGACCGGCAGGTCGTGCAAGCCGATGCTGTAGATCGTCGCCACCCGGATGCTCCCGGAAATGATGTCTTTGATCTCCTGCAGTCGGCTATGCAGGAGGTCGTAGGTCTGGATGATCTGCTTGCAAAAATCGTAAAGGAGTTCGCCTTCACGGGTCAGCCGAAACTTCTTCTTGCTGCGCTCGATCAGCAGCGACTTGAACTGCCGTTCCAACGAACTGATCTGCTGGCTGACCGCGGACTGCGTAATACTATTGATCTGAGCCGCTTTGGTAAAACTCTCCGTCTCCGCCAAATCGCAAAACACCTTCAAACTCTCAATCTGCATTAGCTGATTTAAAGTCAAAACCCGCCCGGCGTCAACTTGAGCTTTACTTATTCTGGTCGGATTGTGCGAGACAGAGTTTTTCCGCGGGACTCCCGGCTTTGGAGCTCACGCGCCGGGTGGCCTGTCTCGGCCCCGAAGGGACGACCGAGAGTAGCTCGGCGTTTTAACGCCGAGTTACAGGCGGTGCGATCAAAAGTCCCGATAGGGACGGTTGAGATTGAGCTCCCGCGACGTTGGATCGCCCGAGCGCCCGCTTCTCTCTGACGTTTTAAACGTCTCGATCTCAGCCGTCCCTGCGGGACTTAAGCATGATCACGAACCTTCCTCGGCGTTGAAACGCCGAGCTATTCTCATCGGCCCTTCCAGGGCCGTGGTCGGGCGGCTGCCCCCTCCCGGGTGACTCGTTTCCTAGAGAACGAATTCGTACGGAGACTCGGAAATCAGATCGGCAGAAGAATTCTTTCTCACACCCTCGTCGGATTTCTGCGGGGCGTGAGGAAGAATCTTTCTGCGCAGACATCCGCATTTGAGTTCCCGCGTTTGTGGTCGCGCCTGGTCCCTAACGGGTAGCGGAAAGAATTGGGCGATGCCGGCGGGTAATTCGCCATCCCGATCCCGGTTCTCAGCGGCCCTTCAACGGTCGTCCTTGGTTCCGTCGATCGGGAACCTCGGTGCCTGGATTCCGGTGATCGTTTTTATAATATTTTAACTTTTTTATCGGCGAACTTGGGGAGGAGTTCACGCCAGTTTGAGCGCTTGATCGGCTTCGCTTTCCGAGCGCTCGATCGCCCGCGACGCCGCTTTCTCAAGCGTTTTATATTAAGCATGTTAAGCAGGATCACACGTCGATCTTAGGAGGGTGGGATTGAGGGAGCCATGCGGTCGAGATCACCCTTAATTTCCGGGTTCACTTCGGGCCGGCGCCAGCAAAGGCCAGTGACTGAACAGCTTGTAATCCGGTCGGCGATCACCTATGGAACAGCGCCGATGAGCAAAACGCAGCGTGGAAAAAGGTTCAGTGGCCGGGGAATGTGGCTGGTTTGCGGCCTGATTTTGGCCGGACACGAGCGGGGGCGAGCGGACGAGGCCGCGCCCGCGGCGCCGAGCACGGTCTGGTCGTTCAAACCGGAGGCGAGCATCGCCGACTATACGCTTTATCAATCGAATCCCATGTTCTCCGACGAGGAGCGGCATTGGATGGAAACGAGCGTGCGCGCCGGCGGGAGGGTGGAATACCGGGGCTTCTCGTTCGAGGCCGTGGCGCTCGGCGTCAAGACGACCGGCCAGGACCCGTACGGCAGCGGCAACGCCCCGGCGGATTTGCCCCCCGGCGCGCCGCGCGTGGGTTTGGCGCCGGTCTTTGATCTCGATACCTTCTACGCGCAATGGGACGGCGGGGAAAACCTGCCCGTGAAAATCTCCGTCGGCCGGCAGCCGCTGGCGTTGGGGACGCAGTTTCTGGTCGGCAAGGGGGTGTTCGACGGCTATTTTCGCGATTACCCGCAAGGCGTCTGGAGCACGCCCCGGAATTGGTTTGATCTCGCCCGCGTGCAGGTCGATTGGGCCAAAACCCATTATGAGGCGATTTACTACCGCGTGAATCCATCCCAGGACGCGGCCGGCGGGACCGATGGCTACGTCACCGGCGTGGACGTGACGCATGAATTTGAATCGATCAAGGGGACCTACGGCGGCGCGGCGCTCTATCGCGGGTCGCCCTCCCGGCAGGACAACGACATGACGATCCTCGACGCGCGGGGCAAACAGTCGCTCCCACAACTCCCCTCGGTCTATGTCGGGGGCGAGTATGTGCGGCAGTTGGGCACGGGGCGAAACGGTTATTATGTCGGAACGCCGGGCGGGCATTTGGATACCGCGGCGTGGCATGTTGAAATGGGCGTCCAGGCCGATCAGACTCGTTTCAAACCGTTCGCCGAACTCGGTTATCTCCATTTCGACCCGAGTTACACCCCGCTGGCCACCGGCTATTCGGACTACGACTCGTGGTATTTCGGTAATCAGATTCAATGGATCATGTTCGGCACCGATACCCGGATGATTCGCGCCAAGGCGGGCTTCTGGCCCCACGAAAAGGTCCGGGTGCTGGCGTTTTTCCACCATGTCGAGTTGGCTACGGGACCGACAGGTCCGCTTTCGGACGAATGGACGTTGGTCGGTGAATGGCGCCCGACCGCGAAATGGCTGGTAAGCGCGTCGCTCGGTTACTCGCTGCCGGGGCGGGCGTTGGCGGCGGCGGGGTTGGAGAGTTTCTTCGATCGTCTGAACCACGGCGCCTCACTGGTCGGCGACAGCGCTTCGTTCGATGTCTCGGTGGGAGTTGGGTTTACGTACTAAACGGACGTCGTTAAACGCCGCGCCGTAAGGCTTCGTCGCGGCTCGGGGGGGCGCCGTTCCGCGGTGGTCCCTCGACGCCAGAATTCAAACCTCGGCGCCCGGGCGCCGAGGTTCGCGACGGCTGCTCGGCGGCCCTGAGATTTATATAGATTTTAATTGCAAAATGCGCGTACTTCTGCGTTAACTGGCCGACGAAAGAGTTGGGTTCGCTGCGGGTTTCGAGTTCACGATCTGCGGGTCGGTCGTTCGCTGGTCCGCGTGCCCTCGAAACCTAGGAGAAGACGCCAACTTGTTGTTTCGTGATCGCTCACCAAACCGGTCGCGAAGCTTGTCCGACGCCACGACCAAACACTATTTCGAGCCTCGCCACCGGATTATTTCCTGCGCTCTACTTCCTATGAATACGAAACGCCTCTTCACGATCACCCTGCTTTTGGTTGCTCTCGCAGGCTACCGTTCCGCCCAGGCGCAAAGCACGGGCTTCACCTATCAAGGCCGCTTGACCGCGAGCGGAGTTCCGGCGAGCGGTTTCTTCGATCTCAATTTCCAGCTTTTTGACGGCGTGAGCGCCCAGACGCCGCTGAACTCGGGCGCGACCAGCGCCGGCGTCTTCATCACCAACGGATTATTCACGACCGTCGTGGATTTTGGCACGAATTTCTTCACCGGGCCTGATCGCTGGTTGCAGATAAGCGTGCGCACCAATGGGACGTCCGATAGCTTTGTCGTTCTCGGTGGCCGCCAGCAACTGTCGCCGACGCCGTACTCGCTGTTTGCGCGCCAGGCCGGTTCGGTGGCGCCGCTGTCGGTCGGCACGGGCGGAATCATCGATGGCTCGATCACCGGTTCCAAATTGGCGACGATGTCGCTGCCAGCTACGGTCACGGTTCCGGCGGGTAATTTGACCGGGGCGCTCCCGCAGGGCGTCACGCTGGGGGCGAGCCAACTGACCGGCACGGCGAGCCTCCCTGACTCGGTGCTCTCGGCCAATGTGCCGAAACTGAGCGGCGGCAACCTCACGCTCAGCGGGTCGATCACGGCCACGAGCTTCACCGGCAACGGCTCGGGCCTCACGAGCCTTAGCGCCGCCAGTTTGTTTGGCGCGTTGACCGCCAACGCCAGTGTACCGGCCAGCTTATTGACTGGCAACGGAACCCTGCCCGACAGCGTTCTCTCGTCGTTCGTTCCCCGACTCAATGCGAGCAGTTCGCCCTTCAGTGGCGCGGTCAGCGCGGGTAGTTTCAGCGGCAACGGCGCGGGTCTGACCAGCCTGAACGCGGGCAATCTGTCCACTGGCACGGTTCCTGACACCCAGATCGCCTTCAACGTCGCCCGATTGAGCGCCACGACCAATCAGACTTTTCTCGGCGCGATCGCCGCCCAGAGCTTCAGCGGCAATGGGTTCAACCTTACCGGTCTGAACGCGGCGAATTTGACCGGGACGCTGCCCTCGGGGCTGAGTGTGCCGGCCGCGCAATTGACCGGCACGGCCAGTTTGCCGGACGGCGTGCTTTCCGCGAACGTCGCCAAATTCAGCGGTGGCAACCTCACGGTCGCCGGCAACGTCAGCGCCGCGACGTTCAGCGGCAACGGCGCGAATTTGACGGGCCTAAGCCCCGCAAACATTGCGAGCGGTAACCTGTCGTTAGGTTCCGGATCCCTGACGGCCGGCTCACTCTCGGGCGCTTCGCTGAGCGTAGGCTCCGGGGCGATCAGCGGCGGCGCGACGACGATCAGCGCGTTGACCATCAACGGCTCCAGTTCCATCTCCGGGAGTGAGTCGATCGGTGGCACGCTGACCGTCCCCACGATTACCAGCAGCGTCAACAACCCGAATTCCGATGGCAACAAGCTGGTGTCGGTCACGGGCGACCTAACGGCATCGGGTAAGATTAGCGCGGCGAGTTTCAGCGGCAGCGGCTCGGGTTTGAGCGGCATCTCCCCGAGCGGACTGGGTACCGGCCCGCTCAGCTCTGGCGTGACGGTCTCCCCGAGCCAATTGGTCACGGGAACGCTCCCGTCCGGCGTAGGTGTGCCCGCTGGCAGTTTGACCGGCAACATCAGCTTGGGCAGCGGATCGATCAGCGCCGGACCGATCACTGGTACCTCGTTGAGCGCGGGGAGTGGATCAATCAGCGGTTCCGCGTTGAACCTCGGCACCGGATCAATCACCGCCGGATCAATTACCGGAACTTCCTTGAACGTCGGTACGGGTAGTATTAGCGGTGGTGGGTTGAGCGTGTCCGGGGCGCTCGGCAACGGGTCCGGGCAGATTTCGGCCAGTGGCGCTCTGATCGGCTCGTCTCTCAACGTCAGCTCGGGTTCCTTGACCGCTGGGTCGATTTCGGGAACTTCATTGAGCCTCAATAGTGGGACGATCAGCTCGGTCGGCAATATTACCTCGAGCGGCACGATTTCGGGGACCGCCCTGACCGCCAGCGGTGGCGGCACGATCAGCACGACGGGAGCAATCACCAGCAAGACGTTGACGTTGACGGATTCCACGACGAGCGACATTGCGCTCGCGGTTAATAATGGCACGGTGAACACGGCGACAATCTCCCAGGCTGGCTTGATAACGGCGGTTTCGTTCAGCGGTTCGGCTTCCGGCTTGACCAGCATTCCGGCCGGCAATTTAACGGGTAGTATCAGCCTTGGAAGCGGGACCGTTACGACCTCCGGGTCGATTTCCGCCGGCGCGCTGAGCGGAAGTTCTTTGAACGTGGCCAGCGGCGCGATCACGGGCGGCTCCATCTCCGGTACTTCGCTTAGCCTCAATAGTGGCAATATCAGTTCCGTCGGTAATATCACCGCCAGCGGCACGGTTTCGGTGGATGATTTGACCGTCTCCCGCGACGCGACGGTTGGCGGCACGTTGGGCGTGACCGGCGACGTGACGTTCGGCGGCACGCTTTCTTCTGGCGGCATTACTTCGAGTGGCACCGTCGTCGGGACAACGCTGGCGGCGAGCGGGGGTGGCGCGATCAGCACGACGGGCATGGTTTCGAGCAAATCGCTGATGCTGACGGACTCGACGTCCGCGGATAACGTGCTCACCGTCAGCAGTTCCTCGGTGAACACGGTCCTCATTACGGCGGGTGGCGCGGTCACGGCGACCTCGTTTACCGGTTCCGGTTCGGGATTGACGAGCCTTCCCGCCGCTAACTTGACCGGCAGCATCGGTCTCGGTTCCGGCTCGATTACCACCTCCGGCGCGCTCAGCGTGGGGAGCGCGACCGCCACGTCACTGAACCTCAGTAATGGCAATCTCAGCAACGGCGGGACGATTTCAGGAACGACGATTACGGCCAGCAGCCATTTTAGCGGCAACTTAACCGGCAATGTCACCGGCAACGTCAGCGGCAGCGCGGCCAGCTTCACCGGGTCGCTGTCCGGCGATGTGACTGGGACCCAAAGCTCAACCGTGGTCGCCACCGTCGGCGGATTGAGCGCGGCGAACGTCGCCGCGGGAGCGGCGCTGGCGAACGGCGCGACCAATTATAACTATCCGAGCACGCTGGTGCTCCGCGACGCGTCGGGCAACTTTGTGGGCGGAACCATCACCGCCGGGACGCAATTCGCCGGCCCGGCCATTGTCCTCACGGACACCACCACCAGTGATAACGTCTTGAGGGTTAACAATGGTTCGAGTGACACGGCGACGATCACGGCGGCGGGCGCGGTTACGGCCACCTCTTTCAGTGGCTCGGGTTCCGGATTGACGAGTATTCCGACCAGCGGCTTGTCGGGATCGGTGACGGTTGCGAATGGCGGCACGGGGGCTTCAAGCGCCTCGGGCGCCCGCTCGAATTTAGGTGCGGCCGCGAGCGGCGCCAACTCGGACATCACGTCGCTGACGGGGTTGACGACGGCCCTCGGAGTCATCTACGGCGGCACCGGCGCAACCACGGCCTCGGGCGCGCGCACGAGCTTGGGAGCCGCGGCGAGCGGCGCTAATTCGGACATCACGTCGTTGACCGGCTTGACGACCGCGCTGGGAGTTACCTCGGGCGGGACCGGCGCTAACACGGCCGCTGGCGCACGCTCAAGCTTGAGCGCCGCAGCGAGCGGGGCGAACTCGGATATTACGGCGTTGACGGGTTTGACAACCGCGCTCGGGCTTACGTTTGGCGGCACCGGCGCGACGACCGCTTCTGGCGCGCGCTCGAATCTGGGAGCGGCGGCCAGCGGCGCCAATTCGGACATCACGTCGCTGACGGGTCTGACGACGGCGCTTGCGATCGCTTACGGTGGCACGGGCGCGACGACCGCTTCCGGCGCGTTGTCGAACCTCGGAGGCGCTTCGCTGAGCACGGGAAATACATTCAGCGGCGTGAACACTTTCTCGTCGGACGTCTCGGTTTCCGGCGTTTTGACCTTGAGCGGCAACGTTACGGTTGGCTCGAGCAAGAGTTTGTCAGTCGCCACGATTATCAGTCCCACGTCCAACCCCAACATGGATGGCAACAATTTGGTATCGTTGACCGGTGACCTCACCGCGAGCGGCACGGTAACGGCCACTTCTTTTAGCGGGTCGGCGTCGGGATTGACGGGCGTCTCGGCGGGCAGCCTCTCGGGCACGGTCGCCATTGCCAACGGCGGCACTGGAACGTCAACCGCGTCCGGCGCCAGATCTAATTTGGGAGCGGCGGCGAGCGGAGCCAACTCCGACATCACGTCGCTGACGGGCTTAACGACCGCCCTGGGTGTCACCTACGGCGGCACCGGCGCGACGACCGCCTCGGGCGCGCGCACGAGTTTGGGGGCGGCGGCAAGTGGCGCCAACTCGGACATTACCTCGCTTACGGGGCTGACAACTCCGCTGGGCGTTACCTCCGGCGGCACCGGCGCCAATACCGCGGCCGGAGCGCTTTCGAGTTTGGGAGCGGCGGCGAGTGGGGCTAACTCTGACATTACCTCACTCACGGGGCTGACGACGGCGCTGGCGATTACGTACGGCGGCACGGGATCGACGACGGCCTCGGGCGCGCGCTCGAATCTGGGCGCGGCCGCGAGCGGGGCCAATTCCGACATCACATCGATTACCGGGTTGACCACCTCGCTCGCGATCACTCAAGGCGGCACGGGCGCGAATACCGCCGCCGGCGCCCGGACGAGCCTGGGTGTCGCGGCGAGCGGCGCCAACTCGGATATTACCTCGTTGACCGGCTTGACGACCGCGCTGGGAATTACCTCCGGTGGCACGGGCGCGACGAGCGCCTCGGGCGCGCGGAGCAATTTGGGAGCGGCGGCGAGCGGAGCCAATTCGGACATCACGTCGCTGACCGGCTTGACGACGGCGCTTGGAATCGCCTATGGCGGCTCGGGCGCGACGACGGCCTCCGGGGCGCGTTCGAATCTGGGAGCCGCCGCGAGCGGAGCCAACTCGGACATTACGTCATTGACGGGGCTGACAACGGCGCTTGCGATTGCCTATGGCGGCACCGGCGCGACGACGGCGTCAGGCGCTCTGTCCAACCTCGGCGGGGCGTCGCTGACCGCGACCCAGACATTTAGCGGCGCGAACACTTTCTCGGCCGACCTCTCTTTGAGCGCGGACCTAAACCTGGTCACGACGACGTCATCCGCGGGGATCATCAATGTAAATGGATCGCCGTTCATTCACGCCTACGGCGCCAACAGTCTTTTCGCTGGGCGGTTGGCCGGCAATTTTTCCTTGACCGGCGCCGGGAATGTCGGACTCGGCGATTCGGCGCTTAACAATCTGACTAGTGGGACCGACAACGTCGCGATCGGAAACGTTGCGATGCTCGATAACACGAGCGGCCAGGACAACGTGGCGGCTGGATACCTCGCCCTTGAGCATAACACCACCGGCAGCGCCAACTCCGCCGTGGGACAGGGTGCGCTCCATCTGAGCACAAGCGGTCACGACAATGTCGCCGTGGGATATGGCGCTCTGGGAAGTGTTTTAACCGGAATCGGTAACATAGCGATTGGCAGTGGGGCCGGGAGCGCCCTGACCGGCTCCGAAGCCGGCGACATTCTAGTCGGCAGCGCGGGTGTGTTGGGCGAGAGCGATACTATCCGCATTGGTGACTCAGGAACGCAGACGGCCGCGTATCTTGCCGGGGTAACTGGAACGTCACAGGAGTTCGACAGCAGCACCTATTCCGTGGTTACGATTAAGAACGCGGACGGCAAATTGGGGGTGGCGACGGCGGCTTCAATTTCCGTCTATACCAGTGACCGCAACCTTAAGAGCAACCTTGCCTCCATTGATCCGCGCGAAGTGCTCGCGAAGGTTTCAAATATGTCGATCGGAACCTGGAACTACAAAGCTACGCCGGGAGTTCGTCACCTCGGACCGATGGCCCAAGACTTTGCCGCCGCGTTCAACTTGGGAGCGGATGATAAACATATCGCATTTGTCGATGCCAGCGGCGTCGCGCTGGCCGCCATCCAAGGCTTGAACGAAGTCGTGAAGGAAAAAGACGCGAAGATTCAATCGTTGGAGAAGCGGTTGGCCGATTTGGAAACCAGGAGCAGTGAACGCGAGGCGCGGTTGGACTCGATTGAAAAGATCGTGTTCGCGTTGAAGGGGACCAACACGGTGCAGGCGGCTTCGGCGCCGGCAATCCTGGATCGTTAAGAAGTCACGGCCACAACTCAAATCGAGATCGCGATGAATTCACCACTCGAACGTCACGAGTCTTCCGCTCGGCGGACACCCGCAGGCGCCCGCGGCGGCCGTCCCCGGAGCGCGGGTCTGCGACCCGCAGCGGCAGCTCCAAGTCACGCCGATCCGAATGAATCGGACGCGGTCATCCCGAGCGAAGCAAAATCGATCGCACGCGAGGTCGCGAAGGCCGCGAAGCGGGAACCCATTTTGAACGATGCAGGCCATCCGCCCGTGGCACTGGTGGCGCTCCGCTCGTCGCGGGCCGCGGGCCTGAGTTTCGGAACGGGTTACAATTCACGCCACGCCGAACCTGATACCCGTCTCATTGCGGAACCACGACTTCACGGCTCCGGCATTGCGGGCCGGGACGCTTCCGGTCGCGGCTTTCGCAATATCATTCAACTAGCCGCGCTGTTGATCGTCCTCGGGTTCAGCCCCTGGGTTCAGGCGGTCGTCGCGGCGTCGTCCCTCGAACTCACCTCGTCCACTTTCGGGGGCGGCGGGGGCGACAGCGCCGCTGGTGTCTTTGCGTTGACGGGAACGGTCGGGCAACTAAGCGCGAGTGGCCTCGCCGGTGGTCAGTATTCGGTCGATGGCGGTTTCTTGCCCGCGAGCGTCATCGTCAATCGCCCGCCGACATTGACGGTTCCGGCGAATCAATTCATCAATTCGCTCACGGCTTTCCAGGCGACCCTAACGGCCACCGACCCGGATTTACCGGCGCAAACACTTACCTTCAGCGTCGATTCCGGTCCGGCGGGCTTGAGCGTCAACCCATCAACTGGCGTCATCTCCTGGTCGGTGACCGCCCAGCAGATTAACACCACCAATGTCGTCAACGTTCACGTGACCGACAACGGCTCGCCGCCCATGAGCGCGGGCGGCAGTTTCTCGGTGATCGTGACGAACATCCCGCCCGTGATCGCCAATCTCTCCGGGACCACCAACTCGGCGGTCAAAATCGGCGGCGGTGGCATGACCCCGATGGTTTTTAGCGTCACCGACGCCGAGACGCCGGCCACTTCTTTGGCCTTGGTCGCCAGTTCCTCGAATCCGCTCCTCATTCCCGACCAGAATGTTTCCATCCAAGGGACCGGCAGCACGCGCTCCGTGACGGTTTCGCCGCTGGGAAGCCAGACCGGTTCGGCGGTGATCACCTTGACCGTCAAGGACTTGAACGGTGGAGCGGCAACGACCTCGTTTCTGGTTTCGGTGACGGCGCGTGATCTCCTCGTGAGTGGAGCCGCGGCCCCATTGGGCGGCACGGTGAGTGTGCCAATTGTGCTGGCCAACGGCGGCGGCGAGCATGCGGTCGCCTTCAGTCTTACGTTCGATCCGACGGTTCTCGGCGGCCCCAGCGCGGCGCTGCCGCAGAGTATCGCGGGCGGGACCTTGACGTCCGATGCGAGTCAGGCGACCGCCGGCAAATTCGGTGTCCTCGTGATGCTGCCGGGAACGCAGACCTTGGCCGGCGGAACGCAGACTGTCGCGGTCGTCAACTTCATGATCGCCGCGGCCGCGACGGTGACCAACACCGCCGTCGGCTTCACCGACGCTCCGACCACGCGCCTGGTTTCGAGCGCCGCCGGAGCAACATTGCCTCTCACCTACGACTCTGGACTCGTCACGATCCTCCGCGGGTTCGAGGCCGATCTCCTGCCGCGGCCAACCGGCAAGGGTGACGGTACGGTTCGCGTCACGGATTGGGTGCAGGTGGGCCGTTTCGTCGTCGGGTTGGATACGCCCAGCAGTTTGAGCGAGTTTGCCCGGGCCGATTGCGCGCCGCGCAGCGTGAACGGCGTTCTGGCGCTGGGCGACGGCGTGATCAACCTCTTCGATTTCGTCCAGGCTGGCCGCTACGCCGCCGCGCTGGATCCCGTGACCGCCATCGGCGGGCCGACGGCGCCGTTGGTGAACTCGGTCGGCATCACCCCAACCGGCCTGAGCGCACCCGGGAAATCAGGCCTTGCCAAATCGAGCCCACTGCCGCCCCTCGTGCCGCGCGCTATTCAGGCCGGCAGCGTGACTGCCCCGGCCGGGCAAACCGTCTTGGTACCGCTGCTTCTCACCGCGGCCGGTGACGAGAACGCGGCTTCGTTCAGTCTCGATTTTGATCCTCAAGAGCTGGCCTACATGACCTTCAAAGCGGGCGCGGACGCGCCGGGGGCGACCGTTGTAATGAACACGAACGGCGCTAGTTCGGGTCGGCTCGGCGTCCTCTTGGCGCTGTCGGCCGGCCAGACCTTCAGCGTGGGAACTCACGAAATCATGGAGGTCGAATTCACCACGTCCGCCGCCTCCGCTGGACGAACGACCCAGCTCACCTTTGGGAATCAACCCGTGGCGGAATTGGTGGCTGATCCCATCGCCGAGGTGGCGCTGCCGACTCCGTTCCTGCCGGGGACCATTACCGTTTCGAGTGGCGCGACGGCGACGTCGTTGAAACTCGCCCTGATCTCCGCCGCGGCGCCCGGCTCGCTGCAAATGCGCCTCACCGGGGCGACGCCAGGGCAGTACGCCTTGGAGGTATCGACCGACCTGAAGAGTTGGACGGCTTCGCAAACGCTCAACGCCTCGAGCGACACCCTGGACTTTAGCGAGGCCTCGGATGCCAAGGCGCCGGGTCGCTTTTACCGGGTCCGGCTCTTGCCGTAACATGCGATCTGAACTTGAAACGCGGCTTCGGAGCAGATGAGATTGCGCAAAACTTGCGAATCGATCGTCGCCCCTTTTTCGCGCCACCGGGGTCGTGCGAAAACGGAAGCTTTCGTGTGGCGAAGAAGTTGCTCACTCATTCATTTTGCGCTTTTGCGAAACGCGCCTCAGAATAGGAAAAAGTGAAAGGTATTTTAAAATCGTCCGGCTTGAAACTTTGGATTGTGGCGCTGGCCTGCCTCTTGGCGGGGTCGGGCCATACATTTGGCGCGAACCCGAGCGTCATAAGCGCCGGGAATATCGTCTTGCCGACGGGCGCGACGAACTCGGTCACCATTTCGCTGGCCGCGCAGGGAACCGAGAATACGGTCGCGTTCAGCCTCAATTACGACACGAACGTGCTTCAGTTCGTCGCGATCAACGTCGCCAACGGCGCTCCGCCGGTCAACTTCATCCCCAATACGACGCTCGCGGGCCTCGGCCAGATCGGCGTGCTAATGTCGGTGGCGGCCGGGCAAACCTTTGCGGCCGGCTCGGTTCCGCTGGTGACCGTCAGCTTCACGGCGCAACCGGGCGTGGCCGGCGCGACCTCGCCCATCAATTTCACCGACACGCCGGTCGGGCGGGGCGTTTCGGACCCAAACGCCAACGCGCTGACCACCAGTTACGTGGCGGGCAGCGTGACCGTCAACGCGCTGCCGCTCATTACCGGCCTCACGGACCAAACGGTAAACCAGAATGGCCAGCTCGGCCCGCTCAGTTTTACGGTAAGTGACGTCGAAACCGCGGCCGCGAACTTGACCGTCAACGCTTCCTCTTCGAACCCGGCGGTGGTAGGCGCCGCCGGCGTTGTGCTCGGTGGCTCCGGCGCCAACCGAACGCTGACGATCACGCCCGTGGCGAATCAGATCGGCCGGGCGACAATCACCGTCACGGTGGCGGACGCCAATGGCGGGGTCGCCACCAACGCGTTCGCGCTAAACGTCCTCCAGACCACGCCGAGCCAGTTCAAGGCGAGCGGGATCACGCTCCTGCCCGGGGGGACCAATACGATGAGCGTCTCGCTGCTCGCGCAAGGTTTTGAAAACGCGCTGGGATTCAGCCTTGGATTCGATCCGACGGTTCTGCTGCTAGTCGATATCAAGCCCGGAACCGACGTCTCGGGAGCCAGCGTCGTGATCAATACGAATCAGGCGAGCGCGGGGAAGATTGGCGTCATCATGGCGTTATCAACCGGGCAGACTTTCCCGATCGGCTCGCGCCAGTTGTTGAATGTCACGTTCGCCGCCGTCCCGGGAGTCACGGGGACGAATGAGATCGTCAATTTTACGGATCAACCGATTGTCCGCCAGCTTTCCGACGCCAGCGCCGATGAGGCCCAGGCAACCTACCTGCCGGCCGTGGTCCACGTTGATTCGCCGCCGACGATCACCGGTCTGGCCGACCTCGCGATTGATCAAGATACCTCTTCCGCCCCGATCAATTTCACGGTTGCCGATCTCGAGACGCAGCCGAATAATCTCGTGGTAACGGCCTCCTCCTTGACGCCCGGCCTCGTTCCCGCCGCGGGCGTGGTCCTCGGCGGAACCGGCGCCAACCGGACGCTCGTGCTCACCCCGCTCGCCAAACAAACCGGCGTCGCTAACATTTCAGTCGCGGTGGCCGACGATGACGGGGCCATCACCACCCAGGTGTTCGCCTTGACCGTTCGGCCCGTGAACCACGCGCCCTCGCTGGCGCTGGTTCCCGATCAGACGGTACTGCAATTCACGACGTTAACGGTGACGAATGTCGCCACGGATCCCGACGTGCCCGGGCAGATACTCACGTTCAGCCTTGGCCCCAACCCACCGGACGGCGCCACGATTGATCCGGTTACCGGTATCCTCCGGTGGACCCCGAATAAAGCCGAGTCACCGAGCACCAATTTGATAACGGTGTCGGTCGCCGACAACGGAACGCCGAGTCTGTCCGCCGCGGTGACTTTTAGCGTCGTCGTGCTCGCGCCGCCGAGCGTGATCCAGGAGTCGGATACCGTCTCCACGCCGGTGGGCGGCACGGCCATCTTTTCCGTTATCGCGTCTGGGACCGCCCCGTTGATGTACCAATGGCAGAAAGATGGCGTCAACTTCCCCAACTCGACGTCCCCCGTGCTGACCCTGACGAATGTGCAGCCAACCGATTCGGGGGCGTATTCGGTGATCATCAGTAACGCCGTGGGGACCATCACTAACGGCCCGTCGACGTTTACCGTCAACGTGCCGATCTCGATTGCCGCCCAACCGCAGAGTCAGACGGTCAAAGTGGGCGACGCGGTGAGCTTCTCCGTCGCCGCCAACGGCACCGGGCCGCTGACCTATCAATGGCAGTTCAATGGCGCGGATATTCCCGACGCGACGAGCGCGAAGCTGTCGATCGGTTCCGTCCAAACGACCGACGCCGGCTCCTATCGAGTGATTGTGAAAGGTCCCACGGGTTCGTTCCCCAGCGATCCCGCCGTTTTGACCGTCATCAACAAGTTCAATTTGATGGTTACGGCGGGGACGGGCGGGACTGTGACCGGAACGAGCGCGCAACTTGTCACCTTTTTTGACGGCTCGAGTTCGTTGAAGGACAGCGTCTTTCTGCCGGCCAAAGTCGAGGTGGGTGACGAGATCGACTTGGGCGCGGGAGTGAGCGGACAGATCACCGAGTTCGGGTTCGATTGTTTCGTGAACGCTCAGACCGCGACGGGAACGAGCGCGACGTTTCGGTTTTATGCTGACGATGGCGCGGGCGGCGCGCCCGGAACGCTGCTATATACCAGTCCCGCGATCACCCTGGTGAACGGTAACCAAAGCATCGATGTCACCGATCTCGCGGTCCCCGTGCCAAGCGGTGGCAAGCTGACTTGGACGCTCCAGTTCAACGGGTTGACCGGGGATGACACCGCCGGCCCAATCATCAGTCCGGGCGCGTTGACCGGGTCCAGTCCGTTCGGCTATTGGCAGGCGAACGCGACGGGCGGCTGGACACTGCAGCAGTTTGCGACCGCTAGTCCGACGGCGACCTTTTCGGTCCGCGTGTTCGGAAATGCCAGCCAGTTGATTGGTGACCCCGGACCCAATCCGGTTCAATCGAGCTTTCTGCCGGGGACGACCCTAAGCTTACAGGCGACGGCCAATTCGGGCTTCGTTTTCTCCGGCTGGTCCGGCGATGCCACCGGTTCCGCGAATCCGTTGTCCGTCACGTTGAACGCCAACCAATCGATCACGGCGAATTTCACCCCATTGCGGAAACTTATCATCACCCAAACCGGCTTGGGCAACGTCACGGTCGATCCCAACGCGGAAAGCTACCTCGATGGGACAACGGTAGTCCTCCGGGCCGCGGCGGCGGCCGGGTTCCGATTCACGGGATGGAGTGGCGCGGTCACGGGGAGCGAAAGCCCGATCCAAGTCGTGATGGACGCTGACAAGACCGTCACGGCAACCTTTGTGGCCGATGCGCTCCCGACGGTCAGCATCGTCAGTCCGACCAATGGCGCGGTCTTCGTGCCGCCGGCGAACTTGGTTGTAACGGCCAACGCGAGCGATACCGACGGGACGGTCGTGCAAGTGGACTTGTTCCAAGGGACAGCTTTGGTCGGGACCAAGACGGCGAGCCCATTCACGTTCAACCTGTCCAATCTGGCGGAGGGTACCTATGTCCTGACGGCCAAGGCCACGGATAATGATGGTGGCACGACGGTTTCGAGTCCGGTCACGATTTTGGTCGTCAAGCCGCCGACGATCAGTTCGCAGCCGCAGGGATTGACCGTCACGCAAGGCTCGCCGGCGACGTTCAATGTAACCGCCAGCGGCGCTTCTCTGGCTTTTCAATGGCAATTCAACGGCGGGAACCTTGCCAACGCGACCGCGCCGGAGTTTACCGTGAATAGCGCTCAGCCGGCGAACGCGGGCGCGTATCGCGTGATCGTTTCGAACGCGGGCGGTTCGGTGACCAGCGCCGTGGTCAGCTTGGTGGTCAACGTTCCGGTCAGCATCACCTCGCAGCCGCAGGACGCCGTCGTCGTGGCTGGAAGCGTCGCCACCTTCAGCGTCGCGGCCACCGGTTCGACGCCGCTCACCTACCAATGGCAGCGGAATGGAGCGAATCTGCCGGGGGCCAACGGTCCGACCTTGACGATTAACGGCGCCCAGACTTCGGATGCCGGCGGTTACCAGGTGGTGGTCACCAATCCGGCCGGAAACCTCACCAGCCAGACGGCTACTTTGACGGTCAATGTGCCGGTGAACATCACCAGCCAGCCCAAAGATCAGACGGTCACCGCTGGTACCGTGGCGACGCTTAGCGTGGCGGCGGCGGGCACCGAGCCGTTGGCCTATCAGTGGCGGTTGAACAACGTTAATGTTCCCGGCGCGAACGGTCCGACGTTCACGATCAACAACGCGCAGCCCGTCAACGCCGGTCCCTACCAGGTGGTCATCACGAATCCCGCGGGCACGGTCACCAGTTCGTCCGCCAATTTGATTGTCAATGTCCCGGTTACGATCTCCCTCGCGCCCACCAACCAGACCGTTGTGGTCGGCGCCGCCGCGAGCTTTGCGGTGGTCGCGAGCGGGACGGCGCCGTTGACCTACCAGTGGCAGTTCAATGGCGCGAATATTCCCAACGCGACGAGCGCTAATTTCGTTATTAACAGCCCGCAAACGACTGACGCCGGCGCCTATCAAGTCGTCATCACGAACCCGGCCGGCTCGCTCACGAGCAGCGCGGCGACCTTGACGGTCAACGCACCCGTCACGATTTCCAGTCAGCCCAAGGACGCGACGGTCACCGCTGGGACGGCAGCGACGTTCAATGTCAGCGCCTCGGGCACGGCGCCCTTAAGTTTTCAGTGGCAGTTCAAGGGGGCCAACGTCCCTGGCGCCACGAGCTCTACCTTCACGATCAACAGCGCGCAGACCTCGGACGCGGGATCCTATCAGGTACTGATCACGAATCCGGCGGGGACGATCAGCAGCTCCTCGGCGAATCTCACCGTGAATGTTCCGGTAAGCATTGGTACGCAGCCCGCCAATCAGACGGTCACGCTGGGCGGCGCCGCGACGTTTAGCGTGGGCGCGAGTGGGACGGCCCCGTTGACCTACCAATGGCAATTCAACGGCGCCAACATTCCCGGCGCGACGAATCAGACCCTCACGCTTCCGAGCGTTCAAACGACCGATCGTGGCGCCTATCAAGTCATCGTTACCAATCCCGCTGGCTCGCTCACCAGCGCCAGCGCCAATTTGTTGGTCAACGTGCCGGTTGCCATCACGGCTCAACCAAAAGATGTGACCATCAACGCCGGCGGCAACGCCAGCTTCGCCGTGACGGCGACGGGAACCGATCCCTTGAGTTTTCAATGGTTGAAGAACGGGGCGCCAGTTTCCGCGGCGAACGCGCCGACGCTGGCCTTGAACAACGCGCAGGCGTCGGACGCCGGCGCTTACTCAGTCGTGGTTAGCAACGTGGTTGGGGCGGTGACGAGTTCGCCCGCCAACTTGACGGTGAATGTGCCGCCGGCGATTAGTCAGGCGCCCAAAGACCTGACGGTGACGGCTGGATCCAGCGCGACCTTCAGCGTCACCGCGTCCGGGACCGCGCCGCTCAGCTTTCAGTGGCAACACGCCGGCGTGAGCCTTGATGGCGCCACCGGTCCGGCCTTGACGTTGAACGCTGTGAAGACCACCGACGCGGGCGCCTACACCGTGACGGTGACCAACGTGGCCGGGACGATTACGAGCGCCGCGGCCAATCTGGTGGTCAATGTGCCGATCACCCTGACCGGCCAGCCGACGAATCAGGTGGTCAATCTGGGCGGCGCCGCCAGCTTTAGCGTCACGGCCGCTGGCACCGCGCCGCTTACTTTTCAGTGGCTCTTCAATGGCGCTCCGTTGCCGGGGGCGACCTCGCCCACCTTCACGATTGGCACTGTCCAGGCGGCCAACGCCGGGAGTTACGCGGTCAGCGTGAGCAATGTCGTTGGCGCCGTGACGAGCGCCGCGGCGACCTTGACGCTGAATATCCCGCCCGCGATTACTTCCATTTCCCAGGACCTTACCGTCGTCGCGGGCGCGCCGGTGGCGTTGAGCGTCGCCGCGACAGGCACGCAACCGTTGAGCTATCAATGGACGCAGAATGGCGCGGCCGTGAACGGCGCGACCAACGCGGTCTTGAGCTTCGATCACGTTCAGGCGGCCAACGCGGGCAGCTATCAAGTCACCGTGACGAACGTCGCCGGAAGCGCCACGGGCGGGCCGGTCAAAATGGACGTCAATGTGCCGCCGGCGATCACGCTGCAACCCAAGAGCCAGACCAACTTGATCGGCGACAACGTCAATTTCCAGGTCATCGTCACCGGCACGCCGCCGCTCGGTTATCAGTGGTTTCGCAATCAGACCCCCATTTCCGGCGCGACCGCTCCGCAGTTGGCGCTGAACAACGTAACGACCAATCAGGCGGGACAATACACCGTGACGATCACCAACGTGGCTGGTTCGGTCACCAGCGACATCGCGAACCTGGTCGTGAACGTGCCGGTGACGATCACCACGCCGCCGACCAATCAAGTGGCGCTGGCCAGCGCGCCAGTGAGTTTCACCGTCGTCGCTACCGGCACGGCTCCGATCGGTTACCAATGGTTGTTTAACGGCGCCTTGCTCCCCGGAGCGAACGCAGCCACGTTCAACATCCCGAGCGCCCGTCCGACCGATGCCGGATCTTACTCGGTGGTCGTGAGCAACGTCGTCGGCGCCGTGGTGAGCGGGCCGGCCACACTGAAGGTCGTCACCCCGCCCAGCATCACCAAACAGCCGCAAGGTTTGACGCTCCAGGTGGGTGGCACGGCCGCTTTCAGCGTGACGGCGAACGGTTCTGAACCGCTGGCGTATCAGTGGCTGTTCGGCGCGAACCCGCTCTCTGGAGCGACGAACGCCACGTTGACTTTGACAAACTTGCTGGCCAGCCAGGCGGGCATTTATAGCGTGGTAGTGACCAACGCCGGCGGACAGGTGACCAGCGATAACGCCACGTTGGTCATCAATTTGCCGGTGACGATCACCGCTCAGCCCCAGAGCCGAACGAACCTCGTCGGTTCGCCGGCCAGCTTCAGCGTCACGGCCACCGGCTCGGCGCCGATTACGTTCCAGTGGCTGTTCAATGGGACCTCGCTTGCCGGTCAGACCAACGCGACAATCTCGCTGACGAGCGTGCAGGCGACTGACGCGGGGAGCTATCAGGTGGTGGTGGGCAACGCCGCCGGTTCGTTATCCAGCAGCAACGCCACTTTGGCCGTCAACGTCCCGCCCTCGATCACCAAGCAGCCCAAGACCAAGTCGTCCGTGGTCGGGGCGACGACGGCGAAATTCTCCGTAACGGCCAGCGGCACCCAGCCCCTGACCTACCAATGGCAGTTCAACGGGGGGGCGATTCAAGGAGCGACCAATTCGATCCTCACCCTCTCCAATATCGTCGCGACGATGCAGGGAACATACTTGGTGACCGTCGCGAACGTGGCCGGGAGCACGAATAGTCAACCGGCGATTCTGACGGTCAACACGAGGCCTGGCATCACGGGCCAGCCCCAGAACGTGAGCACCAACCAGGGCAGTCCGGCCAGCTTCACCGTGACGGCGACGGGTACCGCACCCCTAAGCTTTCAATGGTTATTCAATGGTAACAAAGTGCCCGGGGCGACCAATGCCAGCATAAGTTTCGCCGGCGTCCAACCGACGAACGCGGGCCTCTATTCCGTCATTGTCACGAACGTGGCCGGTTCCGTGGTCAGCGCCGCCGCCCAATTGACGGTCAATGTCCCGCCGACGATCGCGCGGGCGCCGTCGGACGTGGCGGCCATCGCCGGGGCCAACGCCATTTTCAGCGTGGTCGCCAATGGCAGTGATCCCCTCAGCTATCAGTGGCGCTTTGGGGCCGCGAACCTCAACGGCGCGACGAACTCGACGCTGACGCTAAACAATGTGCAGAGCGCTCAGGTCGGAGCTTATACCGTGGTCGTGAGCAATCCGGCGGGGACCGTGACGAGCACGGCGGGGAACCTGACGATTAGCACGCCGGTAACGATCACGACGCCGCCCGGCCCGCAGACGGTCACGGCGGGCGCCAACGCGACCTTTACGGTGGTGGCGGCCGGCAGCGCGCCGCTCGGTTATCAGTGGCGCTTCTTTGGCGTCAATCTGCCCGGCGCCACCAACGCGAGCTACACGGTCAACGCCGCGCAGCCGACCGACGTCGGACCCTACTCGGTCGTCGTGAGCAATTTGGTGGGGTCGGTCAAGAGCCCCGACGCGCAGTTGACGGTCAATGTGCCACCGGTGATCACCGCCCAGCCGCAAAGCCAAACCGCCGCCGTCGGGGCCACGGTGAACCTCGGGGTAGTCGCCAATGGAACGGCCCCGTTGAGCTATCAATGGAGCTTCAATGGCGCCGCCTTGGGCGGCGCGACCAACGCTACCCTGACGCTGAACAATGTGCAGAACGCGCAGGCCGGTCCCTACGTGGTCGTGGTAAGCAACGCGGGTGGATCGGTGACCAGCGCGCCGCCGGCGATCTTGACGGTGAGCGTGCCGCCGGCGATTCAAACCCAGCCCGTCGGGCAAACGGTCGCGGCGGGAGCGAACGTGATCTTTAGCGTCGCGGCGACCGGCACGGCGCCGCTGAGTTATCAATGGCGTCGGAACGGCGCTCTCCTGATCGGCGAGACGAATCCGACGCTGACGATCAACGGGGCGCAGCCCAGCGCCTCGGGCGATTACAGTGTCCTGGTGATCAATTCGGTTGGTACGTTGGCCAGCGCGAACGCGACGCTGGGCCTTAATCTCCCGGCGTTGAGTCTGGCGGATAACTTTGCGGCGAGCGCGACCAGCGCCGCCACGACGGGCAGTTTTGATGGCGGCACGAACACGCTGGCGACGAAGGAGCTGGGCGAACCGAATCACGCGGGCGCGACCGGCGGGCATTCGGTCTGGTTCGCCTGGCAGGCGCCAGCCAACGGGATCATGACTTTCGATACCGCCGGCAGCAGCTTTGACACCGTTTTGGCGGTCTATACCGGCTCCGCCGTAAACAGTCTCACCGCCGTGGCGAGCGATGACGATTTCGGCGGGGAAGTCGCCAGCCAGGTGCAATTCAACGCGGTGGCCGGCACGGTCTATCACGTCGCGATCGACGGCGCGTCGGCCGCTTCGGTCGGGCACATCGTCGTGACGTTCAACTTCAACCAGACGGCGCAGATACTTCCGCAAATCCTGAGCGCTCCGGTGGACCAGACCTCGGCGACGGGCGGCACGGTCACTTTTAACGTGGCGGCGGCGCCAGCGGGCGTGACGTTTCAATGGTCCTATAACGGAACGGCGTTGAACGGCGAAACCAGTTCAAATCTGGTTCTAAACTCCGTTTCGGCGCTCAACGCGGGACCCTATACCGTCCGCGTGACTTCGGGCGCCAACTTCGTCGATAGCGTGCCGGCCAACCTGCAGATCAATGACTCGAACGATACGGGCGCCAGCGAGGACAAATTCAGCGACCTGGCCGGTTTGGTCGGTCCGAGTGGGCTGGCTCTGGCGAGTTTCCCCGTCAAGATCACGCCGATCCAGCCGCAAGCCGGTTCCTCGGCCGTGGCGCGCGGTTACTCTGGAGCCCAGGTGTTCACGACCTTCAACGGCACGCCCCAACCCGGTGAGCCAAATCCCTGGTCCGTGTCCGGCGGGGCGCCCTCCTGGTTCTTGTATCAGGCGCAAACGAACGGCGTGCTCCAGTTGGATACCAAAGGCAGCGATTTCAAAACCTTGCTTGCGGTGTTCACCGGATCAGGAGCCGACTTTGCCAGCTTGGTATTGCAGGGCGCCGACGCGCATAGCGCCGCGGACGGAAAAGGCAGCGTCGTTTCCCTGACTGCGTTGGCCGGGACGACCTATTTCATCGTGGTGGACGGCGAGAACGGCGCCAAAGGCCATGTGACCCTGAATTATAACCTCGGTCGCGTCGCGTCGATCACCAAGCAACCGTCCGGTGGGGCCGTTTTGGCTGGGCAAAATGTGACGTTGACGGTTACGGCGACCAACGTGGCGGCGCCCGCGCTCTTGGCTTATCAGTGGAGCCGTAATGGTTTGCAGCTGGCCGGCGCGACCAACGCGACGTTGAACGTGGCCAACGTTGGGGTCGGTTCGGGCGGCAATTACACCGTCGCCGTGGCCAATTTCGCCGGGGCCGTCACCAGCCAGGTGGCGACGGTAACGGTCGGCGCGCCACTCACGATTACGGCCGAGCCGCAAAACCAGTCATCCGCGGTCGGCAGCACGGTGACCTTGAGCGTCGCTGCCAGCGGCACGGAACCGCTCGGCTACCAATGGAATCTGGGTGGAGTCCCGCTGGCGGGCGCGACCAATTCAACGCTCATCCTGCCCAATGTTTCGGGCGCCAACGCCGGGAGTTACACGGTCGTCATTACCAACGTGGCCAACTCGGTGACCAGCACGCCCGCGGTTTTGAGCATCAGCGCGCCGCCGGCGATCACGTCACAACCGAACCCCAACAACCCGTTGCCGATCGGGGGCAGCGTGACTTTCTCGGTTACCGCCAGCAGCAGCAGCCCGTTGACTTATCAATGGCGCTTGAACGGCGTAAATCTTTTGGGCGCGACGAATGCGACCCTGCAATTGAACAATGTCCAGGCGACGGCGGCGGGCGATTACACGGTGGTCGTCGGCAATGCCGTCGCCTCGGTGGTCAGCGCCAAGGCGAATTTGAGCGTGAGCACGGCGATCACGATTGTGTCCGCGCCGCAGGATCAGACGGCGAACGCGGGTGACACGATCGTATTCAATGTCGTCGCCTTGGGTACGGCTCCGTTGACCTACCAGTGGCAGTTTAACGGGACGGACGTTTTGGGAGCGACCGGCGATTCGCTGACGTTGACCAACGTCCAACCCGCGGAGGCCGGGCAATATCAAGTCGTGGTCGCGAACGGCGCCGGCCCGGTGACCAGTCCGGCCGCGACCTTGACGGTTAACAGCGCGATTACGATCACCCAACAGCCGCAGCCGAGCCAGTCCCTGACTCTGGGCGGCAGCGCGACCTTGCGCGTCACCGCGACCGGCACCGGGCTGAGTTATCAGTGGCGGCGAAACGGGATCGCCCTGGCCAACCAAATCAGCGCCACGTTGACGCTGACCAATACGAGCGTCGCCGACGCGGGCACTTACACCGTGGTGGTGGAAAATGACGCCGCCTCGGTGGTGAGCGACCCCGCCGTGCTGGCGGTGAACTCGGCGATCACGATTCTCACGCCACCGAAGAATCAAACGGTGGCCGCGGGCGGTACGGCGAGCTTCTCCGTCATCGCCAGCGGCAGCCCGCCGTTGGCCTATCAATGGCGATTGAATGGCGCGGATTTGACCGGCGATACCGCCGCGACCCTCACGCTCAATAACGTTCAAGCCTCCGCGGCCGGGAGTTACTCGGTCCAGGTAACGAACGGCGCCGGATCGGTCGTGAGCGCGCCCGCAAGCTTGACGGTCAACACGCCGATCGTCATCACCCAACAACCGACGAACCAGATTCTGGTTGTCGGAACCAACGTGACCTTCAGCGTTACGGCCACCGGGAACAACCTCGGCTATCAATGGCGTTACAACGGCGTCGATATTGCCAACGCGGTTGGCTCAAACTTGACCTTGAGCAACGCGCAAGTTTCCGCAGCGGGAATCTATACGGTTTTGGTGAGCAACGGCTCGGGCAACGTACTCAGCGACCCGGCCGACCTGGCCTTGAACGCCGCGCCCTCGATCGTCGTGCAACCTCAAAGCCAATCGACGGGCGGGGGCGGCACCGTTATTTTCAGCGTGACGGCCTTCGGCTCCGGCTCGTTGGGTTATCAGTGGCGGTTCAACGGCTCCGACATCCCGGGCGCCACCAGCGCGACGTATCGGATTCCCAACGCCCAAGCCTCGAACGCGGGCACGTATCAGGTGGCTGTGAATAACGCGATCGGCTCGACCCTCAGCGCCGCCGCCAACCTTGCGGTCAATGTCTCGGTGACCATCACCCAGCAACCGGCCAGCGTACCACTGACGGTCGGAGCCAACGCCACCTTCACGGTCGTCGCCATTGGCGCAAACCTGAATTATCAATGGCTCTTCAACAGCGTCGCCATTGAGGGCGCCACGAACAGCTCGCTGACGCTCACCAATGTAACCACGGCGCTAGCCGGCGCTTACAATGTGATTGTCAGCAATCCCGCTGGCGCCGCGACCAGCGATCTCGCGTTCCTGAGTCAAGCCACGGCGCCGTCCATCCTGTCCCCGCCGCAGGGCGTCTCCGCCCCGGTTGGTGGCACGGCGAATTTCAACGTTTCAGCCGTCGGCGCTGCCCCGCTGACTTATCAGTGGACCCGTAACGGCTTCAATATCTCCGGCGCCACCAACTCGACGCTAACGTTGACCAATCTGAAATCGACCGACGAAGGGAAATACCAGGTCTTGGTTACGAATCCTGCCAGCTCGATCTTGAGCGACGAGGCGACTTTGGTGGTGGTTCCGGTTCAGACGATCCAATTGACCGCTGGGGCGCTCTCCGCCAACGGGGCTTTTGCCCTGCACCTCACCGGTCCGGTGGGCCAGACCGTGCAATTGCAGGCTTCGACGACGCTGACCAATTGGGTCGGACTGACGAACTTCGTGCTGACGACCGGCGCCGCTGATTATGTCGATGCTCCCGGGACGAATTTGGCCCACCGCTTCTACCGGCTAGCGCCCGCCGTGCCGCTGCAGTTGCTTTCGGCCACGCTGCAAGGCAATGGCCAATACCAACTCGCCATTCAAGGCTCGCCCGGCCAGAACCTGACGATCCAAAGCTCGGCCGATCTGAAGACTTGGACCGCCATCGGCGCCGGCTTCCTCAGCGGCACGAACCTCTCCTTCCTGGACCCACAACCCGGCACGAACAGCTTCCGATTCTATCGCATCCTCGTGGCGCCGTAGGCTCGGGCGGCGCAATGGGATTTTCGTCGTTGGTCGGGGATCTGGCCTGAGTCCCCGTTTAGAAACTGAACTTCAAGCTCGCGGTGTAGGTGCGTTCGCGCGGGAGTTCGTTGTAAAGCGTGATCGGGTTGAGTTGATAATCGCGGTCGTTCACGTCCAGAATGCCGACGCGGATTTCGGCCAAACGGCGCGGAAATCGATACCCGACAAAGAAGTTCACCTGCCAGAAGTCGGGACTGGGAGCGCCGGGGGCGATGTTCTCGTTACTCTGGCCTTCGTTCATTTGGCGCGTCCAGACCGACTGGAGTTCGCTGAAAAACCCGGAATGATGGTTGAAGATCGCGTAAAGGTTAATCTGCTGGAGGGCCGATAGCTCGTTCTGATTTAGAACTCCCCCGGCAACCTGTCCGAACTGGTCCTGGAACGCCGCTTGCCGCAAGGTGTAGGCGGCGCCGAACGACCACTCGTTGGCGACCAGTTGATTCAGCGTGATCGTCAACGATTTCTCGTGGAAATCCAACCGTTCCGGCATGCTGCTTGGCTCGGCGGGGATGAAGCCCAGACCACTGTAACCGAAGACGCCGAATTCCCGCTCCGCGACCGAGTTCAGAAACGCGCCTTCGACGCCGAGGTAGGTGTGGGACGGAAAGCTGTGATCAAACGCCGCGCCCCAGGTTTCAAAGCGCGAGCCGGGCACCAAGCCAGCGACCGATTCCGGGATCAGCGTGCGATAGGCCTGATTGAAGCCCGCCACTTGAGTCGGCTCCAGGCGAACGCTGGTATCGAAAAACACGCCGCCGAGGGAGCGGGTGTAATAGGTCCGGATATGGGTATCCTTCTCGGGCGTCCAAATCAGGCCAGCCTTTGGCGAATACTGATCCTTCATCGCCTCATGGTCGCTGATCGGCGCGATGTCGGTGTTCAGGGGGAACAAGAGGCGGTCGTAGCTGCCGCCGAGCGTCAGGCGCAGCGGGTCGAGGATTTGCCATTGCTCGTAGGCGTAAACGCTGAGGCGCTCGAGTTGGCTCTTGAATTGCGTCGCGGTGCCGCTGGTGTCGATGAGCGGCAGCGGGTTGTTCGGGTCGGGCGGTTCCTGCAGGGCGCCGGTATTGTTCGCCGTGCCGGTCTGGAAACGGGCGCCGGCGATCACGGTGTGCGCGGATTTCTGCCAGATTTGCTGCAGTTCCACCGTGTACGCGTCGAGGTCGCTGACGTAATCGATCCCCATCGGCCGCGAACCCGGGTAGCCGCCGGGCAACGCCAGCGTGTAGGCCACCGTGCCGGGATCGACGCGGGTAAAATGGTCGTTCAAGCGGCCCGCGAGCAACAGCGTGTCCACGCCGGGAGTCCATTCGTGGTGCAGTCCGACAAAGAGATTCGGCTCTTGGGTTTCCGTGACCCTTTGCGTGTGGCTGGCGGCGGACTGATCATAATACTGCGCCACGTCACCGGCCGCGAAATCAGAATAGACGGTTTGCAGAAACAGGGTGTCCTGCGGGGTGATCTGCTCTTTGAATTTGCTCGACCAGGCCAGTTGATAGGTATCGTTGTTCGGGCGGAGGCCGGGGTCGCTCAGGTAATCGACGTCGAACGCATAGCTGAAATTGCCGTACGTGCCGTACTGCGAGCCGTTCTCCGACCAGGCCCCGTGGCTCAGGTATTCCGAGCCGGAGCTGACATGCAGCCGGTCGTTTTCAAAAAGCTTGGAATATTCTTGATCGGAAACGTGCTGCGAAAGGCCGCCGGCGCCCACCGGCGAAAGCAGGTTGGCCAGGAGCAACTCGCTCAGCCAGGGAGTTTCGTAGCGCAGATTGACCTGTCGCGGATCCCGCAGTTCATTGTAACTGTTCGCCAGGAAAAGGTGGGCCGAGTAATTCGCATAGTCGCTGTTCACCGCGCGCGTGGCCTCGCGAACGCTCAGGTCGGTCATGCCGTCATCGCGGTAGATCGACGCGAGGTTGGCGCCGCGGACGGCGCGATCCTGATCGAGCAGGAGCTTTGAGCGAAACACGCTGCGGTTGTCATTGAGTTCCTTCGATTTTTCGAGGTCTTCGACGCCTTCGTTGACGCGATTCTGCTGCTCGTCCAGCAGGGCCGCGTAGAGCCAAGCGGTGGGATCGTTGGGGTCCATCTTGCGCGCCAGCGCCAATTCCTGGCTGGCGTGGGCGCCGTCGCCCGCGTTGCTGAAGGCCTTGCCGAGGTAACTGCGGAAGAGGGCGCGCTGCGGCTCGAGGACGGCCGCGACCTGCAGGTCTTCCCGCCCTGCTTCCGCGTGTCCTTGACGGATCCGACAAAGGCCCCGGCCCAGCCAGGCGTTACCAAGGGCTCCGTCGATCGCCTTGGCCTGTTCGAACGCGGCCAGCGCTTCGGTAATCCGGTTTTGCGCGGCGAGAAGAAAGCCTCTAAGACTGGCGGCCTGGGCGTTGCGCGGCGCCGACCGCAGACCCTTTTCCACCGCCGACTGCGCTTCCGCCGTTCGCCCGAAACTGAATTCCAATTCCGCCACCCGTTCCCAGCCAAAGCCAAAGTTGGCGGACTTCGCGACGGCCGCCCGAGCCGCTTTGAGCGCGGCTTCCAATTGGGAACGCGATTGCCGGTAGTACGATTCGGCGAGCCATTCGCTGGCCAGCACGGGCGGCGCGGCGCGGTTCCAAGTCTGATTCTTCACCGCCGCCACCAATTCGCGCAAAGCGCCCGCCAATGACGAGGCCGCGTCCACGCCATTGAGGATGGCTTCGGCGTCTTGAATTTGGCCGACGCTAAGGAGAAGTTCAGCTCGATAAATCCGGTCAGCGTTGGACGCCGGGTTCCGCCCGGCGGGGTATTCAGCGAGCGCGCGAAGCAAATCCCCCTGCCGATAGGCGGTGAGGGAAGTCGCCAGCGCCTGCTTTTCGTCCGCGGAAAGTTCCAGCTCATCAGGGTCGATGACGGCGGGATAATAAAGACTCCATTGAATGATATTGACGGCGTTGATGACCGCGGTCTTCTTGGGCGCCTGCCCGGCCGCAACGGTGGCTTGTTCGCCACTGGCGAGGTCAACTGCGCCGGCGGCGTTGCTGACGTTGACTTGGCCATCCAGCAGCGTGAGGGTCGTGTAGCCGTTTTCACCCACTTCGAGATTGAATTCGGTCCCGCGGATAGCCCCGGAAGCCACGGGAGTGCGGAAGGGCAGGTCGGTTGGCTTGCCGCGGTTAAAAAAGTAGGCCGCGCCCGAGCCAAGCGCGAGGACCGGAGGCGCGCCCGATTGGTCGGGCGGCTGGATTTGGATGGTCGTCAGCTGATTGAGGCGCAAGACGCTGAGATTCGAGAGGCGAATTGACGCGCGCGAATGAGGCTTGGTTTGCACCCGGTCACCGATCAGCAGCGGGTCGTTCTCGTGGCCTTCGACCCAGTTAGTTTGGCCGGCTTTCGAGATTTCGACGGTTCCTTCAATCGTCAGCAGCGCGCTGTTCGTGGAGCGAGGCGGAGCGGCGGTCGGCTCGGCCTGAAGGCGAGCGGAAAGCGCCAAACAGATACCAACGGAGAGGGATTTCAGGAGACGCCAACCGCTCCTGACGCCGTAGCGGGTTTTTGGGTTCATTGAAATGCAGGCTATAGCACAGTCAGGACCCGAAAGGCAAGCTCAGGCTGGAAAAATCGACCGCATTTAAAAGCAAAAAGCGCGGGCAAAACCCGCGCTTTTTGAAACTGCTGAAAACTTTGACTTACGAGTGCTTCATCGAGAGGCGGCGATAGCCAGCGAAACCCAGACCGAGCAGCGCGACCGCGCCAACCAATTGAACTGAGCTAGGCTCAGGAACCGCCACGATGCCGAAAACTTGAGCGGCGAAGTTGGCCTTGGGAGAGCCACCAGAAATCTGCTTCAACGCCCAGGCGCCGGTGTTGTCCTTCTGCCAGAAGTCATTATTGCTGAGGCCGTTGCTCGGGGTTTCGTAAATATTCAAACCCGCTTGCTCGCCCGCCGTAAGGCCCGAGAACAAAATGGTCCAAGTCATCCCCGTCCCGATACCGTTCGCGTTCGCGGCGATGTTCAACCCGGAAATATCCACCGAATTAAACCCGTTGCCGATCGAGAACGACGGGCTGGTATAAACTGGCGTAGCGCCAGGGGCTCCATTCGCGCCGGTGTTGGCGTAGAAACGGATTTGCGCGCTCTTGCCCGCCGTTGAGATCAAGCTGGAATAATACTCAAACTTGAAGTCGGTAATCGTCGTGACTGATCCACCTTGAAGCGCGGCCGCGCCATAGGAGATTTGGTCACCAAACTCCGTGGACGACGGGAAATAGGAACCGGAGAACGTTCCGGAATCGTTATAAACGTTCGTTTGCGCTTGAGCAGAGAGACCAGTCGCCAAAAGGGCGGCTCCGAGGACACCGATTTTCAGAAGGCAGGTTTTCATAATTGTCATAGTTCCTAGCAGTATTTTCCCGAGTTTAATTCTGATCTTGATTCTGTCAAGTCCCTAAATCGCGTTTCGAAATTTAATTCTGCACACTTTTTACTGTGTATCCTGAAGCGAGTCAAGTGTTTTTATCAGACTTTTTTGATCGTGATTGGCCCGGTGCGAAGTTTGGCGCGTGAAGCTCAGGTAGCGTTGTAATAACCTCATGTTAAATGAGTTAGCATATAATCGCATCCTCAAACGGTCATCCGCGCGAACCTCGTAGCCGTCGGGCTTCGTCGGTCGCCCCGTTCCGCTGTCGTTTGGCGTTCAGTTGCGTTTTTAACTTATTAAGTGGCAATGTGTTAATAACATCCCCCCGTTCCAACCACCCTTTGCGCGCGATGCCCGTCCCCAAGCGCAGAAAACCGGCGTGTTCGTTCCGGTGGGCGTCGCAATTGATCACGCACTTGACCCCTTTGCTTTTGGCGTAGGGCCACAAGCGCCAATCCAAGTCGAAGCGGTAGGGGTTCGCATTCAGTTCAATCCACGTTCCGGTCGCCGCGCAAGCGTCGATGACCGCCGTCTGATTGACCTTATATGGTTCACGTTCGAGGAGGAGCCGACCGGTCAGGTGTCCGAGCATGTGGACCCAGGGATTCTCGGCGGCTCGAATGAGGCGGCGGGTCATCTCGGCCTCGTCTTGCGAAAAACCTTGATGCACGCTGGCCACGACGACGTCCAGTTCGGCGAGAAGGTCATCGTCAAAATCCAGTTTTCCTTCGGCGAGAATATCGACCTCCGTGCCGCTGAGCAGCCGGAAATCGGACCCACGCCCGGCCAACTCCGCGTTGACGCGCTTGATTTCCTCGATTTGCTTGCGTAGCCGCGCCGGGTCCAGCCCGTTTGCCTGGAACGATGATTTCGAGTGATCGGTGATGGCCCAGTAGGCGCAGCCGAGTTCGTCCATGTAGGCGGCGATCTCTTCGATGGTTCCGCGGCCGTCGCTCCAGTTCGAGTGGTTATGGAGGGACCCGCGCAGTTCAGTCCATTCGATGAGCCGGGGCAGTTCACCTTTTTCGGCGGCCGCGAACTCGCCGTGGTCCTCGCGCAACTCCGGCGGAACGTACGCCAGGTCGAGCTTCGCGTACAACTCCTCCTCGGTCGCGCACGCCACGCGCAACGCCGGGTCACGCGTTTCCTCCTTCGAACGGAACAAACCATACTCGTTCAACCGCAAGCCGCGTTGAATCGCCCGCTGGCGCATGATGATGTTGTGCTCCTTGCTCCCGGTAAAATAGGCCAGCGCGAAGGCGTATTCCGCGTCACTGACGACGCGGAGGTCCGCCTGAATGCCGCCCGTGAGAATGACGCTCGCCTTCGTGTCGCCTTTCGCGCTCACGCTCAGCACGCCGGGCTGTTGGGTGAAAAAGTCCAAAACCTCAGACGGCCGGCGCGAGGAGACGACAAAATCAATGTCGCCGATCACCTCCTTGGAACGCCGCAGGCTGCCGGCCGTGCTGCACCGGATCACGTCGGGATGCGAGCGCAATTCATCGAGCAACGGCTCGGCGGCCGCGATGGCCTCGCTCAGATGATGCCGCGAGGCGTAGGTCCGCCGAAACTCGATCCCTTCGAGGATTTTCGACTGGGTTTTCTCGCCGAAGCCCTCCAAGCCAGCGATCTTGCCGGCGCGGCAAGCCGCTTCCAGGCCTTCGACGGTGTCGATCCCGAGGCGATCGTGCAGCGCCTTGACCTTTTTCGGACCGACGCCCGGGATGGCCAGCATCGCGATCAACCCGGGAGGAACCGACGCCTTCAACTCTTCGTAGTATTCGAGGCGGCCGGTCTGCGCCAGCGCGGTGATTTTCTGCTGGAGCGCTTCGCCAATCCCTTTGATCTGGCCCAATCGATCCTCGGCGATAATCTTGTCGAGCGGTTCGGTAAGCGATTCGAGCGTGCGCGCGGCGTTCGCGTACGCCCGCGTCTTGAACGGGTTCTCGCCCTTGAGTTCGAGCAACGTGCCGATCTCGGACAGGATCTCCGCGATGTTGTCTTTATCCATGCGAAAATTATGTGGCCGACGAGCGTCGGTTCCAAGTTCCAAGTTATCGCCTCGCGGCCGCGTTCGCCAGCTGGTTCAGTCCAATTTGACGACCGCTGGCCTGACGAGCCTTGGGGCGGAATGCCTGGCCAAGCGCTGGAATTGGCCTATCGTAGCGCCAGACGATTTGTGAAAAACGCCAGACTTCCCAGCCCCCGGTCCCGAAGCCAAAGCCCGCCCGTGGCCTTGACGATCGCCGGTTCCGACAGCGGCGGCGGGGCCGGGGCGCAGGCCGACCTGAAGACGTTCGCGGCGCTCGGGCTTCACGGCGTGAGCGCGCTCACCTGCGTTACCGCGCAGAATCCGCGCGCCGTGTCGGCGATTCAAGCCTGCCGGCCGGAAATCGTGCGCGCGCAGATCGACGCGGTATTTGCGGAACTGCCCCCGCGCGCGATGAAAACGGGGATGCTTTACTCGGCGGCGATCATCGCGGCGGTCGCGCAAGCGCTGCGCGATCGTCCACGGCTGCCGTTGGTGGTCGATCCGGTCATGGTGGCGACCAGTGGGAGGCGTCTGCTGCCGCGCCGGGCCGTCGAAACGCTCGAACGGGAGTTGTTCCCGCTGGCGGCTCTATTAACACCGAACCTCATGGAGGCCGAGGTCTTATTAAAGCGGCGGCTGACCAGTTTGGCGGATTCGCGGTCCGCGGCGCGCGAACTGGCCGGCGCGTACGGCTGTCCGGCGCTCGTCAAGGGCGGACATTTGGCAGGGTCCGATGCGGGCGTCGATATCTATTATGATGGGGAATGCGAGCTGGCGCTGAAAGCTCCCTACGTCCGCGGCTTGGTGACGCACGGCACCGGTTGCACTTTGTCCGCCGCGATCGCCGCCTACCTCGCGTTGGGGCACGAACTCGCGGACGCCGTGCGGCGGGGCAAACGTTTCCTGAGCCGCGCCATCGCGGGCCGCTGGACCGTCCACGGCCATACCGTATTGAGTTATTTCTCACCGCCCCACTAGGCGAACTCTGGCGCGCAATGTGCTGTCACTTTTCCAAAATGCTTTTCGGGTATCTGCTTACGGCCGGATTAACCGTGGCGCTTGGCGCCGCGGCGCTCGCGCAGGGATCGGTGGGTGAATCCACCAATTCGTACCACTTCCGTGAACCGCGGCCAATCGAGTACGTCGTACAGCCGGACGCGGGCTTCCGTTTGCTGGCGACCGGGACGAACAGTTGGGTCCGCGCGACCCGGCGCGGAGGGTTGACGAACCAACTCGAGTTCGGCAGCCGCATTGTCTTGCAGTTGGCCGCCGAGAGCCGGGTCGAGGCGATGATCGCGGGGCGTCCGCTGCGCGTGGCGCGCGTCGTTACATCGAACGTCTTCATTCTTCAAGCGCCGGACGCGTGGACCGCGCTGGCGGAGGCCCAGCGCCTGGCCGACCGCTCCGGCGTCCTGACCAGCCACCCGATCGCGCGCCGACCATGGCGCCGTCATGCGCCCTACGCGGCCAAACCCAATGATCCGTATTTTCCCTCCCAGTGGCACCTTGAAAACCGGGACGCCGGCTCGGGACAACGATTGGGCGTGGACCTGAACGTTCGCGCGGCGTGGCCGTTTACGCGCGGCGAGGGCGTGATCATCGCCATTTGTGACGATGGCGTGGACTTGGGCCATCCCGACCTTACCAATCAAGCCGACCCCGCGTTGCACTATAATTTTTGGAGCGGCCTGGCGGATGGCAATCATCCGACCAGCCTGCAAATGCACGGCACCGCGGTGGCTGGCTTGGCGATCGCGCAAGGGGACAACCACATCGGCGTGAGCGGCGTCGCCCCGGGGGCTCGCTTCGAAAGCTCGGTAATATTTTTGCCCGACGATTCGATTGTGAGCGACGAGAGCCTGATGGACATGTTCGAGTACAGCTCCAACGTCGTGAGCGTGCAGAACCACAGTTGGGGCAACGCGACGGTTGGACAGCTTGGCCCGAGCCTGATCGAGCAAATCGCGATTTCCAACGCCGTCGCCTTTGGCCGGGGCGGCCTGGGCGTCATCATGGTTCGGGCCGGCGGCAACGGCCGGGGCCAATCGCAGGACGCCAACGACGATGGCTACGCTTCCGACCCGCGCGTCGTCGCGGTCGCCGCCGTCCGGTTCGACGGCCGCGCGGCCAGCTATAGCAGCGCCGGGGCCTGCCTGCTGGTGGCGGCGCCCAGCGGCGATTCGGACGACGGCTTTCCGACCATTTTCACGACTGATCGCCAGGGCGACCAAGGCTATAACCAAGGCGTGTACACGAACGACCTGGCCGACTACGCGTTCGGCGACACCGGCTTCAGCGGCACCTCGGCCTCGACGCCGCAAATCAGCGGCCTGGTCGCGCTGCTGCTCTCCGCCAATCCCGGCCTCACCTGGCGCGATGTGCAGCAAATACTGATCCTTTCCGCGCGCCAGACCGATCCGGCGGATCCCGACTTGACGACCAACGCCGCCGGTTTCGCGGTCAGCCACAACCTCGGGTTCGGGCTGCCGGACGCGGGCCGGGCGGTCGCGCTCGCGCGCCGCTGGATCAATCGGCCGGCCGCCACGAATCTGACCTTCACCTCGACCAACGTGACCGCGATACCCGACGACGGTTTGCGCTTGTTGATCGGCGGGGCGGGCGTTCCGGATGGTCTGGCCTCGATTCCTTCGACGCCGAGCCTTGGCCCAAACGCGGACACGCCGACCGCCGTTCTCCCGTTGGTCGATGTCGGGGACGCCTCGGCGGCGATCACCCTTGATCTCACGAACAAAGCCGCGTTGATTCAGCGGGGCGGAAACCTCTTTTCCGAGAAAATTGGGTTCGCCGCCGCGGCGGGCGCCGCGCTGGCCATCATCTACGATAACCGCGGGGAGAGCCGGATCACGATGGGCGGCACCGATTTCGTGCCGATCCCGGCCGTATTCATCAGCCAGATCGACGGCCTGCAATTGCAGTCATTATTGCAGCAAACCAGCAATGTGACGGCGCAGGTCAAGCCTAATTCGGTCAGTTACTCGTTCGTGGTCACGAATACCCTCTCGCTCGAGCACGTCGGCGTCGAAGTCATCGCGGCTCACCCCAGCCGCGGGGACCTCCGCATTACGCTCCTTTCCCCCGGCGGCACGCGGAGCGTTCTTCAGCGGGTGAACAGCGACGCCACGAGCGCCGGGGATTGGACCTATTACTCGACCCACCATTTTTTTGAGCCGAGCGCCGGGACTTGGCAGGTTTTTTTCACGGATGAACAGGCTGGCCTCACCGGCGCCGTCCAATTCGTCGGCTTGACCCTCACCGGAACGCCCATCACGGATACCGATCACGATGGCTTGGACGACAATTGGGAGATGGCCCACTTCGGCACGCTGGCGTACGGGGCCCAGGATGACCCCGATCACGATGGCTACTCGAATATCCGCGAGTACCTGATGGGTACGGATCCGTTGACGTCGGACGCTCCGCTGGCCGCCTCCCTTTCGCTCTGGGACGAAAACCTGGCCCGGCTCAGTTGGCCTAGCGTGACCAACCAAACCTACGGCGTCTTCATCGGTCCCGATGCCGCGAGTCCACTTACGCTGATCACCAATCTCGCGGGCGGCTTTCCAGAAACCGAGTGGTTCATACCGTATTCGACCTTGAACCATCAATTCTTCCGCCTGCGCGCCCAACCGGTTGGGCCTTAGGGCCCCGCTGACGGGTCGCGCCGGCGGAAAGTCGGTTCGATGAATCGCTCCCTCGCGGCTGGACCGCGACGCGGGTCCGTGGCTCGACGGTTGGGTGCGTCGAGTTAGCGGAAATCTTCGACGGACAGTCCGCTTCCCTCAATGATACTCTTGAACGTGCCAATTGGAATCGGCTTGGAACCATGAACCGCCACGATTACCTGCCTTCCGTTTGAGTGACGCCATTTCTGGTGGCTGCCTTTTTGTCGAACTAGGACAAAGCCATGGCGGCGCAGGACTCGAATGACATCGTTGCCGTCGCGAACTGGAAAACGCTCACTCACCCGAGGGCGACTTCGAGAATCTTGGCTCCGACGGAGAATTCAACCGGGGACGGCTCGAACCAGAGGTCGAGCGCCTCTTTCGCGTTTTGAATCGCTTCATCCTCGGTATCACCGGCGGAGGCGCAGCCAGGCAGTTCGGGAAAAAACGCCGCCCAGCGATTGGTAGCGGGATCGTGTTCGACTACGAGCCTGAGCTTCATAGCCGAATCCTACCCAGGCGGGATCGTTCTGGCAAGAAACGGTGGGGTTCGATTTTGGACTTTGAGAAGGACAGGCGTGGCGAATCCGCGTTCGCAGACGGTCAGGCTTGCCCTACCTGAGACGGGTTTGCCGGTGGCTCCGAGCGCACCAGATTGTCCAGGGCGGACGCCATCGTTTTTTGACGGGTTGCTTTTCTGATGGGCGGGTGCATTATGATGACGGCCTATGCGGTATTTTGCGTCCAAGCCCGTTGACAGCTCGAGTCCGCGGCGCGGATTCACCTTGATCGAGCTTTTGGTGGTGATCGCGATCATCGCGATTCTGGCCAGCCTGCTGCTGCCGGCGTTGGCGCGGTCGAAGGGCGCCGGCAAACGCATCGCCTGCGCGAACAACCTCCGTCAGCTAGGGCTGGCGACCACGCTCTATACCTCGGATAACAACGGGCAATTTCCCCCGCGGAGCGCTTCGGCGCATTGGCCGGGCGTTCTGCAAAGCGATTACCAAACCTTCCAAATTCTCTGGTGTCCGTCGGATAGCGCGTCGCTGCAAGCGGCCGCGGGTTTGCCGCCGACCAACGCGCCGGATCTCGCCCTTCGCAGCTACGTTCTGAACCGGTTCAGCGACTTCTTCAAGGATAGCCTGACGGCGGAGGATTGGACCCGGTTCACCAAAGGCCTTTCGCAGGTTTCGCTGCGCGAGAACAATCTGGTTTACCCATCCGAGACCTTGCTATTCGGGGAGAAGTCGTCCGACTCGACCGCCTACGACCTTGATCTTTTGAAGGCGAATGGAGCGTATCTGGACGACCTGAACGAAGGGCGGCACGGCGGCTCCGGGAAGGACCCCCGCACCGGCAGTTCGAATTATACCTTCACCGACGGCAGCGTGCGCCTCGTCAAATTCGGCGAAACGACCTGCCCGATCAATCGTTGGGGCGTCTTGGACTCATGGCGCACCGACGCGGCTCTTTGCCGTCCGCGTTAATGGCGAGCCGGCCGATTGGGATTCGGCCGGGCCTTCGGCGGCGAACCGGCGGGCCTTGTGGTTCTGTTTCGTTGCCTTATGTTCCGCTTGGCAAATACGCCTTGGCCAGATTCTGAAACTCGTTGATTTGCCGCGTTTCCCAAGCCGGGTCGCGACCGAGTTCGTGGGCGAGCAACGCCGCGACTTGCGGGGCAACCGCGGCGCTGGCGCGCGCGTCCAGGAACAACGCCCGGGTGCGCCGGGCTAAAACATCCTCGACGGTGCGCGCCAGTTCGTGGCGAGCGGCCCAGACGACCTCGCGGCCGCGGATCGGCAGGCGAGGATCAAGCGGTTGGTCCCAGGCGGGATGGTCCGCGGAAAGCGCGGCGACGGCGGTCGAATCGGCGCCATAGACATGCAGGGCTGCCTGCGATTCCTCCGGCGTGAGCCACCCGTGCAGGCGCAGATCACGCGTGGCGCTGGGCCGCGGGGGCAGGCTGGCCGTTTCCGCGGCCCGGTCGATCGTTTCCTCAGCCATTTGACGATAGGTGGTCCACTTACCGCCGGCGACCGTGACCAAGCCTGAGGTTGAGACCAGGATCGTGTGGTCGCGTGAAAGTTTGGCGGTGCGGCGCGCGGCTCCCGCTTTGACCAGGGGACGGAGGCCGGCCCAAGCGCTGAGGATGTCGAATCGGGTGGGATCGCGCGTCAGGTAACGTGCCGCGTGGACGAGCAGGAATTCAATTTCATCCTCCAGTGGGCGCGGTTCCAGCGGGGTAGTGGCGGCCGGCGTGTCGGTTGTGCCGACGATAAGATGCTCATGCCAGGGAATGATGAACAACACCCGGCCGTCACTGGTCTTCGGCGCCATGATCGCGCAGTCTCCCGGCAGGAACGATCGGTCGAGCACGATATGCGCGCCTTGGCTTGGCGTGAGCATCGTTTCCGCCCCCGGGTCATCGAGGCGCCGCACGTCGTCGGCGAATACGCCTGTGGCGTTGACGACCACGCGCGCCTTGAGTTCGAATTCGGCCCCCGATTCGAGGTCCCGCGCGAACACGCCACGAGCGCGGCCGTTCTCCTTGAGCAGCCCGGTCACTTTGACGTAGTTGAGGGCGGCGCCGCCGAGGTCAGTCATGGTTTGAGCCAGGGTGATCGCCAGGCGCGCGTCGTCGAACTGCGCGTCTTGATACCGGACTCCGCCCCGCAATCCCGCCGGCTCAAGCGTCGGCGCGAGTCGCAGGGTTTCCTGCTTGGAGAGTCGCCGCGAAGGGGCCAGCCCCAGCCGGCCCGCGAGACGGTCGTAAAGCCAGAGGCCGACGCCGTAGTAGGCCCCTTCCCACCATTCGTAGTTCGGGACGACAAACGTCAACGGACGCACCAGATGCGGCGCGTTGCGCGTCAGCAGTCCCCGTTCGCGCAGCGAGTGCAGGACCAGGGGGATCTCTCCCTGTCGCAAGTAGCGCACGCCGCCGTGGATCAGCTTGGAGCTACGGCTCGAGGTTGCTTTCGCGAAATCGCTCTGCTCCAGCGTCAGGACGCGGTAGCCGCGCGCGGCGGCATCGACGCCGGCGCCGAGGCCGCTCGCGCCTCCGCCGATCACGATGATGTCCCAAGTGGCGTTGGTGTCCCGGCACAGGTCGAGCAGGCGTTCGCGGTTCATCGTGGCGGCCGTGGGTTACGCAAACCAATCGGAAGGAAGGTCCGCGAGACGCTGGAGAATCTAGGGGAAGCTCGGAGCGGCACGCCGAGGCTCAAGACCACCGCCGAGCGGGCAACCCCCGGCTTAACGGGTTGGATCAGCGTGTTCGGGGTTGTCCGCGAACGCCGGCCGGACGGTCTCGACATGGCCATCCGCCAGCACGACTTGAGAGCGTCCGTTATGTCGCAAGGTAAGCGGATCGTGGTAATAGGCTCCGCCGATCGTGGGGCGGAAGGGATCCCAGCTCCAATTGTCGTCCCAGTAACGCAGCGGCGATTTATCGCTGAATTCGTCCCAGGTTTGCTCCTCCGCCAGCATGATTTTCTGGACCGGATTGCGGATCGAGGCGTGAAAATAAGGCACATAGTTGCGGCCGTCGAAGTAAGACGCCATGCCGCGGTTAACCGGGAAGTCACCCACGCGGTCGGGATTGTAGTCCTGGCCATCGAGGCCGGAGACGATCTTGCCGGCGTTAAGCGTGTAGCTGAAGGGGTAGCTGGTGAAGGTGGCGAGGTCGAACTTCAACGCCAGACTCTTGCGGACGTCGGCGCTTTCCTCGATTCGCTTTAAGATACGGTTCGACGGACAACGGAGCATGTTGGTCGTGAGCCGCACGACGTATGGCGAGATGGCGCTGTCGTTCTGAAAGTTCAACGCGCGGTCGATCCCGTTATCGACCACCAACGGCGCGAAGCAGACCCATTCCTGGTGGGCGAGATTGCCGCCGTGGCCGGCCACGGGAAACGTGTCACCATTGCTGTCCACGTAGAGCAGGAATCCGAGACCCATCTGCCGCATGTTATTGCGGCAAACCGTTTGATAAGCGCGAGATTTAGTGGATGAGAGCGCCGAGAGGAACAAGCTGCCCAGAATGCCGATGATGGCCAACACGGCCAGCATTTCAATCAGGGTAAAGCCCGCCATCGGCCGGTTTGCCCCGCGACGCGGGCAGCGGCTCGACTGTGCGCTAGGTGCTCGTTTTTTGCCGCATTCCATAACAATGGTTGCGAATGTTCAGGCTTGGTAGGGTCAGCATAGCGATTGGCGCGGTTTTGGCAAGCATGAAAGTGTGACAAAATAGCGTCGGCGGACGACGGTGATCGCCGCCCCGGCGGGCCCGCGCGCGTCGGGGTCTGGAGTCGTCCATTTTTCATTGGAGGCCAAGCAGTTACAGTAGATTCGTTGACGCGCGCTTGGCCCCTGCCGCGAGCGCTGGTAAAACGGCCGGGTGCAAAGCGATTATTGGCGTACGTTCTTCCAGTTGCTCGTGGTTCCATTTCAGCATATCGAATTGGTCTGGGGCATCGTGCCCCTTTACTTCGGTTGGCTGCTGAATGAGGTTACCTCGGACAAAGCTTCCTATCGCACGGCGATCCAGACTGGCTTCAGCTTCCTTTGGGCGGGGGCGCATTGGAGCTACCAGTATTTCTCCGCCCGTCCCGTCGGCGCGCGCCCGTGGCGCCCGGACGCCTTGCTGGCCGTCAACGTCGCGGTCACGGTGGTCGTGCTGATCATCGGCGCGCTTGCGTTGGTTAGCGGCCTCCGGCGGCGTTATCCGCGCTACGGATCGTTTTTAGGGCATTCCCGCTTTAGCAACTATTTCATGATTACGATCTTTCCGATGCAATCGGGCTATCTGGCGTGGTCGTGGGATCGGGTCAGCGCGATTGGGGTGTTTGCGATTCCGGTTTGGCTCCTGCTCCACTTTGGCCTGGCGCCATTTCGGAAGTGAGGACGCCGCGCGGACGGAGCGGGCGCCCAACCGTTTGCCCGCTTGACCGAGGGGGGATATGGATTAGCCTGTGCCCGCTTATGGTGAGCATCAAAACGGCGAAATCAGATTATCCGCTTGCGTTCGGGACCGCCGTGGACCAGCGGAAGCGCATCAACCCATGAGTTTCGCCACGGAGTTCAACGCCTTGCCGCTGACTCAACTCGGCGAGCGGGCTCTCGCGGCTACTCTCGCCGAAGTCGATACCGCGCTTGGGCGTTCGGCGCTGGGTCTCGACGATTTTGCGCGTTTGATTTCACCCGCGGCGGCAGGCCGGTTGGAGGCGTTGGGCCGACGATCCCAGGCGCTCACGCGCCAGCGTTTTGGCAAGGTAATCAGGCTGTTTGCGCCGCTCTACCTATCGAACGAATGCGTGAACATTTGCAAGTATTGCGGGTTTTCGCGGGACAATCCGATCCTGCGAGTCACGCTGAGCCTCAAGGAAGTCGCGCGCGAAGCCGAGGCGTTGCGGGCCAATGGGTTTCGCAATCTGCTGCTGGTCGCCGGCGAGCATCCGAAATTCGTCTCGTCCGGGTATCTGGCCGATTGCGTCGCGGCCTTGCACGCCGAATCGCCGTCCCTTTCGCTCGAAGTCGGCCCGCTGGAAACTGACGATTACCGGCGGGTCACCGCGGCGGGGGCGGACGGATTGGTCGTTTATCAGGAAACCTATGATCGGGGAGTTTATTCCGCGATGCACACGTCCGGTCCGAAGCGCGATTTTGATTGGCGCTTGGAGACTCCGGAAAGGGCCTACGCCGGTGGCTTCCGGCGGTTGGGCATCGGGGCGTTGTTTGGCCTGAGCGACTGGCGTTTCGAGGCCTTGAGCGTCGCGGCCCACGCGCTTTACCTTCTGCGCCATTGCTGGAAGGCGCAGTTGACGATTTCGTTGCCGCGATTGCGTCCTTGCGCCGGGGAATTCGAGCCGCTGAGCCACCTCTCTGATCGCGAATTGGCGCAGTTGATCTGCGCGTTTCGATTGCTCCTGCCCGATGTGGGCTTGGTGCTCTCGACCCGTGAGCCGGCGCGCCTGCGAGATGGTTTGATTCCGCTCGGAATCACGCTGATCAGCGCCGGCAGCCATACCGAGCCGGGCGGCTACACCGGCGCCGGTAAGGACAATATCCATTACACGGAACGCGGTCGCATTGTCGGCCTGGCGGCGGGGGCCAGCGAATGGGCTCCGGACGCCGCGCGCGCGACCAACGCTACCGGCCAGTTCGAGATCGCCGACGCGCGCTCGCCCGGCGAAGTTGCCGACGTGATTCGCGGGCTCGGTTACGAGCCAGTCTGGAAAGACTGGGACGCGGCGCTCGCGTAAGCCGGCGGAGAAGCGTGACGGACTTATGCCGAAGGAATCCGTGATCGCCAACGGTCGGGACGTGTCCGCCGAACTGCCTTGCTCGCTGGAGGAATTCTTGCTGGCGCAAAACCTCCGGCCGCGCAGCGTGGTGGTCGAACTCAACGGTGAGGCCGTCGCTCCGTCGGAATTCTCCGCTCGTCGGCTTGCCGCCGGTGATCGCCTCGAAATCGTGAAGATCGTGGCGGGCGGATAGGCGCCGGGAGACTCCGAGGGTTGGCGCCGAAACCGAGCGGCGCCGATGCCATCTTCCTGCGGACGCCAAGTGAAGCGGGTTGGTTTTGCCGTCCACCTTTGACTCCCGCTCACCGCGGACTTGGCGCTTGTCACCGCGTTCAGCGTCCCCCTAAATTGCCGAGCTATGAACTTGAAGTTTAACGCGCTCTATCGCGGTGGTTTGTTTTTGCTTGCGGCCTGCCTCATTTGGTCGGTCTGGGCGACCGCGCAATCGCCGACGAATACCAATACGGTCGCCGCGGCGGCGCGGAAGGGCCTTACCTCGGCGACGAACATCGTCGCGGGTGACCAAAGCCTTTCCTTTGGCCTGGACCGGGTCGAGGCGCTGCAACTGGACGTGGGCGGGAAACCGCTCTGGCAATATGTCTCATTCTTGATTTACGTTCTGCTGGCCTTTATCTGCTCGCGGTTCCTCAATTTTATCGCCAGCGCGCAACTCAAGCGCTGGGCCGCGGCCACCAAGAGTCCATTCGGCGACGTGCTGGTTTCGTTGGTCCAGGGACCGATCAAGGTGACGACGTTGGTGATTCTGTTGCATATCGGCTTGCGCGTCATTTCTTTGCCCGAATGGGTGGATGATTTTGTCTCGAAGGGGCTGAACGTCGTCGTTTCGATCTCGTTGACCCTCGCGACCCTCAAGCTGGTCGATCTGCTCACGGAACGGTGGAGCCAGCGCGCCGCCCACGGCGCCGACCGGGCCTTCGACGAACAGCTTTACCCGATCATTCGGAAGAGTCTGCGAATCTTCGTGGTGATCGTGGCGTTGTTGATGACGGCCGATCACCTGCAATTGAATATCCGCAGCGTCATCGCCTCTTTGTCGATTGGCGGCCTGGCGCTCGGCTTGGCCGCGCAAGACACGCTGGCGAATCTCTTCGGCGCCGTGGCGGTGTTCATCGATAAGCCGTTCCGCATCGGCGACTACGTCAAGCTCGATTCGGTCGAAGGCAGCGTCGAGACCATCGGCCTCCGCAGCACCCGGCTGCGCAACCCGTCCGGATACCTGATTACCGTCCCCAACAAAACGATGGGCAACAGCACGGTCACCAACATCACCCGCCGGACGAACATCAAAACGGAGATGAATATCGGCATCACCTACGAGACATCGGTTGAAAAAATCAAACAGGCCGTCGCCATCCTTGAGGAGATTTACCGTGCCCATCCGATGACGTTTGATCTGCAAGTGGGCTTCAACAAGTTCGACGACTCGTCGCTCAACATCAACGTGATTCATTGGTGGAATTCCACCGACAACCGGGCGTATGTCGCCGGGATGCAGGACTTGAATTTGAAGATCAAGCAGCGATTCGATGAGGCGGGGATCGAGTTCGCGTTCCCCTCGGAAACCCACTACGTCAAATCGGTCGAATGATGATTCTTGTCGGCCGAACCCGATGCGGTCCATCGTCGAGGAATTGGCTGGTCGTCCGACCGTTCACGTCGCTCGAACGGTTGGCCACCTTCGCCGGACAAAGATTCCTAACGTAGCCGCGAGCGGCGCCCAATTATGGACCCGATCCGAAATCCGGCCGTCGAGGCCTTCGTCAGTCAAATTGGTCCTGAACTGGTGGTCGCCCAGGTTCAGATCCGGCGGACGGCGCGAGGCTACG
This sequence comes from uncultured Verrucomicrobiota bacterium, assembly GCA_964522665.1. Taxonomy (GTDB): domain Bacteria; phylum Verrucomicrobiota; class Verrucomicrobiia; order Limisphaerales; family CAZFVY01; genus CAZFVY01. The sequence goes on along the minus strand of CAZFVY010000014.1, from coordinate 30,443 downwards.
AACTTCGGCGCCGGGATGACGCCGGGTGTCGGTCAGATGAATTGCGGGCGCTTGAGCTCGTGGACCTTCGCGCGATCGCGCAGTTTACAGCCGAGGGCGTGTTCCGTCCGCTGAAGTCGGCCCCGACGCTTCGGTCGGGTTGGCGGTTTGAGGCCAGCAGCGATGCCGCGCTCGCCGCGGCGCTCGACCGGCTTTATCCCGGCGCCATCGCCGATTGGTACGCCGCCCTCGGCGCTGACCCGCCGGTGACCGATTTCCGCGTGGTCGCGGCTCGGCAAAGCGGGATGTATCGGATCACCGCGAAACTCGCGGACGAACAAGTGGCGGTGGTCATCGGCGCGACCTGTCCGCCCACGCAATGCCTTAAACGGCGCTGGTGGAGCGTTTCCGGCCTGGCGCCCGACCCCGCCGACGAAAAAAGCCTGATCCCGTGCCTGGAGCCGTGCGCGATTTTGATGGAGGCCGCCCGCCAAGCCGTTCGCCGTGAACAGCGGAACGAGGCGGCAAGCTGAGGTTCGGAAGCCCGGCGCTCCCGCGGGCGAGCCGCGGGTTACTTCTTGACCGCGCCGGGAGCCGCCGAGATCGGCGCCGCTTCCGGGTTCAAGCTGTATTTGGACAGAATCGCTGCGAAATCGGGGTTCGACTTCGTGAACGCCTGCAGCTTCAAGACCAATCCTTCGATGACAGGCTCGTTGTTCTTTTGGTAATCTTCCACGATCTGTTGCATTCTCAGCGCTTCCTTCCGTTGGAGGCTGACCTGCCGCCAGAGCACGAGGTTCACGCTGCCGGCCAGGAGAATCAACGCCGCCAACGCGACCTGAAAAAGCCCGCGCAACGAACGAAGATCGCCCTGCAAACTCTCGACGGTTGGCTCCGTGGACTGGGGCCGCAGAGCGGAAAATTCCGGGGATTCCATAAGCGCCTATTTCCTGGAAGGTTGTCGCGCGGGCGCCGTCGCGGCGGGGTTTCCCGCGGGGACTTTGATGCCCGTCGCGAACAGAATCGGATCGATCGCCGGATTACGTTTGCTGTATTCCACGGCGTCCGCCGCCAGCGCGCTCGCCCGGGACCGATTGCTGCCCACTTGCAGCACTTGGTCTTGGAGTACCTGAAGGTAGCTCGTGTTGTGAATGTACCGGTAGGCCAGCAGGGCCGTCACCGAGACGCTCAACAGCAGAATCGCCACAAAAATCGCGGCTATGGAACTGTTTTTCATTTTGCGGGTGGCAATGTAATCACCAGTCCACGTTTGTCCATCCAAGAAATTGAGCGGTCGCGCGGGGGCGGCCGGAGCGATGCGGTTCCCTGTCGTTGCGAGCTATTAGTCCCCGTTTTGCCGCGCCAATTTATGTCTCGCGATTGACGCGCGGTCGCGGCGAGGGAGCCTTCGCCGATTCCCGGCATTGGGACGTACGTTTCCCATTAATGAGTTAGGGGCGGCGCTACATCCTCGCGAACGAGGACGGTAACGTGTTCTAAATAAATCAGTTGCAGACGCGCTGGTCGATCGTGGCGCCGATTTTGCTTGAGAGCGCCAAGGTTTGTCGCTCGTGATGAATCGTATATCGCCGTCCAGCTTATGAATGAATTGAAATTCGCCCTTCGCCAATTGATCCGCTCGCCGCGTTTCGCGATCCTGGCGGTGCTCACCCTCGCCATCGGGATCGGGGCGACCTCCGCCGTTTTCGGTCTTATCCAAGGCGTCCTGCTCTCGCCGCCTCCCTACGCGCGGCCCGACCGCATTGTGCTCGTCTCTCCCGAGCGGATCGACGGCCAGCCCTACAAACAGGAAAGTTCCAATGGAGAATGGACCGACTGGCGTCACGCGACGAACAGTTTTGCCGCGGCCGCTTTGTATAATTGGACCTTCAACTTTCTCGTGCTGCCCGAAGGCAGCGAATCGGTCGAAGGCCTCGCCGTGACCAGGGATTACTTCAAGGTTCTGGGAGTCAAACCAGCGCTGGGGCGTGAGTTCCTCGATTCCGACCTCGCGCAAGGCACCAATGGGCCGAGCGCGATCATCCTGGGCTATAACCTTTGGCAGAAGCGCTTTCAGGGTGATCGAAATATTGTGGGTAAAATCATCAACATTAGTCGCATGCCGCCCCTCCCGGTGGTCGGCGTCATGCCTCCCGGCGTCCGGTTTCTGCCCGACTCGTCGAGCGCCAGCGAGCCGAATTATGACCTCAATGGCCAGGTCGATTTTTGGTTGGGCTACGCGCCAAACGAAACCAAGCCGAAAGAAGGCGCCGGAAACATCGTGGCGCGATTGCGAGATGGCGTCCCGCTTGCCACGGCGCAGGCTCAACTGAAGACCCTCGCCGCCCGTGAAGCGCAAGCGGACCCGGACCTGACCGGCGTTACGGCCGGGATGCGCCTCTTACCGGAGATTCTGAACCGTGAAGGCCGGCGGTTGCTGCTGCCGCTGCTGGGGGCGGTGGCGTTGGTGTTGTTGATCGCCTGCGGAAATGTCGCCGGATTGCTGCTGGCGCGCGGTTTGCAGCGACAACAGGAATACGCGGTGCGTTCCGCGCTTGGCGCCGGAAGCCGCCGGCTCTTTCAACAGGTTTTGCTGGAAAGCGGCGTGCTCTCGGTCGTGGGCGCCGTGTTGGGCGCCGGGCTGGCGATCCTTACGGTTCAACTTTTCAAAACGATCGGCGGACACGCGGTTCCGAGACTGGACTCCGTCGAAGTCGGCTGGCCGGTCCTCGGCTTTGGCTTGGGCGCTGCGGTTATCGCCGCCGGCATCGCGGGTTTGGCGCCGGCGCTGCGCGCGGCCTGGCTTTCGCCGGTGGCGGCTTTTCGCGGGGGCCGGAGCAGCGTCGGCCGCACGGAGCGGAACCTGCTCCGCGGCGTGACGGTACTGCAGACCGCGCTCACCCTGGCCCTGTTGGCGGGAGGCGCCTTGCTGATTCGCACCGTACACAACCTTGCGCAGGTTCGGCCCGGCTACGAAACCGATAATATATTGACGATGACCGTCACCTCGGTGCAGCGGGACACCGGGCAGCGGTTTCACACTCAGGCGCTGGAGCGCGTTGGCGCCTTGCCGGGAGTCAAACATGCCGCGTTCGTTTGGGGATTGCCGTTGACCGGCAATAAGTGGAACGGCGACATGGAAATCGTCGGGCGGTCCGCCGGGTCGAAACTCGATGAGAAACTGCGTCTCCCGCTCCGGTCCGTTACGCCGGATTACTTCGACGCGATGGGCATCCGGATCGTCTCGGGCCGGGCCTTTCGTTCCACGGATGGTTCCGGCGCGCCGGTGGTCGCCGTGGTCAACGAGGCCCTGGCCGCCCGCTATTTTCCCGGAACCGACGCCGTCGGCAAGAAGCTGCGGTTTGTGGGGGACACGAATCGCACATACGAGGTCGTCGGCGTTATCGCGAACACGCGGACCGAAGCCTTGACCGAACCAGCGGATCCCGAAATCTATTTTTCGTTTTGGCAAAACGGCGCTTTCTCGAAGCATCTGATCGTCCACGCCACCACCGATCCGCGACCGTTGATAGCGTTGATCCGCCTGGAATTGCACGCGCTGGAACCGACCTGCGCGGTTGAAAACGTCAAGACCATGGAGAGCATTCGGCAGGATTCCATCGCGCCCCGCCTCTTTGCGATGCGCCTGCTGTTGGGCTTCGCCGTGATCGCTTCCGCGTTGGCGCTCGTGGGCATTTACGGTGTGCTTTCGCTGTCGGTCGGATCGCGGACCAAGGAGATCGCCGTTCGCGTGGCGGTGGGAGCGCCGCGTTGGGAAATCTTCCGGCTGGTGCTCGGCGAGGGCTTCCGGCTCGTCCTCTTGGGATTGGGGCTGGGCGCCATTGTCACGGCCGTTTTGGGCCAATTGCTGGCGACGTTCCTATTCGGGGTCACGCCCTTCGATCCGCTGGCGCTCGCGTCCGCCGCGTTTGGTTTTATGATCGTCGCGCTGCTCGCCTGCTGGCTGCCGGCGTACCGGGCCACGCTGGTGGATCCGATCGACGCGCTTCGTTGTGAGTAAAGGCGCTTTCGCTGAGATCTTGCTCGCGGCGCGATGGAACGCCGTACGGATGACCGCTCTGAAGGGTTCCTGCCAGCCATTCCCGGGACCGTGGGTGGTCCGCCGCATCGGCACGGTGGGCGTCGATCAGGACGTTTACGTCGATCAGGATCATTCCCCTTGTTCCATGACGGAAAGCAAGGCTGCGGTGTTGTTAAGATCGACGCCGGGGCGCATACCCTCGCCTCCAACGGTGGTGAGGTGGACGAATGGTCGCGGGCTGTTCGGCAACGTTCGAGCGATGCTATCGCGCAGAGCCTCCTCGATCAGCTGCGACAGGTCGCAGCCTCGCTCGCTGGCGAGTTTGGTCGCTTGAGCCAGGAGCCCCTCCTCGAGTTGAATCATCGTCTGCACGTGGAAACGGTGCCGATAAGCCAACTATTTGTCAAAATCTCGGCGGCGAGTCATTGGCCGCGCAGCCGACCGCGAGTCAGATCGGTGCAAAGTTGGAGCGACCAAGGAAGCGAAGCGCGGCGCAGTTTCGGCGACTTCGCCGGGATCGTGCGCCCGTTCCAAATTCGGGCGGGCTTCGAATCGCAGTGGCGTGGTGGTTGGTTGGGCTGAAAGCACGCCTCGGATATTAAGCAGCCTTGTTCAGCGAGTCCGAGGCGCCGACACCGGAGCGGATGTTGTTCTTCTCACGCGCTTCGGGTCAGGTGATCGATTCGAGCGCGGCGCGGCGAAAATCGGCAGGCAAAGGTTAATGGATTGACGCCGCCCTCGCTGGGGTTTAGACATCAGCCACGATTTTGGCCATGACTACGAAAATCTTCTCTTGCCTCGCCGCGACCGTTCTTTTGAGCGTAACCACGCGCGCCGCCGACGGCGGCGACTTCAAGGAACGGTTGAAACCACTTCCATTCAAGATCGCCTACGAGAGTTACGTGGACAACAACTGGGAAATCTTCGTGATGAACCCGGACGGCTCGAACCCGGTCAACCTGACCGGCACTTCGAAAATCCACGAGCACTACCCGCAGGTCTCGCCCGACGGCTCGAAGATGTGCTTCGTCGCGGACGAAGGCGAGGGGACCGAGACCATCCGCAGCTTGTGGGTGATGGATATCGACGGCAAAAACCGGAAAAAGCTCGTCGAGTACGCGCGTGAGCCGTTCTGGAGTCCCGACGGCAAAGTCATTGGCTATCTCGGCCAGGAATATCCGAAATTCAGGGTCATCGATTACTACACCAAAGGGATGAATTTTTATGAATTGGCGACCGGCAAGATCACGCCGCATCCCAATTCCGACAAGTTGCGTCATCTGTATAACCCCGGTTTCTCGCGCAACGGCAAATGGATCGTTTCGACGGTCCACGCGGGAATGGGCTATGACCACGCGATTCTGGCGATCGAGGCCCACGGCGACAAAATCATCAATCTGAAAATCCCCGGCTGTCGTCCCTGCTTCAGTCCCGATGGCAAACAAGTTGCCTGGGGCGCGAGCGACAACGAAATCGCGGCGGCTCCAATTGACACCGAGTCCGACGAGCCTGCGGTTGGCCCGTGGCGCCTGCATGTCAAAGACGCGAAAAACAAGATTTACCACGTGGATTGGTCGCCCGATAGCCGCTTTCTGAGCATCAGCCGCGGACCGGATGGAGAAGGGGACATCAAGAAGGTCGGCACCTTCGAGGCGGCTTGTGAAATCATGGGCGTGTACGCGCCCGGTTGGAATCTCATCGCGGTGCCGGCCGACAAGGACGGAACGATCGACCTGAATACCGCCTCCGACGCGGACTACTCGAAGTTGACCACGAATGGCGCCAGCAACAAAGAGTCCGCCTGGTTCCGCTCACCGCCTCAGAATTAGAGAGCCGGCGGTGACTATGCGGTGGTTCTCCCTTTTTGCGGCGCTGGCCTTACTTTCCGGTTGCGGCAAGTCCGCGCCAAGCGGCTCGTCCGAGTCCAAATCGGAGTCGGCGCCGCCCGCCGCCGCCCCGGCTGCCGCCGCTCCTGGCAGTCCTGCCGAACCAGTCGAGGCCGTCACCAAGTCCGGCATCGAGATGGTTTACCTGCCCGGCGGTGAATTCACGATGGGCAGCAACCGGGGCAGCCCCGACGAAGCCCCCGCCCACAAAGTTAAGGTCACTGGGTTCATGATGGACAAATATGAAGTCACGCATGAGATGTTCATCAAGGTCCAATTGCCCGACCCATCGCATTGGCAGGACAGCCCGAAAAAGCCGGTTGAGCGCGTTCGCTGGCGCGACGCCAAACAATATTGCAACGAACGTTCGACGCTCGAAGGACTGAAGCCGTGCTACGACGAAAAAACGATGGATTGGGTTTGCGACTACTCGGCTAACGGCTATCGCCTGCCGACCGAGGCCGAATGGGAATACGCCGCCCGCGCGGGAACCGAAGCGCCGTACGAATTCGGCACGGCGGACAAGTTGCGCCAGTACGCCTGGTTCGCGGATAACGCCGAGGAAAAGACCCACGCCGTCGGACAAAAGCGCGCGAATCGTTGGGGCATCTATGATTTGTACGGCAACGTCTCCGAATGGTGTGAGGATGTCTTCAGTCCGACCTACTATGCCGAAAGTCCCGCCGTCGATCCCCTCGGCCCTCCGAGTCCGGGCAAAGACGTGAAACGCGTCATGCGGGGCGGTTCCTGGAAATCGAGCGCCGACATGGCCCGCGTGAGCTTCCGTCAGGGCCAGCGCACCGGCGACACCGACGCCTGTTTTTACACCGATTACTGCGGATTCCGCTGCGTTCGGCGCGTTTCGCCCGAGGAACTTCAGAAACTGAAACCGCCCGCCAAATAACGAGGGGCTTCGAGGGGACCGACCGCCATGCTGTTCCATACCTGGCCGTTCCTGGTCTTCATGCTGGTGGTCTTGCCGGTCTTTTTCGCGCTGCGAAAGACGACGCTTTGGATTCCGTGGCTGATGGCCGCGTCGTATTTCTTTTACGGCTGGTGGAATCCATATTACCTGCTCCTGGTCTTCTACTCGACCGCGCTCGATTATTTTTTGGTCGCATTCATGGACCATTGCCCCCGGCAAGGTCAACGCGTGGACGTTCGGGCGCGCGTGCTGCGGCTGCGGTTCGGCGATTGGGTCCTCAAGACGGCGTTTCTCGGTTCAAGCGCGGCCACGCTCGCTTGTGTGGCGCTCGCGTTCGCAGGACCGCCCACGTTGCGACCCGCTCTGGCCGCCTTCAGCGTCATCTTCTTCCTGATGGCGCTGGGCGCGCTGCTGAGCAACCGCCGCATTTGGCTCGTCATCAGCTTGATCAACAACCTCGCGTTGTTGCTGTTCTTCAAATACGCGCGTTTCGTCATCGAGAATCTCAACCCTTTGTTTGCCTGGTTCCACTGGTCGTTGAGGCTGCCCGATCCCGCCGGCCTGATGCCGTTCAATTTCCCGTACGCGTTGCCGGTGGGCATCTCGTTCTTCACCTTTCAATCGATGAGTTACACCATCGATTTTTACCTCGGCAACGTCCATCGGGAGCGGAATTTTCTGCGCTTCGCGACGTTCGTCTGCTTTTTCCCGCAACTGATGGCCGGCCCCATCGAACGCGCGCGCCACCTGTTGCCCCAGTTCCATCGCTTCCCGCCCTTCCAATGGCGGAACTTCACCGACGGCCTGTCGCTCTTTTTGGTCGGCTTGTTCAAGAAACTCGCGCTGGCGAATTACCTCTCGTTCTACGTCGAGCGCGTCTATGACAATCCCAAGCAGTTCGGCGCGCCGGCGTTGCTCCTGGCGACCTTCGCGTTCGCGTGGCAAATCTATTTCGATTTTAGCGGCTACACCGACATGGCGCGCGGCGTGGCGCGGTTGCTCGGTTTCAACCTGATCTTGAATTTCAACAATCCCTACCTCGCCACCGGCCTCGGCGAATTCTGGACCCGGTGGCACATCAGCCTTTCCTCTTGGTTCCGCGACTACGTCTATATTCCCCTCGGCGGCAACCGCGGCGGCGCCTTCAAGACCTATCGCAATCTGTTCATCACGTTTCTGATTTCCGGCATCTGGCACGGCGCCGCCTGGACCTTCGCGATCTGGGGCTTGCTTCATGCGTTGGGCGTGATGATTACCCGGGAACTCGAACGCTCCGCGTTTTATCGCGAGCGGGTCCCTAAACTGGTCAAGCAATTGGGCGTGTTCGCGTTTGTCTGTTTCGCCTGGATTTTCTTCCGCGCCGAATCGCTGAGCGACGCATGGCTGATTATCGGACGTATTTTCAGCGCGGCCTGGCAAGACCCGCAAGTCCCGGCGTTGATGCTGGCCCTCGTAGCGCTGATTTGGCTCTACGAGTTTCTGTACGAATCAAAATTACGCTCGTTCTTGGCCACCGGCGCGGTCCGGGTCGGCGTGGCGGTTTTCATGGTTCTCTATCTCTGCCTCTTTTCGTCCGGCGGCGGGGCGTTCATCTATTTCCAATTCTAGATCATGGCCCAGGATCACCCCCATCCCTTGCCGATTCCCGAGACCGCGTTCGTCAGCGAAATGCGGTTGAGCGCGCGGCATTGGCTATGGGTGGGGCTTATCGTCGCGCTCGTCGCGGCGCTGACGCCTGCGGTTTGGAAACGCCTGGAGCGCTTCGACACTGGGCCGGACTATCGCATCCCGTACAGTCTCAGCAAAGATTACTGGCTCTACCAGCGTCGTATTGAGCAGATCACCGATCCGCAATCGATCGTCGTCCTCGGCGACTCGGTGGTTTGGGGCGAGTACGTCGCGCCGGACGGCTCCTGGTCGCATTTTCTCAATCAGCGGGCCGGCCAGTCCGACCGCTTCGTGAACGCCGGGGTGAACGGCCTCTTTCCGCTCGCGCTGGAGGGCCTGGTCGATCACTACGGCGGCGCCTTGCGCGGCCGCAAGATTCTCCTGCATTGCAACCTCCTCTGGTTGAGCAGCCCGAAGGCTGACTTGCGGACCGACAAGGAGGAGAAGTTCAATCATGTGCAATTAGTTCCGCAATTCTCGCCGCGCATCCCGTGCTACAAGGCCGGCGCCAACGAACGCCTCGGCATTTCCATCGAGCGAAGCGTGAACTTTCTCGCCTGGGTGAATCATTTGCAGAACGCCTATTTCGACCAGAAGAGCATCCTGAACTGGACGCTCTCCTCCGAGGGCGACGATCCGCCCCGCTATCCGAATAGTTACAAAAACCCGCTCGCCCAAATCGGTTTGAGCGTGCCGGTCGCGCCCGCCGACGATCCGTTGCGCGGCCCCCGAAGTCCGCGGCACAAACCGTGGACCGACGCCGGCGGCGGCAAATCGCAATTCGAATGGGTCGAACTGTCCACTTCCCTGCAATGGGGCGCGTTCCAGCGCCTCGTCGAGACCCTGCGCCGGCGCGGGAACGATGTCTTCGTCGTGATTGGTCCCTTCAACGAACACTTCATCGCGGCCGAAAGCCTGCCCGCCTTTCGCAGACTCCGCGACGGCGCCGCCGCCTGGTTCGCCGACCAACACGTTCCCCACCTCGCGCCCGAGGTCCTCCCCAGCCCCCTCTACGCCGACGCCAGCCATCCCCTGACCGCCGGCTACGAACTGCTCGCCCAGAAGGTTTATGACAATCCCGATTTTCAAAGCTGGCTCCGTTCCCACGCGCCAGCCAAATAACGGGAAGGCGGCCTCGCGCGAAGACACTATGCGACAGGCGTTCGACCGATACCGGAGCTATTCATCCTCTGTTTCCCAACCTTTTTTGAAGTCGCTTTCTTCGGTCGGGAAGGGGGCAGTGGTTTTGAGCGCGAATTGAGGTCGGGCCAAGCGAGCGGATATTCCGGAGATGGTGAGCAATACAGTTGACACATGCTCAGACGTCTATATATTACGACGTATGAGTATGCGCAAGCCCGACTCGTTGCAAGGTTCGCTTGATCTGCTGGTCTTGAAGATTCTTTCCCGGCGCCCGGGGCTGCACGGCTACGCGATCATGGCGGCGATCCAGGAGATGTCGGACGAGGCGTTGCGGGTGGAGGAAGGCTCGCTCTATCCAGCGCTGCACCGGATGGAGGAGGAGGGGTGGATTCGGGCCGAGTGGATCACGAAGGACAACGGGCGGCGGGCGCGGCAGTACGAGGTGACGGCGGCGGGAAAAAAGCAACTGACGGCGGAGGAATCGCGGTGGGAGCGGCTGACGCTGGCGGTCAACTTGGTTCTTAAGAGGGTTTGATATGTCGATCTGGACGCGCGTACTAAACGTTTTCCGCGGGGATCGGGTGAGCCGGGAGATCGACGAGGAATTGGAGGCGCACGTCGCGGCGGCGATTGAGGCCGGGCGCGATCCGGCCGAGGCGCGGCGGGCGTTCGGCTGCGCCTTGCGCAAAAGTGAGGAGAGCCGGGATCTCAAGTTGATCCCCTGGTTGGACTCAGTTCGGGCGGACGTGATCTTCGGCTGGAGGCAAATCAAGAAGAAGAAGGTGGCGTCAGCGGCGGCGATCCTCTCCCTTGGTTTGGCGATCGGCGCCTGTGCCTCGGCTTTCCGGCTGATTGACGCCGTCCTGCTCCGGCCGTTGCCCGTGGCGGACCCGGCGCGCCTTTATTCGTTATCGCGACAGGGCGTCGGATTTGATGACAAGCCGAACGAATACGATAGTTGGGCGTATCCCGCCTTCACCTTGATGCGCGCGGCCGTGCGGGATCAAGCCGAGTTGGTGGCGGTTTCGTACGCTCAACGGAAGGACTTGACCTACCAGTCCGACCAAGAGACTGAACGCGCGTTCGTCCAATACGTTTCGGGATGGATGTTTGGCACGTTTGGGCTGCGGCCCGCGCTCGGGCGCTTATTGCTCGAGGCCGATGATCGCGAGCCGGGCGCGCACCCGTACGCCGTGCTGTCGCACGACTACTGGGCGCGCCGGTTCGGACTGGATCCGAAGGTAATTGGGCGCGCGCTCCGGCTCGACGGCAAAACCTACGAGATCGTCGGCGTCACGGAGGAACCATTTACCGGCGTCGAGACGGGAACGGTGACGGACATCTTTGTTCCGACCATGATGCATCCGGGCGTAACGCATTCCGATTGGACCTGGTTTCGAACGCTCGCGCAGATGAAGCCGGGCGCCGCGCTCGAGCCATTGCGGGCGAAACTGCACGCGACGTCGCGGGCGTTCGAGGAAGAGCGCGCGAAGGGATTTGGCGGCATGAGCAAAAAGAACCGGGAGAGATTCCTCAACGAAAACGTGCTCTTGCGACCGGCGGCCGCGGGCGCGTCGGGGTTGCAGCAGGACTATCGCCGTTCGCTCATGGCGCTCGCGACCCTGGTGTCGCTCGTGCTCGTGATCGCGTGCGCCAATGTCGCCAATCTATTGGCCGCCCAAGCGGCGGCGCGAGCGCGCGAGATGGCGCTGCGGGTTTCGATCGGCGCGGGGCGATGGCGATTGGTGCAACTGGTAATGATTGAGAGCGCCTGGCTCGCGCTCCTGGCGGCGGGCGTCGGCGCCCTGTTTGCGGTTTGGTCCGCGCCGCTCGTCGTCGGCATGATCAATCCGCCCGACAACCCGGCGCGTTTGGCGTTGCCCCTTGACTGGCGCGTGCTCGGATTCGGAATCGGCCTCACGCTCTTCGTGACTTTGCTCTTTGGTCTGGCGCCGGCGATTCGTGCCTCGGGCGTCAAACCGGCCAGCGCGCTCAAAGGCGGCGACGATCCCCACGCGCGCCAGCGCTTGACGCACGCGTTGATCGGCGTGCAGGTCGCTTTTGGTGTTTTGGTGCTCTTTCTCGCCGGACTGCTCGTCGTCACCTTCGACCGATTGTCGCGCCGGCCCACCGGGTTTTCCGCCGCGCGGGTGGTCGCGCTGGAGACGGTCGCGCAGGCCGCGCAGCTACCCGCGATTTGGGATCAGGTGATGGAGCGACTGCGCGCGGAGCCGGGGGTCGAGTCCGTTTCGCTGGCCGGCTGGCCGCTGCTCGGCGGAGGCTCGTGGAATAACTTCATTTCGCTGAATGGCGCGCCGCCCGGTCCAACGCTCGCCTATTTTCTGGAAATCTCCCCGGGCTGGATCGAGACCATGAAGATTCCCCTGCTTCAGGGCCGGGATTTTCGAACGACCGACACTTCACCGGGAGTGGCGTTGATCAACGAGACTTTCGCGAGAGAGTTCTTCAACGGCGACCATCCGGTGGGGAAGGTTTTTGCGAAAGGGAATGACCGGTATGAAGTGGTGGGCGTCGTTCGGGATACGCCTTACCGGCAAATGCGGGAGCAAACATTGCCGCAGGTTTTTGTCCCGTTTCACGGGATTCGGGCCGATGGAACGTTAGCGCCCATCCGGAACGAGACGATCATGGCGCGGGTCTCGGCCGATAATCCCCGCGCCCTGGACTCGCTGCTGCGCGCGGCCGTCTCGGCCGCTCGGCCCGATTTCCGCGTGAGCACGATCCGCCTGCAATCGGAAATCAATCAATCCCACACCATTCGTGAGCGATTAATGGCGCGGCTCGCGGCCTTCTTCGCGTTGGTGGCGCTCGTGATCGCGGGCGTAGGCGTGTATGGCGTGCTCGATTACTCCGTCGTGCAACGTCGGCGCGAATTGGGCATACGGCTGGCGTTGGGCGCGCGCGCGCCCAATATCGCGGTCATTGTTACCGGCGGCGTGCTTGTGATGGTGGTCATCGGCGTCATAGCGGGGCTGGCGTTGGGCCTGTTTTCCGCGCGTTATCTTGAGGCTTTATTTTACCAGGTGCGGCCCAGCGAAGTGAGCGCCGTCGCGGGACCGCTGCTCGCTATCCTTGGGGCGGCCATCCTCGCCGCGCTGCCGCCCGTGATCCGCGCCGTGCGGATCGACCCCGTAATTCTGCTCCGCGCGGAATAACGCCACCCGTTGGAACTTCAGGAGGAGCCGCGCCCGCGGCAGCGTGGTTCGACCGCTGAACCGCCGGTGTGGCCAAGCGATACGAAGACCGCCGCGAGAATCACCTCGCGGAGGATTTCCGGTGTCTTGTCCACGAGACATCGGCTATGTTTGCCGCGTGTCATCGCTGGCGGAACATTTTGAGGGAAATTCGGCGCTGAATCAGGTCACCGTGCCCGACCTGTGGCAGCAGCAGGCGGTCGGCGCCTTGCGCGAGGGCAAGGACGTGGTCGTGCAGGCGCCCACGGGAGCGGGGAAAACGCTCATTTTCGAGCTTTGGTCGAACCAGGGCAAAAACCGCGGGCAAGCCATTTACACGGTTCCGACCCGCGCGTTGGCGAATGACAAGCGGGCCGAGTGGCGCGCGCGCGGGTGGGACGTCGGCATCGCGACGGGCGATCTGGCGGAAAACCTCGACGCGCCGATCCTCGTCGCGACGCTCGAGACGCAGAAAAACCGGCTAATCCACGGCGAAGGCCCGGCGTTGCTGGTGGTGGACGAATTTCAGATGCTGGGCGACGCGGATCGCGGGCTGAACTACGAACTCGCCCTGGCCCTGGCGCCGCCGCGCACGCAGTTGTTGTTGTTGAGCGGCAGCGTCGCCAATCCGCAGGATGTCGTGCAGTGGTTACGGCGCCTGGGGCGGCAGGCGGCGCTCGTGCGGCACGAAATCCGTCCGGTGCCGCTGGAGGAGGTTCAAGCGGACAACCTGAACTTTCACGTGCCGTCCGAGATTCGCGGTTACTGGCCGCGGCTGGCGGCCAAGGCGCTCGCGGAGGATTTGGGGCCGATTCTGATTTTCGCTCCGCGACGGCATGCCGCGGAGGCGATGGCGGCCGAATTGGCCCGCCATTTGCCAGTTCCGCACCCGCTCGAGTTGACGCCCGAGCAGAAACTAATCGCCGGCGAAGCGCTCGCTAAAATGTTGAAAAGCCGCGTGGCGTATCACCATAGCGGGCTGAGCTACGCCGCGCGCGCGGGAGTGGTCGAACCGTTGGCCAAGGCTGGTCAGCTTCGCGTGGTGGTCGCCACGATGGGCCTGGCGGCGGGGATCAATTTTTCCCTGCGCAGCGTCGCGCTGGCCGGGGATTCCTATCGGCGCGACAATCAGGAGCGGCCATTGGGTGGGGACGAGATCCTGCAAATGTTCGGCCGCGCCGGCCGGCGCGGACTGGACGAGACCGGTTTCGTGCTGGTTACCGCCAACCAACTGAGCCTGCGCGACGGCTATCCGTGCCATCTTGCGCGCAACGGCATGGTCGATTGGCCGGCGCTGCTCAACATCATGAACGTCGCGGCCCAACAGAAACGCGATCCGTTCCTGGCCGCGGTGCATGTGCAGGAACGCCTCTTCACGACCAAGCCTATCGTTCTCGGCGTCGAACAATCTTTAAAACATCCGGAAACGCCCTGCGGTTTTAAGACCGACGCCGAGCGGGCGCGTCACGTCCGGCGGCTCGTGCGCGAGATGCTCAATAGCCGCGGCGAATGGGAACGAGCGCCGGTACCCGTCGAAAAGCGCGTCAGCGAAATCTTCACCGGGGCAGGGGACGCTGCCGCGGCGGGTCCGGCGGTGGAGTCGGCGGTGGGTGCGCCCCGTCCTTTACGCTCGATTCTGGGCGAGCCAACGGCGCTCGAAAAGGTTGGCGTCGGCGTCCTCTGCGTGCTCTCCGAGCACGAGGGTGCGAAAACCTACGGCCGCAGTCTTACCGTTGCTGACCGTTTGAACGATGACCGGGTGCTATTGGCGAAATGGATTCGCCGGTTGACCGGTTGGAATGGCCGCCAGGCGCCGCTTGCGGTATGGGAAGAGCGAATCGTTCCGTTAGTCGAGGAACGCCTGGCCCGCCAACGGACGCCGGTGGTTCGCTTCGCGCGCGAGGGACAGCAGATCGTCGCGCAGGTGAGTCTGGGCGACTTGACAATGAAGGTCCCGGTCGATGCGCACGGCGTCGCCCTTTGGAAACCGCCGGAGCGCGAGGTTTTGCCGACCGACTGCGCCGTTTGTGAACTGGTGCCCGTGTGTCGCCAACTGCCCGCCGCCACCGGGGTAGCCTTGACTTGGCGCCGGCTTGGGTTGGTCGATGCGGCGGGCGCGCCGACGCGGCGTGGACAGATCGTCAGCTTTTTTTCTTCGAGCGACGGCTTGGCCATCGCCGCCGCGCTCGAAGCGGAAGACTATTCGCTGCCTGATTTGATCTACGATTTGGCGAATCTCGACGCCGGGTTCCGATTCTGCGGCGACGAAAACCGCTGGGGCGGCAAGTTGGCGTTGGTCTGTCAGAAGGCTTACGGAGTGCAGTCCATTCCTGGTTATCTGGAAAATGGCGTGCCGCCGAAGTATGGTTCCGGCGCCGAGCAGGTCGTTCGCGCGGCGCACAAGAATCCGCTGAACAAGCACGCCTGGGTGACGGAGTTCCTGGGCGCGGGCGACATTGATCGCATCATCATCGAATGGCGGAGTATGCTGCGGCAGATCGCGCACGCTCCGGCCATGGATTGGCGGCGCTGGCAGGCATTGCAGGCGCTGGTCAAGACGATCCTCCAAGAAACGGAGTCGCCCACGCTGACTGACCTCCCGCCGCTGGCTTATCATCAGACGAAGCGGATGAATCACCGCTTGATCCTGCGGCGGCATTAAGGCCGGGGTTGAAGCCGGGCTTGCTTTCCCGACTCCGTTCCCGGAATACTGCCCGGGATTTATATGGCGAAAAAAGCGTTGATCACGGGCATCACGGGACAGGACGGCTCCTACCTCGCCGAGTTGCTTTTGTCGAAGGGCTACGAGGTGCACGGGATCATTCGGCGGGCCAGCACTTTCAACACCGGTCGTTTGGACGGCATTTATTCCGACCCGCACGCGAGCCAGGGGCGGCTTTTTCTTCACTACGGCGACCTGAGCGACGCCAGCGGTTTGGCGCGTCTCCTCGAAAAGATCCAGCCCGAGGAAGTTTACAATCTGGCCGCGCAAAGCCACGTCCGCGTGAGCTTCGATTGCCCGAGCTACACCACCGACATCACCGCGACCGGCGCCGTGCGCCTGCTCGAGGCGATTCGTGAACTCGGCATTCGCCCGCGTTTCTACCAGGCTTCGTCGAGTGAGATGTACGGCAAAGTGCATGAAACTCCACAGACCGAGACGACGCCGTTCTACCCACGCAGCCCGTACGGTTGCGCCAAGGTTTACGCCTATTGGATCACGGTGAATTACCGGGAGTCGTACGGCCTGCACGCCAGCAATGGCATCCTTTTCAATCACGAATCGCCGCGCCGCGGGGAGACCTTTGTCACGCGCAAAATCACGCGCGCGCTCGCGCAAATCCAGGCGGGGCTGCAAGATAAACTCTTTTTGGGCAACCTCGACGCGCGGCGCGACTGGGGTTACGCGAAGGAATATGTCGAGGCCATGTGGCTGATGCTCCAGCAGGACGAACCGGACGATTACGTGATCGCCACGAACGAGACCTATTCCATCCGGCAGTTTCTCGACGCGGCTTTTGGCGCCGTGGACCTGGACTGGCAGCGGTATGTCGAAATCGACCCGCGTTACTTCCGGCCAGCGGAGGTGGACCTGTTGCAGGGCGATCCCGCCAAGGCCAAACGCAAGCTCGGCTGGGCGCCGCGGACAAAGTTCCAGGACTTGGTCAAATTGATGGTCGAGGCCGACATCAAACTGTTAAAGGACCATCGCGAGGGCCGCATCAAGGTCACGGGATAATCCATGCCGGTCGCGCTCATTACCGGCATTACCGGACAGGATGGCTCCTACCTGACCGAGTTGCTCCTGGAGCACGGGTATCAGGTCCACGGCGTGGTGCGCCGGACCAGCACGCTGAGCCGGTCACGTCTGAATCACCTCTACGCCGATCCGGCGATTTATGGGCGGCGCCTCTTTCTGCACTACGCGGACCTGGATGATCCGACGACTCTGCGGCGTATCCTATTGAAGGTTTGCCCGGATGAAATCTATCACCTGGCCGGCCAGAGCCATGTTGGGCTGAGCTTTGAGATTCCCGAATCGACCTGCGAAATGACCGCCATGGGCACGCTACGGCTCCTGGAAATGATTCGCGATCTGCCCCGCCCGCCGAAGCTCTTCCACCCGTCGTCCTCCGAGATTTTCGGGCAGCCGGCGCAGGCGCCGCAGGACGAATCGACGCCGTTTGCGCCCGTGAATCCATACGGCTGCGCGAAGGCGTTCGCCACTCAGATGGTCGGGATTTATCGGCGGGCGTTCGGCCTGTTTGCGTGCAACGGCATCATGTACAACCACGAGTCGCCTCGCCGGGGCGAGAACTTCGTCATTCGCAAAATCTGCCGGGCGGCGGCGGCGATCAAGTTAGGCCTGGAACGGGAGTTGGTCTTGGGGGACACGTCGGCCGAGCGAGACTGGGGCGCCGCGCGCGATTACACGCGGGGCATGTGGCTGACCCTGCAATATCAGACGCCGGAGGACTTCGTCTTCGCGACCGGTGTCCGCCGCCGCGTTCAGGACGTGGTGGAGGAAGCGTTCAAGCTGGTGGCATTGGATTGGCGGGAATATGTCAAGACGGACCCGCGCTTCATCCGCCCGAGCGAGCCGATGGGGTTGGTGGGCAACGCGGCCAAGGCGAAGCGCCTCCTCGGCTGGGAGCCACAAACCTCGTTCTCAGACCTGCTGGCGGAATTGGTCCAGTGCGATCTCGACCGGCTGGCTAAATCACTCTGAATCGGACGCTCCGCGGCGGAGGCATACTTCGGCCGCGACCTGGCCTCACGCTCCGCGCTCCGCGGCGGTCGTCGTCAGAAAGTCTTCGTAAGCCAGCCGGATTCCGATCTCCAAATCGATCGCCGGCTTCCAGCCCAGGGAAAAAAGGCGTGAGCTGTCCATCAATTTGCGGGGCGTGCCGTCCGGCTTGCTCGTATCCCACACGATCCGCCCCGGGAAGCCGACGACCCGTTGAACGGTTTCCGCGAGTTCCTTCACGCTCTGATCCTGGCCGCAGCCGACGTTGATGATGCCCTCTTCGCTGTAGCGTTCCATCAGGAAGATCGCGGCGCGCGCGAGATCGTCCGCGTGCAGGAACTCCCGCAGTGGCGCGCCGGTTCCCCAGCAGGAAACGGTGGCCGCGCCGGTGGTTTTGGCCAGGTGAAACTTGTGGATCAACGCGGGGAGCACGTGCGAGGTTTCGAGGTCGTAATTGTCGTTTGGCCCGTAGAGGTTCGTGGGCATGGCGCAGATAAAATCAGAGCCGTATTGGCGCCGGTAGGCCTGGCAAAGCTTGATGCCGGCGATCTTGGCGACCGCGTACCACTGATTGGTCGGCTCGAGCGGGCCTGTCAAAAGTGAATCCTCGCGGAGCGGCTGCGCGGCCAGGCGAGGGTAGATGCATGAACTGCCGAGAAAGAGCAGCTTCTTGACGCCCTGCAAATGGGCGCCGTGGATCAGGTTATTCTGGATTTGCAGGTTTTCGTACAAAAACTCCGCGGGCAGGGAGTCATTGGCGTGGATGCCGCCGACCTTGGCCGCGGCGACGAAGACGTAGGCGGGCTTTTCTTCCGCGTAAAATCGGCGCACCGCCGCGGTATCCAGCAGGTCAAGCTCGGCGCGAGTCCGGCCGATCAGCTTGGTGAAACCCAGCCGGGTCAGCTCGCGCCAGATCGCGCTGCCCACCAAGCCGCGATGTCCCGCCACAAAGATCGGCGCGTCGTTATTCATTGCCACGCCGGACTATCCAAAACCGCGTGGGCAAAGGCTAGTAATTTTACCGCCACGCTTGGGTACTTACGCATTCGTCCGAAGGGGGCGCGGCGCCTGCCTGTGCCTCCCGGACGGCGCTCAAGAACGCGGGTGGAAGCGGCGGTGCACCTCGCGCAGTCGGCGGCCTTCCAGGTGCGTGTAAACCTGCGTCGTGCCGATGCTCGCGTGGCCGAGCAATTCCTGGATCACGCGCAGGTCGGCGCCGTGCTCGAGCAGGTGGGTCGCGAAGCTGTGCCGCAGCATGTGCGGCGTGAAATTGCGCTCGATGCCGGCTTGCCGGCCGCGGTCTTTGATCCGCTTCCACATCGTGACCGGCGCGAACGCCGTGCCGCGCATCGTCAGAAAAACATTGGCCGGCGAACGGCGGTTCACCAATTGCGGCCTGCCCGCGTCGAGATAACGCCGCAGGGCCTCCACCGCCTGCCGTCCGACGGGCACCACTCGCTCTTTGTTGCCCTTGCCGATGACATTGATAAAGCCCGCGTCGAGGTGGAGTTGTTCGAGCCGGGAGCCGCATAACTCGGAGAGGCGCAGGCCGGAGGCGTACGCCAGTTCGAGGATCGCTTGCTCCGCCAGGCCGCGCGGGGTGGCCACGGCGGGCGGACGGAGCAGGCGGTCGATTTCCGCGGCGCTCAAGGCTTTCGGCAAACGCTGCCAGCGCCGCGGCAGCGAGAGGTTTTCCGCCAGGTTCAACGGCAACAGCTTTTCCGCCTCGCAGAAACGATAGAAGGCGCGGAGCGCGGCGATCTGCAGGTAAACGCTCTCCGAACTGAGCTTCTCCGGCGAACCGTCTGGTTGATCGTCCGGTTGGCGCGTCCGCTCATGTTCAATGAACGCGGTCAAATGGCGTAGTTCGACCGCCGGCCACTCGGACAAACCCTGCGCGCCGGCCCAGGCCGTGAATTTGCCCAGCAAGGCGGCATACGTCTTCTGGGTGTGTTCACTCTGACCCCGCTCGTGGCGGAGGTACTGCAGAAAATCTTCAACCAAATGCTGCATCGGATATCAATCGCCGTCGGGCGCGCGCGGAGCTCGCCGAGGTCGCTCGAGTAGGATGACTGATAACAGAAACCAGACAAGCAGAGTCGGTGACAATATGCCTGGTTTTCCGGTGGTTTGGCCGAGTCGCCTACTGGGCCTTTAGAACCGCGCCCAACAGTTCTCCGTGGCGGCGCAGTTCGTGGCACACTTTCAGGCCGGCCGCGCGGAACGTCGCGAGGCCTTTCGGATTGAGATAGACGACCCAGAGGTCGTCGGCCTCGGCGAGCATCCGCGCCTGAACGTTGGTCACGACACAATCGAGCGTTTCGCCGTTGAACGGATTGTAGAAGAAAAGCACCAGCGGCCCGGCCGGCAGGGAAAAATATTGGGCGTCCATGCAGAGGACCTCGCGCCCGACGCTCGCCGCGAGGCGACGGCTGCGCTGGAGATTCTGCTCCGTGACCTTCGCCAGCGCGGGCGAGCGCTCGATGCCGATGAGTCGGGTGAACCCCGCTTCCGCCGCCAGGAGCAACGCCCGGCCCTTGCCGCAGCCGAAATCGACGAAGCGGGCTTTTCTCGCGGTCGGCGGCAGCGTGCGCAATAAGGCTCGGACCAGCCGTGGATTGGCGCCCTGGTATTGCACGGCGTCCGAAGGCTCCGAGTTGGCGAGGCCGTCCGCTTCGACTTCCCGCGGCACGATGGTTTCGACTCCGTGCCCGAGGTCGAACGCGATCTCGGCGACGAGGTTGGCGGTGGCATGCCAGACACCCTGTTTCCAAAGTGTCGTCACGGCGAAGCCGGAATATTTGAGTATCGTTCGCATAGCGGAGTCGGCGCCGTCATGGCGCAACCGTCATGCTGCCCACCGCGCGTGACCGGCGCGTGACGGCCAGGTTAATTCGCGACGACTTGAAGGGATTGGATTGCCAGAGCGCTGCGCGACGACGACTCTGCCAATGGCGATACTAGTCGCCGAGATGAACGCACGGTTCGGGGCGGACTCGGGCGCGGGCGATTCTGGCAAAGACATAATTCTATGCGATGGCTGGCCAATTGGACGACGGAGAAGATGTTCTCGTATATTCACGGGAACCACCTCATCTACAACTCGTGTTGGGAGGATCCCCGGCTCGACCGAGAGGCGCTGACTCTGGGGCCGGACGATGAGGTCGCCCTCATCACTTCGGCGGGTTGCAACGCCCTCGACTATGCCCTCGACAATCCGCGGCGCATCTACGCGGTGGATCTGAACTTTCGGCAAAACGCCCTTCTGGAATTGAAGATCGCCGGAATCCGCCAACTCGACTACGAGCAGTTCTTCGCGGTCTTTGGCGACGGGGGTCATCCCGGTTTTGACGAGTGGTATCGCGAACGATTACGCGCCGAGTTGACGCCCGCGGCCCGCGTTTACTGGGATACTCGGCGGCACTATTTCAATCGCCCGCGTCCGGAAGCCACATTTTACCACTATGGCACGACCGGGGTGCTCGCGCGGCTGGTGGTCAAGTATTTGAAAATCGCGCGGGTTCACTCCGACGCGTTGCGGGTTTTTGAGGCGAGCTCGCTGGCGGAGCAGCGGGAACTTTATTTTGGCCGCATCCGCCGACGGTTTTTTCACCCGGCGATCAAACGCGCGCTACGCGCTGATTTGACGCTAGGGATGTTGGGCATTCCCAAGGCCCAGCGAGATTATCTCGAGCAGAAGTGCGCGCGCAGCATCGCCGATTTCATGGAAGATTGCGTCGAGACGGTCTTCACGCGCCTGCCGACGGCGGATAACTACTTTTGGCGAGTCTATCTGTTCGGCCGCTACTCACCCGAGTGTTGCCCGGAGTATTTGCGGGCGGGAAGTTTCGCGCGGCTCAAAGACGGCCTTGTCAATCGGATCGAGATTCATACGGGGCCGTTGGCCGGCTTCCTGGCCGCTCACCAGGCGCCCATTTCCCGTTTCGTGCTTTTGGATCACATGGATTGGCTCAGCCACCAGCATCCCGCGCTCCTCCAGCAGGAATGGCAGGCCATCTTGGACAAGGCGACGAGCAACGCCCGTTTCCTCTGGCGCAGCGGGGGTTTTCACGTGGACTACGTGGACCCGATTAAGGTTCAGTTTCGCGGGCAGTCCTGCCGGGTCGGCGACTTGTTGCGCTACGATGTCGCCCAAGCCGAGGCCTGCCACGCCCGTGACCGCGTTCACACCTATGGCAGTTTCTATATCGCCAATCTCTGCGGCGGAACCGCCGCCAACCCGGCTTGACGAAGTGAGGCGCGCGGCGCCGCACGCCGCGCCGGCGGATGGTGACGTCCTTTTCGGCGCGCCGGGCGTGCCCAGTTTGATCGGGCACACGCCCGACAACGCCGCTTATTGGCGGGGCTTTCTCGAGCAGCGCTCCACCGCGCTTGTGGCGAATCTCAGCGTGCGCGCCGGAATCATCACCCACGAGTCGATGGCCTACCCAATCTCCGTCTGCGATCGTTCCGAAGGCAACGCCTATCCGAGTTCGCTGGAGGCGCAATATGTGAGTTATCCGTTGGCGGAATTGGGCCTGGTATCGCCTTACTGGCTGCGCGCGGCGGCGCGGGTTGGATTGCACGCTCTGGGCCTGGCCATGCGAGTTGGACAAATGGATCGGGTGGCGCAGTGGAATAGCTGGCTCTTGTCCACCAACCTGACGCCAGAGTCGCTCCCCTCGGCGATTGAGAGCGTGACCGAGCGGATGCTTCAATTATTCCCCACCCACGCCTTATTGTTGAAAAACGTCACGGCCCGGGAACGCCCGGAACTGCCTCGCCTCCTGCAGGAAGCGGGCTACGAGCTGATTACCAGCCGGCAGGTTTATTTCTTCGACGGGCGAACCGCGCCGTATCTCCAGAAAGAAACCGTGAAGCGAGAACGCAAGCTGCTCCAGGACCTGGGGGATTACCAGCCGATGGAGCACGCCGATTTTACGAGCGCCGACACGCCGCGGGTCGCCGAGCTTTATCGCCTGCTTTACCTCGAGAAGCATTCGCAGCTTAACCCGCAGTACACGGAGCGCTTCGTGGCCGGGGCGATCCGTGAGCGCTGGTTGGAATTCCGCGGCTTGCGCCATGCGTCCGGCCGCGTTGACGCCGTCATGGGATGTTTTCGCATGGGCGGAACGACCTCCACCCCGTTTATCGGTTACGACACGAGTTTGCCGCCAAAACCCGGTCTCTACCGAATCCTGGTGGCGATGCTGCTCCAGCGCGTCGCCGAAGAAAAACTGCTCCTTAATTACAGCTCGGGCGCTGGTGAATTCAAACGTCGTCGCGGCGGCGAGCCAGTGATCGAGTTCAACGCCGTGTACACGCGCCACTTGCCGCCGTGGCGCCGCGCCGGCTTCCGAACGTTGGGCGAATTCTCGAATCGATTCGGGCGACGCTTTTTGGAGGCGAATCAGATTTGAGTCAGGGTTGCCCGGCGGGGTGGGTGGCTTGACGCTCGGTCCGGCCTTGCCTACTATCTCTTCACGATGAGCGAAGTGATTTTCGAGGTGCAGGAAGACTTGGTTGATGGCGGATTCACCGCGTCGGCGCTCGGCTTTGGCATCCATACCGAGGCGGACACTTTGGAGCAATTGCGCGCCAATGTTCGCGAAGCTGTGGACTGTTTCTTCGACGAGAATCCGGAGTCACCGAAAATCATCCGATTGCATTTTGTTCGCGACGAAATCATGGCCCGCTGATTCTTCGCGTCGATGAAACTCCCTCGTGACGTTTCGGCGGATGCTCTTATCAAAGCCCTGAAGCGTCTCGACTATGTGGTCACGCGTCAGAAAGGGTCTCATATACGTGTGACGACGGCGCTCGGTGGTGAGCATCACGAGGTCATTCCCCAACACGATCCGGTTCGAATCGGCACCTTACACTCGATTCTCAAGAGCGTCGCGGAGCACCACCAGATGAGCATTGGGGAGCTTGTGCGTCGGCTGGAACTTTGATCGCCGGCCTCTCGAGACCGCTTTTTACCGAGGGGACTCGGCTTTCGATGACGCCGGAGGCGCGGCGAAACAGTACGACCGACGAACCGGCATCCGGCGCCAGTCGGTGTCCGATTGAAGGCTCCGACGCCTATGCTAGTCCTTTCCCACCACTTCCACCCGACGCAGCCAAGAATCGTTGCGGTTCAGCCAACCGGCGGAGAGACCTTTTGAACCGCGGGGGTGAAGCTGTCGTATGGGAAACAGTGTATGGCACCAGCGGTTTGCTGAACAAACGCACGCGGGGCCAAGGTGCGCGCAGGAATTAAATAGGCGTTGGTCTCGGTTATTAGAGTATCACCGTAACGGGTTAGTGACCGTGAAACGTTGACGCCGTTTTAATACTTGGGCTTGGTCTTTTGATTATGCCGGGAGCGTGGAGCGGAGCAGATTGTGACCGTGCGGACGGAATCTCCACTCCCGGCGCGCAGGACTCCCCAACCGGCCAGGAACCCGGCTCCGGAGACGGCGCGACGGCTGGCTGATGGCGAACGCCAAATGTGACGGACAAACCTTGAGGAACTTTATGATGGACTTGATCTTTATCGGCGTCGTGGTGGTGTTCTTCGCGGGGAGCGAGCTCTACGCGCTCTTCTGCGACACTTTATAGGAACGTGCTATGGAAACTATTATTTACGGCCTCATCGCCCTGCTGTTGTTCATCTATCTGTTCGTGGCGATGATTTATCCGGAAAAGTTTTAACGAAGGTTGTTTATGAACTCTACTGGCTGGTTGCAGTTGGCTGCTTACATCGTCGTCTTGGCGCTCATCACCAAGCCGATGGGGCTTTATCTCATGCGGGTGCTCGACGCGAACGGGAAGACGTGGCTCGACCCGATCCTCAAGCCGCTGGAGCGGCTCACCTATTGGATCATCGGCGTGCGCCACGATCAGGAGCAGGATTGGAAACAGTACACGTTCGCGATGCTGCTCTTCAGCGCGGTGAGCTGTCTGTTCACGTACGTGATTCTGCGGCTGCAAAATTTTCTGCCGTTGAATCCGCAGGGCTTTGGCGCGCTCAGCCCGGACCTGGCTTTCAATACGGCGGTGAGCTTCACCACGAACACCAACTGGCAGAGCTACACCGGCGAGGCGACGATGTCGTACTTTTCGCAAATGGTCGCGCTCGTGATCCACAATTTCGTCTCGGCGGCCACCGGTATCGCCATCGCCGCGGCCCTGGTGCGCGGCATCGCGCGCCACTCAGCCAACACGCTTGGCAGCTTCTGGGTCGATCTGACGCGCACGAGTTATTATCTGCTCCTGCCGATCAGCCTGGTGTTCGCGGTTTTCCTCGTTTCGCAGGGGATTGTGCAGAACTTCAATCCCTACACCAAAGCGAAACTTACTGAGCCTTTCACCATCCAAGTCGCCAAGACCGACGACAAGGGTCAACCCGTGACCACCAACGTCGCGGTGACGGTCCAGGCTCCGAAGCTCGACGCCAAAGGCGCGCCGATCATGACGAACGGCGTCGCGGTCATGATGGACGTGCCGCAGCTGGACGCGAAGGGCCAGCCGGTGATGACCAATATGCCGGTCATGGTGGATCAAAAGGTCGAGGAACAGACCATCCCGCAGGGACCGGTCGCCTCTCAGATCGCCATCAAAATGCTGGGCACGAACGGCGGCGGTTACGTCAACGCCAACGCGGCGCATCCGTTCGAGAACCCGACCCCGCTCTCGAATTTCATGCAGATGTTGTCGATCTTCGCGATCGGCAGCGGGCTGACCTATTACCTCGGTCGCATGACCAGGAACCAGGCGCATGGCTGGACGGTTTGGACGGCCATGATGCTCCTTTTCGTCGCCGGCGCGTTGCTGGCCTGGTGGGCGGAAGCGCATGGCAATCCGATCCACCAACAACTGGGCGTGGCGGTCGGCGATGGCAACATGGAAGGCAAGGAAGTGCGTTTCGGCATCTTCAGCTCGGCGCTGTTCGCCACGATCACGACGGACGCTTCCTGCGGCGCGGTCAACGCGATGCACGATTCGTTTACGGCGTTGGGCGGGTTCGTTCCGCTGTTCAATATCCAGTTGGGTGAAATCATCATCGGCGGCGTCGGCGCCGGGCTTTACGGCATGCTGGTGTTCGTGGTGCTGGCGGTCTTTATCGCCGGCCTGATGGTCGGGCGCACGCCGGAGTACGTCGGCAAGAAGATCAATGCCTTCGACGTGAAGATGGCGATGCTCGCCCTCTTGATCCTGGCCATCGACATCCTGGGCTTTTCCGCCTGGGCATCGGTTAGCCAGTGGGGCCTGGCCGGCTTGAACAACACGGGCCCGCACGGACTGAGTGAAATCCTCTACGCGTTTAGCTCGGCGACGGGTAATAACGGGAGCGCCTTTGCCGGGTTGAGCGCCAACACCCCTTGGTACAACACCACGCTCGGCGTGGCGATGCTCGTGGGCCGGTTTCTCATGATTGTGCCGATCATGGCGCTGGCCGGATCGCTCGTGAAAAAGAAGATCGTGCCGGCCAGCGTCGGGACCTTCCCGGTTTCGGGCGGCACCTTTGTCTTGTTGCTGATCGGCACCGTGTTGCTGATTGGCGCTCTGAACTTCCTCCCCGCGCTTAGCCTCGGGCCGGTCGTGGAACACTTCCTGACCGCCCAGGGCAAACTTTACTAAGAAATACGCGAATTCCCCACGCCCTACGCTTATGAAATCGAAGTCTGCTTCCTTGTTTGACTGGAACATCGCCGGACCGGCCTCGGTGGACGCGCTCAAAAAGCTCGACCCGCGGCTGATGATCAAGAACCCGGTGATGTTCGTCACCATGGTCGGCGCCGCGCTGACCACCGTCGGAATCTTCACCGCCACCGCCGACCGCGGCTTCATCGCGCAGTTGGCGGTCTGGCTCTGGTTTACCGTGTTGTTTGCGAACTTCGCCGAAGCGATGGCGGAGGGGCGGGGCAAGGCGCAGGCCCAGGCGTTGCGCAAGACCCGCACCCAAACGACCACCACCCGCGTCCGTCCGGATGGACGCACGGAAAAGATCGACGCCAATTCGCTGCGCAAGGGCGACATCGTCCGCGTCCTCGCCGGCGAAACCATTCCGGCGGACGGAGACGTGATCGAAGGCGCCGCCACCGTCGATGAATCAGCCATCACCGGTGAATCGGCGCCCGTCATCCGCGAAAGCGGCGGCGACCGCTGCGCGGTGACCGGCGGCACGCGGGTGTTGTCGGACGAGATCAAGATCCGCGTCACGATCAATCCGGGCGAAGGCTTTTTGGATCGCATGATCGCCTTGGTCGAAGGCGCGCAACGGCAGAAAACTCCGAACGAGATCGCCCTGACGATTCTACTGGCGGCCCTCACGCTGATCTTTCTGCTGGTCTGCGTGACGTTGAAGCCGTTTGGGATTTACTCGGCCACGACCTTTACCGCGCCGGTCCTGATCGCGCTGCTGGTGTGTCTGATCCCAACGACCATCGGCGGGCTTTTGAGCGCCATCGGCATCGCCGGCATGGATCGCCTGCTCCAGCGCAATGTGCTGGCGATGAGCGGGCGGGCGGTCGAAGCGTCGGGCGACGTCGATGTCTTGTTACTCGATAAGACCGGCACGATTACTCTCGGGAATCGTCAGGCCACCGAGTTCGTGCCCTGCCCGGGCGTCACCGAGAAGGAATTGGCGGACGCCGCGCAACTCGCGTCGCTCGCCGACGAAACGCCGGAAGGCCGGAGCGTGGTCGTGCTGGCCAAGAAATTCGGCATTCGCGAGCGGCAAATTCACGAAATGGGGAATGCCGTGTTCGTCCCATTCACCGCGCAGACGCGCATGAGCGGCGTCGATGTTGACGGCGTGCAATATCGCAAAGGCGCGGCCGACTCGATCGGCAAGTTCGTCAGCGCTCCATTGCCGCCCGTCGCGGTTCAGGCGGCGGAGAAGATCGCGCGCGCCGGTGGGACGCCGTTGCTCGTGGCGACCCGCGACAAGGTTTTTGGCGTCATCCATCTGAAGGACGTGGTCAAAGGCGGCATCAAGGAACGCTTCGCGCAGTTGCGCAAAATGGGCATCAAGACCGTGATGATTACCGGTGACAATAAACTGACCGCCGCCGCCATCGCCGTCGAAGCCGGGGTGGATGACTTCCTCGCCGAGGCCAAGCCCGAGGACAAGCTGGCGCTCATCCGTGAAGAGCAAAAAGGCGGTCGCATGATCGCGATGATCGGCGACGGCACGAACGATGCCCCGGCGCTCGCGCAGGCCGACGTCGGCGTGGCGATGAACACCGGCACGCAAGCGGCCAAAGAGGCCGGCAACATGGTGGATCTCGACTCCAATCCGACCAAACTGATCGAGATCATCGAGATCGGCAAACAGTTGCTGATCACCCGCGGTTCGCTGACGACGTTTAGCATCGCCAACGACGTGGCCAAATACTTCGCGATTATCCCGGCGATGCTCATCGTCACCTTTCCCGCGATCGAGCCGCTCAACGTCATGCACTTGCACAGCCCGAACAGCGCGATCCTGAGCGCCGTGATCTTCAACGCGCTCATCATCGTGGCGCTGATACCCCTGGCGTTGCGGGGGGTGAAGTTCACCCCGATTGGCGCGCTGCAAGTTCTGCAGCGAAACCTGCTCATCTACGGGCTGGGGGGCATCATCATCCCGTTCATCGGCATCAAGGCGATCGACCTGCTGATAACCTCCCTTAGACTGATTTGACTTACGCGCGTTATATCCAAAACAAAGGTTTATATATGAAGAACTTAATCGCTGAATTTCGCGCCGCCATTCTGGTCACGCTGGTTTTGGCGGTCGTCTGTTGCGGCCTCTATCCGCTCGCGGTTTACGGTCTGGCGCAGGGGCTTTTTCGCGACCGAGCCAATGGTCAACTGATCGTGGACGCCAAAGGCGTGATACAGGGCTCGCGCTTGATCGGCCAGCAGTTCACGGCCGAGAAGTATTTCCATTCTCGTCCGTCGGCCGCGGGCAACGGTTACGACGGCCTCAGCTCAGGCGGCAGCAATCTTGGGCCGACGTCGAAGAAACTGGCCGATTCGATCACGCAGAACATCTCGGATTTCCGTTCGCAGAACGGCCTGGCAACCAACGCCCCCGTGCCCGCCGACGCCGTGACGTCGTCGGGCAGCGGGTTGGACCCGCACATCAGCCCGAGCAACGCCGAGGCGCAGCTTAACCGCGTGGCCAAAGCGCGCGGTCTGGCGCCGGATAAAGTGCGTGAACTGATCCGGCAGAACACCGATGGGCCGGATTGGGGAATACTAGGAGAAGCCGGGGTCAATGTTTTGACTCTAAATCTGGCCTTGGATCAGTTGGCGGCGAAATGATTTTTCTGTGAATTGACGCCGGTGCAATCCCAGCTGGTTTACCCGGAAATCGTACGTCGGCCTTATGACCGCGCGGATGTTGGCGCGGAAGCAAACATCGGCGGCGTAAAACGTCCGAGACTTCGCCGGTCAAAGATCCGCGGGCGGGTTCCGATCGATCGCCGAGTCGTCCTTCCCCGGCAAGCGCCGGGCGCGTTTTTTTTGACTCTCCATCCCGCGCGACGCCGTGTAGAGTCGATGCGTGACCAGCAATCTTCGCCCGCCTAGCGGAAACGTTCAATCGCGTTCCGTGAAAGCGCGCCTCGCGCTCCGGGCGGGATCGATCAAGCCGGCTCCCGCGCGAGGCCCTCGGCGCCGCCCGACGAGGGGGTCGCGATGAACGACCAGCCCGCCGCGAAGCCCACCGCGCTGATTATTGATGACGAAATTCAAATCCGGCGGCTGCTGCGCGTCTGCCTCGAAGGGAATGGCTATAACGTGATCGAAGCCCAATCGGGCATGGACGGCATCATTGAGGCCGCGCAACGGCGGCCGGACGCGATCTTGCTTGATTTGGGACTGCCCGACATGGACGGTGTCGAGGTCCTCAAACGCCTGCGGGAATGGAGCCGCATTCCGGTCGTGGTACTCTCCGTCCGTGATCGCGAGGACGATAAGATCGCCGCGCTCGATCACGGGGCGGACGACTACGTGACCAAACCCTTCGGCACCGGCGAGTTGCTGGCGCGCCTGCGGGTCGCCCAGCGCCACGCCAAGACGCCGGACGCCGCGTCGGTCTTCCGTTCCGGCGGCCTTGAGGTGGATTTGGCCGCACGCACGGTGAAGGTGAATGGCCGCGAAGCCCGGTTGACCGCGACCGAGTATTCGTTGCTCCGCCTGTTTGTGAGGCACTCGGGAAAAGTATTGACCCACCGCCAGGTTCTCAACGAGATTTGGGGACCGCACGCTGGCGACCAAACGCATTATCTCCGGGTGTACATCGCGCATTTACGAGAAAAACTCGAAGGCGACCCCGCTCGGCCGGAGCTTTTCGTGACCGAGCCGGGCGTGGGTTACCGGTTAATCGAGAAGGGCTGAGCCGGCTCAATTCTGGTCGGTTTTGGCGCGCGGGTGATTGCATTTGCGCCGCCTGTGGTCGCCGATCCAAACCGAGCAAGCTGTATAAAAATCGCCAGCAAATTCAGCGCTTTATTCGATGCTATGATTTTCGTTCATCATTAAAATGCACTGAATTCAAGTCTTTCCGCGGCGCGGGAAAGATCGGTGCTGTTCATGGCATCCCGGTTGCTTAAGCGCGGGTGTGCTCAAACAGCCATCAACTCAGATTTGGTCCATTGCATTCGCTGAGCAAGGCTCCGTTTTTTCCGATCCGGTCTTTCGGAGGGGAAGCAGGGTCTTCGGTATTCGCGAAGCGTTTTGGATCCAAATTCGAGGAGCGCTCGGTCAGCCGTCTCGCGAAATGAGGGACTGACTTAAATAACCGTTAACCAAAAAAATCCGTAGCCGTATGAAAAAAATAGAAGCCATCGTAAAGCCATTCAAGCTTGAGGAGGTCAAGCAC
>CAZFVY010000013.1:0-90402 GCA_964522665.1 uncultured Verrucomicrobiota bacterium | reverse complement strand
CCATGACGACGTCGCCGTACATCTGGATGAAGCGGCGATAGCAATCCCAGGCGAACCGTTCGTTGCCGCTCGCGTTCACGAGAGCCTGCACGGTTTGATCATTGAGACCGAGGTTCAGTATGGTGTCCATCATGCCCGGCATCGAGTCACGGGCTCCCGACCGCACGGCGACCAGCAGCGGCCGCTCCATGTCCCCGAATTTCTTCCCGAGGTTCTTCTCCATATTCGCGACGCCATTTTGGATTTGGGCCTGCAATTCCTTGGGATAGGTCTGCTTGTTCGCGTAGTAATAGGTGCAAACCTCGGTCGTGATCGTGAATCCAGGGGGCACCGGCAGGCCAATCCGCGTCATCTCCGCCAGGTTGGCGCCTTTGCCGCCCAGGAGGGCCTTCATCGAGCCGTTGCCATCGGCCTTATTGTTGCCGAAAAGGTAAACGTATTTCGCGGCCTTGGTCGCTGTTTTGGATATTTTCGCCATAAATCAAATCGTGCGGTTCGTATAAAAAAAATAGGGTGGGTTTAATCCCACCAACATGAGGGGCGAATCTAACAAAGGGCCTGCCTCTGTCAACGATTGAGTTGGCCACGGAATCGTGCCGTAAAAGGTTCCGACCGTTTTTGGTTTGAGCTTGCCCAAGACCGGCGCCCTAGTATGGTGGAAAGTGTCTTTTCACTCGAAACTGAAGCCCGTTCTCCGCTTTGCCTTCGCCGCCACCGTGGGTGGTTTCGCCCTCCGTCAAAGCCACGCCCAAATTCTCAAACCCGAACCAAAACCAACTGTGTCTTCCCTGCCAACCGCGCACGCCTTCACCAATCGCCTCGCCCGCGAAAAGTCGCCCTATCTGCTCCAGCACCAACACAACCCGGTGGACTGGTTCGCCTGGGGTGATGAGGCGTTCGCCAAAGCCAAAGCCGAACATAAGCCGATCTTCCTGAGCATCGGTTACTCGACCTGCCACTGGTGCCACGTCATGGAGCGGGAGTCCTTTGAAAACGAGGAACTCGCAAGCTACCTCAACGCCCATTTCGTCAGCATCAAAGTGGACCGCGAGGAGCGTCCCGACGTTGATCAGATTTACATGTCGTTCGTCCAAGCGATGACCGGTCAGGGCGGCTGGCCCTTGAACGTCTTCCTGACGCCGGAGCTAAAGCCGTTCTACGGCGGCACCTATTTCCCCCCGGACGGGCGGTACGGGCGCCCCAGTTTCCGCCAAGTCTTGCAGCAAATTGAGAAGGCGTGGCGCGAACGCCCGGACGACGTCCTCCACTCCGCCTCGGACCTCCACGCTCGCCTGGAACATCACACGGCGCGCGAACTGGCCAACGACGCGCAACCTTCGCCAGCGATCCTCACGAGCGCGGCGGGCCAGTTTAAGCACGAATACGACCCGCGCCACGGCGGGTTCGGCGACGCCCCCAAATTCCCCCGCCCCAGCCAGCCCGCGTTCCTGCTCCTGTATGGCGTCCAACACAAGGACGAAAAGGCGATCCGTATGGTCCTGCATACGTGTGAACGAATGGCCGCCGGCGGGATGTACGATCAACTGGGCGGCGGGTTCGCCCGCTATTCAGTCGATGCCGAATGGCTCGTGCCGCACTTTGAAAAGATGCTGTATGACAACGCGCAACTCGTAAATCTTTACCTGGACGCGTACCTCGTCGGCCACGACGCGCGTGACGCCGACGTGGCCAGGGATATTCTGCGCTACGTCGCCCGCGATATGACGCACCCAGAGGGAGGATTCTACTCCGCGGAGGACGCTGACAGCGAAGGCAAGGAAGGCAAGTTCTACTGCTGGACGAAGAGTGAGTTGACGAGCCTGCTGACACTGGCCGAATTCAAGGTGGCTTCCCACTACTTTGGCGTTACGGAGAAGGGCAATTTCGTCGATCACAGCGACCCCGAACCACTGCCGGGCCAGAATGTCTTGAGCGTGGTAAATCCGAAGCTCTCGCCGGATGAAGCGGCGCTTCTGGCCAGCGCCAAAGAGAAGATGTTTGCCGTCCGCGCGAAACGAGTGCGGCCCCACTTGGATGACAAGATTCTGGCCTCTTGGAACGGGCTGATGTTGGGGGCGTTTGCTCGCGCGTACGCCGTCTTGGGAGACGACGCGCACCTCGCCGTCGCGCAAAAGAATCTGGGGTTCATTCAATCGCGCCTCTGGGACGCGGCGACCAAGACGCTGTATCATCGCTGGCGCGACGGCCAACGCGACTCCGTGCAACTCCTCGACGCCTACGCTTTTCTGCTCTCGGGCGTCTTGGATCTTTACGAGGCGACTCTGGACCCGAGGACGCTCGAGTTCGCGCAAGCGTTGGCGGAGGGAATGAACACCCGTTTCTACGACGCCGAACACGGCGGTTTCTGGCAGAGCGCCAGCGGAGCCTCCGACCTGATCCTGCGGGTGAAGGACGATTATGACGGGGCCGAACCGTCGGGGAACTCCGTCGCGATTCTCAGCCTGCTGCGCTTGAGCGCGATTACCGACCGCAAGGATTTTAAGGAAATCGCCGAGAAAAGCCTCCGCCTGTTTGGCGACCGGCTGCGCCAACTCCCGCAGGCGTTGCCCCACATGCTGCTGGCGCTCGATTATTCGCTCGAAGAACCGAAACGCGCGGTAGTCGTGGGAGAGCCGACTTCACCCGCCACGCGCGCCTTGCTGCGGGCGTTGCACGCGGTCTATCAACCGAACAAGATTATCTCCGGCGTCGTCGGACCGGTCGATCCATTCGCCAAAACCCTCCCCAGTAAGGAGACGCCCGTCGTCTATCTCTGCGCCGGAACCGCGTGCCAGCCGCCGACGGCGGACGTTGAGCATCTCAAGCAGATGCTCGGTTCGAGCCATTAAGGTGCGCCGACGAACCGACTGCCCCGTGAGGCGCCGGTTCAGATATAATACATCTTCTCCTTGTCCACGCTGCCTTCGAGCAGTTCTTGGAACGTGATCGAGTCGGCGGCGGCATCGACCGCGCCCTGCATTTTTTTCCAGGCCGCGCAAAGTTCGACCGGGCATTTCGGATCGCTCAACGCCGGGGAATCGAAGACCAGCCCGTGTATGCAGCGCAACACGTCGCCAAGCGTTATCTCCGCCGGGGAACGCGCCAACGAATATCCGCCGTCCTTCCCCCGCAGACTCTTGACAATGCCCTGCGATTTCAGTTCGATCAAAATCTGGACGAGATAGTTGGGCGGAATACCTTGCGCGAGCGCCAAATCTTCGACTCGCTGCGCCGCGCCCGTGTGAAATTGACGCGCCAAACCGAGCACAGCGCGGGCGGCGTAGTCACTTTTAACCGAAAGTCTCACGCTCAGAAACTAGTGCGGCGCGGTTCGATTAGCCACCCAATTTCTCCCCCCGGACGGCGGAACGGAAGACCGTTCTTTGGCGGCACACAGCACCCTCGCGCGAGGCGCGTCGCTAAATTGTTTCACTTCCGTTCTTGGATTACGTCGGAAGCGGAAGTTAAATCGCGGCGATTACCGCGTTCTGAGACGCGGACGGAATGAACGATACCCTGCCATGAAGATTATCCGCTCGTGTTACGACCGTTCCCGCGGTCCGAGCTCCATCATCGCGCTCCTTTGTCTCGCCCTGACCGGCCATGCCGCCGCGCTGAAAACCGAAAACGTCTTCTTGATTATCAGCGATGGCTTCCGCTGGCAGGAGGTTTTCACCGGCGCCGAGGAAGCCCTCATGACCGCCGAAAACGGCGTAAAGGATCGGCCCGCGCTGCGGGCGCGCTATTGGCGCGAAACCCCCGAAGGCCGGCGTCAGGCGTTGCTGCCGTTTATTTGGACGGAAATCGCCCTGCACGGCCAACTGCTCGGCAACCAAAGCAAAGGTAGTGTGGTGGTCGTCACCAATGGCAAGAAATTCTCTTATCCAGGTTACAATGAAATCATCACCGGCGCGCCCGATCCGCGCATTGACAGCAACGGAAAACATCCGAATCCTAATGTTTCGGTTTTTGAATGGTTGAACGCCCGCGCGGAGTTTCGCGGAAAGGTGGACATCCTGGGAACCTGGGACGTGTTCCCCTACATTTTCAACATCGCGCGGAGCCAACTCCCCATTTGGCCCGCCTGGGAACCGCAATTCGCCCGCTACGAAATCCACCCACCCGCCTATGTCACGGCGCTCATGCGCGATACCACTCCGGGTTGGGAGGATTTGACCTACGATTCATTCCTGGCGCATGCCGCCGAGGACTGTCTTAAAAAACGGCATCCCCGAGTCGCGTTCTTCGGCTTTGGCGAGACCGATGAATGGGCCCACGCCGGGCGCTACGATAACTATCTCGATTCCGCCCACCGCGTCGATGACTTCGTCCGGCGGCTCTGGAGCGAAGCGCAGGCCATGCCGCAATATCGCGGCAAGACCACGATTATTCTGACGGCGGATCACGGTCGCGGCAGCGGTCCAGTCGATTGGAAGAGTCACGGCGAGACCACCGCCGGTTCCGAGGGTGACTGGATCGCCGTCCTTGGCCCCGACACGCCGCCATTGGGAGAAAGATCCGACCTCGAAACCCACACGCAGAGCCAAATCGCCGCCACCATCGCCGCTCTCCTCGGGCAAGACTATCAAAAGGCGTTCCCGAACGCCGGCGCGCCGATCAAAGACCTGATCCGCGGCGCCAATCCGTAGCCCGCGGCCGCCGGTAACGTCGCCCAATGGCAGCCCGCGGTTCCCCGAGAAGGATTCTTAGGGCGTCACGCAGAATTCACCGGGTTCGGCGCGTTTTTGTTTGCTCAACGTCCGTTCGTAAAGTTAAACGTGGCCTTCTATGCGCGCTGAGCATTCCCAAAACCTACTGTCAGCTAGGACGATGAGCCAGCGTTCGGTTTCCGGCGCGTGGCTCGCGATCATGACTCTCGTCGCGGCGATGTTGGCGCCCGGCGCGGTCGCCGCGGTCAGTGAGGCCAAGTACGTCGTCGTCGTTGGCATCGATGGCT
This sequence comes from uncultured Verrucomicrobiota bacterium, assembly GCA_964522665.1. GTDB lineage: Bacteria > Verrucomicrobiota > Verrucomicrobiia > Limisphaerales > CAZFVY01 > CAZFVY01. The sequence goes on along the minus strand of CAZFVY010000013.1, from coordinate 85,445 downwards.
TGGGAGTTTACGGCGTGACCAACGCGGCGACCCCGGTCATGCGGCGGCTCATGGCGTCGGGCGCCTACACGTTGCGCGCTCGCGGAGTGATGCCCACCGTCAGCAGCCCGAATTGGGCGTCGATGATCATGGGAGCCGGGCCGGAACAACATGGCGTCACCTCAAACGACTGGGAGACCAACAAATTTGAAATCCCGCCGCTGGCGATCGGCCCGGGTGGGATGTTTCCGACGATCTTCGGCGTCTTGCGCGCCCAGCGTCCGGGCGCCGTGATCGCTTGCTTTCACGATTGGGCCGGCTTCGGTCGCCTGCTCGAAGCGACGGCGCCGGATCACTTGGAACATTGCCTTGGTCCGACGAATACGGTGGACGCGGCGATTGCTTACTTCAGCCTTAAGCGGCCCACCTTTACCTTTATCCACCTGGACCATGTCGATCACGCCGGGCACCACGCGGGGCACCGCACGCCCGAGTACTACGCCGCGGTCGAGGTCGCCGACCGCTTGATTGGCAAATTGATCGACGGCCTGCGCGCGGCGGGAATGTGGAATCAGACGATCATTCTGGTCACCGCGGATCACGGCGGCAAAGCGAAGGGCCACGGCGGCGCCACCCTGGAGGAAATCGAGATTCCGTGGATTATCTCGGGACCGGGGATCGCCACCGGCAAGGTCCTTCAATCGCCGGTCAACACCTACGACACCGCCGCCACGATCGCCTACATCTTCGGATTGAAGCCGCCGCCCGTTTGGATCGGCAGACCGGTCCTCGAAGCGTTCCGCCGCCCCGGCCAAAAATAGCGGCTTGAATCACGACTGATAAACCTGCCCCTAACCCCGCGGCCTGACCGACTCCTTTTACCAAACCAATAAAATGTCCGCCATCTCCACCACTTCGTTCGTCGTCAACGGGCGGACGTATCATCCAACCGCGCGGCCCATCGCCGTCATCTGCATGGACGGCTCGTCGGACGAATATCTCGACGCGTCGCTGATTCGGGGCCGAATGCCGCATCTCCAGCAGATGATTCTGCATGGCTTTCGCGGCCTGGTCCGGGGCGCGTTGCCCTCGTTCACCAACGTCAACAACGCTTCGATCGTGACCGGCCTTTCCCCGGCCGGGCATGGGATCGGCGGCAACTTCTTCTTCGACTCCGAAACTGGCCAGGAGGTGATGATGAACTCGGCCAAATATCTGCGCGCCGAGACCATTCTGGCCGCCGCCGCGCGGGCCGGGCGGAAGGTCGGCGTCGTCACCGCCAAGGAAAAACTGCGCGATATTCTCTCGCACAACCTGACCGGCATCGCGTTCTCCGCCGAGAAGGCCGCGCAGGCCCAGCCCGCCACGCACGGCATCGCCAGCGTCGAGAGCCTCGTTGGCCGCCCTACCCCGCCCATCTACAGCCCCGACGCCAGCCTCTTTGTGTTGCAATCCGGTGTCGCGCTGCTGGAGCACGGTCTGGCCGATTTTCTCTACCTGTCGCTGACTGATTTCATGCAGCATAAATTCGCGCCGGAGACGCCGGAGTCCCTCGATTTTTACGCGGGCATCGATCATGAACTCGGACGACTGCTGAGCGCCGGCGCCGTCGTCGGCGCGACCGCCGATCATGGCATGAACGCGAAACAGAAACTGAATGGTGAACCGAACGTGATCTACCTCGAGACGATTTTGACGGAGCGTTTCGGACCGGGATTCCGCGTGATTCTGCCCATCACCGACCCCTATGTGCGGCACCACGGCGCGCTCGGATCGTTTGCCGTTGTCCACCTTCCCGAGCTCGAAAAACGCGCCGAGATTCTGCAATGGTTGATGGAACTGGAGGGGATCACGGAGGTGTATGATCGCGCCACCGCCGCGCGCAAGCTGGAATTGCCCGCGGATCGGATTGGCGACCTGATCGTGCTGTCGAGCCGGGATGTCGTGCTTGGGCGCGCGCCGCAATATCACGATCTCGCCGCGCTGGACGGCGGGCTTCGCTCTCACGGCGGACGCTACGAAGAAATGGTGCCGCTCCTGATTTCCCAGCCTTTGAATCGCGAATATGCGGCCAAGGCCGCAGGTGATCCGCGAAATTTCGACGTGTTCGAATTCACCGTCAACGGCGCCCGTTAACGCTTCCCTATATGATCGAGCTAGCCTGTTACGTCGCCGGCCAAAAAGTCGCGTCCGACCAAGAATTGATCGTCCGAAGCCCTTACGACGGCCAGCCCGCCGGCAGCGTAAAACTCTGCGGTCGTGGCGATACCGAGGCCGCGTTAAGCGCCGCGTTGGCCGCAACGGAACCGCTCACTCGGTTTCAGCGTTCGGCGATCCTCGACCGCGCGCGGACGCTGCTGGAAGGACGGTGCGAGGATTTCGCGCGTCTCATAACGAGCGAGTCCGGGCTTTGTCTCCGCGAGACCCGCTACGAGGTCGGCCGCGCGAGCGATGTGCTCCGCTTCGCCGCCATCGAGGCGCTGCGCGATGACGGTCAGATCTTTTCGTGCGACATCTCACCGCAAGGGAAGGCCCGAAAAATCTTCACGCTGCGGGAGCCGTTGCCGGTCGTCGTGGCAATCACGCCGTTCAATCACCCGCTGAATCAGGTCGCTCACAAGGTCGCCCCCGCGATCGCCGCCGGCGCGCCGATCATTCTGAAGCCGTCGGAGAAGACACCGCTAACGGCGCTTCGGTTCGCTGAGTTGCTCTACGAAGCCGGCCTCCCGGGCCGTATGCTGAGCGTATTGCTCGGTCCCACCGACGCCGTGGCGGCGCCGCTCGTCACCGATCCGCGCGTCGAACTCGTGACGTTTACGGGCAGCGTCGCGGTGGGCAAACGAATCGCCGCGACCGCCGGGTACAAGAAACTCGTGCTTGAATTGGGTGGCAATGACCCGTTGATCGTCTTGGCGGACGCCGACCTTGAAATGGCCGTCCACCTGGCCGCGGAAGGATCGTTCCGCAATTCCGGCCAACGCTGCACGGCGGTGAAACGGATTCTCGTCGCCGAACAGATTCTCGAAGCCTTTACCGTTCGGTTCGTGGAAAAAGCGCGCGAATACCGCTGTGGCGACCCGCTCGATCCTGAGACCAAGGTTGGCACGGTCATCGATGAAGCCTCCGCCATTCACCTCGAAGGGTTGGTCACCAAGGCGGTCGCCACCGGCGCCAAGGTGTTGCTCGGTGGCGAACGTCGCGGCGCCCTGCTCGCGCCCACGGTCATCGCGGACGTGCCACGGAACGCGGAGATGGTGGTTTGCGAGGCGTTTGGCCCGCTGGCGCCGATCCTCGGTTTCCGCGACCTCGACGACGCGATCACGCTCGCAAACTCGACCGCCTATGGCCTTTCCGCCGGCGTGGTCACGAACAACTTGTCTCAAGCCATCGAGGCGGTGAAACGCCTCCGCTCGGGCACCGTCAACATCAACGAAGTGCCCGGTTACCGCATCGAAAACTCGCCCTTCGGCGGGGTCAAGGACTCGGGCCTGGGCATCAAAGAAGGGGTCATCGAGGCGATCAAATGCATGACGACCGTCAAAACGTTTTCGCTGCCCTGGTGAACCATTGCGTGGCGCCGTCGGTTCCGCGGCCCGCGATCGCGCGGAGTCGTTGACAGAACGCGCCCGCCCGCCAAAACATGCTCCTCAATGAATAATCAAGAAGACCCCTTGCGCCGCTTGCGGTCCGAGGGTGACATCAATCTCTCCGCCCACCGCCGCGCCTGGTCCGCGGAGCATATCGGCCCCGAGACCGAATTCTGGCTCCGGGAAGACGCCAAGTATTTCCTGCGCCAGGCGCTTTCGACGCCCTGCTTGAATGTGCTCAAGGGTTGCGAAGGCGCCTCGCTCACCGATTTGCAGGGTCGTGAACTTCTCGATTTTCACGGGAACAACGTTCACCAAACCGGTTTCAGCCACCCACGCATCATCGACGCCATCGTCCAGCAAATGCGGGAACTTTCGTTCTGCACGCGGCGCTACACGAACATCCCCGCGATTGAACTCGCGAAAAAGCTCACCGAACTCGCGCCGGGCGATTTGAACAAGGTCCTCTTCGCGCCCGGTGGAACCAGCGCGATTGGCATGGCGCTCAAGCTGGCCCGCGTCGCGACGGGACGTTTCAAAACCATTTCGATGTGGGACTCGTTTCACGGCGCTTCGCTCGACGCGATTTCCGTTGGCGGCGAGGCGATCTTTCGCGGCGGCATCGGGCCGCTCCTGCCGGGCTGCGAGCATGTCCCGCCGCCTGACACCCGTCACTGCCTCTGGGGCTGCGGTGGAACCTGCAGCTTAAAGTGCGCCGACTACATTGAATACGTCCTTGAAAAGGAAGGCGACGTCGCCGCCGTCATCGCCGAAACGGTCCGTTGCACGCCGTTCGTTCCGCCACTTGATTATTGGAAAAAAGTGCGGGCGGCGTGTGACCGCCACGGCGCGCTCCTGATCCTCGACGAAATCCCGACCTGCCTCGGGCGCACGGGCAAAATGTTTGTCTGCGAGCGCTACGATGTCGTGCCCGATATGCTGGTGATCGGCAAAGGGCTGGGCGGCGGCATTTTCCCGTTCGCGGCGCTGATCGCCCGTGAGGGCCTGGACGTCGCCGCCGATAAGGCCCTCGGCCATTACACCCATGAGAAAAACCCCGTAGCCGCCATCGCCGGCCTGGAGACGATTGCCTGCATCGAGGAGGATCGTCTCCTGGAAAACGCGCAACGCATGGGCGATTACGCCCTCCAGCGAATGCGCGCGATGATGAACGATCACCCCCTGATCGGCGACGTCCGCGGCCTCGGCCTGCTCATGGGTATGGAACTCGTCAAGAACCGCGCCACGATGGAACGCGCCACCGACGAGGCCGAACGGGTCATGTACAAAGCCCTCACCAAAGGCCTGAATTTCAAACTCACGATGGGCAACATCATCACCCTCACCCCCGCCCTGACCATCACCCAACCCGAAATGGACCGCGCCCTGAAAATCCTCGACGAGTGCCTGACTGAGGTAGAGCGGTAAGCTCAGCCGAGCGTCGGGCGTTCTGTTTCGGCAGGTTCCCTCAACTGAGGGGAGTGGATTTGTGCTGCGGAGCTGCGGGCATGGGCTTCGCCGCAAATGACTGCTTTGATTCGGATGGTACGCGCCAGGAGCCTCGACAGGAAGTCGTCGGCATGGCAAACCACACTCTGTGGATGACCGAGAATCGACGCCTTTGCACACTGCCAAGCCCAGCCCTGCCGCAGGGTAACAACGGCGCGTCAGCGCTCTCGAAACAAAGACGGATGCCAACTTAATGCGAACTTTTGACAGTTTGACGGAGCGTGAAGCGCTGGCGTTGGCGATCGCGTTGGAAGAAGAGGACGCGCGCATTTATGGGGATTTCGCGGAAGCGTTGCGGGAAAATTATCCCGAACAGGCGGAGAAGTTTGCGGCGATCCGACAGGAGGAGGACGGGCACCGGCATCGGTTGCTTGAGCTTTATCACAATCGGTTCGGCGATCACGTGCCGTTGATCCGGCGACAGGACGTGCGCGGGTTCGTGACGCGGCGGCCGGTTTGGCTGGTGCGACCGTTGGGGTTGAAGGCGGTGCAGCGGACGGCGGAGTCGATGGAGGTCGAGACGCGGCGATTTTACGAGGCGGCGGCCCGGCGGACGACCGATACCGGGATTCGGCAATTGCTCGGCGATTTGGCCGAGGAGGAGCGGCATCACGCGATTTCCGCGGAGCGGATCGCGCAGACGCCATTGAGCGAGGCGGAATCGGATCGGCAAAAGCGCCTGTTCCTGCTGCAGGTGGTCCAGCCGGGGTTGGCCGGACTGATGGACGGTTCGATCTCGACGCTGGCGCCGTTGTTCGCGGCGGCGTTCGCCACGCATCAAAGCTCGGCGACGTTTTTGGTCGGGTTGGCGGCGAGCGTCGGCGCGGGGATCAGCATGGGCTTCGCGGAGGCGCTCTCGGACGACGGCAGCCTGACCGGCCGCGGACACCCGTTTATCCGCGGGCTTGTCTGCGGTTTGATGACCGCGCTCGGCGGCCTCGGGCACACCCTGCCCTATCTGATTCCAAATATAAAGACGGCGACGGCCGTGGCGGTGGGCGTGGTGCTTGTTGAGTTGGGCGTCATTGCCTGGGTGCGGCACAAATTCATGGACACGCCGCTGGCCTCGGCGGTATTTCAAGTGGTGTTGGGCGGCATTCTCGTTTTTGCGGCCGGCGTATTGATCGGCAGCTCGTAGTCGCCAAATTGGGCCAACCGCGCCGCCGGCGCTCGATTAAAATGGATCCAAATTCGCTAACGCAGAGTCCGTTCGCCGTCGTCACGTTCATCGCCGCGCCGGCGCTGCTGACCAACGCCTCGAGCGTGCTCGCGATGAGCACGATCAACCGCATGTTGCGCACCCGGGACCGGATGCAGCAATTGTTCGCCCAATCCGAGGCCGGGGACATCTCGGACGCGGAATCGACGCGGTTGGTCGCGCAGGTCGATCGGGTCGAGAAGCAGGCGGTGTTGCTTCTGCACGCGCTTCGTTCGATCTACGCCGCGCTCGGCGCCTTTGCCGCCGCGACGCTGATCACGCTGCTCGGCGCGAGCCTCGGCGCCTCGCTGGGCGGAATTTGGTTTCGGGGCCTGGCCGGAGCGGGCTTGATCTTCGGCCTGGTTGGCGTCAGCGGGCTGATCGTGGGGAGTCTAAAGCTGTTTCAAGCGACGCAACTCTCCCTGGCCAACCTGCAGGAGGAAGCCGCCTTGGTCCGTCAACGCCAGGCCGAGCGGGCGATGGGAAAACGGCCCGGTGAAGGGCCACCTCGACCCGTTCAATAGGATTGCCGTCGTCTCCCATTCGTTTCAGCATCCCGCAGTTTTTTGAATGTTTGACCGCTCGAACACGAAAATCTTCCACTCATTAACGTCGGTCATTGTGCCCGCGCTGAACGAGGCCGAGCTTTTGGCGACGACGTTGCAGCGCGTGCGGGCGAATACGGCGCCGCATGAGTTGATCATCGTGGACGGCGGCAGCGCCGATGACACCATCACGATTGCGAAACACTACGGCGCGCGAGTGGCGCACTCCCCTCGACGCCGGCGATCGGTTCAGCTGAATCTTGGCGCGGCCGAGGCGCAGGGCGATTCGTTCCTCTTCCTTCACGCCGACACGCTGCTTCCGCCGAGCGCGATCGGCGATATTCGGTCGGCTCTCGAATCGGCGACGACGGTTGGCGGGGCATTTCGGCGCCGGTTTGCGTCGAGTTCGCCGTGGCTGCGAGTGACGTGTGAGTTGGCTTACTGGAGGAACCGCTGCTTCGGATGGCATCTCGGTGATCAGGCGATGTTTGTCCGCCGAACGGCGTTCGAAGAACTAAACGGTTTTCAGGATTGGCCGATCTTCGAAGACCTCGATTTTTCGCGACGCCTGGCCCGGCAGGGGCGCGTGATCACCCTGCCGTCCCCGGTGGTAAGTTCCGCGCGACGATTTGCGCGGCGCGGGGCGTGGAGAACCAGTTGGGCCGATTTCTGGCTCACCTGCCGCTACGCGGGCGGCGTCGCTCCGGAACGCCTCGCGCAGCAGCGAACTCGGGGAACTGATTAGGCGACGACGAAGTCTGATCGGGGAGGACGCTAAGGATGAGATCGTGATTGCACGAGGATTTGGCCACCCATGCGCCAGCCGACCCGGAGCGTTTGAATATGTCCTCCGCCGGGCCGAGCGAGCGTAACTCAGATTCTGAATCGGGACGGCGCCCGGCCGTCGGCAGGCCGCCACGGCCTCGATGTCGCGCAGCGCCCGCGCCGAGATTCCCTTGTCAATTTGCCATTCGCTGGGATAACTCTGCGCGCGATGTTGCCGGCCACCTTAGCCACCCTGCTCTTTTCGATTTCCGTCGTCTGCGCGACGCGGACGGCGAAGATGCTGGGCAGCGCGGAGGCCAACTTCTGGCGCCTCGCCTTCGCGATGTTTTGCTTGGCGCTCTGGGCACACGGATTCGGCGTCGGAATCGCTGGCAAGTCATTGCCGATCTTCCTCCTCAGCGGATTTATCGGCTTCGGCGTTGGGGATCTGGCGCTGTTTCAGGCGTTGCCGTTGCTTGGTTCGCGCTTGTCCATCCTGCTCGTCCATTGTTTGGCGGCGCCATTCGCGGCGCTCACGGAATGGCTTTGGCTGGGCACGACGTTGAGCCTGTTTCAGGTCGTCAGCAGCGTGACGATTCTCGCGGGAGTCGCGCTGGCGCTGGCGCCGAGCGACCATCTTAAGTTGACTCGCCGGCAATTCCGAACGGGAATTGGTTTCGGCGTTTTGGCCGCGATTGGACAGGCGTTCGGCGCCGTCTTGAGCCGCAAGGCGTTCGCCCTCGCCGCGGCCACGCACCTCGGCATCGACGGGATCACGGCGGCGTATCAACGCATTCTCGGAGGCATGGTCGTGGCGACGTTTTGGTATTGGTGGACGCGCCGCGGGGCCAAAAGCGAATCGGGGACGATTGGGGCGGACACACCGAAGCCCGTCGCCCATCGCTGGCGCGCCGCCTGGCCGTGGGTTTTGCTCAATGGACTAACCGGCTCGGCGCTCGGCGTCAGTTGTTTTCAATGGGCGCTGAAAACAGCGCCAACCGGTGTCGTCTTGCCAATTGTCGCCATGACGCCGCTGGTCGTGATCCCGTTGGCACGCGTGATGGAGGGCGAGCAAGCCACGCTCCGTTCGCTCGTCGGCGGAGTGATCGCGGTGGCCGGTGTCATCGCGCTGACCCTCGCGAAATAGTCCCGACGCATGCTATTGAAGCCGAGGCGCGGCCCGACGCCACCATCGTGATTCCTGTCTTGGCCGTCTTACGGCGGCGACGACGAGGTATCCGCGAACAAAAAATTCTGCGCGACGGATTGCCAGGCGGTCTGAGCGTCTTTGACAACCGAGGCGATCTCCGACTCCAGCGGCCGGTCCAACGATTGACTCCATTCCCGCAACTTCTGGTCATCCGGCAGAATTCCGGCCGGCCAAAGGCTCGTCAGCAACCGCGGAATCGGCTCGACACTCGCCTGGCGCGGAGCCGATCGCGCGTTACCGCCGGAGCGGTTCGAAACCCAAGTCATCGACAAGAGGATCGCGGCCAGCGTTACGGTCGCGGTAATTGGGAGCAACCAACCGGCGCGGCGCCGAGACGGCGTCGAAGACCGCCAGGCGGCATTCATGACGCCGCTCTTGAGAAACGGGGGCGGCGGAACGATCTCAGCGCTGGCGTCCAATTCCATCCGCCCGACGAGGCGCGCTTGTTCATCGAGAAAACGTCGGCAAGCGGGACAGCCATCGAGGTGGCGACGCGTCGCGGTTGACGGCGGACGCCCGTCCTCCAAGCGGAACGAGATGAGCCATTGACGGATCAAGCAGGAAATGTGGGACATTGGCGTAATCCTTGGAGTTTTAAATTGAGCGCCCGTGGTTGCGTCCGCTCGCGCGAGACAGGTTCTCCGCAAGACCACGGCGTGCGCGGTGAAGGAGAACTTTAACGTAGATCGAATTGGTGCGCATGATCCGGGCGGTTTCAGTCACCGAAAAACCCTCGCCGTAACGCAGCCAAAGGGCCTCGTACTGATTGGGTTTGAGCTTTCGCGCCAAGGCCCAGACCGAGGAACGTTCGTCCTTTCGTTCGAGCGCGTCGGCGGGATCGGCCAAATTCGACCGGGTATCGCTCTCGATCATCTCGGTGGGGCGCGCCGCGCGAAAATGGCTCGCGGCGGTCCGCCGGGCGATCGTGAACAGCCAGGTAACGAAGCTCGCGGTCGAGTCGAAGCGATGGATGCTTTGATACGCCTGCAAGAAGGTTTCCTGGGTCAAATCCTCGGCGTCGTGAACGTTGCCGACTCGATGGCAGAGGAAGTTGAAGATGCGGGCGGCGTGACGGTTCACTAAAGACTCGAAGGCCTCCGCGCTGCCGGCCTTGGCCAAGTCCGCCAACCGCTCGGAACCCAACTCCGCGCCATCGTCAGAGCTCACGGGTGATTCGTCCAGCAAGCGGTCGGATGAACTGGTCATCGAAAGTGGAACCGTCAGCGCGGCGCCCTTCATTTATCGTTCGACTTGTCGGTCGGATCAGCCTTCGGCTTCGTTTCGGCTTCCGCCTTCTTCTCGGAAGCGCCGTCGGACGATTCCTTTTGGCCAATCTTGTCGTGCCGCAACCGCTCAATCGCCTGATCGACCGGGTACTCGAGGTTGACCGTCACGGCTCTGTCGTCGGAGGAAACTTTCGCGGATTGGACGAGTTGAAGCAATTCCTTATTCTCGGTCTGGCTCATCGTCACGAGGGCGACGATGCCTTGAACAATTTGCTGCATCTGGGTGGCCACCTGCAGCGTTTTGGCCCGCAGAAGCAGGTTGCAGAACAAGCGGCCGGCGTCTTCGCCCACCACCACCCGCCCGCCATCCGCCATTTTCAGCACCTCGGCTTCGCGCGGAACCTTGGTGTCCTCGTTGAGCGCCTCCGCCGCGGCAAAGAAGAAGAACGCCTTCGGCGCATGATCGTAAAGAGTGGTGTCCTTGTTATTCGCCACGCTGGCCGCCTTGCCGGCGATCACGTCGGCGGCACGTTCAATCAATTCCCGCGATTTTGCGAGCAAGATGACGTTGGGCGACGGCGCTCCGACCAACAACTCGCCGTGGAGGCGATAGAGCGGCAGACGAGGGCTATCGAGACGTTCAATCGGGACGGGCGAGCCATCGGCGTCTCCAGAGCCGCCGCCGCCGTGCGCCTTCGTGAAAGCCTCCAGGGCGGCGCCAAATGGCATCGTCGTTTTGATCACCAACACGCCCCGCTCGCCGGCCTTGGCGCCGTAATCGGAGCCGTAGGCGGTCACGGACGAGATTTTTTGCCAATCGAGGTCGAGGCCCAGGACCTGTTGAAACATCGCGCGGGGAGTGATCAGATTTGGGGTAATGATTTGGCGACCAATAAAGTCACCCACGTGGGTGGAGCGAAGATTATCCACATCGAGGTGCAAGAGCCACTTCGCGTCGCCCGCGATGTCGCCGCGTTGCAGTGGGGCGCCGCCGGCGGAAACAGCCAGCGTCAAGGCGAGAGTAATAATTCCAGGAACGTTTTTCATAGCGATCATTTCGGTGACGACTCGACTGCCGGTCAGTCGGCGACGAATCGTGTCTTTGCGATGGTATTCGCAAACGGTGGCCAAAAGGTTACAATTATTTTCGTCCCGGCCAGCCGGAAATGAAAACCGCAACCGACGCCAAGTCACCCGCCGCCCTCCCCGCCGGCGGACCCAAACCCGCCTACTCCGTCTCCGTGCGGGCTTTGGTTGAATTCGTGCTCCGGACCGGGAGCCTGGGCGGCGGCCGTTTCACCAGCCCGCGCCGCGCCCTCGAAGGAACGCGGGGCCAGCAACGACTGCAAAAGTCCCGACCGGCCGGGTACGAGACTGAGGTCGCGCTTACCCATCGGGTCGAGACTCCCGAAATCGTGCTCCAGGTTAAAGGCCGGATCGACGGATTGCTGATGGGAACGAACGACGCGCTCGTCGAGGAGATCAAAACGACGTTTGACCCACAAATCACCGCGCCCGACCCCTTGCACTGGGCGCAGGTCAAATTCTACGCGGCCGTGCTCGCCGAGCAACGAAGTCTTGAACGCGTCGAACTCGTGTTGACCTACCTGAACCTCGAGACCGAGACCGTAACCGATTTCCGCGAAACGGTGTTCGCCACGGACTTGGCGGCGTTCGCGCGGTCGCTCCTCGACGCCTACCTCGAATGGTTGCACGACCTGAACCGGTGGATTCAAACACGGAACCGGTCCATTCGCGCCCTCGCCTTTCCATTTCCAGAATATCGCGCCGGGCAACGCCTCCTCGCGGTTGCGGCTTACCGGGCTATGGCGGCCAACGCGCGGCTTTTCGCGGAGGCGCCAACCGGCATCGGCAAGACGGTGTCGGTCCTCTTTCCCGCCATGAAAGCGCTCGGGGAAGCCAAGCTAACCCAAATCTTCTACCTGACCGCCAAGACCGTCGGCCGCCTGACGGCGGAAAAGGCTCTGACCGATCTTCGCCGGTCCGGACTCCGCCTGCGCTCGGTGACTTTGTCCGCCCGAGACCGGCTTTGCGTCCGAAACGGCGAGCCTTGCGATCTTCAGACTTGTCCCCTGGCCCTGGGCTACTACGACCGACTGAAGCCCGCGCTGCGCGCCGCCTTGGACATCGAGGCGCTCACGAGCGAAACGCTCGTTGAGGTTGCCGCTCGCCATCAGGTCTGTCCCTACGCGCTCTCTTTGGACGCCGCCCGCTGGGTCGATGCGATCATTTGCGACTACAATTACGTCTTTGATCCGTCGGTCTATCTCAAATCCATCTTTGACGACGAGGCGGGCGATTACGCGTTTCTGATCGACGAGGCCCACAACCTCGCCGACCGCGCGCGGGAAATGTTTTCGGCTGAACTTGAGCAGGAACAAATCCTGGCGGTCCGGCGGGCGATTTTGCAGGTTTTACCGCAATGCGCCAAGGCCCTGAACCAGCTCAGCCGCCGCCTGGGCGGGCTTCGCCGGCACGACGACACGACGGACGCGAAAACCGACATCGCCGAAGACGGGGGAGCGGTTAAGGAACTGCCGGAAGCGATACTGACCCCGGCGCGATCCTTTCTGGAAGCGGCCGAAGCCTGGCTGGTCCGTAACCAGCCCGCGGATTTCGGCGACGAGCTCCTGGAGCTTTATTTCGGCGTGACCCGATTCCTCCGCGTCGCCGAACTTTACGATAGCCGCTTTGTGACGCTCGTCGAAGGGGCGCGGCGGACCCGGGTCCGACTTTTTTGCGTGGACCCCGCGTTTCTCCTGCGCAAGGCGTTGGAGCGCGGCAGGTCAGCCATTTTCTTCTCCGCGACTTTAACCCCGATCGATTACTTCCGCGCGATTCTCGGAGGCGATGAAGCAGACAAGACCCTTCGGTTGGGTTCCCCGTTCCCACCGGACAATTTCAAACTCCTGGCCGCGGACCGAGTCGCGACGCATTTCAAAGGGCGCGAATCAACCTACGGCGAGGTCGCGGCCTTGATTGCCACGCTGATCCGGGGCAAGCGGGGAAACTACCTCGTCTATTTTCCTTCGTACAAATATTTGCAAGAAACCCTCGCCCACGTCCGCGACCAAGCTGGCGACTGGACTATTCTGGAACAAACGCCCAGGATGAGCGAACGCGAGCGGGCGGAATTCATCGCCGCCTTTCACACCGGTCATGATACGAGCCTGGTAGGCTTCGCGGTCATGGGCGGCATTTTTGGCGAAGGGATTGATCTGGTCGGCGAACGACTGGTTGGCGCGGTCATCGTTGGCGTCGGACTGCCTCAAATTTGCCTCGAACGGGATGTCATTCGGTCTCATTTCGACGCACGAGAACTTCAAGGTTTCAACTACGCGTACGCGTTTCCCGGATTCAATCGCGTGCTCCAGGCGGCCGGGCGGGTGATCCGATCGGAAACTGATCGCGGAGTCGTGCTGCTGATTGACACCCGCTTTCGGCAAGCGCGCTTCCGGCAATTGTTCCCCGCGTGGTGGAGTCCCCACTGGGTGAAGGACAAGTCCGAGGTCGCGTTCCAACTCGAAACATTCTGGGAAACGACCGCGCGCACAGGTGGGTCGCACGCGATCCCGAATGATGCGCCGCGGGACGGATCAAGCGACGCGCCCCACGGTTAACCACTCGGTATCGGAACGCCGTACGGCTCGGACTCCCCTCGACCCGAACTTCAGGACTGACAAGCGGCGGCGCGGAGGAGTAAAATGCGCGTCACAGCACAACTGACTCGCATGAACGCAGACGAACTCTCACGGCGCGACTTTTTCACCGGCTCGCTGGCTTTCAGCGCGCCCGCCTTGCTGGCGGCCGTCGCTTTGCCTGCGGCGGCGGCGGAACCAAACGACGCCGGCTCGCGCCGAACGCTGAGCGTCGTGTGCGTCGGCGCGCATCCGGACGACCCGGAATCTGGCTGCGCGGGAACTTTTGCCCGCTACGCGCTGCTTGGCCATCTGGTCACCAATATCTACCTCACCCGGGGCGAGCGGGGCATCAAGGGAAAATCGGACGCGGAAGCCGCGGCGATCCGTTCCACGGAATGCGTCGCCGCGTGCCAGATCATCGGCGCCACGCCCGTCTTCGCCGGTCAGATCGACGGCTCCGCCGAAATGACGCGCGCCCGCGCGGACGAAATGCTGAAGCTTTTATCGGCCGAAAGCCCGGACCTCCTTTTTACTCATTGGCCGATGGACACCCATTTCGATCACCAAGTCGCCAGCATGCTCGCGATCCGAGCTTATCTGGCGATGCAGAAGCGTCCGCAGCTCTACTTTTTTGAAGTCAACACCGGCAGCCAAAGTCAGAATTTTCTCCCCAACTGCTACGTCGATATCACCGCGGTCGCGGAGAAGAAAAAACAGGCGTTGCTCGCGCACGTCAGCCAGGACGGAGCCGGCATTTGGCGACAACACCACGAGCCGGTCGCCCTATTTCGCGGCCGGGAAGCGGGCGTCGGCATGGCGGAAGCGTTCGTCCACCTGATGCGAGACTCGCAACGCAGCCCATTGCCGGGACTCGCTGGATGAGACAACCCACTGTCGCGATGGCCATTCGTTTCGTCTCGGCTCGCTCGCCCCGACCTCGCTCGCGAGCGTTTTCGCTGGTGATGGCGTTTTTGGCCGTTTGCAGCGGCACGCGTGGATTTGCCGCGACGAGTGATTACTCCGCCGTGGACGCGATCTTCTCGCGCTACTGCCTGGACTGCCACGCGGCGCCGGACCCGGAAGCCAACTTAGTATTGGAATCCTTCGAGACGCTGATGAAGGGCGGCGAGCATGGCGCCGCCGTGGTTCCCGGCAAAAGCCAGGAGAGCCGACTGGTTTCGATGGTCGAGGGACGAGTGGAGGGAAAAGAGGGCAAAAAACTGATCATGCCCCCGGGCAAACGGAAGCGCCTCGAACTCGCCGAGATCGAGGTGATTCGCGGCTGGATCGACGCCGGCGCGCGACCGCCCGCCATCGCCAAATCGCCGATCGCGCAGGTGGTTACGCCTAAGATTAAACCGCTGATTCCACCTCGACGAGCGATCAAAGCGCTCGCGGCGGCTCCGGCGACCAAGTTGATCGCGCTGGCTCGGTACGGCGAGGTCGAACTCCGCTCGGCGGAGACCCGCGGTACCGTTCGCACGCTGTCCGGGCATCGTGGGAGCGTAAACGCGTTAGTCTTTTCGGCGGACGGAAAACAATTATTCGCGGCCGGCGGCGAAGCCGGACTTTTCGGCGAGGCGCGTCAGTGGAATACCGCTGACGGCTCACTCCTTCGAACTTTGGAAGGGCACCGCGATGCGATTTACGCGGTGGCGCTGTCGCCGGACGGCAAGGTTCTCGCGACGGGAAGCTACGATCAGACGATCAAATTGTGGGACGTGGCTACCGGCAAGGAACTGCGGACGCTGACTGGCCACAACGGCGCGATCTTTGATCTCGCGTTTCGAGCGGACGGCAAGATTCTCGCCAGCGCGAGCGCGGACCGGACGGTAAAGCTTTGGGACGTCGCCTCCGGCTCCCGCCGCGATACGCTTGGCCAATCGCTCAAGGAGCTCTACACCGTCGCGTTCAGTCCCGACGGCCGCCGGTTGGCGGCGGGCGGCGTGGACAACCGGATTCGCGTCTGGGAGATCAGCGAAAAGGCGGAAGAGACGACGAATCCGCTGCTCATTTCCAAATTTGCGCACGAAGGGTCGATTCTTAAATTGGTGTACTCGGCCGACGGCAAATGGGTCGGATCGACCGCGGACGATCGGAGCGTCAAGCTATGGGACGCGGCCGATTTAACCCCGCGCGCGACGCTTGAGCCACAGCCGGATTGGGCGCCGGGACTCGCCTTCGTCGCCGATACCAAGCAATTGGTGGTCGGCCGCCTCGATGGCACGCTCGGCGTTTACAACGTGGCCGACGGCAAACCCGTTGCTTCGCCCAAACCGACGCTCACCGCGGTGACGCCCCGAGGGATTCAGCGGGGCGTCGAGACCGAACTGACGCTGCGCGGTTCCAGCCTTGCGACGGTGACTACCGTCAAATTCAGTCACCCTCAATTGCAGGCGGAATTGCTGCGCGGCCCGACCGAGAACGAAGAATCGCTCCGAATCAAAGTCCATGGCCCAAAGGATTTGCCGCGGGGCGCCTACGAACTCTGGCTCATGAACGCTGGCGGGGAAAGCGCCCGCCTCAAACTTTACGTGGACGATCTACCGCAGTTTTCGAGCGCCGCGCACCGGGACTCGGACGAGAGCGCGAAGGCGGTCGCGCTGCCGGCGGATTTTTGGGGGTTGATCGACCAGCCGGGACAAATCGACCGCTGGGATTTTCAGGCGCGAGCGGACGAGACAATTGTTTTCGACCTGATGGCGGCGACCGCCGGCTCGAAGCTCAAGGCCGCGCTCGCCGTCACCGACGCGGAAGGAAAGACGCTGGCCACTGAATCAAACCTGGGCGGTGATGACCCGTTAATGACCTTTCGCGCGCCGGTCGCGGGAAGATATCGGGTCTTGGTCAGCGACGTCATGCAGACCGCCTCAGCGGAGCATTTCTACCGACTTTCCGCCGGGGCGTTCCCCTTCGTCACAGGTTGCTATCCGCTGGGCGTCGCGGCTCGTGGCTCGCGGCAAGTCGAGTTGATCGGCAATAATTTGCCACACGGCGCCACGGCGCATTTCCTAGCCAACGAGCCTGGGGAAATGACAATTCCGATCGACGCCGAGAAATATCGCAGCCGGCGTGGGTTCAAAGCGTCGGTGAGCGAACGCCCCGAGGCGACCGAAGCGGAACCGAACGACACGCCGGCGCGCGCCAACGCGATCGTCGTTCCGGGCGCGGTGAATGGCCGGCTCATGAGCGCCAGCAAGGATTCCTCGGCGGACGCGGACTGCTTTCGGTTCAACTCGAAGAAGGGTCAAACGTGGATCATTGAAACCGACGCCGCCGGGCATGGCTCACCCGCCGACACGAAACTTGAGGTCCTCGACGAGGGTGGCAAGCCGATCGAGCGCCTGTGGCTCCAAGCCGTCCGCGACTCGCATATCACGTTTCGGGGCATCGACTCGACGACGACCGATTGCCGAGTCGAGAACTGGCAGGAGATGGAGCTTAATCAGTTTCTCTACCTCCAAGGCGAGGTGGTGAGAATCTTTCGCATGCCGCAAGGCCCGGATTCCGGCTTCGTCTTCTATTCGCGGAATGGAAAACGCCGGGCGTTTTTCGACACAACGGCCACGGCGCACGCCAATGATGAGCCGTGCTACATCGTCGAACCCCACGCGCCGGGAACGAAACTGACGGCGAATGGTTTGCCGGTTTTTCACCTTCACTACGAGAATGACGACGACGGCGAGCGCAAGCTGGGGTCCGACTCACGGATCACGTTCCGAGCGCCCGACGACGGCGCTTACGTGATCCGCGTAACCGACAGTCGCGGCTACAGTGGGGAACGCTTCGTTTATCGACTGATCGTGCGCGAGGCGAAGCCTGATTTCAGGGTGACGTTCAATGGCGCTAACCCGACGATCAATGCGGGAAGCGGCCAATCCTTCTCTGTAAGCGCCGAACGGTTGGACGGGTTTGAAGGAGAAATTCGCCTCGACATCGGCGGGTTGCCACCTGGTTTGAGCGTCTCGACCCCGTTGGTTATTGAAGCGGGACACGATTCGGCCAGCGGAACAATCAACGCGGCCGCCGACGTTCAAACGCCGAACAATACCAACGCCGTGACGTCCACCATCACCGCGCGGGCGATGATTGGCTCGGTGTGGATCACCAACCAAGTTGGGTCATTCGGCAAAATCACGATCGCCGGGAAACCGAAGCTGCAAGTCGCCCTCGACCCGAATTCATCCCAAGACAATTCGGCGCGGGCCGCGGCTCCGTGGTCCGAACTGCCCGTGATCACCATCGCGCCCGGCCAAACCGTGCCCGCTTGGCTGAGGGTAAAACGGAACGGCTATGACGACTTGATTACCTTCACCGTCGAGAACCTTCCCCATGGCGTGATCGTCGATAACATCGGCCTGAATGGGGTTTTGATTCCGAAAGGCGAGAGCGAGCGGCAAATATTTTTCACCGCCGCCGCTTGGGTCCCGGAAACCGAACGGCTTTGCTACGCCATCGAGAACCAAGCGGGGCGGCAGACGTCGCTGCCGGTGGTTCTGCGCGTCCGCCGGCCCGATCCGGGCCGAGCGGCGCGCGTGAACTGATTACTTGGAGATTTGCTTGGCGGCGTCTTCCGGCTTGATCACTTCAATCTTGGCGCCCTTCTTGAGTTCCTCAGCGGACGGCACTTTAATAATGTCGCTGGTGACAGGTTGGGGCGGCGGCGGCGTGGCCGGAGCGGCGGTCGGTTTGAAAGAGACCAGTTCGGTCTCGAAAATCAGGGCCGCGTTTGGCCCGATGTTGGGTCCCGAACCGTATTCACGATAAGCCAAATCCGACGGAATGAAGAGCTGCCATTTCGCGCCGGTTTTCATCATCGGTAACGCCTCGGTCCAGCCTTTGATTACCCCGGTCACCGGGAACTTCGCCGGTCCGCCATGTTTAGCCGAACTGTCAAACTCCGTGCCGTCGATGGTCGTGCCCCGATAATTGACCGTCACCGTGTCGTTCGTGGTTGGGGAAGGGCCGCTACCCTCGTTGATAATCTTGTACTGGAGACCGTCGGGGAGCGTCACAACGCCTGGCTTCGTCTTGTTTTCCGCGAGGAATTTCTCGCCCTCCAGCTTATTCTTTTCGCCGATTTCTTTGCGTTTTTGGGCCTGAATCTCGTTCAATTGCTTGCTGTAGCTCGTCATGATCGTCTGGGCGGCCACATCGTCAAGCAGCGGTGTCCGACCAGCTTGGACATCCTTGATGCCCTTCAAGACCAGATCAAGGTCCACATCGATATAACGCTGCTTCCAAGTCTTGCCGATGTTCAGACCCATCGAATAACTGACCTTATCCCGGTCGGTTTTCAGTATCTGGTCATCCGCGGCCCAGCCTTGCGCCGCGACCGCTCCCACAGCCAACGCGATGAATAATTGTAATTTCATTAAATCTTCTGGTTTTTCGTTTTGCCGACGCTGACTACAATCGTCAATCGTCGGCCATATTATGAACAAAACCGCAATGTTCGCGCAAATCAAATCACAATTCCAACCGGCTGGCGCGAGACCGATTTGACGGGTGGAGGAAGCGGTGGAGCCACGAAGTTGTCGCCTTTTTCAGCGTGCCCGATTACCCTTTTTCCGCATGATGAACGCATCTCGATTTGTCCGTTCGACCTTCCTCTTGGCGGGGCTTTTGGCCGTCGCCATCGCGCGCCCCGCGGACGCGCAATTCGCGCAAGACTGGGCGAAGATGGAAAAGATCGTCCCGCACGGCTACGTTTGTTATCGAGCGACGCGACCGCTTACCATCGACGGCCGCCTTGACAAACCGGCCTGGAAGGTCGCTCCGTGGACCGAGGACTTCGCGGATATTGAAGGCAGCGTTAAACCGAAGCCCAAGTATCGGACTCGCGCCAAGTTGCTCTGGGACGACGATTACCTTTACCTCGGCGCCGAGTTGGAGGAGCCGCACGTTTCGGGGACCATCACGCAACGCGACGCCGTCATCTTTCAGGACAATGATTTCGAAGTGTTCATCGACCCAAACGGCGATAACCACGAATACTACGAGATCGAAATCAACGCGCTCAACACCGTCTGGGATCTGCTGCTCAAAAAACCTTACAAGGATGGCGGCCCAGCGCTCAACAGTTGGGACATCGCCGGTCTGAAAACCGCCGTCCACGTCAATGGCACGTTGAACCAGGCGTCTGATACCGACGTCGGCTGGACCGTGGAATTCGCCTTTCCCTGGAAGGCGCTCGGCGAATATGCCCACCGCCCCGCCCCGCCGAACGAAGGTGATCAATGGCGAATCAATTTTTCGCGGGTTGAATGGCTCTACGACATCGTCGGCGGCGAATACAAAAAAGTTCCGAACCGGAGGGAAGACAATTGGGTTTGGTCACCGCAAGGAATCGTCGATATGCATCGGCCCGAAAAGTGGGGCTACCTCGAATTCACCCGCGGAGAACCGGGAATGGTGACGTTTCACCCCGACCCCGCCGCCGGAGTTCGCAATCTCCTGCACAAGCTTTACTACGCCGAGCGAGAATTCATGACTGACCAAAAACATTGGACCGACTCGCCGACGGAACTGGGCGCCGCCGCCGCGGCGAGCGCGCGCACCTCCCTCCACCCCGTAATCAAGCTGACCCCCGAAGGTTTTACGATCACCGCCGAAGCTCGCCTGGCCGACGGCCGAATTCAAACCTGGCACATCTCCCAGGACTCGCGGATCTGGTCGGATTAGCGGCGACTCACACGTCGCAAATCTGGACGCCCTGCTTCAGCGAAGCAACGGCGTCGGGCCGCTTCGGGATGAATTCCTGCGCGACGAATCCTTTGAAACCGGTCGCCAGGATCGCCTGCATGATCGCGGGGTAGTAGAGCTCCTGGGTCTCGTCGATTTCGTTGCGTCCCGGCACGCCGCCGGTGTGATAGTGGGCGATGTACTGATGACTCTTCTGGATCGTGCGGATCACGTCCCCTTCCATGATCTGCATGTGATAGATGTCGTAAAGCAACTTGAAACGCTCAGAGCCAACTTGCTTCGCCAATTCGACGCCCCACGCCGTATGGTCGCACATATAGTCGGGGTGATTGACCTTGCTGTTGAGCAATTCCATGCAGATGTTGATCTTGTGCTTTTCGGCGGTCGGAGCAATCCGCTTCAGGCCAACCGCGCAATTCTCGAGGCCCTTTTGGTCATCCATCCCGGCCCGATTTCCGGAAAAACAGATGATGTTTGGGTAGCCGGCTTCGGCGACGATGGGGATGGTGCGTTCGAAGAATTCAAAGATCGCATCGTGGTTTTCCAGACGGTTGAGTCCTTTGGTGATCCCGCCCGGCACGCCGCTGACCATGGCGCACGCCAAATCGTGTTTCTTCAACGTGCGGAAATCGGCCACCTCAAGCAGTTCGATGGAGCGCAACCCCATTTCCTTGCCGGCGACGCACAAATCTTCGAGGGCGATTTTCGGATAGCACCACTTGCAGACCGAATGGTTGACTCGGCCCTTCACGCCTCCGGCAGCGTCAGCGGCGGACAAGCGGTCGGAGAGCGAGGAGGCGGCGGTCAGCACGGCGGCGCTGCCGGCAATGGACCGGAGCGCAGTACGACGGGAAACTTTGGTAGCCATAACGATCCTGTTCGATGAATTGGTTTCCCGAAATACACACCCAATTCTCCGGTTCGTCAAATACGAAAGCCGTCCGTTCCGCCTCCAATTGGTGCGCGAACGGCGCCGCGATGACCCGGGACAGGCCGGCGCCGGTCACGCTGACGCGTCTTAAACCGGCGACCTCAAGCCCCAGGTAACCCCTGCTACGTAGGAAACAGCCATGCGAACGAACATTCGCGCGATGGCTTGCGTCACTGAAATTTCGCCTTCGCGTCATCGAGAGCCTTCTGGACTTTATCCCAAGCGGAGTTGAATGAGTCCTTCGCGCTTTGCCAGGCGTCTTGGCTGGCCTGTTTCAATTCGCCGTATTTGACCCGCAACGCGTCTCGCTCCTCTCGCAGCGCCGCGAGGGCTTTGTCGGCTTGAACTTTGGCGTCGTCCTTGTACTCGCCTGACTTGGCGGCCAACTGATCAATCTTGGCGTCCAGCTCCTGCAGTTTCTTGCTGGTCGCGACCATGAAGTCGTCCTTGCCTTGCACCGCATAGTCTTTCGTGTCTTTCAGCGCCTGCTTATAGTCCTCTTTGAGGTCCTGGGACGCGACCGGGGCGTTGGTTGAGCTGGACGAGGTGGTCGAAGAGTGGTCCGACTGGCTGCAGCCGACGATCAGCGCCGAGAGGGCCAGAGTGGTGATCTGATTCTTAAGTTTCATAATGTTCAAACGTCTTTCGGTTGTGGTGATCGACTAATTGGCCGCGTCTCACCGCCAGCCGCCGCGCACGAAAACGTGGCGGCCGTTCCGATAGACGTATCGATGCGGCACCCAAACGGCCCCGGCCCGTGGCGGGTGGTCCCAACGACCGCGTTCCCAAGTCCAACGTCCGTGCCAGTACCACGCGCCGGGAATCCAGACGACGTCAGGTCCGGGCGCGGCGATCACCGTTTCTTCCAACGGCGGAGGTGGCGCGCCGCTGACAACGACTTCGCCGCCCGCCACAACGCCAGCCTGACCGGAGTATCCCACCTCGCGAACGACGCACCCAATAGACATGAGCGCGCTGATCGAAGTGAGGCAGGCCAATTTGATAATAATTCGCGTTTTCATATTGATCCTTCCGCCGGGGAGCGCTCCTGGCAAAATCAATTGCGCCTTCCTTCAGCTTCCCGGGTTACGAACCGTTGGCCCAATATGCACCGCGAATGGAAAGCGCGTTATGGGGAGTTCACCGGGGGGACCGGAAATCCAGGCGACGGCAGAATCGCTGGCGTATTGCCGCCGCTTTCTGACGAGCGGACTAGACCGTTCCAAGCCAAGCGATCGTTTCCGTGTCACCCAACCGCGAGAGCAAATCGCGGATGTTTGCCGTTTGGCCGGGAAGGACCAACTCGGGAGCGATTTCGCTCCAGGGTTGCAACACGAACCGGCGAAGATGCGCGCGCGGGTGCGGCAGGGTCAGAACCGCGGTGTCACACCGCGCGGCCCCGAAGGCAATCAGGTCGAGGTCGAGCGGTCGCGGTTCGTTCAGGACGGACTTGGGCTGCCGTCCAAATTCCCGCTCGATCGCTTGTAAACGCGTAAGCAGTTCGAGCGGACCGAGTCCCGCTCGCGGAGCAAAGCCAACGACCGCGTTCACAAAATCAGGCGAGCCGGGCGGACAATCCACGGGAGCCGTCCGCCAAAGCGACGAGAGAAGCATTGGCGATTCGGCAAGCGATTGGAGGCGTCCCACCGAACGTCGAATCGTTTCGGCGGACGCGCCGATATTCGACCCCAGAGCGACGAACGCCAGCGCCTGGGCGTCCAGCAAGCTCACTTGAGTCCGAGCACGTCCTGCATGTCGTAAAGCCCCGGCTCTCGGCCGACGACCCACTGCGCGGCCCGCAAAGCGCCCTGCGCGAAGGTTTCCCGGCTGGACGCTTTATGGGTCAATTCAACGCGCTCGCCCGCTCCGGCGAAGACCACGGTATGGTCGCCAACAACATCGCCACCGCGCAAGGAGTGAACCCCGATTTCACTCGCGGTCCGCTCGCCGGTAATCCCTTCGCGCCCGTGGCGCAGGGCCTCTTCCTTCACCAAGCCGCGCGTCTGGCTCAGGATTTGCACGAGGGTCGCGGCGGTCCCGCTGGGGGCGTCGATCTTGTGCCGATGGTGCATTTCGATAACCTCAAGATCGAACCCAGGGCCGAGGATTTCAGCGGCCTTCCGAGTCAGCCAGAAGAGAGCGTTAACCCCGGTGGAATAATTTCCCGACCAGACGATCGGGATGCGGGTCTGGAACTCAAGGATTCGCGCTTTCTCCTCCGCGCTGTGACCGGTCGTCCCAATGACGAGCGCCTTGCCGTGTTCCGCGCAAAGGGCGGCGACGGACTCGGTGGCTTTATGAAAGCTGAAATCGATCACCGCCGCGCACAGATTGATAACCGACGCCAGATCATCCCCAATGTCAATCCGACCAACGATTTGAACCTCGGGAATCCGCGCCGCGCAGACAATCAGATTTTGTCCCATCCGGCCTTTGGCGCCGGTAATGATGACTTTGGTCATAATGGTATAAGGCTTGAGGTCGCTGAGATTATTTTATGAGGCCCGCGGCCCGCAGGGTATTCTTGAGAGTCTCCCTTGGACCAGAGCTCATCGGCGTCAGGGGGAGCCGATATTCCTCGTCCATTTGCCCCATCATTGCCAAGGCGGCCTTGACCGGGATCGGGTTCGTCTCCAGGAACAAATCCTTAAACAACGGATAAAGCTGATAGTGAAGCTTTAACGCCTGCGAGAACTTGCCTTGCGCGTACGCCTTCACCATGCGACTGACTTCGCGGGGCACGACGTTTGACGCCACGCTAATCACACCCTGAGCGCCGACCGCCATGAACGGGAGAGTCAACGCGTCGTCGCCGCTCAAAATGACGAATCGCTCATTCGTCGCGAGCCGAATCTGACTGACGCGATCGGGGTTGCCCCCGGCCTCTTTGATCCCGACCACGTTCTTACATGTCTCGACGAGACGGCGGATGGTCTCGACGCCCAACTCGATCCCGCAACGACCCGGAATGCTGTACAGCATGATGGGCAACTTGGTCGCGCCAGCGATGGCTTTGAAATGCTGAAACAATCCCTCCTGAGTCGGCTTATTGTAGTATGGCAGCACTTGTAACGACCCGTCCGCCCCCGCTTCTTCCGCGGCGCGCGTAAGGAAAATCGCCTCCTCGGTCGAGTTGCCACCCGTTCCGGCCATGACCTTTATCTTCCGCGCGGCGTATTTGACCGCCAGTTGAATCACCCGGATATGCTCGTCAAAGCTTAACGTCGGAGATTCTCCGGTCGTTCCCACCGGCACAATCCCATCCACCCCTCCCTTGATTTGCCCGCGGATCAGCCGTTCGAGAGCCGAATCATCCACTTTGCCCGCTTTGAAGGGCGTCACAATCGCCGTGTAGGTTCCAATAAACATGGGTTGATCGTATCACACCAGAATCTCACGGGAAATACTTCCTTCGGCGACCTTGGTAACCGGTCCGGTCATTAGGATCGAATAATCGGCGCCGACCTGGATCGCCAGCACACCCCCGGGCATGTGAACGCTCACCGTCGCATCGACCAAACCCAATCTCCGCGCAACCGCCGCGGACGCGCTGCTGCTGCTGCCCGAGGCCAGCGTGTATCCGGCGCCGCGCTCCCAAATCTCGATCTGGATGTTGTTCCGGTCCAGTACTTTAAGGAATTGCACGTTCGTCCGCCGCGGGAATTGTGAATCCACTTCCAAAAACGGCCCGTAGCGTTTGGCCAGTTCCGGACTAATCTCGGGTAGCGGCACGACGCAGTGCGGATTGCCAATGGTCGCCGCGCAAATCGAAAAGGTCCGGCCATCGACCGTCAGCGGTTCGGCGATCACTTCACGGCGCTTTCCGGCCACGGGAATCTCGTCACTCCAAAAGCTCACCTTGCCCATCTCGACTTGCACGGTGCGCCCCCCGTCGAGGATCAGAGACTGCACCACGCCACCTAGCGTTTGAATCGTAAACGGTTTATCCTTAACCAATTGCTTGTCCCACAAGTAGCGGGAAAAGATGCGGAGACCGTTGCCGCTCTTCTCGGCCTCGCTGCCGTCGGGGTTGAAAATCCGCAACCCAAAAGAGGCCTTCTCTGACGGCAGCGGACCAAACAAGATGCCGTCCGAGCCGACCCCGTAATTCCGGTGGCAGATCGTTTTGATTTGCTCGGTGGTAAGCTCGCCCGGACATTGGGGTGGCTCGATGACGAGATAATCGTTCCCGAGAGCGTGATATTTGCTGTAATCCATAGTTTTGGCCCGGTTGGGTTCGAAGCGGAAGGAAGCTCATCCACCCGGATTCGGCACTTCCCGGAACCAGCCGCCGGCCATCAAGGCCCATAAATCGGCTCCGGCAAGGCCAGTACTTAAAGGCTTTACAGGCTTCGACCGAATTCGCACAGTATCGGGCGTGTCTGGCGCATTAACTCACGGCGGCCGGGTTGGTGACAAGCCGTTAGAACAAAAAAGTGGTTTTCTCCCGTTTGGCGGCCTGGATTTAGCGATCCGCCGTTCCCAAGGATACCTGCTTCGCGAACAGAAGCCGGAGGGCTACTGGGTGGGCGAATTGATGGTCGATTCGACCATCGTTTCGGACACCATCGCCTACCACCATTGGAACGGCAAGGTGGACGAAAAGTGGCAACGCAAAGCGGTCAACCAAATCTTCTCCCAACAACTCCCCGACGGAGGTTGGAACATCTATTACGGCGGTCCGGCGGAGGTTAACGCCACCGTTAAAGCCTATCTGGCGTTAAAGCTGGCCGGCATTCCGGTGACCGATCCCCGCATGCTCCGCGCCCGCGAGGTCGCCTTGCGCCTCGGCGGCGTCCCGCGACTGAACACCTTTTCGAAGTTGTACTTGGCGATGCTCGGCCTCTTTCCTTGGGAATACGTCCCGACCATTCCGTGCGAGGTGATTCTGATCGGCAAGTGGTTCTACGTAAATTTCAACGAGATGAGTTCGTGGAGCCGGTCGATGCTGGTCCCCCTCTCGATCATCAACCATTTCAAACCGACCCGCCCGCTGGAACCGCACGTCACCCTCGATGAGCTTTATCCCGAGGGCTACCACGAACGCGACCTGGCGATTGTCCCGGACCCGGAGCGCTTCACTTGGAGAAACTTTTTCCTCTGGCTGGACCGACTGCATAAGTTCGTGGAGAACAACAAATTACGACCCTTCCGAAAGCGCGCTTTGAAAAAAGCGGAACAATGGATGTTGGAGCGGTTCGAAGGCTCGAACGGTTTGGCCGCGATCTTCCCGGCCATGCTCAACTCTCTGATTGCCCTAAAAGCTTTGGGATATCCGGACGATCATTTTCAAATCACGCGCGCGGAAGCGGAGTTGAAAAAGCTTGAGCATCAAACCGAGGACACCGTTCGCATCGAACCTTGCCTG
The DNA here is from genome assembly GCA_964522665.1 of uncultured Verrucomicrobiota bacterium. Taxonomy (GTDB): domain Bacteria; phylum Verrucomicrobiota; class Verrucomicrobiia; order Limisphaerales; family CAZFVY01; genus CAZFVY01. The sequence continues at coordinate 58,760 of CAZFVY010000013.1, read as the reverse complement.
TCGCCGGTCTGGGACACCGCGATCGTTTCAATCTGCCTGGCGGAATCGGGAGTTCCCCCCAACCACCCGGCCATGAAGACCGCCACCGAATGGCTCATTAACAAGGAGATCCGGTTCCGGGCGGATTGGTACTACAAAAACCCGGTGGACGTCGAGCCGAGCGGCTGGGTGTTCGAATTCGAGAACAAGTGGAATCCGGACGTCGATGACACCGCGATGGTCCTCCTGGCGCTGCGCAACGTTCCAACCGACGATCCCGCCCGGCGTGACGCCGCGTTCCAGCGGGGGCTGAATTGGATGATGACGTTTCAATGCCGGGACGGCGGCTGGGCGGCCTTCGACAAAGATTGCACCAAGGGCATTTTGGAAAAGGTTCCGTTCGCCGATCACAACGCGATGTTGGACCCCGAGTGCGCCGATATCACCGCCCGCATCCTCGAACTCCTCGGCTACGAAAAGTATCCGCTCGACAATCCGCAGGTCCAAAAGGCGCTGCAATTCATTCGCGAGCATCAAGAAGAGGATGGCTCATGGTATGGGCGTTGGGGAGTCAACTACATTTACGGCACCTGGCAGGTCTTGCGGGGATTGCAGGCCATCGGCCTGGACATGCAACAACCTTGGCTCCTCAAGGCCCGTGACTGGCTCGAAAAAGTTCAGCGCGAAGACGGTGGCTGGGGCGAACGCTGCAATACTTACGAGGACCCGGTTTTCAAGGGTCGCGGGCCGGTCAGCACCGCGTCCCAAACCGCCTGGGCCGTGATGGGCCTCTGCGCCTTCGGTGATCCTCAGCTCCGGAGCCTGAAGCGGGGCGTGGAGTTCCTGATTCGCACGCAAAACCTCGACGGCAGTTGGACCGAGCACGAAACGACTGGTACCGGGTTTCCGCGCGTTTTCTATCTGAAGTACGACATGTACCGGAATAGCTGGCCGTTGCTCGCGCTGGGTACCTTCCGAAAGCTATGGCAGCGATGCGGCGACCGCGGAGACGCCCATGCAAACGGAGTCGCCTACGAATTCGCCGGCGTCGCCGGTGAGTGAGCCGCCCCCAGTCCTGGTTTGCTTCGCGGTGGAATTCGAAGCCGGTCCTTTCCGGCGGCTCGCCCGCGAAATCGAGGGGATCGAAATCTACGTCACCGGAATGGGCGCCCGCCACGCCCGCGCCGGCATCGCCGCCGCGCTCTCCGCCCGGCGCCCGGCCGCCGTTTTGACGTGCGGTTTTGCCGGCGGACTTGACCCCTCGCTGCGGGTCGGCGACATCGTGGTCTCGGCGCCGTCTTCCTATCCCTCGTTCGCGCGCCTCATCGAACTGGGCGCCAAGCCGACCGTCTTTCATTGCGCCTCGTCAGTCGCGGCCACCGCGGTCGAAAAGGCCCGCCTACGCGCCGAGACCAATGCCGCCGCGGTCGAGATGGAGTCCGGCGTGATCCACGCCGAGTGTCAAGCTGAGGGGGTGCCTTGCGCCACCGTTCGCGTCATTTCTGACGCCGCGAATGAAGACTTGCCTCTGGATTTCAACCGGTTCATGACCGCTGACTCACGGATGAACTACGCGAAATTGGCGCTGAGCGTCCTGGCCAGCCCGGGCAAGATTCGACCACTGCTAAGTTTTCAACGGCAGACCGCCGCGTGCGCGAACCAGCTCGGCGAATTCCTCCACCGCGCGCTCACGGTTCCGCGGCCGGCGAGTTGACCGTGGGCCGCGACGTGGCCTTTTCCTTGGTCTGCTCGCTGTACCCGATCAGAATTGCGCCCGCGACAATCAGCACGACGCCGGTCCATCGCGTGGGGGTGACCGGGTCTTTGAGCACGAACTGCGCGGCGAACGTCATGAATACGAAGCCGAGCGCGGTGAGTGGCCAAATAAAGCTGATGTCCGCCTGCGACATCAGGAACACCAGCGCTCCGAAAAAGACGGCTTCGAAGAACATTCCCAGCCAAACCTTCGGGTTCGTCGCGCCCGCCTTGATGACGTGGACCACTCCGGCCACCGAAACACTCGGGACCGGTCCTACCGCCGAGAGGCCCTGCTTCAGCAGAATCACGCCGACGGTCTCGCACGCCAGCCCGAAAAGGAGAATGATCAACAGCTTCGTCATGTCACAAATCCTGGTAACGGATCAAATTGATGCCGCATTCGCGCGTCAAATCCTTAACTCGCGGGCTGATCAACGCGTCCAACTCATGCTTAAAATGATTCATTGATGGGTGTGAGTAAAGCTCCGAGTCGCCGCGGGGCAGCGCGGGGAGCAAACGCAACAGGTACTCCTCATCCACCACGCCGTCCTGCAGCAGGCCGAACACCGCGTCGGTGTGCCGAATTCCCAGTCGCGCCAGCGGCCCGCGCGCGCGCCAAGCCAGGCAACCGAAGACCACCGCGTGTGAGACCCGGTAAAACCAGCGCCCGGGCGAAAGCCGAACACTGAGCCAGAACGGGTCACGGGTCAGCCGGAACCGCTGAATCCCCAGCTTGCGCGCGTGGTGCCGCAACAGGCTGAACACGGTCGGGTGCAGGTGCAGGTGCAAGTGCCCGTTCACGTGATCCAGCGGCAGGCCGGTGAGGCGGAACCGCTCGAACTGCGCATGGATTTCCTTCCGTAATTCCGAGCGGAGCCGCGGAGAGAGGAAATAGCGCATCCCGGCAAGCGCCGGGCGCCGGCTAAATCGGTAACGCTCGTCCGTCAGCCCGGGTATTTCCGTCGGTTTTAAGGCGGATCGGCCGCAAATCAGACTCAAATGCAAGCCGACCCCCAGCTTCGGATTCTCCCGGGCCAACCGCACCGCGTCCTGCGCCCCCGGCTCATTCACCATCAGGCTGGTGGTCGTCAGAATGCCCTCCTGATGGGCGCGGATTACGGCCTGATTGATCGAGCGGGAACGCCCAAAATCATCGGCATTTACGATCAACCGCCGACCCGATTCAGGGCGAGCCATAGTTGGGCGCCGCTAGGCCAGACGAGAGATTGCACCAGGTTCGCAGTAACAAAAACAACTTGTGTGGCTTGCTCAACCGGGCCGCCGGCCCGCCGAAAACATCGAAGCGCCGGGCCTCCAGTTTCCGCAACAGGCGCCAGTAAACCGACCCCATCAGCTCCGCGGCCACCATCGAGCGCCGGTCCACCGCCGGAAGGGTCTGACGCGCCAGTCGATAGAACTCGCGCGTCCGGCCCGCCACGCTGCTCGCCAGCGCGTGGAAGCGTTCCGAATACTCACCGCGCAAAATCTCCTCCGGAGAAACGTGGAATCGCGCCAATTCCTGAAGCGGCAAGTAGATGCGCCCACGTTCCGCGTCGCCGTGGACGTCGCGCAATATATTGGTCAACTGCAGCGCTTTCCCCAAATAGACCGCGTAGTCGTGGCAGGCTCCGTCCCGGAACCCAAAAACCCGAATGCTCAGGAGTCCCACGGCCGAGGCGACCCGGTAACAATACGTCTCCAACTCCGCGTAAGTTTCGTATCGATTGACGTCCAGATCCATCTCCACGCCCCGGATGATTTCCTCGAAAAGATCGACCGGCAATTGGTAGCGCGCAATCACCGGCGCCAGCTCTCGGTTAACCGCGAATTGGGCGTTCTCGCCCGCGCTTGCGCGTTGAATATCGGCGCGCCATTCCGCCAATTGCCGCCGGCGCTCGTCCACGGGCAGAACATCTTCGTCAGCCACGTCGTCCACTTGGCGACAGAACGCGTACAGCGCCGAGATTCCCTCGCGCCGCGGCTTGGGCAAGAGGAGAAAACCCAGCGCCAGATTGGACGCGCTTCGCCGCGTAATCGCCTGACTGGCCTGCATTGTCAGCCTGCGGAATTTGGCGGCGGAACGGTCTTGACCGGCGGCAGTCCGCCGGTTTCAGCGAGCGTTGGATTCCGTGGCCGATGGTCGCGTCGGTGCCGGCGCCGGCGCCGGCGCTCCCGGCGCTGCTCACTGCTACCCTCCGTCTCCTCCGGTGGCGCGGCCGCGGAGGATCGGTTCGACGAGCGGCCCCGGCCGGAACGCGATTTCGGTTTGCGCAAGTATTTTGCCCACACAAACAGCACGATGGCCACGCCCAGCGCGGCGGCCAGAACAAGCATCAAGTCGCTCATCACCAACCGAGATCCGACCGGTGATGGCGGCGTCAAGCCGCTGAGTCCTCCCAGGTCCCCTAAACCCAGAATTACCGACGCTCCAGAGTACCCTATCACTGTGACTCCTTTCCTGCGGAAACTACCGCGTCATCCTCCAAGCCGGCCTCGCCCCCAATATTCAACCGTTGCATGCGATAACGTAGCGCGTGCCGGCTGATCTTCAATTGTTCCGCCGACTTGTTCAGACTGAATCCGTTTTGCTCGAGAATGCTTAGGATCAATTCTCGCTCGAAATTGGTCAGCGACTCGTCCAGCGAACGGGAAAGATTTGCCCCGGCCCCTTGGGTCTTTCGTAACTGGGTCTCGATGCGGAAATCGGGCAGGCTGGACGCCTGAATCTCACCGGTCGTCTCCAGGATCACGGCGCGCTCCATGACGTTGCGCAATTCCCGCACGTTGCCCGGCCAGTGGTGCGCCATCAGAGTTTGCTCGGCGCCCGGCGAGATCGTCTTGACCGTCTTGTTCATCGCCACGCTGAACTGGCGTAAGAAATGGTTCGCCAGCAGCGGTATATCCGGCGGGCATTCGCGTAGCGGCGGCGGGCGAAATTGGACCACGTTCAGCCGGTGGAACAGATCCTCCCGAAAATGGTTCTGCTGAATCGCGTCAATGATGTCTCGATTCGTCGCCGCGATCAAACGCACGTCAACTCGCAATTCATGATTGCCGCCCACGCGGGTAAACGTTCCATCCTCGAGAAAACGCAGCAGCTTAGCCTGCAGCGGGCGGCTCATGTCACCGATCTCATCGAGAAAGATCGTCCCCCCATCCGCCTCCTCGACGCGCCCGGCCTTCTGCCGGCCCGCCCCGGTAAACGCCCCTTTTTCGTGGCCAAACAATTCGCTCTCCAACAGGGTCTCGGGAATCGCGGCGCAGTTTATCCGCACATAATTATTCTCGCGGCGCAGACTGAGGCTGTGCAGCGTGCCGGCGATAAGCTCCTTGCCGGTGCCGCTCTCGCCCAAAATCAAGACGGTGGCATTGGTCGGAGCGACCGTTTGGATCAACTGTCGGAGATCGCGCAATTTTGGCGATTCGCCAATGATGTGCTCCAAGCGATACGGCTCCCCCGCGCGCGCCCGTAGCGCGGCGTTCTCCATGATCAAACGATGCCGCTCGGCGCACCGCGCGACGGCGTGCAGCAACTCCTCGGGCGCAAAGGGCTTGGCCAGGTAGTCGATCGCCCCCGCTTTGATCGCCTCGACCGCCAGTTTGGGAGTCGCAAAGGCGGTGATCATCAAAATCGGCAGCTCCGGCCACCGCTTATGAACCCGGTCCAGAAATTCGTAACCGCTCATCCCCCCGAGGCGAGCGTCGGTGATGACCATGAAGAACTCTTCCTGCTCCAATAACCTCAGACCCGCCTCGGCGGATTCCACCGTGCGCGTCTGATATCCCTCGTCGGACATGACGGTCTCGAGCGACAAGCGCATATTGCGCTCGTCGTCAACGACCAACAGGGGCGGTAGCAAAACACTCATCTTCTTAGCTTTATCAAGGCACGCGCTGGGAACTGTAGCACAAAACGGGTCCCTCTTCCAAGCTCAGATTCAATGCGCACTTTTCCACCGTAGATTTCCGTGTTGTGCTTGACGATCGCCAAGCCCAGCCCCGTGCCCGATTCCTTGGTGGTAAAATAGGGTTCAAATACCTTTTCCTGCTGTTCATGCGGGATTCCCGGCCCATCATCCTCGATTTGGACCAGCACCGTGTAATTCTCGCCGAAAGCCGCGCGCACGCCAATGTGACCTTTGGCGTTCATCGCCTCGCGCGCGTTCTGCAGAATATTGACAAAGATCTCGGACAAATGGTTGCGCTGGAGAAAGAGCACCGGCAGCGCGGGCGCGTAGTCACGAGTGATTTCCACTTCGTATTTCACCGCCGGAGGGAAGACCTGAGCAATGGCGCTCTCCAGTTCTTCCACCACGTCGAGTTTTTCGAGGCGTCCCTCGACCAGGCGCGCGTAGCCCATTAATTCCGTGATAATCCGGTCCGATCGTCCCACCTCCTCGCGGATGATCTTAATTTGCTGAGTAATGGTCTTCCCCCCTTCCTTCACGGTCCTCTGCAAGGTGAACGCCGCGTTATTGATGATCCCGAGCGGGTTTTTCAGTTGGTGCGCTATTTCCGCCGCGAGCCGGCCAGCCGCCTGCAACTGTTCCTGGCGCTGCGCGAATTCCAGCGCCTCGTCTTCTGAGCGCCGCTGCCGGTCAAACAAGACGCGCAAACCGCAACAGCAGGCGGTGAGCAAAAGCAAAAGGATGATCCGGAGCATGAACGGCTCGGGATTGGGGTCCAGCAACTCGGTCTCCTTGTCGCTGACCGTAATCTTCATCATGGTCACGTCGATCAAGCCTGCGACCAAATAGCTCACGGTCATGATGAGGCTCAACACGATCTGCGAGGTCGGAGCCGCCACGCTCACCGCGTTACGCATCACCAGTCCCAAGTAGGCCCAGAAAAGCACGCTGTCGAATCCGCCGGTAACAACCGTGAGCGCCGCCAAAAACAACCCGTCGAGCAGGCAGACCCCGAACACCACGTTCTCCACCAGCGCGACCGGAAACTGCCGCATCCCGAGCAGCACGGCCCCGACGCCGACATTGAGGACCAAATAGATTAGAAAGAAACGTTGAACCACCTCCAAGGCCACTTCCACCACGCTGATCTGCACCGTCGGCTGAACATCCTTCGCCTGCGCATCCCCAAACCAGTGATAGAAGAAGAGCGAATAGACCAGCGCCGCGATGGCGACTCCCTTGACCGGCAAGCCAATGTTCCGCTCGACCAGGCGGATGCGCGCCGCCTGCTGGCGCGGATCCGGCGCCGCCGTGGCCCAAAAACCGCGCCACGCCTCGACTCCGTGCGAAACTGTCAGGCTCAACGACATACCTTGATCGTCGCTACTCTAAACCCGATCCGAGAGTAATTCCAACGCCCGCGCGACGATTCCTTCAGTATTCCAAAGCCGGCCCACGCCCTCATAGCCGCAGGAAAGCATCCCGGCCTCCGGCCCAATGATTTCCGCGCCCCGCGCGATCAAGGTTGCGACGTTCTGCCGCGTCGCGGGGTGCTGCCACATCTTGCCGTTCATCGCCGGCGCGAGCAGCAGCCGCGCGCCTGGATTCAACGCCAGCGCGATGCACGTCAACGCGTCGTCAGCCAGCCCATGCGCGAGTTTGGCGAGCTGGTTGGCCGTGGCCGGCGCGACGAGCAGCAAGTCCGCGCGATCGGCCAATTCTATGTGGGCGGGTTTCCAACCTTCCTCCTCATCGTACAAATCGGTGACGACGGGATGGCGGGAAAGGGTCTTGAAAGGAAGCGGCGTGATAAAGCGCAAGGCGTCCGCCGTCATTACCACGCGCACGTCACACTCCGCCTTGGCCAGCCGACTGGCGACATCCACCGCTTTGTGAGCCGAGATCGAGCCTGTCACCCCCAGAACGACGCACTTCCCGGAACTCATCCCCGATGCCTCCCCCAACGCCGACCTCTGCCTCCCCGCCGGCGCTCCACAACTTCCTCTAATGGCGCTTGGTTCATTCGTTTTCCGGCGCTTTAGCCCGACTCGTGCGCCGCTTTTCGGCGCCCAAAACCATCTGCATCTGTCGCAAATCTTCCGCGATGGTGGAACTCAACAGAAGATAATCAAACAACTTCCATTGCGCGATTTCCTCACGCGCCACTCCCAAACGTTTCTGAATCGCGGCCGCCGACTCGGTGGCTCGCTTGCGCAGGCGCTTTTCGAGCATCGCCAGCGACGGCGGCGTGAGAAACACGGTAATCAACGCATCGCGCAATTCGTCGTTTCGCTCGGCGTTGGCGCGAATCGACGCCGCGCCTTGAACATCCACGTTGAGAACGACGTCGCGGCCCTGGCGTAATTGATTCAGCACTTCCGATTTGAGCGTGCCGTAACTATTGCCGTACACCGTGGCGTGCTCCAGGAAATGACCGGCCTGCACCCGCTTGAGGAACGTCGCCGCCTCAAGAAAGTAGTAATCGACGCCATCCTTCTCTCCCACCCGCGGCGGGCGGGTGGTGCAGGTGACCGCGCGAGCCAAATTGGGTTCGGCTTTGGCCAACTGTTCGCACAGGGTCGTCTTGCCTCCGCCGGACGGCCCCGAAATGACGATTAACAACGCGTTGGATGGCTGGCTAGACATAGACAAGCGCCGATCACTCGACGTTCTGTACCTGCTCGCGCAGTTTTTCCAACTCGGATTTCAGCGTGATCACGTGCCTCGAGATGGCCGCGTCGTTCGCCTTCGACCCGATCGTGTTGACCTCCCGGTTCATCTCCTGAACTAGAAAATCCAGCGTCCTTCCCACCGGTTCAGTGGTCGCCAGGCTTTCATCGAACTGTAAAAAATGACTTTCCAGGCGGGTCAGTTCTTCGGAGATATCCGAGCGCTCGGCGAAATAAACCACCTCTTTGACCAACCGCTCATCGTTGATGTCCGGCGTTTCCAATCCGATGCTTTTGATCCGCTCGCGCAGTTGCTCCCGGTACCGTTCCGTCGCCTTCGGCGAGAGCTTTGCGACGGCGGCCACCGCCTTTCGCGAGGTCGCGATCCGCGCACGAAGATCTTTGGCCAGATGCGTTCCTTCCGTCTGCCTCATCTTGACGAGCGCCGTCAGCGCGGCGCGCAACGCCTTCTCAACCGCCGGGCCAAACGTCTCCGCGTCCACCGCCTCGGACGGATCCTGCAACACCCCCGGCGCCCGCAAGACCGTCTCGAGCGTAACGGGACCGGAAAGCTTGAGCCTCGCCCCGAGCCGGGCAAATTCCTCCGCGTAACCGCGGGCCAGCGGCTCGTTCACCAACATCCCCAACGGCGCACGGCCTTCTCCGGCGTGCAACACCACCCGGAGGCTCAAGCGGCCGCGCGCGATGAAACGATTGGCTTCGTCGCGAACGCGCGCCTCGAGCGGTTCCAGCGAGGCGGGGAGATTCACCGAAATCTCGCTCTGTTTCCGGTTCACGGAGTTGGCTTCCACCGTCACCTTGAAGCCCGCCTGCGCGCATTCGCCGCGCCCGTATCCGGTCATTGATTTCATTGCGCCGGGACTATGGCGGCAGTTGAGACCGCAAGCGAACCATTTTTGCACTTTCGGCTTTCCATCCGGCTCCGCTTGGCGCCATGTTGGAAGCCGATTTCGCCGGGACATGATGGCCGACTGCCCTAAACCTCCAAAGGACTTGCAAGCGCTTGAGCACGCGGGAGAACGCGTGGTGATCGCTTCCTTTTACGGCGCGAACCGCGGCGCCCGCTTGGCCGACGCTCAACGCCGCGTTTTCGAACGATTCGGCTGGCCGATCAACCAGGTGGAGGTTGAATTCCCGCGATGCACCCACGGGTTCGCCGTCGATCGGTTCCTGACCGAACTCGGCGGAGATTATGACTACTTCATGCTATTCGACATCGACGCCGTACCGCTGCGGTCCGATTTCGTCAACGTGGCGATCGACAAGATTCGCGATCAGCGGACGGTTTTCGGTCCCGCGCAACAATCCAATCATATCGTGGTTAATGACTCGGTGAATCACCTCTACGCCGGACCGAGCGCGTTCGCGATTTCGCGTAAAATGTACGAGGCGCTCGGACGTCCAACCTTTGACGGCACCGCGCGATCCGACTGCGCGGAGGAGATTACCTGGCGGGCCGAAGAACAGGGCTATACCGTCTGTTTGATCTTTCCCGCTCACGTCCATGAGCGGCGCTGGCAGTTGGGGAATGGCCACGCCTTTGGCATCGGAACCACGTATGGTGATCTGGTTTTTCATGCCTTCCTGCCGGGGAACCCGACCAACGAGCGCCTGTTCATCGAGCAATGCGAGCGCCTCCTCGCCCACCCAACGGCGGACCGACTCGAACCGCGCCTCATCGCGTAAACTCTTGCCGCCTCAGCGGATGCCTGCGCCACTCGCCTCGCCGCTCCCACCCTCAAATCCTTTTTTGAAACCGAACTCACAACCGATCTTGGAAGTCGCCGACCTTTGCGTCCGGCGCGGCGACACCCTGATTCTGGATCACGTCTCGTGGCGCATTGCTCCCGGTGAGCATTGGGTCATTCTCGGGGCGAACGGCTCCGGCAAAACCTCCCTCCTCAGCGCTCTGACCGGTTACCTCTCGCCGACGAGCGGAACCGTCGATCTTTTGGGCCGCCGTTATGGCCGGGCGCACTGGCCCGAACTGCGCAAACGCATCGGCCTGGTCAGCTCGGTGGTTCGCCAATTGATGGCCGATTCCGAACCGGCGCTGGAGAGCGTCGTCAGCGGAAAATACGCCATGATCGACTATTGGGGTGAAATCACCACCGCCGACCGCCGGCGGGCGCTCGGGATTCTTCGGCAAATCGAAGCCGAACACCTCGCGCAGCGGCCTTGGCTCTACCTCTCGCAAGGCGAACGACAACGGGTGCTGATTGGCCGCGCGTTGATGGCTCACCCCGAGTTACTGATCCTTGACGAACCGTGCGCCGGCCTCGACCCCGCCGCGCGCGAGCATTTTCTGCAGTTCCTCAACCGGCTCGGCGCGACCGCCGGCGGCCCGGCCTTGGTCCTCGTGACCCATCACGTCGAGGAAATCATGCCGAGTTTTTCGCACCTGCTCGCGCTCCGCGGTGGCCAGGTTCTGGCGGCCGGCTCGCGCCCGATGGTACTCTCCTCCAAGCTCCTTTCCGACGCTTTTAATGCCAAGGTCCGTTTGCGCGTCGCTGGAGGCCGTTATGCTTTAACGGTGGCGCCCCTGGCGGGCCGAGTTTTATGAGCAACATGAACGATCCTTTCGACGCCCATGCAGTTTTCGCGTTGGAGTTCGAGTGCGCCGTTTGTAGCCAGAGGTCAGTTTTTGAGACCTCGCACGCTTTCGCTAGCGACAAGTATTTCGAGGCTCTAGCTGAGGAGGCTCGGAATTCGGGCTGGTTTTGCCCATCGGCCGACAGCGCCGGGAAGATGGATGTAATGACCTGTTACTGTCCAATGTGTGGGGTTGACGGGCCGCCCTCGGTCGGGAGACTAGATTCACCCAGCGATGGCGCCGAGACGTCCCGGCCGATGACGCAAAGATTTCAATAGCGTGAATGGACGCACCTAAATAATGCACCCCGGACCTTGATCGGATTAACCGTTATGGCCGAACAAGAAATCGAAAGTCTCGTGGCAATTTGGCTTGCCGGCGACGAGGACGGCCTAATGCACGACGCGTGCGCGGATAATCCAGAGCGGGCTTGGCTGGCGATTGGTGAAACGCTGAAACGCGACCTCACTGATGACGAGAAAGCCTTGCTTGCTGCAGGACCTCTCGAAAACTTGCTAGTCTGGCATGGCGCAGCATTCATCGATCGTGTCGAAGAGGAAGCGCGCCGCAACTCGCGATTTAACGATCTTTTAGGCGGAGTCTGGAGACAAAGCATGCCAAGCGAGATCTGGAGTCGGGTCGAAGCCGCTCGCTTGCGTATATGGTAAGGCAGCGATCTAACGCCAGGCCGTGCGCAATAGTTCGGCTCCGCGCGAACCGGATCGCGCGACCGCTAGGCATGCGAGTGGGGTGGTTGTTTTCGGGTGACGTTGAATTCTAGGGGCCTGGTTCTGGGTCGTCCTCAATAGTTGGAAGTAAACATTTGGAGACCAGAAGACCCAGGTCGGTGAAATTGAGGTGCAAAAGCGCCCGTCCTCGCGCTTGACCAATGGATTTCGGGAGCGCATAACTCTCTCAGCACGTTTCACTAAGCAGCCACCGACGCTCGAAACCTCGCCCCTTGAATCGCAGACGTGGGGTTAGTGGCAAGGCATCGGTCGAAGACCACTCAACGTGATTATTAGTGTAGCTAATGAAAAACATGACCGCCGAAGCGCACCGACTCGCTGAGGACAGCCAGCGCCATAAGAACTGGAAACGCTGGGGACCCTACCTTTCCGAACGCCAGTGGGCCACGGTGCGCGAGGACTATTCCGAGGGGGGTAATTGTTGGGACTACTTTCCGCACGATCACGCGCGCAGCCGCGCCTACCGCTGGGGCGAAGACGGCCTGCTCGGTTTCAGCGACCGCGAATGCCGCCTCTGTTTCGCCCTGGCGCTCTGGAATGGGCGCGACCCAATCCTCAAGGAGCGGCTGTTCGGCCTCACCGGACCCGAGGGCAACCACGGAGAAGACGTCAAGGAACAGTATTTCTATCTCGACTCGACCCCGACCCACTCCTACTGCAAGTTGCTCTACAAATACCCGCAAGCCGAGTTTCCGTACGGTCAACTCCTCCAGGAGAACCATCGGCGCGGCAAAGCCGATCCGGAATACGAACTGGCGGACACCGGTATCTTTAACGACCATCGCTATTTCGATGTTTTCACCGAATACGCGAAGGAGTCGCCGAACGACATCCTGATCCGGATTACGATCGCCAATCGCGGTCCCGACACCGCGCAAATCCACGTCCTGCCAACCGTTTGGTTCCGCAATACCTGGATCCTCAGCCCCAGTCAGGAAGGCGCCACCGCCAAGCCTCGCATCGAGTTGGAAAACGCGCATTTACTCCGCTTGGACCATGAGAAGCTTGGCCGTTTTTTCTTCGACTTCGGCCCCGGCCCAAACCGTCGTAAGCCCGAAGTTCTCTTCACCGACAACGAATCGAACTACGCCCGGCTTTTTGGCTCGCCTAATGCCAGCCCTTTCGTCAAAGACGCGTTCCATGAGTGCGTGATTGGCGGCCACGCCAGCGCGGTGAATCCGCAGAATTTTGGCACCAAGGCCGCGCCACATTATATCCTCGAAATACCGGCCGGACGCGAGCAGACGATCCGCCTCCGCCTTTACGCGGAAGCTGAGACGCCTACCGCCAAACGCAATGCCGATTTCGACGCCGTCTTCGCGCGACGGATCAAAGAAGCGGATGAATTCTACGCCAACGTCAGCCCGGGCCGCTTGACCGCCCAAGAGTGCAATATTGTCCGGCAAGGATACGCCGGACTGCTTTGCAGCAAACAGTTTTATCATTACGTTGTGCGCGATTGGCTGGACGGCGACCCTGGCCAACCGCCGCCACCGCCGGAGCGCAAATCGGGCCGCAATCACGAATGGGGCCACCTGTTCAGCCGCGACATCCTTTCGATGCCCGACAAGTGGGAATATCCCTGGTTCGCCGCGTGGGACTTGGCGTTCCACATGATTCCGTTTGCCCGCATCGACGGCCGGTTCGCGCAAGATCAACTCAGCCTGCTCTTGCGCGAGTGGTACATGCACCCGAACGGCCAAATCCCCGCGTACGAATTCGCGTTCAACGACGTGAATCCCCCGGTTCACGCCTGGGCCGCCTGGCGCGTTTACAAGATCGCCGCCCGGGGTGGCCAGCGTGACCGCGGCTTTCTCGAAAGCGTCTTTCAAAAGCTCCTGGTCAATTTCACCTGGTGGGTCAATCGCAAGGACGCCCAAGGCAAAAACCTGTTCTCCGGCGGATTCCTCGGTTTCGACAACATCGGCGTGTTCGATCGCTCGAAGCCGCTCCCAACCGGCGGTTCGCTCCAACAGGCGGACGGCACGGCCTGGATGGCTTTCTACTGCGCCACGATGCTCAGCATCGCGCTCGAGCTGGCCCACGACGGCGACCGCGTGAACGTCGCCTATGAGGATATGGCCTCGAAATTCCTCGAACACTTCGTCCAAATCGCCGACGCGATGAACACTTTGGGCGGAACTGGCCTCTGGGATGAAACCGACGGCTTCTACTACGATCAAATCCAATTCGACCACGAGGTGGTCCCCTTGCGAACCCGCTCGCTCGTTGGGCTGCTCCCGTTGATCGCGGTTGAAGTTCTCGAGCAGGAGACCGTCAAGTGCCTGCCCGGCTTCAGCAAACGATTCGACTGGTTCCTCAAATTCCGTCCCGACCTCTCGCGGAACATCTGCTACGGCGAGACCGGCCACACCCATCGCCTCCTGGCCATCCCGTCCCGCGAGCGACTGCAGCGGGTTCTGCGCTATCTGCTCGACGAGGCCGAGTTCCTCTCCCCCTACGGCATTCGCTCCGTTTCGAAGTTCCACCTCGACCACCCCTATGTCCTGGTGGCTGGCGGCGAGGAACATCGTGTCGATTACGTTCCCGCGGAATCGAACACCTACCTCTTCGGCGGCAATTCGAATTGGCGCGGACCGATTTGGTTCCCGATTAACTATCTGCTGATCGAAGCGCTCGAGCGCTATCACCATTTCTACGGCGACAATCTAAAAGTCGAGTGCCCGACCGGTTCTGGCCAGATGATGAATCTCCAACAAGTCGCGCAGGAAATCGAAGCGCGGCTGGCCCGAATCTTCCTGCCCGATGAGACCGGCCGCCGGCCGTGCCACGGCGATGACCCGCGTTTTCACTACGATCCGCATTGGCGCGATCTGGTGCTCTTCCACGAGTATTTTCACGGCGAAAACGGGAAGGGCCTCGGCGCCAATCATCAAACCGGTTGGACCGCGCTCGTCGTTCGCAGCATCGAAAATCTCGCGAAGGCGCGGCGCTGAACGTTGGTTGCCGCAAATTGGCGGGAAACGAACGGGCGAAGCCCGGCGTATTCCGCTCAAAGCGATTTTGGCGGAGTGGCCTCGACAGTCCTGCGAGAGCCGAGAAAACCGGGCGCTTAAAACAAAATGGGCGCGGATAGATCCGCGCCCATTCAGTTGCGTACTTAAATCTCTAGCTCGCCGCCGGCGCGTCGGGCAGCGTCGGAACCGCCTCGGTCACGCGCGCGTGCAATTCGAGGAAATCAAGCACCTTGCCGGTCAGAATTTGCTCGTGGATTTCGACGATGCCATTGCGCTCGCGCAATTGCTTGATCATCTTGTCCACCGGAATCCGGTTCTGCTCCGCCAGGCGCTCAATGCGATAGAGGATTTCCTTCTCCTCGACCTTGATGCCTTCCTTATCGGCGATCCGGTTTAAGAGGAAGCCCGCCCTAACGCGATCCTTGGCGCTGTTGTTGGCAAACGAGAAAATCTCGTCCTTCTGCTGATCGATCGCTTCCTTGGCCACGCCCCGCTGTTGATTTTCCCGCACAATGTCATAGACGACATTGCGCGTCTCATGAAGCACCATCGATTCCGGCAGTTCGAACTTCGCCGCGTCCAACAAGGAACGCACCAATTGGTCGCGCACGCCGCGACGCTGGCGGAAGTCCAGTTCGTTCTGCAAATCCACCCGCACCCCTTCGGTCAGGGCCTCCACGGTGGCGGCGCCGAGGGACTTGGCAAAAGCTTCATCCAGCGGCGGCAGATGCCGCTCCTTTACCTGGACGACCTTCACCTCGTAAACGCCCTGCTTGCCCGCCAACTGCGTCGTTACGAAATCGGCCGGAAAATCGACATTGACCGTCCGCGTCTCGCCCGCCTGCGCCCCGATCAACTGCGTCGTGAATCCCGGAATGAACGCGTCCGGCTCGACGTGCAGCCAAAATGCCTGTTTCGCCGTCAATCCCTTCGCCGTCGGCGCCAAATCGGTCAGCGGCTTGCCTTCGCACGTCCCCGCGTAATCGACCACCACGAAATCGCCGCTCCCCACTGGCCGCGCGACATCGGCGTAGGAACCCCGCTGCTCGCGCAGGACATTGATCGCCCGCTCGACGTCGGCGTCGGTGACCAATCCGGTCTCGCGCTGCGCGTTCAAGCCAATGTAGTTCGGCAACTCAAACTCCGGCGCGGTTTCAACCGTGACCGCGAACTGTAAAGCCTTGCCTCGGCCGAACTCGATTTCCTCGATGTCAGGGTACGCGACCGACCGAAGCTTTTGTTCTTCCATCGCCTTGCGGTAGGCGTCGCCGATCAACTTCTTCTTGGCCTCGTCCTCGATATCCTTCGCGAAAGCCTTGGCCACGATATGGCGCGGCGCCTTCCCCGGCCGGAAACCCGGCAGGCGGGCGCCCTTTTGGTAGCCGGCAATGACCTCGTCGAACGCCGCGTCCACCGCCGGCGCCTCAAGCTCAATCCGCAACAACTTCTTACACGGCCCTAAATGCTCAACCGTCACATTCACGCTTATTCCTTTCGATGCAAAAGCCCCGCGGCCAGTCCGCCGATAGCGGTACTGACGGCCGCGGAGCCGTGAACCCGACAGCCTATGGACCTCCACCCCACCCCGTCAAGCCTCTCCTGAATCCAAAACGCCATCAAACGATCCCCGCGGCCCCGAAGACGCCGCGGCCACTCGGTAACCCGAGCACGCTCCGGCACGGACCGCCGGGCGCGGGACGTGGATTCGCGACGACCCGCCGAATCCTTCGGCCCGCTCCCGACCGGCCCCGAGCCGGCGAAATCACCCGAATAAAGATTTTTTTACCGCGGATTACGCGGATGGCACGGATAAGGGAAACAAGAAAGAATTCTTTATATCCGTGAAATCCGCGTCATCCGCGGTCAATTCCCCTTCCCCTTTTTGAATACGATCCGCGGTCTCCCCGGTCGCCGGTCCAATCGATTGCCAGCCGCCGCGGGACCGCCTACGCTCGCGCCGTGGAAAACATCGCGCCTTATCGGCTCGTGAGACTGGCGAACGGCGTCTGGAGCGTGCATTCGCACGCGCATCGCGAGACGTTTCATCCCGTGGTCGGCCCGGCCGCGGAGGCTGAGGCGCTGTACGTCCGCCAATTCGACCTCGGCGCCCGCCTGCAAGCGCATCAGGGTGAGTTCGTCGTCTGGGACGTGGGGCTGGGCGCCGCGGCCAACGCCATCGCCATCCTGCGCGCGACGCGCGACCTGCCCTTTTCCATCCGCCTAGTCAGCTTCGATCACACGCTCGAACCGCTCGCCTTCGCGGTCGAGCACCCGGACGAACTGGGTTACCTCGACGGTTACGAACCGCGCGTCCGCGAACTTCTCGCCCACGGTAAAACGACCTTCACCGATGGCGCGCAATCGGTCCACTGGCAAGCCGTGGTCGGCGATTTCCCGACGCTGCTGGCCGCACGGCGCTCGCCCACGGAGGCCGCGAACCCGCGCCCCGGCGCAGCGGCCTCCACGCCGCATGACAGCCCGCTTTTATTAGTCAGACCGCCACGGATCACCAGCGCCCTGCCGAAGCCGCACGCGATCATGTTCGACGCCTTCTCGCCCGCCAAGAACCCGGCGATGTGGACGCAATCGCTTTTCAACGATCTGTTCCATCACCTCGACCCGGCGCGGCCGTGCGCGGTCGCCACCTATTCGCGCAGCACGCTGCTGCGCGTCTCGCTGCTCTTGGCCGGATTCTACGTCGGCTCCGGTCAGGCCACCGGCGAGAAAGAAGAGACCACGATCGCCGCCAACGCGCCCGAACTGATCGCCCGCCCGCTCGGCGCCGACTGGTTGCGCCGCGCCCACCGTTCGAGCAGCGCCGAACCGCTTTGGGAGCCGCATTACCGCCAAGCACCGCTCGCGCCCGCCACCTGGGAACGATTGCAACAACACCCGCAGTTCAATCCGCAACAGCCAAGCGCCGATGAGACCGCCGCCCACGCCGCAAGCGCCCACGCCACCGTCATCCAGACCGCAACCACTCCGCCGGTGGCGCTCCTCGCCGGTCCGCCGACCGAATCGCGCGGGACTATCGAGCCACGCCAAGCCACGCCGCCCGCGGGCGACTTGCGTTAATTTTCTGCCACCAGCCGACGCAGATTTGCGATGCTGATCGCTTTCAACAAACCTTACGGAGTTGTGACCCAGTTCACCCCGGACGGCTCGCCCCATCGAACACTCGCCGAATTCGGCTTCCCGCCACGTGTTTATCCGCTGGGGCGTTTGGACGCGGAAACCGAGGGCCTGCTGCTTCTGAGCGATGAAGGGGAGTTAAACGTTCGACTCCTCCATCCCGAGCACGGCCACGAGCGGGAGTATTGGGCGCAAGTTGAAGGCCTGCCGGCGCCCGAATCGCTGGACCGGTTGGCTTCCGGCCTCGTCATCCAAGGCCGCCGCACCCTGCCCTGCCGCGCCCGTTTGCTTGATCCGCAACCGGGGCTACCGCCGCGCGATCCACCCATCCGCGTCCGACAGTCGATCCCCGCAACCTGGATCGCGCTGGAATTGACCGAAGGCAAGAACCGCCAGGTCCGCCGCATGACCGCCGCGATTGGCCATCCCACCCTGCGCCTGTTGCGCGTCCGCATCGGCGACTTCACCGCCCCCGATTTACCGACCGGCAAATGGCGCCCCCTCGAAGCCACCGAGCGCAACCGCGTTTTCGGGCGCTAACCCCTCCTTCGGGCAAGGCTCCAGGAATCCGACTTTTCCCGTCCTCAGCGGAGCTTCGCGCCGCCGGTCTGGATTTCCTCCGGCACGAAGCGCCGCTTTGCAGCATAGTTCCCATGCTATCCCCTTGGTCCCATTCTTCCCAGACACCTTCCGTAAGCCTCGACGAAATCGCCACCGAACCACCGCCCCTCCGCCAAACGCTCCTCACCCCAAAGCAACCGGTTGATTTCCGCAAAACGAGCGCTATAGTAAGCCCCAAGCAACACCCAGATGCCTGACGCCGAATCAAACGCGCGGTCCCCGCGTCGCCCGACGCAACCGTTGTTTTCCGACGCCGACTTAGTGCAGTTATATATGCATATCGCGCCTCAGCGCCGCGCCGCCCGATCCGCCGGCCCGTCAAGCCGCCATCGCCCGTGAAAGCGTCGCACGATTTTCTGGAGCTCGAGGGTCTGCGGGTCACCGTGGACCGCGTCATTTATCAGCCGGAGATGCCCGGTCCGCCGGAACGCCCACATTGCTTTGTCTATTTCATTAGCATTCACAATGACAGCGATCAGGAGGTCACCATCAAAGGCCGCAAATGGGTGGTGACCAACTCCCGCGGCGAAATCATCGCGGTCGAAGGCGACGGCGTAGTCGGGGAGATGCCGCGAATCAAGCCGGGCGAGAAATTCAGCTACAACAGCTATCATTTGCTCGACACGACGTGGGCCGTCGCGGAAGGCAGTTACCTCGGCGTCGATGGGATCGGCCGAAAAGTGTTAACGCGCATCCCGCGCTTTGAAATGAATGTCCCCGAGACAGGTAATTGACCGATCGACGGTCGCGGAAGACTCGCCTAAATCACCTCTCAAAACCGACCGCGGCCGACGACGACGCCAAGCGTCCGAGCGAACAAAGATCGCCGAAATGGGAATCGATCACCACAGACCGGCCCACCGGTCTCGTGACTATGGGTGCCGGAAGGTGATGCGAGCTTTGCCGAGATCGTAGGTGGACATTTCGACGTTCACTTTGTCCCCCACGCTGATGCGGATGAAGTTTTTGCGCATTTTGCCGGAGATATGGGCGAGGACCTCATGCCCGTTCGGTAGCGCGACCCGAAACATCGTACCAGGCAAGACCTGGGTTACAGTTCCGGCCAACTCGATTGCTTCTTCTTTTGCCATGCCGTCAGAGTGAAACGCGCTTTCCCACAAATGGTTCGGCAGAACAGCCAGGGCCGCCCGGGGCATTTAAGCCGCGTTCCATAAAGGGCGGACATTGACCGCTCGGCCCGCCGAAAGCAAGAAAAGTTTTATTGTCACTCGGAGGACGGTGAACTAGCCTGCGGTTGGCGGTCGGCCTGAGTAAATCGTCATGACAAACGCGGTTCTGCGAACGGATAATCTGCGCGTCGAGTACCGCGCCCGCGAACTCGGCCAACCGGTCAAGGTGGCCGTAAAAGGCCTCACGTTTCAGGTCCACGCGGGCGAAGTCTTCGGGTTTCTCGGTCCCAACGGCGCCGGTAAAACGACCACGATGAACGTCCTGCTCGGCTTCGTGCGACCGGCGGCCGGCGCCGCGTATCTCTTCGAAGTCGATGTTCGCCAGCCGATCGCCCGCCAGCGGCTCGGCTACCTCCCTGAACTGACCTACTATTACAAGTTCCTCAACGCCGAAGAATTATTGCGTTTTTACGGCCGCACGTTCGGCATTCCGGCCGCGGAGCTGGAACGGCGCATTGACGCCGTCCTCCGCGTCGTCGATCTCGAAGCGGCGCGCAAGCGCTTGATCAAGACCTACTCGAAAGGGATGCAACAACGCGCCGGGCTGGCGCAGGCGCTCATCAACAATCCCGACCTCCTGATCCTCGACGAACCGACCAGCGGCCTGGACCCGGTCGGCCGCATGAAGGTCCGCGAAATCATCCACCGCCTGAAAGGCGAAGGGAAAACGATCTTCTTTTCCTCGCACGAACTGGGCGAGGTCGAAACGGTCTGCGACCGCGTCGCGGTCCTCAATCAAGGCGAATTGCAGGTCGAAGGCCGCGTCGCGGACCTCGCGGCGCAGTATCAGTGCAACCTCGAGCAGATCTTCCTCAAAGTGATCGGCTACCCGGCTGCCGCGTGACGATGCGCAACGCGTGGGCCATTTCGCAGGTCGTGATCAAGGAGCTTTATCGCCGGAAGGACTTTTACGTCCTGTTCGTGCTGACCGCCCTCCTGACGCTGCTGATGTGGTCGGTGAATTTTTTCAACGACGACAAGATCGCGCGCTACTTGAAGGAAATCTGCCTCCTTCTGATTTGGATTTCCGCGCTCGTTATCGCCATCGGGACGACCGCCCGCCAGATTCCCGCGGAACGGGAGAATCGGACGATTTTCCCACTGCTGGCCAAACCGGTGAGCCGCTCCGAGTTCGTCGTGGGGAAATTCCTGGGGTGCTGGCTGGCGTGCGGCATCGCGCTGCTGGTCTTCTATCTGTTCTTCGCGGTCATCAGCGGCGCGCGCGAACAACGGTGGCCGTGGTTGAGCTATTTTCAGGCCGCCTGGCTGCAATGGCAGATGCTCGGCGTGGTGGTCGCGCTGGTCCTGCTTGGCTCGTTGGTCTTCACGGCGCCGTCGTCGAACGCCACGATTTGCTTCGTCTCCGTGATGGGAATTCTGCTGCTGGGGCGCCATCTCAACACCGTGGCGTTACAACTCGCGGAGCCGTCGCGCTCCGTCATTTACGCGATCTATTTCGCGATTCCTCATCTGGAGCTTTTCGACGTGCGGGATTTGTTGGTGCATGATTGGGGCCTGATCCCGTGGACGATTTGGCTGCTGGCGACGCTCTACGGGGCCGCATACACGGCTTTCTTTCTGGTCGCGGCGTGCGTCGTATTCCGCCGGGCAAGTCTTTGCTAGCGACGCTATGCCTTCGCCCTTGCTCGTGCTCGCGTTGCTGTTGACCATTTGTTTCAGCCTGGCCGAGACGTTAACGCTTTGGCGCCCGACCTGGGGAGGAAGAGCCGCGCAATCGGATAGCCTCTTGGGCGTTCTGCTCGGCGATGGCCGCCGGCTTTTCGCGAATCACTTTTTTGTCAAAGCGGACGTTTATTTCCACAGCGGTTACTACCCTTCCGTCTTCGACGCCGCGGCGCAACCGCCGACCCAGCACATTGCCGAGGACGCCGGCGCGGCGCGGGCAACGGACGAGCCGGGACATGCCGCCGGCGCGAAGGAAGAGGACGAAGATTACCTGGGTCCTCCGAAAGATTGGATCGACCGCTTCAGCCGCCACTTCTACCCCTCCCGGCACACTCACCTCGACCAACCCGGCGAGGCGCGAGAGATCCTCCCGTGGCTGCGAATCGCGGCCGACCTGGACCCGCAGCGCGTCGAAACCTACACCGTCGCCGCCTTTTGGCTCCGCAGCCGGCTGGGCAAGGTGGATCAAGCCGAACAACTGTTGCGCGAGGGGTGGCGGGCCAACCCCGACAGCTACGAGATTCTGTTCGAGCTAGGCCGGGTTTTTCTGGAGAACCGCCACGACCCGGCGCGCGCGCGGAACGTCTGGGAACTGGCTCTCCGCAAATGGCAGGCGCAGGAAGGCGCCAAGTCGAAACCCAACGAATTCGCGCGCGAACAAATCGCGGGCCATCTGGCCGTTTTGGAAGAACGCGAAGGCCACCCGGAACGAGCGATTGACTACCTCGAGATCGTCAAACGCTCATCGCCCAATCCGGCGGCGGTTCAAAAACAGATTGACGATCTGAAGGCCGCGATCCACGCGACCCGCCCTTAGATTTTTTTTGATTCGAGCCAGGCCGGGACCCGTTCGGCGGCCCAAATCGCTTCCAAGGGCAGACGTTCCCGCACCACCGCCGCGCGGGCGCCATCGACCATCACCTCGGCCGCGAGCGCGCGTGAGTTGTAGTTCGAGGCCATCGCGGACCCATACGCCCCGGCGCTCATGACCGCGAGGTAGTCCCCCTCCTTCGCCAGCGCCATCGGCCGGTCCTTGCAGAGAAAATCGCTCGATTCACAGATTGGCCCGACCACGTCCGAGGCGACCGTCCTCCCGCCGCCTCTTCGCGCCACGGGCACGATTTCGTGGTAGGAGTCGTACATCGCGGGACGGATTAGATCGTTCATCGCGGCGTCCACGATCACGAAATTCTTTTTGCCGGTGCGTTTCACGTATTCGACTCGGGTGACCAAAATCCCGGCGTTGCCGCTGATGAAACGTCCCGGCTCCAAGAGCACGCGCAACCCCAAAGGCTTCAAAAGCGGACCCAACGTGGCCGCGTAAGTCGCAGGCGTCAGAATCTTCCGCGCCGACGCCGATTTCCACCAATCCGCCGAGCCGCTCGACAACGCCGGTTGATAAACGATGCCCAATCCGCCGCCGATGCTGAAAAACTCGAACGGGTATTTCGCCGCCAACCGGGCCACCAACGGCGCCACTTTTTCGACCGCCAGTTTGAAGGGCGTCGGTTCCGTAAGCTGCGAACCGATGTGCATCTGCAACCCGCGCAGCCAAACGTTCTTCAAACGCTTCGAGCGGTGATAGACCGCCTCGATTTGCTCGAACGCGATGCCGAATTTGTTCTGATAAGTCCCCGTCGTGATCTTCGCGTGGGTGCCGGCGTCGATGTTCGGATTGACCCGCAGGGCCACCGGTGCCGTCTGCTTGAGGCGCGTGGCGACGCGGTTGATGCGTTCCAACTCCGGCTCGCTTTCGACGTTGATCGAGTAAATTCCCTGGCGGAGCGCAAACTCGATCTCGCCCTCGGTCTTGCCGACGCCGGCAAAGACACATTTGCCCGCTTCGCCACCGGCCGCGATCACGCGCCGCAGTTCCCCTTCGCTGACCACGTCAAAACCGCTGCCGACGCGCGCAAGCGAGCGCAACACCGCCAGGTTGGAATTGGACTTCACCGCGTAACAGATCAGGTGATCGACGCCCGCCATCGCGGTGTCGAGCTTCTGAAAATGATCGGCCAGCGTGTGGTGCGAATAGACGTAGAGTGGCGTGCCGAATTTTTTGGCCAGCGCGGCAATCGCCACGCGTTCACAATGCAGTTGGCCTTTAACGTAGTGAAAATCGTGCATAAAACAGTCGTTGGTTCAGAAACGAAATGGTCTGGTTGGGAGCCGGATGAGACCGCAAAGAATAACCGCGCCAGCCTGCGATCATTGCCACGCGCTTCCCGTCGAGGCGCCGAAAACCGCTTAAGACTGGCCGCCCGCGGCCTCGAACCCTCTACGGCTCCGCCAGAAGCTTGGCCCGCTGGTCCTGATAGTCGGCGGAGGTGATCTTGTCCGCCTTGTACAGTTCCAGCAGATCCTCGAGCTTCTCCACCTTGGTTTTCGGCGTCGCCGGCGCCGCGCTCGGGGCTCCCGCCATGGACGGTTTGCTCCCCTCTAGCTGTTTCGCGATGGCCTCGCGCAGGAGCCGAGTCGCTTCGGCCACTTGAGCCTCGCTCAATTTCCGGGCCGGCATCACCAATTGCGTTGAGTCAGCCGCCGCCCATTCGGCCTCGAGCTTCCTGAGGATTTCCAAGGCCTTTTTCTGGGCCTCGGTGTCAACCGGGGCCGCCGCCGCCACCGAACCGCTGCCAGCCATGATGAACCCAATGCCAACGATCAGAAATGATTGCCGAAGTCGCATGCGAATTACTTACTTTAGTCGCCGCGGGAAAGCAACTGGTTTCGCCGCCCGAGCCGGGCGCTTCGTCGCCAATTGTTCACGGCCTGGGAAACAACCGGTTCCAAGCGCTTTGCCACGGGTAATACAGAACCGATCGCGCCAGGATACCGCGCACGTCGGCACGAGAAATCTTAACCCGTTGGGAGGCGTCCAGCACGTTGGCGCCGCGAAGCCGTTGGACCGTCTTGATCCCGATTAAAAGCGGCCACGCGCACGCCAGGCGAACCCTGACGCAACCCCGCGGCAATGCGTTGGTGTAGTCCCAACCAGCCGCCAGGTGGCCCTCCGCTTTCGCCAGCCAGCCGTGGTACACCGGGCGAAACCGCGGCTCGTTCTCCGACTCGACCAGATCACTCGGCGCGAGCCCGGCGGCAGCCAACGTCTCCGCCGCGAGGTAACAACGCCCCTGCTGCAGGTCCTTTGGCAAATCGCGCAGAATATTCACCAGTTGCAACCCTTTGCCGAAACGCACGCCGTTTTCCATCAGGAACGCGTCGTCGAGCGGCGCGTTCGGAAACAAATGCGCGCGGCACATTCGCGTCCAGAATTCACCGACGCAGCCCGCGACCCGATAGGTGTAATCGTCGGTCTCGGCCTCCGTCGCGAGCGCATTGATGTGGCGCGCGGAGGCGCCCGCGAATCGTCGCAGGTCCAACTCCTGCCCGCCGATGATGATCGTCAGCACGTCGCGCACCCGGCGGCGGTCGGCTTCGGAAAACGCGTTGAGCGCCATCACGGCCTCCCCATGCCGCGCCAGCAAAGTCGCTTCCGCGGGTGACGCCTGGCTCTTGGCCATTGCTCCCAAATCTAAAGCCGCGCTATCCTCGCCCAATATTCGCGCGCGCAACTGTCGCAATGCCTGGAGGCGAATCTCCAGCGGCACAAGGTCGGTGTCCGCAATCGTGTCGGTCGCGCGCGCCAGCAAATACGCGAGTCCGATCTGCGGGCGAATCGCCGACGGCAGCGCTCGCAAGGTCAGGTAGAACGAACGCGAGACATCACGCAGCAAAGCGTCCAAAGACACTGCCGCCAACGACTGCGGAGCTAGCTTCTCAGCGCTCAATTGGGATTGATGAAAACAAACGGCGGACGCAACCACCCGCGGCGTGATCGTCGCGGTGGTGATTACCCTCGGGACGCCTCGGCCGCGAGCAGCTTGCGCCACCGCGCGAGTTGCCGGCGCGTTTGGCCCGGCGCGCCCGTCATGCGCCGGGCGGCAACGGCCGCGGACGAGTCGAAAACAGCCAACGCGTCCGCGCCGAAATCTGGACTAACCGACTGCAATTCCGCGACGCTGAGCTGATTCAATGGCCGCCCCAGCCGATTTGCGAGCGCCACCACGGCTCCGACCGCATGATGGGCCTGCCGGAACGGCATACCTTTCCGCACCAGATAATCGGCGAGATCGGTGGCCAGCAACGCCGGATCGCCCGCGGCGGCCGCGCAAGCGATCTCGTTGACCGAGGTATTTTGCAGCATCGCCGCCACTATGCGAACCGTTGCCCGCACCGTGTCCGCCGTGTCGAAGAGTCGTTCCTTGTCCTCCTGGAGGTCCCGGTTGTAGGTCATCGGCAGCCCCTTGATGAGCGTCAACAACGCCATCAAGTTGCCGTACACCCGACCGGTCTTTCCGCGCGCGAGTTCCGCCAAATCTGGATTCTTCTTCTGCGGCATCAGTGACGATCCGGTCGTGTAGGCGTCCGCGATCTTGATGAAATTAAACTCCGTGCTCGCCCAGAGAATCAGATCCTCGCCCAAACGCGACAAATGGGCGGCCAAGAGCGCGCCGGCGGCGCAGAATTCGATGATGAAATCCCGATCACTCACGGCGTCCATCGAGTTCTGCGTGACGCGCGGACGGCCGCGAGCATCGACAAAACCCAAGAGTTTAGCGGCCAATTCGCGATTCAACGGCAGCGTCGAACCGGCGATCGCGCCACTGCCCAGTGGACAGACGTTCGCCCGAGCGCCAGCCTCCCGCATCCGCTGATAGTCCCGGTCAAACATTTCAACGTAAGCCAGAAGGTGATGAGCCAGAAAGACCGGTTGCGCCCGCTGCAAATGGGTATAGCCGGGAATGAGAACCGTCTCATACCGCGCGCCAAGGCCGACCAGCGCGGACTGCAGCGAACGAATCTCACCAGCGAGGGCGGCGATTTCGTCACGCAGCCAAAGCCGCATGTCGAGCGCCACTTGATCGTTGCGCGAACGACCCGTGTGCAGCTTGGCGCCGGCGGGCGTGCGGCTGGTCAGGGCGGACTCGATATTCATGTGAACATCCTCGAGTTCCGCTTTCCACTCAAACTCGCCAGCCTCAATGGCACGGCCAATCGCGTTGAGTTCGCGCGAGATCGCCTGCTCCTCCGCTCGCGTAATGAGGCCGGCGTCCGCCAACACCGCGGCGTGGGCGATCGATCCGCGGATATCCTGCCGCCATAGCCGCCAATCGAAGGAAATCGATTCGGTAAACTTGGCCACGTCCGCCTGTGGCCCGCCGGAGAAAAGCCCGCTCCTGGAAATGGGCGACGTCTTTTGCATCAATAGTCTGTTTCGCTAAACAATTGTTTGACCGAACGATCCAGCTCGTCGGCTTCCCGAACGCGGCCCCGCTCACAGGTGATGGACGAGCCGCTTCGTGACTGTTTCTCGCGCCGATCCGGCGCCGTCCTGCG
Organism: uncultured Verrucomicrobiota bacterium; assembly: GCA_964522665.1. Taxonomy (GTDB): domain Bacteria; phylum Verrucomicrobiota; class Verrucomicrobiia; order Limisphaerales; family CAZFVY01; genus CAZFVY01. Next base: position 32,079 of record CAZFVY010000013.1, on the reverse strand, counting down.
TTTTCGCGACTGTGCCGCTGAGATCAGTCAAAGTCACGCCGGAAACGGAAGCGCTCCACGGTCAAAAGCCAGTTACGATTCGTTTATGTTCCATCCGAGCGCTGGCGTTCCGAAACGTGGGCGGCTATTCTGTCGGTCCATGAAATCAATTCCAATCGCGCGGCGCGCGAGCCGTCGTTGGATGGCCGCACTTATCGTGCTGTTCGGGTTAGCGGCGTTGCGTTCTTTTGCCGCCGATTCAGGTGTCGAGCCGCCGCCACGATGGTGGAAAGGAAATCTGCATACCCACTCGCTCTGGAGCGATGGCGACGATTTTCCGGAGATGATCGTCGATTGGTACAAACAGCACGGTTACGATTTTCTCGCTCTGTCGGATCACAACGTTCTTTCGCAGGGCGACCACTGGATCAACGCGGTAACGAATCGGGGCGGCGCGAACGCGCTGGCCAAGTATGTTCGCCGCTTCGGCGCCGGATGGGTCGAACAGCGTGAGGAAAACGGACAGCCCATGGTTCGCCTCAAGCCGCTGAACGAGTTCCGTGGGTTGTTTGAAGAAGCGCAGCATTTTCTGCTGATTCAAAGCGAGGAAATCACCGACTTCTGCGGCCCGACCCCGATCCACCTCAACGCGACCAACGTGCGCGAGCCGATCAAGCCGAAAAGTGGTGACACCGTCTTGGAAGTTATGCAACGCGATGTCAATGCCGTGCTCGAACAACGCCGCCAAACCGGCCAACCGATGTTCCCCCATTTGAATCACCCGAATTTCGGCTGGGCCGTCACCGCCGAGGACTTGATGCGGGTCCAGGGCGAACGATTTTTCGAGGTCTATAACGGCCATCCTTTGACGCGCAACAACGGCGACGCGACCCACGTCAATACCGACCGCATGTGGGACATCATGTTGACGCAGCGATTAGCCATTCTGGGAATGGACCCGATCGCCGCTCTCGCCGTCGATGACTCCCACAGCTACCACGAGCAGAAACCCGAACTGAGCAATCCGGGCCGCGGCTGGCTGATGGTGCGCGCGGCATTTCTCACGCCGGAACCTCTCATCCGCGCAATCGAGGCCGGCGAATTTTACGCCACCTCCGGCGTGCGCCTCAAAGACGTTCGCCGCCTGAAGAATCGGTATGAACTGGAAATCGAACCGGAACCCGGAGTCCGCTACGTCACCCAGTTTATTGGCACCCGAAAAGGATTCGACCGATCCAGTTCACCGGTCTTATCCGCGAATGGCGAAGCTCTGCCGGTGACCCGGCGTTACAGCGACGACATCGGCAAGGTCCTCGCCGAAGTTCCGGGCATCGCCGCCAGCTACCACCTCAAGGGCGATGAGATCTACGTCCGCGCGAAGATCATCTCTTCCAAAATCAAGGAGAACGCCGGCGTGGCCGGAGAAGTCGAGCGCGCTTGGACGCAGCCGCTTGTCACTGGGGTCAAGTAGGCGGCTCACTCACGAAGTCTCGGCCGACGCCGAAGCAGCCGCGCTCACTCCGCCGACGTACCTGGCGAATCCAAGCGGGTCGCGCGCGAGCGCAAGACCACTCGACAGATTGGCCTCAAAAGGTCGCGGGCGGAACGAATACGAGATCCCCTGATTCGAGTTGAATCAAATTCTTCGCGTCCCGGTTGTTCATGATATCATCCCATCTGAAGAACTTAGTCTCTTGGCCCTTCCGACTAAGCTGGATCTTGCTCTGCCTTGCGGCCTTGGTGAAGTCACCCGCTTTGGCTATTGCCCAGACGAGATCAATTTTTTCACCCGCAGGCATCTCAAATTCGCCGGGTCGATTGACCTCACCCAATACCGTAATGCCCCGGTGGGTCACCGCGCTAGAGCCGCCGCCAAACCCCACGCCACGGCCCCCCCCACCGCCCACACCGCCTCCGCCGGAGGCGCCGGGTGCCCCACCGATGCCACCGCCGCCGCTGCCGCCAACGGCGCCCGCCCCGGCTCCGCCCGACCCACCACCGGCTCCGCCACCGAAGCCGCCTCCAAACCCGCCGCTAGTCCCGCCGGGACCGCGCGCCGTCGGTGTCGGCGCAGAGTATTGAGAGATCGAGACCCCGCCCAGCGTCTCCGCAGCCGCCTGCACCAAATCCAATTCGTCGGCCGCCGCGCGAACCATCAGCACGCCGGTCAACTCGTTATAGAAGATCGCTTTCTCGGGTTGGTTCATGTTAATGCCTAACTGCGTCAAAAGTTGACGCAGGAAATGCTGCGTTGCCGGCCCCGAAATGTTTGGGCGAGTCTCCCCGGCTTTCGCAGGTTGGGAAAAGGCGTCGAGACCAAAGGTTTCCCGCAAACCAAGCCAGAAGGTGTTGGTGTCCATCTTAAAGGTGCGCACTTGAGAACCAAGCGGGTCGAGCGCCTTGGCGGCAATGCTTGGAGCCCCCACGCCCTCGCTCCAGTCGGGAGAAAAGACCACGCCATAGTTCTCCACCGAATACTTGATCGGATGATCGGCCACCTTCGTCATGGCGTCCAGCGCGTCAATCAATCGCATGTTGCGGAGGCTGGCGTTGAACTTGATGACCACCGCGCCGAGATCGGCCGGTTCGTAGGCCGGCGCCGCGACCGGCATCCCGGTTGCCGGGTCAATGCCAGGTAAGGCTTTGGGCGCGCCGAGAGTATTGCTGATAATGAAGTTGATGCCCCGTTTCGCCGGATCCAAACGGCGAGTCTGCTCGTCCAGATAGGCCAACGCCTCCGGCAAAGGCAATCCGTCGAGATGGACTTCGGGAAGGACGGTACGCTCGAGGCACGCCTGAACCACCTGACGTCCCGATTCCGGTGACGACCCTCCGCGCGCGGCGCCGACGCCCGCGACATTAAGACCGTACCGCTTCGCGAGTACCGGGTCCATCATCAGCCCCCCGACGCCCGGCTGTGGCGCCGCTGGAGCGGGATCAATTGCCGCGGGCGTTGCCGAGGCTGTGGTGGCCCCAGGCGTGCCACCAGGTACCAACCCGTAGCGTTTGGCCATCTCTGGGGAGATTGCCGGAACCGCAGAGACTGCTGGCGCCGGCTGAGTGGATGGGGCCGTTATGGGAGTTTCTTGCGCCGTCGCCGGCGAGCCGGCCGTGCCCAAGGTCGCGACCAGCGCGAGCGCGGGCAACGAGGCCCGCCAATTGTTTTGCCATGTTTTCATAGGTGCTTCTCCTTTAGTGACCACCTGGGGTTCCGCCCAGGCGGTGGTTAAAATCGCGGCCACCACCAACGCCGCCGGTCCCGCCGTTTTCGCCAAACCCGACCGGGTCCGGTTCAACGGCCGCCACGCCTGGCCTCTTAAATTGACCAACCGCTCGACGCGGCGGCCCAAGCCCGAGCGAAAACCATTTCCTTCGATCCCCATCCGGCCAAACGAAGCCGGCTCAGTCAGACGCGCGCCCAGTTCAACCAGGCACTCGGCGAGCACGGTGGGACCGTCTTCGAATAACAAACAGGCGTCATCCGCGGCGGCCTCGCTGGCCGCCTGCAGCCGTCGTCGCGCGCACCACGCCAGCGGTTGCCACCACAAAAGCGCGGTGACCAAATCGCCGAGCAAATACCACGCCGGATCATGCGCCGCCAAGTGCGCTAACTCGTGCAGTAACACCGCGTCCTGCTGGGCTGGATTGAATCGCGCGTCGAATTGCTCCGGCAACCCGATCGTCGGACGAAACACGCCAAACGCGATCGGCCCGGGCAAATTCGCGAACTCAAACACCCGCACCTGCCGGCGAAACCCTAGGCGCGCCGCCAGGACTTGCACCCGCGCCGACTGCGGCCCGGCGGCGCCAGACTGTCGCCGCCAGCGAAACAACAAGAAGACGAACCGACCCAGCCCCGCGCGCGCAATCGCCGTCAGAAATCCGAGCAACCAGATCGCGCCCAGCCACCCCTCGTCCCCCACCGGGCTGGAAGTCTGCATTTTTGCGACGGCCGCGCGGCGGTCCGCCGTCAGACGCGCCGCCACTTTCCGCCGGAAATCATCGGTCAACTGCAACCCGTCACCGTCCGCTGCCAACAGGGTTCCGCTTTCCACGCGCGGGTGAGCGCCGGAGCCGCCGACGGCCGGCCTGATCCAGGCCGCCAAGCCACGCGCCGAGCCGGTTAATTCCACCAGGGCCAGCGCCAGCAAACTGATGAGGCAGATATGCCACACGGCCCGGCGCCATGCGGCCGAACGGACGACAATTTGGACGATCCCGGCGGCGGTAACCACGACGGTTGTCTCCAGCGCCAGCAACCCGATGAGACCCAAATAGTAGCTCATAACTCGTAGTTCGTTATTTCGTTCGGCAATCAACCGATGACTCGCCTTACGGCTGACGCTTCCGTTCCGCGATCAGGCGCTCCAACCGGCCCAATTCTGTGCGACTGACCTCACGCGTCGTCAGCAGATGGCTGACCAACTCCGCCAGACTCCCCTCGAACAGGCGGTCAAGCAAATCGTCCGCCATATTCCTCGTTACCGCGTCTTGACCCACCGCCGCTTCATAGACAAACGTCCGTCCTTCGGTCCGATGCCGCACCAGGCCGCGCGTCTCCATCTTACGCAACATGGTCGCGATGGTGGTGTAGGCTAGATCGGCCGGCTGGGCCAGGGCGTCATGGACGTCCGCAACGGTCCCTTCCCTGCGTTCCCACAAGATTTTCATGATCCGCAATTGCAGATCGCCAAGGCGGTGGATGCGTTTCTGGTTCACAATTCAATGCAGGTTAATTACTGCGGTAATACTACCACGGTAGTAATTGATGTCAAGCGGAGTTTTTCGAAGAGTTAAACAAAATGTATTCGGAGCTCAAATGGGGCGGTACTGGCGCGTCTCGCGCCGCCCGCATCGTCGTTATTCGCTGTTTACCTGTCCACCGCTCACTCCGCCGGAAACCAGGCGCTTAACCAGAGGTTTCGATTCCGGTCGCCCGCACGATAAGCTGGCCGTCGGAGTCGTCCCGCCCGGCGACGAGCAACCGAATCCCTTCACGCGAACCCGAGATCGGGCCATATCCGTCCATCCCCAGTGTTAACAACGCGGTCGAGAGCGCGTCGCTATCGGTGGCCGAACGCAGCACGACCGCGGCCAGGACCGCGCCCATCGCCGGCTCACCCGTTCGCGGATCGATGATGTGGCCATAGACTTTGCCCTCGCGCTCGAACGCCTTGCCCCAAACCGCCGAGACCGACAACGCCTCATCGCGCAGCGAGACCACGCCGAGCGTCGGCGGGCGAAGCCCGCCCGAGCGGTCGTCCAACGCCGCCGTCAGGGCCGACACCTCCGCGCCCGGGTGCGCCAGGGCGATGCGCCAGGCCGAAGAGTCCGGCGGCTGCCCTAGCGCGTAAACCGTGCTCGTGCCTCCGTGGATCAGACCGCTCGTCACGCCAGCCTCGCCAAGACGTTCGGCCGCGCGTTCGATCGCGTAACCTTTCCCGATGGCGCCGAGATCAAGCATCATCCCGGGAACGGCAAAACGCACCGTGAGTTCCGTTTCATCGAGCAGAACATGCCGCATTCCGACCTTGGCGCGCGCGGCCGCGAGTTCCTCGACGCCGGGCCAACGACCGCTTCCCCCCATAAATCCCCAACAGCGCATCAGGGGCGCAATCGTGATATCGAACGCGCCGCCTGACTCCTCATGCAATCGAGCGGCCCGTCGCAACAAATTGAACAACTCCGGCTCGACCCGGACCGGCTGGAACGCGGCGCGCGCGTTAATCCGCGCCAGATCACTCGTGGGCCGGTAAAGACTTAGCTGGGCTTCGAGGCGCTCCACCTCGCTTAGCGCGTCCTCCGCGGCGGCCCGCAAGGACGGCTCGTCCGCCCCGTGAAGCACGATTTCGAAACGCGTCGCCATGGCGTTGCGCGCAACGGCGACGGTTTTGATTTCGGTTCCCACAGAGTCTCGTTCAACACTCGCCCGGACGCACGGTATCGCCAAAGCAAACGGGGTTCCGCCGACGCTTGGCCGACGGAACCCCGCGCGAGATAATGAAATTGCTCAGGAGAGCGGCAACGTACCGTAGGTGATCGCCTCGACCTTCTCACCGGCGCCAGTCGTGATCGAGCGGCTCTTTTCGTCGAACAAGCAGGCGATCTTCAAACGCTCCGACATTTCGGAAAGCGAGATCACCGTCTGGACGCGGATAGCCAGGTCGATGTTGGCGTTGGGCAGCTGATTCGTGCGAATGCAACTGAACCAGTTCTGCTCGTGCTGGCCGATGTCCTCGACCGGGACCAGATTCTCGAACGATTCGGGGTCGATTTCGTCACTGAACGGCTTCTCAGGCTTCAGGTCCACGCGATTGCCGCCGATATAGAGGGTGGCGCGATGGCCGCGGATCATGTCGGGCAGACCCTGTTCGTTCACGGAACTGCTGACCACGAGCATGTTCAAGCCACTCGGGAACTCCGCCATGAGCTGGACGGTTTCGCAGACGTCGCGCTCGTAAGTCCCCGGCGTGTTTTTGTCGGTGTGGATCGAACGGGTGCCCATCGCGACGACGCGCACCGGGAACTCCGGCATCCCGGTCGCCAGCATCAGCGGATGCAAACGATGCGGCACCAAGTCACCAAAAAGCCCGGCGCAGTACGGATAATATTTGCGCCAGCGGAAATAATGGTCCGCGTCAAAAGGCCGGCGATTATGCACGCGTCCCAGCCAGCTTTCCCAATTCACGGTATTCGCCTTGGCATCTTCATCGATCGTATAGTTCCACTCGCCCTTCGGCGTGTTGCGCATGTAGGAACCCTGGCTGAGAACCAGTTGGCCGATCTTTCCCGCCTTGATCAATTCGGCGGATTTCTGCCACTTTTTGTCCGAGCAGCCCTGGGAGCCAACCTGCAAGACCTTGCCCGTCCGCTTGACGGTGTCGTGAACCTCGAAGGCTTCACCCAAATAACGGGTCATCGGCTTCTCGACATAAACGTGTTTGCCCGCCTCCATCGCGTCGATCGAGGTCTTGGCGTGCCAATGATCAACCGTCGCGATCGTCACCGCGTCGATGTCCTTGCGTTCGAGCAGCTTCCGATAATCGTCGAACCCTTGGCAATCGCCACCGATGTAAGCCTTAGCCCCCTCGACGCGCTTGGTCCAAAGATCGCAGACGGCCACCTGCGCGATATTGTTCTCGCCGGCATGGTCCTTCTGGCTGCGCACGTGGGCCATGCCTTGATTCCCGACGCCGATGTAGCCGACCACAATCCGGTCGTTCGCGCCGATCACCCGGCCGGTCGAAGGCGCCTGCGTTTGCCCATAGACCGGGGTCTTGAACAAGTTCGTCGTCGCCACGACGGCGGCGGCAGCGCTCGCCCGTTTGATGAAGTCCCGGCGCGTTGCACCGCCGGCCATTGGCTTGGCATTTTCTTGTTCCATAAGCTAAATCTATTTTGACTCTTGCGAAGTGATGATGGGAGCGTAACGGAAATTGAAATCCGGTCAATCCCGAACCGTTCAAAATCGGTCGAACGGAAAGGCCAAACTTGCGAATTCACGGTTCCCAACGGATAGTAACCAGTGAACAATCAGCGCCCGCGTCCGAGAATCGCGTCGGGAATCATCGTTCTCGCGCTGGCGGTTTGCCTGGCGGGGTGCGGTAAGACCATCGAGAATCCGAATTCGCCAAAGGCCAACGCCGAGCGCAAACCAGACTACGGCCAGTTGGCGCCCTCGCTGAACGTCCTTACCCGACGCGGGTTGATTGATCCAGCCGTGCTCGGCGCGTTCGAGCAACAATACGGGGTTCACGTCAACCTCACGTTCTTCGAGACGATCGAAGCCGCCCTCCACGCGTTGGACCGTCAAGGCCAGTATGACGTCGCGCTCGGTTCCAGCGCGCTGGTGGCAACCTTGTTGCTGCGGCACGCGCTCGCGCCGCTGGACCATTCGACGTTGACCAACCTCGACAAGACTGAGCCGGTGTTCAAGGCGATTCCCATCGATCCCGAACAGCGCTTCCAGGCGCCGTATCTCTGGCGGACCATCGGCATCGGCTACAACGTCAGTTTTGAAACCGAAATACCCCTCAGTTGGAAAATGGTTCTCGAGCCGGACACTTTGCCGCCGGAACAACAGGCTGAGTTGCGGGGTCATATCACCATGTTCAATGAGGGCCGGTATGTCATCGGCTCCGCGCTGGTTCACCTAGGCTTCTCGCCCAACACCGCCGATCCGACGCAAATCGACCGCGCGGTGGCGCTCCTGCAACGCCAGCGACCGTTTGTTTTCGCCTACGACGACAGCAACGCGGAGAAGTATCTCGCCAAGGGCGATTCGTTTCTCGACCAAGCCTGGAGTTCCGACATCGCGCGGGCGCGTAAGGCGAACCCCAAGGTGCGCTTTTCCGTTCCAAAAGAAGGCGCCATTGTCTTCGTGGACCGCCTGGTTATCCTTGCCGGAACCTCCAAAATGACGACCGCGGAGCGACTGATTGATTATTTATTGTCGCCGCCCGTCGCCGCCAAGAACTCCAATTTTTCCTGCGCCGCCAGCGTGGACCGCGCGGCCCGGCCTTTTATTGATCGCGAATTGCTCAACGGTCCCGCCTACGAATTGCCGGACAGCGAAAACAAGCTGTTCTTCCTGCAGGAGCTAGACGCGCCGACCGCGGCGCGATACGAAAAAGGCTGGCAGGAAATCAAGGGCGCTTCTCCGTCTCCCTAAATCGAACGCGCGAACGGGCGGGCCGCCGGACGGCGCCGGGTTGGCGGGCGACGCTACGGTTTCGCCGAATCGGGCGCCTCGCGCGGCACGGACACATTTGGTGGTTCAGATTTCATCTGCGAGGGACTCACGCCATTGGTCGAGCGTCGCGTCGGCTCACCCATGAACAAAGAGTCGTAGATTAACGGCAGGCCGTTCGAGTCGCCCAGCACGACAATTTTGGCGTTCGGTGATTTTGCCAATTCGAGCGTCGCGTCGATCCCCTTGAAACGCAGCACCTCCTCGCTCAAAAACTCGGACACGATGCGATTGGCTTCCGCGATTCCCTCCGCCTCGATGACCCGGCGACCCGCTTCCAATTTGGCTTGTTCAAGGCGGAATTTCATCTCGAGCACCTTCTGCTCCTCGGTCAGCTTGGCCTCGATGGCTGTCTCGATCGTCGGCGGCAACGCGATGGATTCGATCAGGAGATCATCCAATAGGATGTATTTCTCGCCAATCTCGTCCAGCGATCCCTGCAGCGCCTGCTGCACGACGGAGCGCTTGCTCGTGTACAACTCCTCCGGCGTGTATTGACCGAAAACGTCGCGAATCAAAGCCTGGATTTCCGGAATCACGATGGTCACCGCATAATTCGTGCCGACCTCCTTGTGCAAGACGCCCAACAGTTCAATCTTTGGCCGAAAGCGAATCGACACCGTGACGCCCACGGTCAATCCGTTGCTGCTTAGGACCGAGAACGTGTGATCCTGCCGTTGTATGCGGACGTCATAAACCGTCATTTTATCCCACGGAAAGAGGATGTGCATGCCCTCGCCATAGACGCGGTTGACCTGCGTCCCGCCCGCGAAGCGACGGTAAAGCACCCCGGCATGGCCCGCCTCGATGAAGTTAAATATCTCTTTCGAGAAAACGACCACGACGAAAAGAATACAGAACGCCGTCACCCCAAAATGCACGACGTGCTCATGGAAGAATTGACGAAGGCGTTCAAAAAAACCGCGGATCATTACGGGGCCATCGTAGCGGCGGCGCCCGCCGGCCACAACGACATTTCAAATCTCGGCGCGCGGCGCGTGAAGGCGCGAAAGTATCTCCAACCTAAACTCACGGCCGCGACTCGATGGCGGCGATCGCGGGACGGTTTCAAGCTCGAGCTAAGGTTTCGACGGCTTTGCCGCCTCAGCCGGCGGCGCGTTCGACGACGACGCATTCCCATGGCCGGCGCTATTCGTCGCGTGGACGCCATTGGTTCCGGCGAACGTCGGCGAGCCCATCAGCAATGAATCGTAGATCAACGGCAGGCCGTTGCGGTCACCCATGACTACGACCTTGGAATTGGCTGATTTCGACAGTTCCAGGGTCGCGTCAATGCCCTTGAACCGCAGCACCTGTTCATCGAGCGAGCTGGCCAAAATGCGATTGGCGTCATTGATTCCCTGGGCCTCGATCACCCGGCGATTGGTCTCGAGTTTTTCGCGGTCAACCCGGTATTTCATTTCCAACACGCGCTGCTCCTCGGTCAACTTCTCTTCGATTGCCGTCTGAATCGTCGGCGGCAGGCCGATGGTTTCAACCAGGAGGTCATCGAGCAGCACGTACTTCTCTCCCACCTCATCGAGCGAGCCTTGAAGAATCTGCTGCACTACCGCGCGTTTGCTCGTGTAAAGCTCCTCGGGCGTGTATTGGCCGAACACGTTCCGGACCAGGGCCTGCACCGCCGGGATCACAATCTTGCTCGCGTAATCGGGGCCGACCTCTTTGTGCAGCACACCCAGCAACTCGACCTTCGGGCGGAAACGGATCGAGACCGTGACCGCGACGGTGAGGCCGTTGCTGCTCAACACGGAAAAGGTGTGCTCCTGCTGCTGGAGTTGCACGTTGTACGCGGTCATCTTGTCCCACGGAAAAATGATGTGCAGACCCTCCCCGTACACGCGATTGACCTGCGTTCCCCCGGCAAATCGCCGGTACAGGACCCCGGCCTGCCCGGTTTCCAGGAAAATGAAGATGTTGCTCGATAGGTAGATGACCAGGAACAACAGGACAAACGCGGTTATCCCGAGCGCAAAGGCATGCTCGCCAAGCCAGAGGCGGACACGTTCGAAGAATCTGCCGATCATTCAGCGGCCATCATAGTGAGCGAGTTACGCGCCAACCAAGCTTTTTCAGAAATAACCACGGTGGCGCGACCCTCGCGGGCTCCGTTCAACTCCCCGACCAGGTTCGATCCAGGGCTTCAGCCTCACGATCCAGCAAGGCCGCCAACTCGTCCGTGCTCAGGTCATCCAAGGCGGCGGCTTCACTCGCCGCTTCGTTGCCCGCGACCTGCGCGACCTCCGTCGCGGGCGCCAAGCGGCCGCTCAAGTGTTCCGCGAGCGCGCGAATCGTCGGATAATTGAAGGACAGCCCCGCCGGCAGCGGCCGGTCTAGCGCTTCGCTGAGGCGATTCCGCAATCGCACCGCCATCAACGAATCCAAACCCAAGCTCATCAACGGCTCATCGATTTCCAACTCACCGGCCTCCTTTCCACCGACCAGGCGGGCGACCGTCTCCCGCAGCAACTCGGTAAGTCGAGCCTTCCGGCTCTCTTCCGGCAAGCTCGCCAACTCGGCTCCCCAGCCGCGGCTCGAGCCTGCGCCCGTCCGAGCGGCCGCGCCAGCCACCGGTAAAAAGCCACCGTCCGCGATTAGCGGGTGCCGATCGGCGTAACGCCGCCAATCGCACGTCAGGATCGCGGCGTGACCGACGTCTCGCGCCACGACCTTCTCCAGGCTCGAAAACGCCGACGCCGAAGACAAGAAATGGAAACCCTGTTCGGTCATCGCGGCCTGAACGGCCGCCCGGGCGACCGCCATCCCGGATTCCCGCCATGGTCCCCAGCTAATGCTCGTCGCCGGGAGCTTAAGCCCCCGGCGGTAATGCGCCAGCGCGTCGAGGAACGCGTTCGCCGCGGCGTAATTTGCCTGGCCCATGTTCCCAAGAAACGAAGCGGCGGAACTGTAGAGGATGAAAAAATCGAGCGGAAGGTCTTCGGTAAACCGATGCAGATTCCAGGCGCCCGCGACTTTTGGCCGCAACACGTTTTGAAACCGGCGCCAGTCCAGTTCGGCAAGCGGAGCGTCGTCCGAGATCCCTGCGGCGTGAATCACCCCTGCCAAAGGCGGCCGGTTCGCCAACGCTGGAAGCAATCGCTCGTTTAACCCGCCCCATTCGGAAATGTCCAGGGCAACGGTGGAAATCATCGCGCCGACGGCCGTCAAAGCGTCGAGGCGTCGTTGCGTTCCATCGTCCGCGCCGCGGCGACTCACGAGCACAAGATGTTTGGCGCCATGGGCAACCAGCCATTCCGCCGCCAGCAATCCCAACGCCCCCGTGCCGCCGGTAATTAAATAACTTCGGTCGGTTTTGACGGTCATCGCCGCGGAGGCGTTGCCGAGTCGAAGCGGCGCCAGCCTCGCCACCCGCCTCCCATCTTGACGCAAGGCGACGCGTTGGCCCCGCGCGCCACTCGATAACTCACGCGCCAAATCGTCCAGTTGCGCCGCGACGTGGCCCCGCTCCAAATCGACGCACGCGCAGCGAATCAACGGCGTCTCCAGCGCGAATGAGTGGATCACTCCCCATTCCATTGCCTGAGCCGGATTGACGTTTGGCCCGGCGCCAGACGACGCCTGCGCTCCCACGGTCACCAACCAGAACTCCCGCAACGTCTCCGGCGCCTCGGCCTGGAGCGCCCGCGCTAAGAACAGTAATCCCTGCAATTCACCGCCTGGATCGTTCGCGGCGCGAGCGGCGTCCCAACCCGCTTCCATTCCCCAACCGTAGATGACCGCATCCGGCGCGAAACCATCCTGCTCAAGCGCGCGCCATAACCGGTCACCGTTACCCGCCTCACTTGGATTGATTTGATACCCGCCGTCGGGCGCCCGCAGGAAGCCGGCCTCGCTCGTGATGACGAGACGGCTCCTATGCCCGGCCTCCTCCAATCGACGTCCCACTTCGGCCCCGAATTGCGCGTCAGCAAAGATCAGCCAATTCCTCGGTTTACCCGGTGACGCGACAAGTTTTTCCGGCGCCCAGGTGATTTCCCATAACGAATCAATTTCAGCCAGCGTCCCCTCCGCTACAAAGGTGGAACGGCCCGCGGTCTTTCCGACTAAGCCAACGCACTCGATAAGCAATTCACCGTTCTCGTCGAAAAGCCGGATGTCCGCTCCCTGCGCGCCCGGGGCCATGGGATCGCGCGGACGAAGGCGCGCATGGGCCGTAAATCGCCTCCCGGACGGACGCCGCAAGAGCCGGAAGCGTTCGATGCCGACGGGTACGAACGTTTCAGGAATTTCTAAATCCACCGCCGCCGCCAGCAGCCCAAAGCAAGCGTCGAGCAGGCCCGGATGCAGCCAACGCGTCTCGGGGACGATCGCGGGCCGTTCAATCGCGCAAACGGCTTCCCCTTCACCCAGGGCGATTTGCTGAAGCCACCGGTAACTAGGCCCCAACTCGATGCCGCGGCGGGCTTGCAATTGATAGAATTCTTCGTCCCCCAGCTTCCGCGAGCAACGCCGCCACGCCTCCGCGAGCGATGATCCAGACCTTGATTGCCCGTCCGATCCTAACTCGCCGCCGACCTCCCCTTCCGCGTGCAGCGTCCAGTCGCCGCCGCCCGCCCCCAACTCAATGACTTTGAATGCGTAATTCCCCACCGCTGCGGGAAGCATCCCCAGTTGAATCGCGGCCGCCCGGCCCGCCGAAAATATGAGGGGCGCCGCAAATACGATTCGTTCCAGCCGCAACCTCTCGGTCCCGAGTTCCCGCGCGGCCGCCTCGAGCGCCATCGCGAGATAGCACGCGCCGGACATGACCGCCTGCCCGTAAATCCGGTGATCGGCCACGAAGTCCAATCGGTCTGGCTCCACGCGCGTGTCATAAAACACGCCGGGCTGAAGCGGTGAGTGAAACCGTCGCGCGAGCAAAGGATGGAGCGCTGGATCGCTCGGCGCGCTGGAAGCCACCGGCGCCGTCGGACGCGGCTCGAGCCAATATCGCCGCCGTTGAAACGGGTAGGTTGGCGCCGACATCCGCCGTCGCAAGCGCCCCCGCTCGACCGCCGCCCAGTCGATCTTAACTCCGGCGACGGCGAGTTGGCCCAGGCATTCCCAAAGCGAGTCCCATCCCTTCTCAGCGGCCACATGCGGCAATCGGGGTTCACGTCCCTCGGGCAACGAGGCCGCGATCATGCCCCGCAGCGCCGGAGTCGGCCCCAATTCGAGGAAGAGGTCGATGCCCTTTTCGGCCAGCGCGCGAACCCCCGGAGCAAACCGAACGGTCTGGAGCGTATGAGCCGACCAATACTCGGCGGACGCAACCTCGGCGCCGGCAAACGCGCCGGTCACATTCGAGACCATCGGAATACTTGGCCGCGCAAACGCCACGCGCTGGGCGGCCGCCGCGAAAGCGCTGATCATCGGCTCCATTAACGGCGAGTGAAAAGGGTGAGAAACGGTCAGTTTTTGGCTGCGAATCCCGCGCGCTCGCAACTTTTCGAGGACCGTGGCCAAGTCCGCGTGTCCGCCCGAAATAACCGTAACCGCCGGGCCGTTAACCGCCGCAACCGCGAGCCGGGCCGATCGCCCCGCGATCGCCTCGGCCACGACCGATTCCCCCGCGAACACGGCGGCCATGCCGCCATTTGCCGCCAATTCGTCCATCAAGCGCGCGCGGGAGCCGACCAACTGAATCCCCTCCTCCAAACTGAATACCCCGGCGACACACGCGGCCACATATTCTCCCAGACTGTGGCCCATCACCGCGGCGGGCTCGATGCCCCAATCCCGCAGCAAGACGGCCAGCGCGTACTCCAGCGAAAAAAGGGCGGGTTGCACCTCCACGGCGCGTCCGGCGCCGCTGATCCTCCGCGCGTCACCCAAAAGTACTTCGCTGGCCGCCGGCAAGCCGCGCCCGCGGAGCAATTCATCGCACTGATCCAACACCCCGCGAAACACCGGCGCCGTCTCGTAAAGCCTTCGCTCCAACGGCGCGTAGGCCGAGCCTTGCCCCGGAAAGAGAAACGCGACGCGCGGCGCCGAATGAACTTTGCCGGCGATGGCGCCGACGCTCGCGCCGTCCGCCAGCCAGCGATCGAGACGCTCCCGCAGCTCCGCCCGACCGGCGCCCAGCACGGCCAGCCGATGATCGAAGCCGACTCGACCGCGATTGATGGTGTAGCAAAAGTCCGACAGCCGCGCGTCCGGAAGGTCGGCGATAAAATCGCGATACCGCGCCGCCAGCCCACGTCGGGCCTCCTCCGTACGCCCCGAAACGACCAGGCACATCCCCGGCCGTCCGTCGTCGAAGTCTTGCTCCGCCACGGGGGGCGCCGCCTCGAGGATCACGTGGGCATTGGTGCCGCCGATGCCGAGCGAGTGGACGCCCGCGCGCCGGGGCGTCTCCCGGGCCGGCCAATCGATCAACGTCGGATTCACAAAAAACGGACTCGCGGCGAAACGGATCGCCGGATTTGGATTTTCAAAATGCAGCGTGGGCGGAATCTTCCCGTGATAAACCGCGAGAACCGCCTTGATGAAGCCGGCGATGCCCGATGCGATCTGTAAATGCCCGACGTTGGTCTTGACCGAACCGACCGCGCAGAACTGGCGCTGGCTGACGCCGCGCCCGTAGGCCTGCGACAATGCGGTGATCTCGATCGGGTCGCCCATCGGCGTCCCCGTCCCGTGCGCCTCGACGTACCCGACCGTGGCCGGGTCGATTCCCGCGGCCGCGATCGCCTGGCTTACGACTTCGGTTTGACTCTCAATTCCGGGAGCCATGTACCCGACCTTGCGCGCGCCATCGTTATTGACGGCGGAGCCTTTGATGACGGCGTAAATGTGATCGCCATCCGCCACCGCGCGCGACAAGGGCTTGAGCAAGGCGACGCCCGCGCCGCTGCCAAAGATCGTGCCATCGGCCCGCGCGTCGAACGCGCGGCAGTGACCGTCTGACGAGACGATCATTCCCTCTTGAAAAAGATGCCCGACCCGCTGCGGCGCATGGACGGAAACCCCGCCGGCCAGCGCCATCTCACATTCGCCGGAGAGCAGGCTTTGGACCGCGGTGTGAATGGTGACCAACGTCGTCGAGCAAGCCGTCTGCACGTTGACGCTTGGTCCGCGCAGGTTCATTTTGTAGGAGGTTCGCGACGGAAGGTAATCCTTGTCGTTGGCGACCATCATCAAGAACCCGCCCATCGAGTCCAGCGTCGCGAGGCTCAAATCGTCTTTCGGGTCCAGCCGGGCGCGCGCCGGGAGCACGTGATTCAAGAGGTAAGTGTTCATCGCGGCGCCCGCGAAAAGACCGATCCGCTCGGGACATTCCAACGTATTGTAGCCCGCGTCCTCCAGGCATTCCCACGCGCATTCCAAGAACAGTCGATGCTGCGGGTCGAGCAGATCCGCCTCGTTCGCGCCATAACCGAAGAATTCGGCGTCAAAATTCTCGATGCCGCGCAGGATCGGCTTGGCCCGGACGTATTTGGGGTCGCGCGCGAGCGATTCAGGCACGCCGGACGCCAAAAGATCCTCAACCGAAAACGTGTCAATCGATTCGACGCCGTCGCAAAGATTGCGCCAGAATTCCCGCGGGTCGCCCGCCCCGGGAAAGCGGCACGCCAGGCCGATCACCGCGACCTCACGCTCTTCGGCGCGGGCAGCCCGGGCGGGCCGCGAAGCCGCGTCGTCAGACGACAGGCCGGCGTCGCCACGCGAGGCCAGCCACTGGCTCAACTGATTGATGGTCGGATACTGAAACATTTCGACGAGGGACACCTCCACGCCCAGCGCTTCCTGCATACTCTGCTGCGCCTGGACCAGGAGCAGCGACTGCCCGCCAAGCTCAAAGAAATTGTCATCCCACCGCACCGCCGGCAGCTTGAGCGTCGCCTGCCAAATCCCCGCGATCCGTCCGCCGAGTTCCTCGGCGCCAGCCGCGCGCGAAATTCGCCGCGTGACGGCGGCCGGCTCACGGGCAGGGACGGCCGCGATCGGCGAGAGCAGCGTCCTCCCGGTGAACGCGCCCGTTTGAAACGCGTCGCGCAGGCGTTGGCGCTGGATTTTTCCAATCTCCGTCTTCGGAACCTCGTGACGCTCGAGCGCGACCAGATGGTTCACCGCGATACTCAAGCTGCGCGCGACGTGGCCGCGAATGCGTCCGCCGAGCGCGGCCAACGCCTCCGGGCTCTGCCCCGCCGCGCAGAAAAAGACGGCGAGTTGTTCCGTCGAGCTTTCGGACGTCCGGACCGCGCACGCGACGGTGAACGATTTCTCGACTCCCTCCAGTTCTTCGATCAGGGCCTCGATTTCGTGACTGTTGAATTTGGCGCCGTTGATGATGATGTCGTCCCTCTTTCGCCCGGTGATCACGAGACAACCGGCCCGCAAAACGCCCAGGTCGCCCGTGTCGAACCATCCGTCCGGCGTAAAGGCTGACGCGTTCGCCTCCGGGTTTCGGTAATAACCTCCGGTCACCGATGGCCCACGCAGTTGGATTCGGCCAGGCGTTCCGACCGGCGTGAGTTCTCCGGCGTCATCCACCACGCGGATCGAGGCGCCGGGAATCGGCGGACCGAGGTCCGGAAACACGTCGTCGGCCAGATTCGCGACCGATAATCCGCGTGACCAGGTAATCCCCGAGCAGGTCTCCGACATGCCAAAAGCCGGCCGCAGAGCGTCGGCGGGCAGGCCATGCCGGCCCAGGCTCTCAAGAAACGGGCGCACGGTTCGGATCACGATCGGCTCCCCCGCGTTAACGAGGAAGCGCATCGAAGACAAGTCCCAGCGCCGCGCGGGCAACGCCTGGACGCGATCATGCACGAGCGGAAACGCGAAGTTCGGCGCCCACGAAATCGACGCGCGATGGCGCTCGATCAAATCGAGCCAGCGCGCCGGGTCCTGCAATATATAGTTGGTGGGAGCGTGGATCTGGCCCGCGCCAAGATCGAGTGGGACGATGCCCAGGAACACCAGCGCTCCAACATGCTCGAGCGGCATCCAGTTCAGCGTCACGTCGGCCTCGGTGAACCGATTCATCGCGATCGTGCCGGCGGACATGCTCAATAAATTCCGATGATTCAGCCCGACCAACTTCGGAATGCCGGTGCTGCCGGACGTGGGCAGCAATAACGCCAGATCGCCCGCGGCCAGCGATGTGATCTCCGGTCCGGCGTCCCCTTCCGAAAGTGATTCCAGCGTGACGACGCGCATCCCCTCGAGGCCGCTCCGCGCGGCGGCGGCGCGGATTTCCGGAGCCAGCGGCGCCTGGCACAACACGACCGGGCAACGCAGCGCTTTCCACATTTCCACGAGTTTTTGGAACGTCTGGTGATCCTGGCGGAACGTCGGCGCGATGGCGGCGGGAGCGGCAACCACGCCGCCCAGGAAGCAGGCCCAAAGGCCGGTCAGAAACGCCGCCGGTTCGCCCAATTGCAGGAGCGCCTTATCTCCGGGACGAAGCCCCACGCGCTGAAGTCCCGCCAGCGCCCAACGCGCGGCCGCTAACAAGCTGGCGTAGCTTGTGAACGACTCGCGCCCGTCGGCTCCCACCGAGATCACGCCTCGTCCCTCCCCCGCCGCGGCCGCGGCCTCAAGAAGATCGGGCAGGGTCGCGCCCAGCGGGTGGCGTTGGCTCTCCGGACCTCCGGAAACCAGCGCTGGATCGTCGGCGAACTGGCCTGTCTGCGCGTGCTGGGAACCGTTCCCTGAATTGGAATAACTCATGACTGAACTGAGACCGAATCTGGCCACAAAATCGGAGAAAAACCAAGACAATTATTTCGCCGTTGGCGTCGCGCGCGCCGATTAAGTACTGGACTTCACGCCCCGTTTACGCTATACCAGCCAGCATCAGACAGGGGGGCAAATGCCCTGTGCCTTTGGTGACGGTGGGGATAAAATGGGTAAATTGGGTCGTTCGCCAAGTGGCGCTTAGGCTGTCCCCACGCGCGGACTTGGACGGCCCTTAAATTCCGCGCGGTGACCGCGCACGCGAAAGTCAAACAAATGGACCTATGATCCCAATCGACGACCAGGAGGTAATTCCGAGCCTTAGCCAGTCCATCCTGACCGATGGCTTCGACATGGTTTTGGACTTGGACAAGAGCCGCGGCGCGCGTCTTCACGACGCCAAGCGGAACCGCACCGTCATCGACTTTTTTTCCTTTTTCGCCAGCAACCCGATCGGCCTGAACCATCCGCGGCTTTTCGAGGAGGAGTTTGAAGCCCGGCTGCTGAAATTCGCCCGCGTGAAAGTATCGAACGCGGACATGTACACCACCGCCTACGCGGAATTTGTCGCGAGTTTCCATCGGCACGTGACTCCGATGTTCGACCGGCTGTTCTTCATCGAGGGCGGCGCCTTGGGTGTCGAGAACGCGATCAAGACCGCCCAGGATTGGAAAGTGCAGAAAAACCTGGCCTCCGGCCGCGGCGAAATCGGGACGCAGGTGCTGCATTTCAACGAGGCTTTTCACGGGCGCAGCGGCTACACGCTCTCCCTGACGAATCCGGCGCCCGCGAAGGTGCGCTATTTTGCCAAATTCGATTGGCCGCGGGTCATCAACCCCAAGCTGAAGTATCCGCTGACGGCGGAGTCTTTGCGGGAAACGCTCGCGCTGGAGGAGTTGGCCAGCGAACAAATCCACGCGGCGTTCGCCACTCGGCCACATCAAATCTGCTCCATTTTGATTGAGCCGATCCAAGGTGAAGGGGGCGACAACTTCTTTCGGGCCGAGTTCCTGCGCAAACTACGGGAACTGGCGGACGCGCATGACGCGCTGCTGATATTTGATGAAGTCCAGACCGGCATGGGCACGACGGGGCGTTTCTGGGCCTTCGAACACTTTGGCGTCCAGCCGGACCTGATCGCGTTTGGCAAGAAGGTGCAGGTCTGCGGCTGCGCCGCCCGCCTGGAACGCCTGTCGGAGGTCGAGCATACGTTCAAAGTTTCGAGCCGAATCAACTCGACCTTCGGCGGCAATCTGGCCGACATGGTTCGGACGACCCAGATCATCGACATCATATTGCAGGAAAACCTGCTCGAACACGCCGCCCGGACCGGCGAGACGCTCAAACGCTGGCTGCTGTCGCTGGCCGAGAGTGATGAGCGCGTTACGAACGTTCGTGGGCTGGGCTTGTGGCTCGCCTTTGACCTGCCGACGGCCACGCTGCGCGACCAGTTCGTAAAGCTCTGCTGGCAGAACGGGCTGATCATCCTGCCGAGCGGCAAGCGCACGATCCGCATCCGCACGGTGCTCGACCTCAAATTGGAAGACGCCGCCGACGGATTCACGATCATCCACAAAAGCCTCGGCCAACTCAAATCCGGCTCGCCGGAATCGTTCCCGGGCGCGATAATGCACGAATATGAATCTGCCGCCGGCCAGCCCTCAGAAGATCGAGCACGCCAACTTTCTGCGTCCCCCGCGTAGCGGGTACGGCCCGCGGATCTTCGGCGGCCACCTCATCGGCGGCGAGTGCGTCACGGGAACCGATCGCTTCGAGTCGGTGAACCCGGCCGACCTCGGCGACCGGGTGGGCGAATTTCCGTCGGCTACGCGCGCGGAGTTGACCGCGGCGGTGACGGCGGCCAATGACGCGTTCAAGCGCTGGAGCCGAACGCCGGCTCCCGTTCGCGGCAGCGCCCTGGGCCGGCTGGCCGTAATCCTCGAGCGCGAAAAGGAGTCCCTGGCCCGGCTGGTCAGCCGCGAGATCGGTAAGACGCTCAAGGAATCGCTGGGCGAAGTCCAGGAGGCGATCGATACCGCGCAGTTCTTCCAATCCGAAGGCCGCCGCCTCTATGGGCAGACCGTGCCGTCCGAACTGCCGGAAAAGGAATTGTTCACCTACCGGCGGCCGCTGGGAGTTTGCCTGCTGATCACCGCGAGCAACTTCCCCGTGGCGGTGCCCTCGTGGAAAATCATCCCGGCGCTAATCGCCGGCAATACGGTGATCTGGAAACCATCGGAGGATGCCCCGGCGAGCGCGCTGGCGTTCGCGCTCTGCCTGCGCGAAGCGGGCCTGCCGGACGGCGTGGTCAACGTCGTCTTCGGCGCCGGCGCCGTCGCGCGGGAGGCTCTGCAATTTGTCGCCACCGGCGGCATTCACAAGGTGTCGTTTACGGGGAGCACGCCGGTTGGGCGCGAGATCGGCGCGCTCTGCGGCCGGGCGCTCCAGATTCCGTCGCTGGAGCTGGGCGGCAAGAATCCGCTCATTATTCATCGCGACGCCGACCTCGCCAAAGCGCTCTCCGCCGCGATCGTCTCCAGCTACGGCACGGCCGGCCAGCGCTGCACTTCAACGGGAAACATCATCGTCCACGAGGAGGTTTACGAGCGGTTCAAGCAGGGTTTTCTGCAACACCTCGACCGGATCAAAATTGGAAACCCACTCAAGGAAAAGGATGTTCTCTACGGCCCGTTGATCGCCGAACGCTATCTGCAACGGTTCCTCGAGCACCTGGAATGGGGCAACGCGGAAGGCGCCACCCGGTTGCGCGGCGATGGCCGAATTACGTCGCGAGCGCCTTATCCCGGCTTTCAAGGGGACCCGGAGGCCGGCTGGTTCGTCTCGCCGACTCTATGGGATGACGTGGGCGTTGAAACGCGGCTATTCCAAGAGGAAATCTTTGGACCGACGGTAAACCTCGTTCGAGCGCGAGACCTCTCCCACGCGCTGGAACTTGCCAACGCCCACCCGTACGGGCTCTCATCAGCGATCTTCACTCAAGATCCGCGCGCGATGCTCGAATTCAAGGAGACAATTCAAGCCGGCATGAGCAGCATCAATAATTCAACGACGGGCGCCGAGGCGCACCTGCCGTTTGGGGGTATGAAAGCGTCGGGCAATGGCACGCGTGAGAGCGGCATCTGGGTCCTTGATAGTTACACCCGTTGGCACGCGGTGAACGTCGATCTTGCTACCCACGTGCAGTTGGCGCAGATGGACGTGAACTATGGCCAATCCAAAGCAGATGTGTCGCTGCGCGCCTGGACGGAAGCCGGCTGATCCCCCCAATATTGCTGGCCGGAGAATAAAAGATGGAGACTCGGCCAGCGGGAATTAAGTCGCCAGCGCGTCGGGCATCAACTCCAACTTCTCTTTCGCCCGCTCGTGAATATGCCGGACAAAACGATTCCGGCGGTCCACCAGGATGTTACCGGGGCGCACTGGCCCGTCACAGAGTGAAAACCCCATAATGATTAGTTCCTCGCCCGCTTTAATCAAGTGGGACGCGGCGCCATTCATCAAAATATCCCCCGCCCCGCGCTCCCCGGCGATCACGTAAGTCTCCAGGCGCGCGCCGGTGGTATTGCTCACCACGAGCACTTTCTCGCCCGGCCACAAACCAGCCTTGTCCATCAGATCCTCGTCGATAGTGATGCTCCCCACGTAATGCAAGTCGGCTCCCGTGACGATGGCTTTCTGGATTTTTGAAGTCAGCACCCAACGCATGGATTTCAATTCCTCATTATTCTTCATAAGCGCCTATCTCATTCCGCGCGAACTTGGGCCATGGGCGCGCACGCCGCTCGGAACGAGTTGTGCGTGTGGATCATGCCTCTCACGTCTTTGACGCTGCTTAGGGAATCATAAACCCGGCCAAAAGCCAAGTAAATTCTTCGCGGCGAAATCGCGGCCGTCCCGCTTTGATGCCCGGCGATTCACCCCCGGTCACGGGGCGGGCCATCGAATTCACCGCGCCGGAGCGCGGATCAAACCCAGCGGAAGGCGCCATGGTCCGTTGTTCCGCCGGAATCGCGCGCGTGACCGGCCCCACGACTCCGGCGCGCCGGAAAACCGTCGCGTGACGATTCGCCCCGGCCCGTTCAGACTCGGCGCGAATGAACGCGTTCCACCGTCTCCGTTTCGATCGCCGATGGCCGTCGCTCGCCCTCGGTCTAGCCGTGTCCCTGGGCGCTCTCGCGGCGGCGCCCGCCGATGCCATCCGCCCTTGGAACGATTACCGCGCGATCATGTGGATCGGGGATACCGCTTATCGAAAGCCCGAAAAACTTGGCCTGTTCTTTCAGCGTCTGCGCGAAATGGGGGTCAACACGGCGATGGTTTACGGCGGCGGAGACCCGCGCATTCTCGTCGAGCAAAGTTTTCCATACTACGTCGAAAACATGGTCAACCGGGGCCTCTGCCTCAAATACAATTCGCGCGTCACGGATTGGGACCGCTTCGTGACGGAGTGGGCTCGCGACGGCCGCCCCGAACCGGCGCTGACGCGCGACATCTGCCTGGATGACCCGCAATGGCGGGCGCAATCCCGCGCGGACATGCAGTCGATTGTGCGACTCAATCGAGGCCATCGGCCGCTCGCGTACGACATCCGGGATGAACTCTCGACGACGATTTCCGCCAACCCGTTTGACTACGATTTCAACCCCGTGGCGCTGGCCGGCTTTCGCGCCTGGCTGCGGACGCAGTACCGCGACCTGGCGGCGCTCAACGCGGAATGGGAGACCCAATTTTCCGGATGGGACCTGGTCAAGCCGTTCACCACCGACCAAATCAAGAGCCGGATGACGGACCCCTCCTCCGCGCCGGGACCGCGCGTGGACTGGCAGGCCGTCCAGCGCGTCAAGTTCGACCCCACCACGGCGGCGGCGGAGCGCTCCCGCTGGAATTTTGCGCCGTGGTGCGATTTCCGCTCGTACATGGACCTTTCGCTCGCCAACGCGCTCGACGGTCTGCGCGGCGCCGCGCGCGAGCTTGATCCCGCCACCCCGGTCGGGATTGAAGGCACGCAGATGCCGAGCGCGTTCGGAGGTTACGACCTCTGGCGCTTATCCCGCGTCCTCGATTGGGTGGAACCGTACGACATCGCTTGCTCGCGGGAGATCCTCGGCTCGTTTATGCCAGGCAAGCCGATCCTTGCGACGGTATTCGAAGGGACCGCGGAACCGGCGCGACGCCGGCTCTGGCATCTTCTCTTGGAAGGTGATCGCGGGTGCCTCGTCTGGTGGAGTGAAGACTGCATCAATTGGACGGACGATCAGTATTCGTTGTCAAAAAAGGGGCTTGCCCTGGCGCCCGTTTTGAAGGAAATGACCTCACCGCTGGCGCAACTCTTTCTGCGCGCCGAGCGGCAATACGACCCGATCTTCATCCACTACTCGCAGCCAAGCATTCAGGTGGATTGGTTGATCGAATCGACCGTTGATGGTTCCACCTGGCTCCGGCGCTTTTCCAGTTTCGAGGCGGATCACAATCAACAGGCGCAGGCGCGGGACGCCTGGCTAAAAGCCTTCCAAGACCTCGGTTACTCACCTCGCTTCGTCTCGTCCGCCGAGATTGAGTCGGGGGTGCTGCGGGACCTGACGAACGCGGCGCTTGCGCTGCCGCGGTCCTGGGCGCTCTCCGAGAGCGAGGTCAACGCGCTAAACGCATTTCTTGCGACGAACGCACACGGCCGAACCAACAACGTGATTTTTTCTGACATTTCTCCGGGCGCGTTCGACGAGCACGGGAAACGGCGCGCATCCGGTCCGCTGGACTCGGTCTTTCCGCCGAGCGCGGCTCGCGTGGCGTACGCCACTACCGGAAATCGCCAGAAGTCCACCCACGCCGGGGATTTCGCGGGTTACGCGGCGGAACGCCTCGGCACCGCGTCGGCGGTCGCCTGGAGCGATTGGATTCAGGCGCAGCTCGGCTCCGAGTTTCCGCCCTCTGTCATCCTCGCGCCAGAAACGCCGTCCGCGAAGGCCGGCCAAGGGTCTCTTCGGGTCCGTGTGCACCGATTTCGCCTCGGCGCCGCTCAGCTTTTGGCGTTCGAACGAAACATCGATTACCACATGGCCGAGGAATTAAAACAGGCCGGAGGGAACGAACAGTTGGAAACGCCCATTACCTTCTCGGCTAAACTACCGAGCGCGGGGCACCTCTACGAGTTGCGCGAGGCCAAGTATCTCGGACGCGTCGATCATTTCTCCGTTGCCCTCGATCCGTGGCAACCCTCGCTTTACGCGGTGCTCCCGGAAGCCGTCGCACCGGGAACGTTGATCGATTCTCTGCTCAAACCATAACCCTCGACCGATAATGGCGACCGTCAGCCGCCGCAGATGCTCGGCTCTCGGCGGCTACCGAGCCGGGGTTCGGGAGCGCGCTCGTTGCGTCGCGGTCGCCACGGGATAGAGACCCGGGCAGCAGCCAAACGTGGCGTGAAATGCCTGGCTGAAATGGCTGGGACTCGCATAGCCGACCTCGAGGGCGACTTCCGTCACATTGTACTCTCCCTCGCGCAATAGTTCCGCCGCCTTCTCCATGCGAAGCTGGCGCAGGCATTGGGTAATCGTTTGACCGGTATAATTCGAGAAAATGCGGCTCAGGTAAAAATGACTGCAGCCGATCTTGCGGCCCAGGTCCTCGAGCGTCGGCGGTTCCGCCAGATTTTGCCGGAGCAAGAAGGTCACTTGCTCGACGCGCTCCCGGGCCAGCCGCTTTTGGCGGGTGCAGAACATTTCGCCGTCCGGCGACGGTTGAAATAAAAACATTACCGCCAATTCGACGGCCTTGCACTGGTACCAAATCGGACGGACCTCCGTAACCGGCGGCGGATGACGGAGTGAGTCGAGCGCCTGTCTTTGGCTCGCGTTCATCCGGCCAACGTCGCTGATCGCTGAGTCGTAAGAATCGGCCGAGGTCACCGTGCGAACGAGGGGATGCAGGCGGTCTTCGACGCCACTCAAATGTTGCCGCAGAAATGATCCCGAGAGGCGGACGGAAAGATACTGGTGCCGCTGTCCCGCTTTCCTCCCGCCGGTGAGACTCCCGCGACGGTCCACGAAAAACCCGGCGGTATTCGGTGAAAACCTGGCGCGATCTCGCGTGGACGCAATGAAGCCTTCACCGGCAAAGTTCAGGCAAAGCTTGACGCCATCGTGTTCCGAGTCGGCGGGCCACGGCGTCTCCCGCGGCGCGAAGAAGTCACGCCAGGCAACCTGATAGTTCGCGTCGTGGAACCCGATTACCTGTCCGTCCGCGTCCGAGGCGGTCAAGTCCTCCTGAGGGTCGCCCGAGGGCGACCTTTCGGCCGCGACCGGCGCGACGCCCCGTCTGGCTGGAACGATAGAGGTTCGAAGGGTCACACCCATCGCTAAGCCGCTTCTTGCATCTGAGACTCATTCTCACATCGGTCGGCCCGTCTGGCAAGCGTTCATTTCGCGCTCGGAGTTTCCGATCCGAAGTCCAGCCAAACGTCGCCCGCGTGACGCCGCAGGTCATCAAGGCGCAACCGTCAACGAATCATTTCTTCTGCATCGTAAGTGGAAACGTCTGCCCGGCCTGGCGCCATTCGCCGACAAGTTCAGCCCCATTCAATTTAAACACATAGACGCTCCGAATCGTGTCGAAATCGAAACGGATTTCCGAGTCGTGCGCCACGATCGCGGTGGCGGGAATATCGTTCGCGTTCTGATCCAGGCTGTCCACGGAGCCGAGGAGGCCGCCGTCGGGCGTTTTCGTAACCTTGAGCGCCAAACGCAGTTTGGCGCCCGCGTCCAACGCGCCGGCCCATTTGCCGACCAGTTTGCCCTCCGTCATGGTATTGACTTGGATCGACTCGGGATTGGCTTTTCGCGCCAACGCTTTTTCAGCCTCGGCCGGACTCAGGCGGACCAATTCCAGCGGCAAGGAGACCGGGCCTTGCGCCCATGTGCCCGCCAGCTTGGCGTGCGACGCGTCCAGTTTTCCATCGTACTTTCCACCGATCGCCGAGACCTCAATGAGCGCGCCCTCCTTCGTCGCGGTGATCGCGGCCGGGATGCCTTTGACCCCCTGATCGGGGCTATCCATCGAAGCGGTTAGACCGTCAGCGCCCGAGGTGACGTGAAAGACCAGGCGCAGTTTCGTTCCACCGGCGTCAAGCGTTCCGCGCCAAGCCCCGATCAGGTTGGTCTCTTGAGCGAAGTTTGTAAGGGATGCCGAGAGCGCCAGCGCGCTGATAAAGACGATGTTTTTTAATTTCATATAAGTGTGTGGGTGGTCGGCTTTGGCCGTGACCGAATTGGAAAGTGAGGAGGAAAATCAGGTTTGGGTTAGCGCCGCGCGGCGGCGCCGCTCGCGGAGGGGATTTCAAAACGATACCCGATGTCACGAATCGTCTGGATGTAGGTGGGGCGCGGCGGATCCGGCTCGATCTTGGCGCGCAATGTCGTGACGCAACGATCAACGCTTCGGGCGGTTACGATCACGTCGCCGCCCCAAACCGAGTTCATGATCGTATCCCGCGTCAGCGCCCGGCCGGGTCGCTCGACCAGGAATTGCAGCAGGCGAAATTCTTTGCTCGTCAACTCGACCTCCCGCCCCTCCCGGTAGAACTTGTGGGCGGCAAGGTCCAGGCGGCAGTCGCCAAATTCATGCGCCACCTCGCCGTCCGGTTGGCGACGCCGGAGAAACGCGGCGACCCGAGCGAGCAATTCACGGATGCTGAACGGCTTGGTGACGTAATCGTCGGCGCCCAATTCCAAGCCGCGCACAATGTCCTCCTCCTGCCCTTTCGCGGTCAACATGATGATCGGCATGTCGAGTTTCTGCAGCCGCACCGACCGGCAGATTTCGTAGCCGTTGATCTTGGGCAGCATGATGTCGAGCAACAAGATGTCCGGCGGATCTCCCAGCGCCGACTGAAGCCCGGCCTCGCCGTCCCGGGCGGTCCGCACGTCGAAACCATGCGTTTGGAAATTGTCCTTCAATCCGCGCAAAAGCGTGGCGTCATCCTCCACGATCAGAATCGTCTTGGCCGGCATACTAGCTTTCCAACGCGACGCCCGGCTGACACGCCGGAACTTCGAGGGTGAAGGTGCTGCCACGCCCAGGTTGGCTCTCGACCGCGACGGCTCCACGATGAGCTTTCATAATGAACTCGACGATGCTTAGACCGAGACCGCAACCGCTATTTCGCCGGGAGAGCCGCTGGTCCACCTGGTAAAAACGCCGAAAGATTTTCTTGGCTTCGCGCGGCGTCAAGCCGATGCCATTGTCTTCAACCGCGAGGCAAACCGAGCCATTCCGGGCGTATGCCCGCAAGTTCACGGTTTTCGCGCCGTCGCTGTACTTGCAAGCGTTATCGAGCAGATTGATGAGCGCCGTGCTCAGCGCGTCCGCGTCGGCCGAAATTGCCGGCAAGCCCGGTTCCACGTTCGTTTCCACGCGGCAATCCGCGACCTGAAACCGCTCTCTCATCGCGCTCATCGCGGACTCGACGACGCTCCGCGGCTCGATCACGCGAAAACTGAAGGCATATTTGTCGCGCTCCATCCGTGAGAAGAGGAGAAAATTATCGATCAGCCGGCTCAGCCGGCTGTTCTCGCGGGCGATCATCTCCAGGTACTCGCGAACCGTTCCCGGATTGAACGCCGGCGCCTCCAAGAGTGTGTCCACCAGCAGGCGCATCGACGCCAGCGGGGTTTTCAATTCGTGCGAGACCGTGGCAACCAAGTCGTTTTTTAGCCGCGCCACCGCCATCTGCCGGCCGATGAAACGCGCCGCTAACAAGCCAAATACGACGGTCGCGGCGATAACCAGCGCGCCGGTCCAAAAATAGCCCGCGACCTGCTGCCGGGCAGTGGCGTCAAGGAGGTCGCTATTTTTCAGGGTCAAGCCGAGCCGCCAACCGGGCAAACGCGCCCCGATCGGCAGCGACGCGACCGCAGACTCCGACTCTACGCCCGGGGGCGACACGGTGACCGCCACGTTCGAAGAAAGCGTCTGATTATCGATCTGCGCCCGGAGTTGCGCCTGCAGGTGATCGGCGCGATGCAACGTGAGCAGCCGTCCGTTTGCCCAAGCCGCCTGCCAGACTCCGGGCAGCGGGCTAGGCTGCAAGGCTGTTCCGTGAATAATCGGCGCGTTCGCCTCTTGAAAGCGCGCGGCCAAATCCTCCGCGGCCAGCGTCGGAAAGCCGCCCTCCGCGGGGAACAACGAATCGATCTGCCGCATGAGGAAGCGGCGCTGGCCGGAGCTCAACGCCGAATCACGGTAGTCGGTCAATCGCCGTTTCAAGAGTCCCACGGTCGCGCGGAACTCGGGTCGCTGCGGATCTTTCAGCAGTTCAAGCGCGAGGAGTTGAGCGTTGGGCGCGAGCAGGCGGCCCTCGGCATCGATGGCGTCCCTGAGGCGTTCGGTGTTCAGGTTACTTTCGATGAGATGAATCGCGCCTTCACGGTCGCCGGCGCGGGCGAGGCAGCGAATCTGCCCTTGGAGCGCCAGAGCCTCCTCGTTCGGCTGGCTCGCCTGCTTCGCCGCCAGCGCGTAACTCACCGCCGCCGCCTTCGCGTCACCGGCGCTCTCCAGGCGTCGCGCCTCTCCCCAGATCGAGCCTTGCGGCGTCGCGGCGCCCTGGCCCGGCGGCGCCGGGTAGGCGGCCTGCCCGGCCTCACCAAGGCAGATCACGCCGTCCGCCAGGTCCGCTTCCAGGCAGGCCGCGAAGGCGGCCGCGCCGGAATACTGGCTCCCGATTCGTTCCAGCTCGGCCTGGCGCCCGATCAGCCAGCGATCGATGACGGTTTGGAGCAGGAAGAGTTGTCCTTGATACGCTTCACCGAGTCTCTGGCGCACGGCGAACCGCTCGTTGTTCATGGCCTTATTCATGAACCAAAGGAAGCATGCCGTCGGCACGAGCACCGCCGCCAACAACCATAACAACACTGGCCACGCCCGATCGGCGCGGCTTGGGGAGAGCGTTAGACGGCTTACTTTCACGTGCGATTCACGGCATCAGGAAGCTGCTCAGCAGCGCGTCGAACGCTGGTTTTGCGCGCTCGAATTGAGCTTCCTGGCAGAAGACGAAAACCGCTCCCGCGTTCGCGTCGCTGATCGTGAGCGCGGCCTGAACGACCATCTTTCGGTTCCCCTCCAGGTAGTCGCCGATGAACGTGACGGCCGCGCGCCCGTTCAGCGAGCGATCCAGGAAACCCTCCGGGCGGAGTCGGAAATCCTTCGCCATCTTGGTCAACTCGGCCGCCCGGTTCTCCGCGAAGGCCCGAGCCGACGCGGACACCTCCGGTTTGAGACTGTCCAGAGCGCGGACGTTGACGTTCGCGTACGCCGTGGTTTCGGTATCCAGAAGCATGACGTGGACCTTGAACTCGTTATCGCCCTCCGGGAGGTAATACAACCAATCCGGTGGCGTCGCAAACGATACGCCGGCGCCGGCCTGGTTGTAGTTGAGGCGTTCGCCCGGCTTCCGTTGGCGAACCTCGGCCAACTCCGCGACCGCGCCGCCCACCTCGAATTTGACCAGCAAGTGACTCGCGTTCGTCGAATACCAAAACGTTTGGTGAATGCTCAACTCCGTTTTGTAGCAATCGAATTTGCCCGCCGGGACCTGAACGGTTTCCGTTCCGGTGACCTCGATATCGAGCGGAATCACGACCCGCCCGCCGAGCGACGAGACAATCGCCATCGAGGTCTTGTAGCCGGGCGCCAAAGGCAATCGCCGCATTCCGGGAATGACTTCTTCGTTATCGTACACCGTCCGGTTCACTTCCAGTTTTTGGGTTCCCGGTTTCCCGGCGGTCGTGAATTCCACCTGGCCGTCCTTATAAACGGCTTCGACATCGCCCAGCAGGTCGTGTTGCCAGTGGCTATGGAACGGAGCGAAAGTTTCCGGTTCCGTTTCGACCTGACTCAAGCCCTGCGCGCCAATGGCGCTTCGCGAGCCGACCCGCCAGGCCTTGGCGCCGTTATAGTCGATCAGATTGGCCAGGTAGGCCGAGACCCCGACCTTAAAACCGGAGGCCAGCTTAACTTCGAGCAACATCAACTCCCCGTCCTCCCAGGGCGGCGGGAGAAAAATTGGCCCACCAGGCAGAAGCTGGTGGGCGCGGGCGATTAAATCTTTTTGATCGGGGTAGTCTTTAACCAACTTTTCAAACGCCGCGTGCGCCTCCACTCGCTGGTTCTTCTTCAGCAGGCAAACGCCGAGGTGAAACTGGGCTTGGGCGCCGGAACTCTGCGCGGCCTTCGCCTGCTCGAGCGCCTGCTGGTAGAACTGAATGGCGCCATCGATGTCACCCTTGGTTTCCTCGGCGTACAAACCGCGCTCGAGCAATTCCGACGCGGTGTCTGCGAGCGCCGACGCGCCGAACGCCCACGCGGCGGCCACGGCGCACGCCGCGACCCGGCATTCCCCGCCAAACTTCAGCCATCCGCTCGCCAATTGAGTTTTCATGCCGTCAAGATCGATCAAGCGTGTTACCGCCGTGTTACCAGCTTGTTCGCTCTTTGTCCTTTATTAATTGGCCGCGCGACGCCTGTTGGCGCGCCGGAGGACCGATCCTCCCGTGACACAGACTAAAGTCGGAGCGCGGATGCGCCATCGGCCGGTCAACTTTTAACCGCGGCAATTTGCTCGCTTGAATCGCCCGCGCGATGGTATCTCCATCACTTGATGAGCAGGCGTCATTGGTTTCTATTGCTGATCGCCACCGGCATTGGCCTGGCGGGTTTCGCCAATTCCCGCGTTCAGACGGCCGAACCGACCTATCAAGGAAAACGCCTCTCCGCGTGGCTCGCGGGGTTCGATGAACCGGAAGGCTCCCCGCCGCGCGGGCTGGCCGTGGGCGCGCTTCGACAAATGGGGACGAATGCTCTCCCCTGGCTCCTGGCCGCGATTCAAGCCGCGGAGTTCGTGCCGAAGGAAGAAGCGATCGATTGGATCAATCGGCAGGCGTGGCCAAAGGTCCGGCTGAAACCGGTTTCAGTTCGGCGCGCCGAGGCGGCCAAGGCGCTCGCCGCTCTCGGCCCCTTGGCGGCGCCAGCCATCCCGACGCTGGTTTCGGCACTCACCGACGAGAACGCGGGCGACGCCGCGCGCGTCGCGTTGAGCGGAATCGGCCCGGCGATCACGCCGCCGCTCATCGAAGCGTTGCGGGCTCCCGACGCCCGGCTGCGAAGCGCGGCGGCGGCCGCCCTTGGTTCCTCGGCGCCAAACCTCTCCGCCGATCATCCGATGCCAGCATCATCACTCGGTGACGGCGCCGCGGCCGACGCCAACGCCGCGGCGCGAGCCTTGGTTGAAAGTCTGACCGATCCCGATTCCGGGGTCCGTCTGAACGGCGTGATTTCTCTCGGTGAGATTCGTGCGGAGCCTGCGATTGAGATCCTTGGGTTGATGGGGCGCCTGAACGATCCCGATGTCGGTGTCCGCGCCAACGCGGTAAGGTCGCTGGCGCGCTACGGAGCGCGGGCCCGAATGGCCGCGCCGGTCTTGTCGCTCGCCCGGCAAGATCCAGAACCGACCGTGCGAGCCGGCGCCACGGTGGCCCTCCGTCACATTGAGTCGGCGGTTAGCGCGGAGACAACCGACCGATGATTCAGTAGAGTAGGCAAAGTCGAGTTTGGTGGTTGAACCGACCGTAGTTGTCAGT
>CAZFVY010000012.1:73991-94356 GCA_964522665.1 uncultured Verrucomicrobiota bacterium | reverse complement strand
TCTCCCGTTTAGTGGGTTACAATCGCCGAGCTTCCCCATGGCCGGATGAGAGTGATTTGCCATAGCGTTACTTTTCCTGGGCTGGCTCTGAACGTTCAGGCGTTATTGGTTCAGGATGGCGCCGCAGTCCTGGCGACCTTGAAAGCTGGCCTCAAAGGGCCGGCTCATCGCGCTTTTGTTGCCCGATTGACCGTCGCGAAGACTTCACCGGCGACGCGTGGCGGCCAACGTTCGTAAACCTACCCGAGACGGATCCCCCTGAGTCGCTGGGTTCGGCCGGTCGTTTCCATTCTGGGAGCAAGTGAGTTCAGCTTGATTCTGAAAGCTCGCGCGCGGGCTCGATCTCCCAGGGAATGCGTCAGGCTTGAGAATCAAACGGCGTCAAGTATGCTGCCCGTGTCTTACATGAAACCGACCCCGCCAAGACTGTGACCGCCGAAGCCGAACTTGTCTCACCGCCGCCGGGAAACCGGCTCCTGATTGTCGATGGGCACGCGTACGCGTATCGCGCTTTCTTCGCGATCCGCCGGCTGCATTCGCCGACCGGCGAGCCGACGAATGCGATTTACGGATTCATCAAGATGCTCGAACGGATGACCTTGGTCGTCCAGCCGACCCACCGCGTGGTTATTTGGGATGGTGGTTTGGCGGCCGAGCGAATGGAACTCTTGCCCTCGTACAAGGCCCAGCGTCCCTCGACGCCACCCGACTTGGAGGCCCAATTTGATCAAATCGTCGCGTACCTCCAAGCGGCCGGCGTCGCGTCGTTCTGCCAGGACGGGGTCGAGGCGGACGACTGGATCGCCACCGTGGCCCGGCAGGCGGAGCCGATTGGCTTGGCGGTGGTCATTGCCAGCTCCGACAAGGATTTCATGCAACTGGTCTCGGACCGGGTCTTTATGCTGAACCCGAACGACAAGACGGAGAGCCTGCTCGGTGTCGCCAAAATCCAGGAGAAGACGGGAGTGACGCCGGCGCAAGTCGTCGATTGGCTCAGTTTGATCGGCGACAACGTCGATAATATTCCGGGCGTGCCGGGGGTCGGGCCGAAAACCGCGACCGACCTTTTGCGGCAGTTCGGGACGATTGAGGCGATGTACCAACGTCTGGGCGAGGTTTCGTCCGAGCGTGTGCGCAACGCGTTGACGAGCGCGGCCGAAAATGTGCGGCGCAATCAGCGTCTCATCCGCCTGAACGCGGATTTGCCGTACCCGTTTTCCGCGGACGAGGTCGAGTTGCGCGGGGGTGACCCCGCGCGCCTCCGGGAGCTGTATTCGCGCTGGGGATTCAAAACCATGTTGAAGACGTTGGAAGCGGCGCTGCCGGCCTCGTCCTCGCAGCCCGATCTTTTTTGACCGCCCGACTGACGGGCGGAAGCGCCGACCGAGGCCGTCTCGCGGCGTCGTGGAGGGAGCCGCTTTGCCGCTTATTTGGCTAACGCGATGATGTAGCGTTGGAGGCGTTCGGACTCTTCTCGGTCGTTCAGGTGAACGTAAATCTGATGGAGGTCCGAGCACAGGCGCAACAACGTCCGGCGTGGCGTGGTCGGGGTTAGGTACCCATCCTGAAAGCCGCGGCTGGCCTGGGGGAGGAATTTCAGGCATTCGCCCTTGGTCAGGAGGCGGCCTTTATTAAAAACGTCGATATAAAGCTCTTCCTTGGAAGTCTGAAATCGGCAAATGAACGGGCCTTGGGTTCCGATGCCGGTGACGGGCAAGCGGAGGCGCCGGGTGATAAAAAGAAATATCAGGCAAAGGCTGACCGGATTCCCCAGGCGCCGATCGACCACCCGGTTGAGGTAGCTGTTATCCGGCTCGTAGTAGTTCTGCTCGTTCCCGCTGAAACTCAATTCTTCGAAGAAGTAGCGATTGATGGTGGCCAGAATCTGATCGGGCGCGGCGCCGAAGTCGATCCGCTCCAGCAAATCCCCGGCGTAGCTATCGAGCAACGCCTGGTAGCCCGCCGGATTCACGTCGGGATAGCGGGTGCGGGCCAGCAGCCAACTCCCTTCTTCGGCGTCGAGGTCTTCGCCTTTGCTCAGGCAAAAGGCGAGAAATTGAATGTCGGCGGCCTGGCGGTCGAGGCGATCGATGATCTCGTGCGCGTGTCGGCGGAGCGTCGCTTCGTTGCTGAGGAGGTGCGGCCGCAACCAATCGCGCGCGGCTTCGCCAAACGAAAGCAGTTTTTGGCGCACGACTTGATAGACCGCGGGATCGTCGTCCGCGAGGAGGCTGATCAACGCATTCCGTTGAGCCTCAGTTAGGCCAGGAGATATAACGCTAACGACGGAGGGACTCATTTGAACGCCTAAGTGGGGCAAGTATCGCAGACGCGAAACTGGAATTCAACCAGAATCCACCAAGAATCATGCGCCGCGGCGCAACTTCGACGTGTCGCGGCGATCGGCTTTGGGGGCCTGCGGTGAAACCCCGGCCGGACGCCACGCTACTTTGGGTGGGGCGAGGCTCGGCCGAGCCCTGAAAAAGTGGCGCGAGGTCCGGTTTGGGAACCAACACTCGCGCCCGCCGAAACGCCGTCGCTCCAGCTTGGCCTCGGGGCCGTGCGGCGTTGCTTGGCTTGCCAGGCGCCTCGGAGGCACGAGGATCAGGTATCCGACTTGTTCGAGCGCATCTGGTCGAACATCAGCGTGCTCAGGCCCCAGGCGATAAAGATCACGCCCGCGATGAACGCCAGAACGCGGAAACCGATCACTCGATTGTCGCCGCCGGTCGAGAGGTCGCCCACCAACCAGGCAACCAACAGGCAGACGACGCCGAAACCCATCGCTTGATAACCGAGCGCCTCGTATTCGACGCGCTCCAATTCGTAAATCTTGTTCAAGGCCAACTGGCGTTGTTCTTCGACCTTGGCGGTTTCCTGATTGCCCTGTTCGTCCAGTTGTTGCTCCACGGCGCCCGACAGCATCCCGAGCACTTCCAACGCGCGCGCGATTTTTGGCCGGATGGCTTCCTGGACGCGTAATACGGCCGTCTTTTCGAGTGAAAAATCGATGTCTCCGCCGTAGCATTTGGAGCAGGCGTAGTTCAGCATCGACTCGGGCAGGGTCACCAAGCCGCTCAGGTAATCCTTCATCTTGAGGAACGCGGCGTTTTTCGCCTGCAGCAGGGCCTTCTGCTGCTGGCGCATCGAGTAAAGGCGGCGGCCCGCGTCCTGCTCGGCGACCGAAAGGGTGGTTACCAACTGCGTCGTGTTGACCGTGCCGTTCAATTCCTCGGCGACCGCTTCACGCAGGACCGCGTCGGGCGAGTGCGCCCCGTGCATGCCGGCCAGGGTCCGCTGGAGGTCCTCTTCCAGCCGCTGGATCTGCTCGGGAGTCTTGCCGAACGAAAGGAGAATCGCGTCGAGGCGGCCGAAGGCGGCGTCCCGCACGCGGCGGGCGCGGACCACCGTGGGCGTCTTGCGCACGTCCTCAAGGTTGGTCGAGCGCTGGATGATTTCCGCGAAGTCCCAACTGGAGCGTTCCGCCAGTTCGCCGGCGGAAGTGATGAATCGTTGGAAGAAATCGTCGCGCAGCAAACGCTTCATCTTTTGCTCGGAACCGACGTCGAAAAGAAAGGGCTGCAGAAAGCGCTCGAGTCCGTCTTTCAGGGATTCCCGCATTTCCTCGTGCGCGCGGAGCCGGATGAATTCCTCGAACGAGATCAACTTCTGATCCGCGGGCCGTTCCTGGATGAACTTGTCGTAGGCGCGGATCAACTCCGGCGCTTTCGCCAGGACCGAAACGGCGGGCAAATCCAAAATTGGCTCGGGCAACGGCGCGGACGCCGCGGTGGGAGCGGCGGGATTTTCCCCGCCCTCGGGCGAGATGATGGACACCATGACGGCCGGCATGAGCGCGGGGTCGGGAGCCGCGCCGGTGAGCGGCGAGCCGGGAAACGCCGCGCCCAACGGCGGCTCGATCACAAGAGATTTATTTTGCGCTTGGGGGTCTGCGGTGGCGGTCATGTCTGGTCCTGGGGTGGGGGTGGCGCGGCCGGCCGCGGCATGCGCGGCGGGAGCGGACGCCTGACGGGATAGAGCATCCGCCCGCTCGTTACGTAGCGGGCCGACTCAAAAACCGTTGGATTCCAATCCACTGCCCCATTCCCAACCCGGGCTAGATCCACGATCATTCTGACTCCGGAACCACCGCCGCCCACGCTGTGCGACACGGCGGTCACGACAAAGCGCACGCCCTCGTAATCAACGTTCTCCCCTGGCCGCGGGATGTTGTCCAGATTGACTTCGCGAGCTTCGTGCGGGGAGAATTTCAATAGCGCTTTCATCGGCGTTCCGGCCGCCGACCCACCGCGCTGGGCGCTCTATCGAAACCTCGCGGTTAGTCGGCGATAACAAGATGTTCATATCATAAATAAAAACCGGGGTCAAGGTTGCAGTGGAGAAATCGACCGCGCGTTTGTCATGCTGACTGGCAGCATGGCAGAACTCGGAGCTTCGGGGTATGGGGTTGAAGCCCCAAGCGAGCGAGCGAATCCGCCGATGTAATCGCAGAAGTAACTACATATCAAGGGCGGCCGCGCGGTGGCCATCACAGCCCGCTCGGGTGATCGAGAAACGTCCAGGGCAGCTTGAACGTCTTTCCGAGGTCAGCGGCGAGCGCCCGGACGCCGAACGTCTCGGTGGCGTAGTGGCCGCCGTAGAGGACGTTCACGCCGAGTTCCTCGGCCAGGCCGAAGGTCCAGTGCGGGCCTTCGCCGGTGATAAAGGTGTCCACGCCTTCCGCCGCGGCCACCTTCAGGTCGCCGCCGGCGCCGCCCGTGACGACGCCGACGCGCCGGCACACTTCGGGGCCGCCCGGCAGGACCGTCGGCGGCCGTCCCACAATCTGCTGAAAACGCCGCACTAATTCCCCGCGGGCGATCCGGGTGGCGGTCTGACAGCCGATGAGCCGGCCTTTGCAGAGGAAGAAAGGGCGCCGGCGTTTGAAGCCGAGCGCGCCCGCCAGCAGGGCGTTGTTGCCGAGTTGGGGATGGGCGTCGAGCGGCAGGTGCGAGCTGTAAACGGCCAGATTGTGCGCCACCATTAAACGCAGCATTTCATAGCGCTTGCCGGTCCACGGATGGGTTTGGTTCCAAAAGAGGCCATGGTGAACAAGCAACAGATCGGCTTTCGCCGCGATGGCCATTTTCACGGTGGCGAGGCTGCCATCCACCGCCGCGGCGATTCGCGAGACCGCGCCGTTGTTCTCCATTTGCAGCCCGTTTACGGCGCCATCCCAGTCCGTGATTTCCGCGGTCCGAAGGAGCCGGTCGCAGCGCGCGACGATTCGCGAGAGCATCGTTTTTTCCATCCGCGAAGGGAAACAAAAGCCATCCCCGAAGCAAAGCGGCAAATCGCCGGGCGACTCGGGTATCGCCCGTAGTTCGCCGCAGACCGCGGCGAGGTTCGATGGTCACCGACAATTATTCTTCGCTGGCTGGTGAATAATAATCGTCACGGTCCAGATCCATCCGCAACCCTTCACGATTCCGGCGCGAGCAGGAAGCTTTCGGTCACGAGCATTTGAAGTTTCAGTTCCTGATCGGATTCGACGCGGGCGAAACTCGGGACGGCGTAAAGCTGGTAGTCGAGTTCATTTGCAATCTCGAGGAGCAGGCCGTGCGAGAATCCAAAGGCGGCGAGGTTGTCCGCGTACCATTCGATCAGCACGAATGGCCGGCGCGCTTTGAGGCA
Organism: uncultured Verrucomicrobiota bacterium; assembly: GCA_964522665.1. Classification (GTDB taxonomy): domain Bacteria; phylum Verrucomicrobiota; class Verrucomicrobiia; order Limisphaerales; family CAZFVY01; genus CAZFVY01. Next base: position 88,662 of record CAZFVY010000012.1, on the reverse strand, counting down.
CGTCTTGGCGCCTTTGAGGACCAGCGCGTCCGCGCCTTCGACGTCGCACTTGATGATCGATACATCCGGGCGTCCCAATTTTTCCCATTCGGCGTCCAATGTCGTCACCTTCACTTTGGCCGCGCCGGTCGCGGGAACACGAGAGGTTGGTTGAAAGCCATCGAACGCGCTGTGTTCCGGGGCGGAAAGCGTGAACTCGGCCTCGCCGATGGCCTCGCCGGCGGCTTCGGGAATCACGCTCCACCGCGCCCCAAACCGGCTTCCCTGAACCGTGCGCATTAGGTACGGGATCACGTTCGGTGACGCCTCGATTGAAATGACCGTTGTTTTCGGGCAGTAGCACAAGACCGGGATGCTCATCAGACCGATGTTTGTGCCCACGTCAAAGTAAATGGAGTCGGGCCGCGCCAGCCCCGTCAGGATCCTCATGTTGGCCGACTCGAAGATGCCCTGCTCACATGCCAGTTTGAAAGTCAGGGACCGGCGCGGGAAATAAACCTGAGTTCCAAAATACGGGAAAGCGCCCCGCAGAAAGGGAACGTGGTTGAAGACAAAGTATTTGAGCTTCTGCCGCAGGTTCATGGTTTGGGGGGCAAGCCTCGACCCGCGGCGAAACGTTGTCGAGCAGATTAAGCGTGGTCTCGGCGCGGCAACCGCGCGGGCGAGCCGGGGACCGCTAAGCAGGTTTCTTCGCGGCCGTCAGAGGCCGCTCGGCGCCGGCGAGCAGCGTCTGAAAATAGGGGAATTGATCCTCGCGGGCCACGACGCCGATTTCAATGCGCTTGAATCCGGCGCTTTCGAGCCAGCGGTGGAGATCGCTTTCGGCGAAGCCAAGGCGGCGGTCGCCATAGAGTTCGCGGGCTTCTTCAAAGGTGTGCTCGAGCAGGTCGAGAATCATGATCTGGCCGCCGGGGCGCAGGATGCGGTAAGCGCTGACGATCGCCCGTTCCGGGTCTTCCGCGTGGTGCAGCGCCTGGCTCAAGACGACCAAATCGACGCTTTGCGGCTCGATCGGGGGCGATTCGAGGTCGCCGAGGCGGAACTCGAGGTTTTTCAAGCCGGCGCGTTTGGCTTTCTTGGCGCCGAACGCCACCATTTTGTCTGAGTTATCGACCGCGATCACGTGGCGGGCGCGCCGGGCGAGCAACTCACTCAACAAACCTTCGCCCGAGCCAAGATCGGCGACCACGATCGGCGGCAGGATCCGCAGCAGCAGTTGACCGAACGCTTGCCAGGATCGTCCCGGGCCGTAACTGCGATCAAAGCGGCCGGCGACTTGATTAAAATAGACCTGCGCTTGTTCCTGGCGCTGACTCACGATTCGTTTGAGGTTGATTTGATCTGACTCGTATTCGGGAGCCTCTTTGGCGCCTTGCGTCGCCAGGCGGATCAGATTCGCGTCGGCCCCTTCGCCGGTGGCGGCCAGACGATAAAAGGTCCGCTTGCCCTCGCGGCGCGATTGCAGCAGGCCCGATTCCTGCAAAAGGCCGACGTGCGTCGAGATGCGGGACTGTCCCATGCGCATGATCCCTTGCAATTCATTGACCGAAAGTTCGTTCCGTTCGAGCAGCGCGATGATGCGCAGGCGGGTCGGGTCGGCCAGCGAGCGGAGCGATTTTAAGGTTTTTGACATGTTTAACGGGCTGTTCGAATCCGCGTCGGCGATTCGCCGCCCCGGCTCGCGGCGACGGGCGCGACGCCTGAATCTCGGCGGGCGCGGGTCGTCACGCGGGCGTCGTCGCGCGAACGATTCGAATTAGCTGTTGACGCGCGGGTCAAACGATATATCTTCGCATCGTGATACGTCAATATTTGACTTTGAGCAACGGCTAAGACGCCACCCTTTCATGAGCAAAAACTATATTTTCTCCTCGGAATCCGTGGGCGAAGGCCACCCGGATAAAGTTTGCGATACGATTTCGGACGCGGTGCTGGACGCCTGTCTGACTCAGGACCCGCACAGCCGCGTGGCGTGCGAAACCTACGCGAAATCGAACCTCGTGGTGGTGGGTGGCGAAATCACGACGAAAGCGCGCCTCGATTTCAGCGCGATCGCCCGCCAGGCGATTCGCGACATCGGTTACACGCACGAAGACGACGTGTTTCACGCGGACAAGGTGCTGATCATGAACGCGATCACCAGCCAAAGCCCGGACATCGCCCAAGGCGTGGACGCGCGGGCGGCGGATGGCAAGGGCACGGCGGAGCAAGGCGCGGGCGATCAAGGGCTGATGTTCGGCTACGCGTGCAATGAAACTCCCGAACTGATGCCGGCGCCGATCATGTTCGCGCATCAATTAGGGCGCGAGTTGACCCGCATCCGCAAGACCGGCGGCGTCAAGTGGCTCCGGCCGGACGCGAAGAGCCAGGTTTCGGTGCAATACGTCAACGACCAGCCCGTGCGCATTACCAACGTTGTCGTTTCGACCCAGCACGCGGCCGACGCCAAGCACAAAACCATCCAGAAGTTCATCATCGATGAGGTGGTCAAGAAGGTTTTACCGGCGGGGTTGCTCGACAAAAAGACGCAGTATCTCATCAACCCGACCGGACGTTTCGTGGTCGGCGGGCCGCAGGGCGACACCGGGTTGACCGGGCGCAAGATCATCGTGGACAGCTACGGCGGCATGGGCCGGCACGGTGGCGGCGCGTTCAGCGGCAAGGACCCCTCGAAAGTGGACCGCAGCGCCGCCTACATGGGCCGCTACGTCGCGAAGAACATCGTCGCGGCCGGCTTGGCGACCAGCGCGGAAATCCAGTTCGCCTACGCCATTGGTCACCCCGAGCCGGTCTCGATCTGCGTCAACACCTTCGGCACCGGCGTCGTCAGCGACGAAGCGATCGAAGCCGCGGTGAAGGAAGTGTTCAGCTTCAAGCCGGCCGAAATCATCAAGCAATTGAACCTGCTCCGCCCGATTTACCTGAAAACCACCAATTACGGCCATTTCGGCAAAGTGGACGACCTCAACAGCATCACCTGGGAAAAGACGGACAAAGCCGCCGCCCTGAAACGCGCCGTCAAAAATTCCTGAGGCAACGGCCCGCAATTTGCCACCCGAATAACTCTCCGCAAAAACTTAACTTAATTCTCGATCATGCCCGCCATCACTAAATCCAACGGTAAGAAAAACGGCGCCGCGCCCGCCCGGAAACCGGCCCCGGCCAAGGCCCGCGTCGCCAACGATTTCAAAGTCAAAGACCTCAGCCTCGCCGAGTGGGGGCGCAAAGAAATCGGCATGGCCGAACAGGAAATGCCCGGCTTGATGGCGTTGCGCCAGGAATACGCGGGCAAGTATCCGCTGAAAGGCTCGAAGATCGCCGGCTGCCTCCACATGACGATCGAGACCGCGGTGTTGATCGAGACCCTGGTCGAGCTGGGCGCCGAAGTGCGCTGGTCCAGTTGCAATATTTTCTCGACGCAGGACCATGCCGCCGCGGCGATTGCCGCCCGCGGGATTCCGGTGTTCGCCTGGAAGGGGATGTCGCTGCCCGATTTTGATTGGTGCATCGAACAGACGTTGCGGTGGCCGGATGGTTCGCAGTTGAACCTGATCCTCGACGACGGTGGCGATCTGACCAACATGTGCCACGATAAGTATCCGGAATTGCTGGCCGGGATTTGCGGCCTCTCCGAGGAAACGACCACGGGCGTTCATCGCTTGGCCCATCGCGTGCGCAACGGCTCGCTCAAAGTGCCCGCGATCAACGTCAACGACTCCTGCACGAAGTCGAAGTTCGACAATCTTTACGGCTGCCGCGAATCGTTCGTGGACGCGTTGAAGCGCGCGACCGACATCATGCTCGCCGGCAAAATCGTCGTGGTCTGCGGCTACGGGGATGTCGGCAAAGGTTGCGTGCAGAGCGCGCGCGGCCTCGGCGCCCGGGTGCTGGTCACCGAGATCGACCCGATCAACGCCCTGCAAGCCGCGATGGAAGGCTACGAAGTCGTCACGCTCGACGACGTCTGCGAGACGGCCGACATCGTGGTGACGACCACCGGCAACATTGACGTCGTGACCCGCGCGCACATGAACCGGATGAAATCCGGCGCCATCGTCTGCAACATCGGCCATTTCGACAGCGAAGTGCAGGTCGGTTCGCTCTACAACGACAAGTCTTTGAAACGAGTCGAGATCAAACCGCAAGTGGATCAATTCCGCTGGCCGAACGGCAAGTTGATTTACGTCCTCGCCGAGGGCCGTTTGGTGAATTTGGGCTGCGCGTCCGGCCATCCGAGCTTCGTGATGAGCGCCAGCTTCACCAATCAAGTTCTGGCGCAGATCGATCTCTGGGAAAACCGCAAGAGCGGCAAATATGGGATCGGCCTCTTCACCCTGCCGAAGCAGCTCGACGAAAAGGTCGCGCGGCTGCACCTCGGGAAATTAGGGGTCAAACTGACCAAGCTCACCGCGAAGCAGTCCGAATACTTGGGCGTGCCGGTCGAAGGCCCGTATAAGGCGGACAACTATCGGTATTGAGCGTCCGGCTTTCTGCTTAGCGCGGCAACGGCGTCAACCGCATGGTGAGGTTCTCGATGAAGAACTCCATCATGCGGTCTTGGCGTACCGCGGAATGACCGAGGTCGGGGCCGACCTGCACCTCGAAGCTTTTTCCGGCCCGTTGCAACGCCTGGATGAATTGCATCGCGTTGTTCGGGTGCACGTTGTTATCGGCGGTGCCATAGTAGAGCAGGAGCCGTCCCTTGAGTTGATCGGCGTGCAAAACCAGGCTGCCGGCGTCATAGCCGGCTTTGTTTTCCTGCGGCAACCCCATGTAACGCTCGGTATAGATCGTGTCGTAATCGCGAAAATCGGTCACGGGTGAGGAGGAACTGGCGGCCTTGAAAACGTCGGGATGACGCAGCAATGCCGCCGCCGCGGCGGTCCCACCATACGAAACGCCATAGATACCAACCTTCCGAGCATCAACGTACGGTCGGCGCGTCAAACGCTTGACGCCGGCGGCCTGGTCGTCGATCTCCAGCGTGCCGAGTTTTTGATAAATCGCGTCGAGGAAGCGCTTGCCGCGGCCGCTCGCGCTTCGGGAATCGAGCGTGGCCACCAAGAAGCCATACTCGGTCAACGGGTTCGGCAACGTAAAGGTCTCGCGCGCCCCGGTGGTGGCCGGCCCCGCATAAACGCTGACGAGCAGCGGGTAATGCCGATTGGGATCAAAGTTCGACGGCCGGTGCAACATGCCGTAGAGGTCGGTTTCGCCGTCGGCGGCTTTGAACGTGAATAGCTCGACCCGTTTTAGGCCAAGGCGCTTGAATTTCGTGAGGTCACTCTTGGCGAGTTCTTCGATCACGTTCCCATCGGCGTCGAGCAAGCGGGTCGTCGGCGGTGTGTCGTGAGTCTGGGCGATGTCGATGAAATGGGCGCCGTCGGGCGCCACGTCCACGGTGTGGTTTAACGCCTGATCGGTGAGGCGGCGGTCGCCCCGACCGTCTAGCCCGACTCGGTGCAACTGCAGCTTGATCGGATTGTCGCCGCTCCGCGTCGTATAAAAAAGCAGCCCGGCCTCTTCCACCACCCGCGCAATGGCGCCGTCCTCGAACGGATGGTCGGTCAAGGTCGCAAGTAGCTTGCCGCTGAGCTCGTAGAGATAGAAATTCTTCCACCCGTAACGCTCGGACGACCAAATGAATCGCTGGCCATCCTTCAAGAATTGCGCGGTGGGCAGGTTCTCGACCCAACTCGCCGGCCACGCTTCGCGCACGATTACGCGACATTTGCCGGTCGCCGGATCGGCCGCGACGAACTCCATGATGTTTTGGCGGCGATTGGTGCGATAAAACAACAGCGCTTTCCCGTCGGCCGACCACGAAACGTGATAGACGTAATACCCGAGCGCCGCGTCCGTGAACGGTTGGCCGTCGCGCACATCCAGGCGCAGTTGCTTCTTCGTGGCGACGTCGTAAACAAAGAGATCAGCAATCGGGTTCGGCCCGCCCGCCAAGGCGTACGCCTCGATGTCCGCGACGCTCTCGAGTTTGGTCTGATCCAACTGGAGAACGTAGTCGGGGACGGGGCGTTCATCGAAACGATAATAGGCGACCTTCTGGCTGTCGGGTGACCACCAGATCGCCGTGTTCTGGAACAACTCTTCACCGTAAACCCAACTGGCGGTCCCATATTTTATGCGGTTAGTGGCGTTGCCGTCGGTCGTGATCGCCACTTCGGGCGTTCCGTTGGTATCGGTAAGCCAAAGATTGCGGTCGTGATAGACGGCCTTCGATTTGCCGTCGGGCGAGACTGCGAACGCGAACTGGCGGCCGCGGGCCGGCGCGTTGGTCTGGCCGCGCTGGGCGCGCCGGCCGGCGTCCGGCGTCAAGGGAGCCGGGACCGGAGGTGGATTCGTGGCGCCCGGGGTGATCTCGGACGCCTTGTGCCCAGCGATGTCATAATGGTACGACTTTCCGTCCTTCGTGTAATCGAAGCTCTTGCCGCCTTCCTTCCAAGTGACCGAAAGCGTGCCGAGTTTGACGGAGTTCGTGATCTCTTTGCTGAACTTTTGAAAGCGTTCGTAGCCGGGCAGCGTCTTGAGCCGGTCCTGGGCCAAAGCAGAGCGTGGCGCGGCGGCCCAGCCGAGCGCGAGCAGGGCGATCAGGAAGCGTTGAAACATCGCGGCGAAACGTTAGGGTACGACCTTGCAAGCTGACAAATGAATATGCGCGAAATGGTCCAACGTTTTCGATTTTTCGGAGGATGGAGGCCGCGTGGGGACGGGGTGGACGGAGGGCGTGGATTACATGGACGAAGTGGACAACGTGGAAGACGTATCGCGGGAGACGGCGGGCTGGTTTGGTTGTGGGCGGTGACTTTTTTTGTGGCAATCGGTCGCGGCGCGGTCATTCAAGTGACGCCTGCGGATAGTTACGCGAAGATTGAATCGGCCAGGGCGGGGGATGAGGTGGTGATCGCGCCTGGGACCTACACTTACCGCGTGCATCTGACGGCGCACGCTTCGGGCAGCCAGCCGATCTTGATTCACGCCCAGGAGCCGACTCGGCGGCCGGTGTGGGACTTGAGCGCGACCTTGGTCGAGAACGCGCCGGGCAGTTATACGGCCGGTGATCGCGGTCGCGGCGCCTGGCAGCTCGATGGCGGGACTGGCTACCGCATCTCGGGGGTCGAGTTCACCGGGTGCCATACCGCGTCGCGCAACGCCGCGGGAGTGCGTTATTTTCACGGCGCCACGAATCTCTATTTGAGCGATTGCCTGTTCCTCGGCAATGACAACGGTTTGACCGGCGGCACGGAGAATAGCGCCGCGACGGTCGAATTCTGCGAGTTCGACCACAATGGCGATCCACTGGCCACCTCCCCGACGCACAACATGTATATCTACGGCGGCGTCTTCGCGTTGCGCTACTGTTATGTGCATGATTGTACGCAGGCGGAAAACTTCCATGTCCGCGCGCGTGACGCGACGCTCGAGTACAACTGGTTCGCGCGGGCCAAGAGTTACGAGGGCGACCTGATGACCGACGACGACTTCAGCGGCGCCGGCCCGTTCACGCAGACGATGCTGGTCCGGGGCAACGTTTTCCTCCAGAACGCCAACCCGGATAATCATTCCCAAGTGCTGGTCATCTTTAACGACACCGGCTTGACGAACGAATCGATGTCGATGCGGGTCATCAACAATACGTTCGTCGGAAACGGGGGCAGCGCGGCGTTCGTACACCTCGCGAATCAGGATGGAACTGAGATGCAAGCCGAGGTCTCGAACAATCTGATTTCTGGCACGACCCGGCCATCACTGATCGATACTCCTGCGCGCGGCGTCGTCACCGGGGGCGCCAATTGGCTCGCCACCGGGGTCAATCCGGGGCCATTGACGAACTCGGTATTCTCCGCGACGCCCGGGTTCAATGGAGTACCCGTAAAAGATTTCACGCTGGCCCCGGGCAGCGCGGCGATCGGCCGCGCCGACGCGACTGTCGCGTTGCCCGCCTACGAATATTATCAAAATGAAACGAACGCCCGCCAATACCGCGTGCGGCTCACAACGCGAGACATCGGCGCCTTCGAAAGCGCGACGACTGGCGCCGGAGTTGGCCCCTACGACGCCCCGCCCGCGCCCCGCCTCGTGATCACGCGGGTTGGAGGCGTCGTGACGCTGGCGTGGCCTCTGGCCGCGTCGGATTACGCGCTGGAGGAGAAGTCGGCTCTGACCGGCTCGGGCGGATGGACACCATTGCCCTTGTTGATGATCACCAACGCGAGCGGGCTGCAGAGCGCGGCTCAAATCTCAGCGGCGGACGCGTTTTATCGCCTGCGCAAGCCTTGAAGCTGGACCGGTAACCGATCTGAATGTAGCCAGGAAACCAAGGTAAACCATCGGTAGAGCGGTGGGCGCGTTCCGGCGCGCGGGTCTGCGACCCGCAGCAGCATCTGCACTCAGGGCGCGGTCGAACTTGCCTTGCGCAGTCCGCAAGGTGGACGTGCTGCGGCTCACAGAGCCGCGCGCCGGGGCGGAGCTTCGATTGGGCGCGATGCCGATCACGCGTGATTCCCGCCGTGACCGACCGTGACAATCGGAGCGCAACATGGTAGCGCTCACGAAGCATGCGCCAATGAACTCGATGAGAGATAACACTCGCCGACGAAGTCGGAGCTTCCGGTTTTGGTTTTGCGCGCGACTCGCGCTGGCGCTGAGTCTTGCGCACTTAGGCGCCGCCCTCGCGCGAGGGCAGACGAATTACCAAGTCAAAGTGGCGCACCCGCGGCTTCTCATTGAAGACGGGCAGCGCATCGCCGCGCGGGTCGGCGGGCCGATGGCGGAGGATTATGCGATCGTCAAACAACGCGCCGACGAGGCGGTGCGGCGCGGTGGGATCGAGTTCATCTCGAATCAATGGTCGATTCCCGAGGATTTGATGAATTGCGGTCTGGCTTATTTGGTCGAACGGGCGCGGGGACACGAGGCGCAGCGGTACGTGGACGTGATCGTGCGCCAATGGGGCGATGGCCGGATCATCTCGAATCGGGAAGGCGCGCACTTCGGCTATCACGCGCTGGCCTACGATTGGATTTACGACGCGTTGACGCCGGAGCAGCGGACGCTTTACGGCGACGCGCTCGGTTCGTGGCTCCGGTTTTTCACCGAGAAACCGGAAATCCTGCTCAAGTGGGGGCATTGGGAATACAACCAGACTTGGGCGCCGATTCATCTCAATATCATGAACACCCGGGACGGGCTGACGCCCAAGCTGTTCATCGCGCTCGCGATTCTCGGAGCCGGAACGCGCTACGAGGCGGACGCGCGCGCGTTTCTCGATTCGTGGAATAAACGCGTGCCGGCGGAATGCATTCCCGCGTTCAATCGCATGGGCGGCGTTTGGTCGGAGTCGTACGGGCACGGCGCGTATGGGCCGGTGACGGTCATCCCGTACGCGTTTCAAGCGTGGCGCACGGCGACCGGGATCGACCTGTTCAAGCAGGTGGCGCCGTGGGGCTATCCGGTCGAAGAACCGCGGTGGGTCGCCTACACGATGATGCCGCATGATGAGCGGACGGCGTGGATCGACGACGGTGATGGTTCCAAGCCGTCGGCGTTCGCGCGCGCGGCGCCGATGTTGCACGACGAGTTATCGCAGTGGTTTTCCGACCGCGGCCGCGACTGGCTGCGCGAACGCTGGCAGCGGGTCGCGTGCTATGACCCGGCGATTCCCGCGGCGCCGCCCGAGCGCCTTCCGCTCGGCTACCTCTTTCCGGGCGCCGGCCATGTCTATATGCGGAGCGCGTGGAACGATCCGAACGCGACCTGGGCTTTTTTCGGTTGCGGCGCGCAGTTCGCCGGGCACGCGCGTGACGACGAGGGGAATTTTCTGATCAGCAAACGCGGCTCGCTGGTGTCGCGCCAGGGCGGCCAAGGGCACAACGACGACGATTATTACTCCGGCGGTTCGTTGATTTTCAATATCGTGACGATTTTCGATCCGGCGGAGAAATTTCGCCGCGACAAGAACAACGAGAATGACGGCGGCCTGTTGCGCCACGTTTACGAGAGCGATGGCTTGCCGCGCGAACGCGGGCGAATCGTCGCGTTCGAGCACAACGCGAATTACACCTACGCCGCGGCCGACATCACGGCCGGGTACCACGCCGGCAAAGCGCGCGAAGTGACCCGTCAGTTCCTCTACCTGCGCGGCAAGCCTGAATACTTCGTCGTTTTCGACCGCGTGGAAGCGACTCGACCCGAGTTCAAGCGGCATTTTTTCCTCCATGTGCCGACCGAGCCAGCGCGCGCGGGCAACCGGCTCGACTGGCTCAGTTTGCCCGAGGCTGACGGCGACCGGGAGGTCTTGTCGCAAGGCCGGTCGAAGATGTTTTTGCAAGTGGTCTTGCCGGAGCACGCGGAAATTGTGACGCGCGGCGGCCCCGGCCAGGAGGCGTGGGGGCATCCATTGGAAAAATCGGCGCAGTATGAGCATGTCAGCGCGGGACGTAGCAAGCCGCCGATCTGTCCGTGGCGAATCGAAGTGGGCGATCCCGGTGAGGGGCCGCGCACGCTTTTTCTGCACGTTTTCGAAATCACTGACGAGTCCGCAAGGGAGCCGACGCCGGTCAAATTCCTTGCGCCAGCGGGCGTGGTGATCGGCGACCGCTGGCGGGTGCAATTCAACGCATCGGGCGCGCTCGGTGGAGTGGTTGGCGAGCAACCGCTGGCGACGACGGTCAAGGTGAACGAGCAGTACGGGGGGCGGGGACCATGATTGAGCGCCCCGCCGTGCGTTTCCGGGTAGAACGAGTCCACTTCCCGGCGTCAAGGACGAAAACCAGTTCACCCAAATGCAACAATTATTTCACTTGCGAAATTCGCGCTTAAGGGTTTAGATTAGCCCGTTACACATGGTTTGTAACCAGGCATGCCGCCTGTTTGTGAGTTTTGATTGCTAACGCATGAATAAGTCTCAACCGGTGAGGGAGCATTGAGCCGCCCCTTCTCTCCTCGTTCTCCTGCCTCCGCCAGTTCGTTCGTAAGGGTCAATGGCAAGATCCGCGCCCGCGAAGTCCGGGTTATTGGGATTGACGGCAAACCGATCGGCATCTACGCGCTGGGCGACGCCATCTCTTTGGCCCGGTCTAATAGCGTCGATTTGGTCGAAGTGGCCCCCAACGCGACTCCTCCGGTATGCCGGTTGGTCGATTTTGGCAAGTACCGCTACGAGCAGTCCAAGAAGGACAAGGAAGCCAAGAAGCACCAGCACGCGAACAAGGTCAAAGAAATCCAATTGACCGCGACGATTGACCCGCATGATTTCGGGGTCAAACTAAGCCATGCCATCGATTTCCTCTGCGAGGAGATGAAGGTGAAAGTGGCGTTGCGTTTTCGCGGCCGCGAAATGGCCCATCAGGAGATCGGGACCGGCGTCGTCGAGAAATTTATCCAGGAAGTGACGCCCTACGGTCATCCTGATGCCCCGCCGAAACTCATCGGCAAAGGACTGAACGTCATGCTCAGCCCGCTTCCGCGCAATAAACGGGCCAAGAACCCGAACGCGCTGGCGGATGGCTCCATGCCGCCCGCGACCGTCACTCCCACGATCCAGGTCGTTGAAGGCTCGACCGCGAAGAAAGCAACGTCGTCCGGTTCTTCAAGCGCGAAGATACCGACGAACGCCGCCGAGAAATCTGGCGGCTCCAATTTCGCCAATTCGCCGTTTTCCCAGTTGGACGTTAAGGTCGCCCAGTAACCTCTGTCACTGTTGGGCGACGGGCTGCTGCGTTAATCGCTCCTGGGTCCGCGCCGACTTGATCCGGCTCAACGGGCCGTGGGGGTAAGAAGGCTTCCGCGTTAGCCAAGTGGGGGCGGTGGTTTAGGACAACACGCCCCGTTTTCGCAACAGGGCTTCCATCGCCTTATCCATCAATTGTTCCGCCAGGGGCCGGGTCAATTCGTCGAGACCGGCCATGGCCGCTTTCAACGCCACCGGATTTCCAGAGCCACCGTCGTCGCCCGCTTCGCTCAGCATTTTCTCCAACCCTTGAAGCGCGGCCTCAATCTGAGTTTCGTAATCCCCGTCCAATTCGCCGACGCAATCGGCCATTCCTTTCCGCGTGGCGCTGAGTAGTTCGGTCGCGCGCAGTTTGGCCTCGATCCATTGCCGTGCCCGCAGGTCATCGAACGCATGGGCGACTGATTCTTCAACCATTTGTTGGACTTGGGCGTCGTCCACGTCCACGGCGGATTTGACCTCGATTTCGGTCTGTTTGCCGGTTTTGAGATCGCGAGCCAGCACGTGGAGGATGCCGTTGGCGTCAATTTCGAACTGAACGCCAACCCGCGCGACGCCTTTGGGCGCGCGTTCGAATTCGACCGCGAATCGCCCCAGGCTCCAGTTATCCTTGGCCCGCTCTCGTTCGCCTTGGAGGATGTGAATCAGCATGCTCGCCTGGAAATCGACCGCCGTGGTAAAGGCTTCGCCGGCCTTGACGGGAATGGTGGAATTGCGCGGAATGATGACGTTCATCAAGCCGCCAAAGGTTTCGATGCCGAGCGACAGCGGCGTCACGTCCAGCAATAGCAGATGTTTGAACCCGCCCGAGAGAATCTCAGCTTGGATTGCCGCGCCCAACGCGACAGCTTCGTCGGGATTCTGGGAAGTATTGAGGAGCGGTCCCGACGACCGGTGGTAGGCGGTCCCGAGGCGCAGGTCACCCCGCGTTTCGTCAAACTCCGCGCAGCCGAAGATTTCGGCCACCACGCGCCGCACAAGCGGCATGCGCGTTTGTCCGCCGACCAGGATGACTTGATCGAGATCGGAGGCCGCGAGCTTGGCGTCCGACAATGAGCGGAGGCAGTGTTCCCGCGTGCGGGCGATGATGTCGCGGGTCAGATTCTCGAACTCGGCCCGTGTCAACCGATAGCTAAAACTGAAATCCGGCGTCAGGAACGGCAGGGCGACCTCGACTTCATCCTCGGTCGAGAGACGGATTTTCGCCTGTTCCGCCACCTCTCGAATCCGAGCCAACAGCGCCGGGGCCGGGCGCGGGTCCGGGCCGCCGGCGGCGGAAATCTTCTCGCTCAGAAACTCGACCAGACGCCGATCGAGGTCGTCGCCTCCGAGGCAGGTGTCGCCGTGCGTGGCCAACACTTGGAAGACGCCCTCGTTCAGCTCGAGGATGGAAAGGTCAAACGTGCCGCCGCCCAAATCATAGACGGCGATTTTGGAGCGTTCCTTGAGCTTGTCCAAGCCGTACGCCAACGCCGCCGCCGTGGGTTCGTTGACGATGCGTTCGACGGTTAACCCGGCCAATTCGCCGGCGCGCTTCGTGGCGGTGCGCTGGGCGTCATTGAAATAGGCCGGGACCGTGATGACCGCGCGGGTGACCGGTTCGCCGAAATAGGCCTCGGCGTCCGCCTTCAGTTTGGCGAGGACGGCGGCGGAAATCTCTTCCGGCAGCAGCGACCGGCCAGGAACTTCGATGCTCGCCGGCCGTCCCGCGTCGGCCTTGACCCGGTAGTTGACCGCGAGCTCTTCGCGGCCAATCTCCCCACCCCGGCGGCCCATGAATCGCTTCACGGAATAGATCGTTTCGGCCGGCTTGAGAGTTCGGAGATGCGTCGCCGGGCGGCCAACCAACGGCGCCGCGCCTTCCCGAAAGTGAACCACCGATGGCGTTAAACGCTGCCCCTCCGCATCCGCGATCACCAGGGGAATCCCCGAATCCACCGTGGCGACGAGTGAATTCGTGGTGCCCAAATCAATTCCGATAATTCTGCTCACGCCGGGAAAATGCCATGATTCCCCTCGATAAGCCACTCGCAAACCGGGCCGCAAGCGCCGATCGAAAAGCGCCCGTGCCAGGGGTCTCAACCCGGTGAAGGGGATGTTCGCGATGGCATTATCGAGGATTCCGATTTCTAAAAGCTAAGCCGTAAGCTTGCTCGGTCTTGCACTCCGATACTGTCAAAAGTGAGAACTGACACTTGCACGTCCACCTCGCCCCAATCTCCCGTCGCGTGTCGCCCAAGCGCCGTCAGGATTTCCGGGTTGGGGATATTCGCCAGGGCATTCGACGTGGCCACCAGCCGCCCCATGGGGAAGAGCGGCGCGTTCATAACCGATAGTCCTCGAATACTGGCAATGCCACCGACTGTTTCGTCCAGGTCTTGGACCTGAGCTTCCATTAGGCGATGGCACACATCACCGCAACTTAAAGCCCGCGGGAAATGCTCAAATGGCTGTCGGCGTCTGACCCCGAAAATGCCCAAAAACGGCCCGTACTACGCCGGTGCCGCCTCCGCTGCGTCGCGTGACCCATCTTCGCCATAAAACTGAAAATCTTCTGCGCATTCCAACCATACGATCACAACGCGGCCGCAGACATTCAAACCACCGCGACGTCCTCGCGTGCCTCTTTTGCCACCTGACTTTTTCCACCGCGCAGCGGGACGACCGGGCACGGGACGCGCGCGCGGCGTGGCGGAGCGGAGATTTTTCGCACAATGTCTGATGGCTCTGAGTAGTGAGCACGACAGAGGCGAAGGTGAGGCCACCGGCGCAGGCCTAGGCGCGCAGGGAGAGCGCTAACTGAAAAATCTCTTTGCGCACTCCTGAGCACCGTAGCCGAAGCGGGGGACGTACGCTCGCCGGCGCCGCGCGCAACGGTGGCGGTTCCCCTGGGTCGCGCCCGCGGCGGGGGAACGCCAACGCAAG
>CAZFVY010000012.1:0-73891 GCA_964522665.1 uncultured Verrucomicrobiota bacterium | reverse complement strand
GCAAGGCGTTTGCGTGTTCAGTGAGACGTAGGCAACCTTTGCTTCCGATTGGGGAAGCGTTCATAGTCGATCCGTCCGCCGTAGCCTCGGCGAAGGTGGAGAAGCCGTTCCCACGCGCCACATCAGTTTTCGTTGGCACCTCGCGTGCGTTGGTTGGCGTGTACGGTTCAAAATGTCAAAAAAGTTCGTAACAGCTAGGCATGTCGCCTGCCATGGTTGGCGCGTTACGTTTTATTTTTGCGGCCGTGCAACAAAACACAACCGATTAGCGGTGTCGGTTTGGACAAATTTAACGTCAAATATGTCGCGACCATAAATAAACGCCTCCTGCGCCTCCAAACTGGAAAAGTCCCCAACTGAGCGCGGGAACTCAATGCGCCGCACCACCTGTCCGTCTTTTACAAAGACAAGAAGATAGGCCGTTTCAGGAACACTCAGAGTTACTCGCTCTGGGTCAATCCATCTGAATCCCAGTCTGCTATTAATTCTGTCAATAGGTGTGTATGGTTGAAAGATAAACAGCTTATCCCATTTGAAATCCGTTACGTCAGAAACCTTTACGACCTGATTCGAATTCGTAATTGCAGCCCGCGCCGATTGCTCAAGAGTCGTTATTAGAGACCTATCGGACTTGGCGCAACCGCACACGCCAAAGCACATGACTGCAGCGCCAAATGCCATCAAAGCGTACTTAAAGTTCATGGCCCGAAAATGGTCGGCCCTCCGTCCAAACCTATTAGACTACCTTGATTGAGGGCCTTCTCGCAAAGATTCCCGCAATCGCCAGCCTGAGAGGCAAGGTTGCGTCCAATGCCATTGTTACCTTGATCCATTCGTCGTTCGTCCGGAGGCTGACCATGGCGGTCACCAGCGTTTTCGTGGTTGTCACCGATATCTTTGGAGCACTGCTTACCAATGGCTCTTGTCATCATGCAACTCCAATAACAGTGTCTCCATGCATCACCTGCACCGTTATGCACGCTATCAGGATAGCGGCGCGCTGCTTCCGAAAGCGCCTTGCTTGCCAATTCGGCGGCTTTTAGTGAATTAGCGAGCCCGCAATCCCATTCGTCTGCACATTTTTCTTTAAAGTCCGCCTGCCCGGAGAGACCATAACCATATTTACCGAAGGCATCTATCCGATTGATAGGGCTATTGCCTACGAACTCATAAAGATTAACCCCCCCCGCTTCCTGGATCGGATCCCTATTTGGCCAGCGCTGGAGATGAGGTTCATAAAATCGATAGCCATAATAGTACAAACTCGTATAGGGTTGTCGCTCTTTACTTGAGAAGCAATACAAATTCGTATCCGCCAATGAACCCCATTTGCCGAGCATGTTGCCGAACGGATCATACAGATACTTTGCTTTCATCGCGTTCGACCCGTCCACGATATAAGTCACGTTGCCTCCGGCGTCGGAGTGATAATAGGTGGTATTAGTGACGCCGAGGTGTTGAGTGTCCGTCCGGGATAGCAAACCGCCGATACCGCCCGCGCCATTCACGGTTCCACTGATGTCTGTGCCGCGCGTGTAATACGCCTGATACGTAGCCGTGCGATCCGATTCTTGGATCACGTTCATCCCATCGTACGCGTAGCTGGTCTGCGCAATCAAGGTGTCGTTAGTGTCGTAGTCATCTCGTTGCCGCCGCCGCGATAGGCCATCATAGATGTATTGGGAACTACCCGTTCCGTAGGCCACGAAAGCGAGGCGCATCTCCATGTCGTACTCGTACGTCCGCCCTCCGTCGTGGGTCAGGTTGCCATTGCCGTCATACTGTGGCGTGCCTGCGACACTGTAGAGCGTCACATTGGTACGACTGTAATAGCTCGATCCCTCCAAGGCGAGGACGCTATAGTTTGTCTGAATAACCTGGTTGGGCACTGCGTACGTCCCGTCTCCATACAGAGCGACAATGTTGGTACCAACGCGAACATGGTCCACGGAGCCGGACACCGCCGAGCCGGAGACCGTCGCTGTGCCCGAACTGGCCAAGGATGTCAAAAAGTTCAGATTGTTCGGAACGAAGGATTCCACCAGAGCGTTTTCCGTTCGGTTGGTCAGGTTATGGGACGGGTCGTAGGCGTAGCTGAACTGCTCGTTAAGCCGCGAGGTCGAGCCGCCCGACTCCTTGCCAATGGCCGCCGTTAATTGCCCAATGTTGTCGTACGTGTAGTTGACGGAGTCGCTTGCCGTGCGGATTTGATTGGTGCGTTGGTTCGCGAGATTGTATCCATACGCGTGGCTGTTGAGGACCGTCGAGCCATTCTGGAGTTTGGTTGAAACCATCCGGGCCACGTTGTCGTAGGCGTTGGTAACGATGGCCCCGCTCGGCAGGGAGCGCGAGGCAAAAGCCTGCGCCCCGATCGGCAGTCCGCCGCCATAAGAGTACGTGAAGCCTCCGCCTGAATTGGAGACGGTGCTAAGCCGATACGCGGCATCGTATGTATTGGTGACCATCCAGAAGCTATTGGTCCAGCCCGTTTGAACGCCGACCATTTGGCGCGCCGACGGGGTTAAATACACGTTCGTCACCGTATTGTACTCTGTGGAATCACCGTCATGCTCGCTGGACAGGCGGCCGGTCGGGGTGTAGGTGAGTGTGGTCGTACCCCAGTTGCTGTTGAACATCGACGACATCCGGTTGTCCGGGTCAAACGCATAGTACTGCCACTGAGGGGCAAAAAGACTGCCTGGGTTGCCGCTCGCCAAGGCGTACACGATATTGGTGAGGTTTCCCACCGCATCGTACAAGTATTTACTGGAATCGCCGTAAAAGTCAAGCCGATTCGAAATCGAGCCGGTCGGGAAGTATTGATACGTCCACAGGGTGTGGAAGTTGGCGTCTTGCTTCAGGGTCAATCGACCGTAAATGTCGTAGGTCCAACCGGTCGTCGCGCCTTTGCCGTCGGTTAACGAAGTCATGTTGCCGGCGGCATCATAGCCAAATTGATTGGTCTCGTTATTGGCGTTGATTACGATCGTCAGGCGCCCAGCCTCGTCGTAGCCGTAATGGGTGAAAAAGCTCGTTCCCAACTGATTATGGTAATTTGTCATACCGCGGGATCCGTAGGCAAAGACCTCCTGCCCGGTGTCGGGGTAGGTCCGTGTCAGGACGCGACCCAGGTTGTCAAAGGTTTGAGTGATCGACACCCCGTTCGCGTCAACGGTATTGGTGGCCCGGTATTCGTTGTCGTGCAGGTGTCAGTTCTCACTATTGACACTTTATCGTCGATTTGGCTCGTTTGATCCGATGCAGGTCGGACATCTTCGTTCATTGCGGCGCCAGACGTCCCGCGGTTCCTTTCAAGGGCGTCGTCCTTTGGCGAAGGCCAGCGGGCGTCATTACTACTTTCGGTTTGTCCACTTTTGCCGTATCAAACCACGACGGGACAATCGGCCACCAATTGGATTTGCCGTGAGCGGTGGGAAATTGCATCGTCTGGGACATGGCGCGCGGGAAACATTTGATCGAATTTGACCGATTCGCGCATGAACGGACGCTGATCGCTCGCGGCGTGTCGCTCATCGCGGGCGTGGATGAGGCGGGGCGGGGGCCGCTGGCAGGACCGGTGGTGGCGGCGGCGGTGATATTTCCGACTGAGTGGATCGAGGCTGGGCTGCCGGCGGAATTGGAAGGGTTGAACGATTCCAAACAATTGACGGCGGCGCAGCGGGAGGAATTCTTTGCGATCCTGACGGCCCATCCGGCGATCCGGCACGGCGTGGCGCGTTGTGACGCCGAAACCATCGACGCGGTGAACATCCTGCAAGCCACCCATCGCGCGATGAATCAGGCGCTCGCGCAGCTACGTCCGAAGCCGGCGCATGTGTTGGTGGATGGTCTGCGCGTCCATTCGCTGCTATTTCCGCAGACCCCGCTCGTAAAGGGAGATTCGCTGAGCTATTCGATCGCCGCCGCCAGCGTCATCGCGAAAGTCAGACGGGACCGCGTCATGGCCGAGTTTGATCGGGCGTTCCCAGACTACGGGTTCGCGGAGCACAAGGGTTATGGCACGCCGCGGCATCTGGCGGCCTTGGCGAAGCTCGGCCCGTGCCCAATTCACCGGCGCAGTTTCGCCCCGATGCGGGCGACGCAGCCGGAACTTTTCTGACGCCAGATGGGCTGGTGGGAGCAAATCACCCAAAAATGGCGCGGTCGTGAGCGGCCGCTGCAGCATCGCCGCGGCGAACTCGGCGAGCGGGCCGCGCAACGGGAGTTGCAGCGGCAAGGCCTGAAGTTTCTGACCGCGAACTTCCGCTCGACGCGGGGCGAAATCGACCTCGTTTTCCGGGATGCGGATTGCCTCGTTTTTGTCGAGGTAAAGACTCGGTCGCGCGAGGACTGGACGCGCCCGGCGGCCGCGGTCAACGCCCGTAAACGGCGCTTGCTTTCGCTCACCGCCATGGACTATTTGCGCTTACTGAAACAGCCGCCCGTGCGCATCCGATTCGACATCGTCGAGGTGCTGTTGCTTGATGGCGCCGTGGATCAGGTGCGACACTTGCCAAACAGTTTCGCGCTCGCGCCGCCTTACCGGTACGGCTGACCCTCGCGCGCCCAGGGGAAGGGCGGACGCAACCTCGATGGCGCATGTTCGAGGCATGGCAAACGTTGAAGAGCTGAGAGCCGCTGAGTCCCGCGGGGCGGTAGGGACGCCGCGCTGCGGCGTCACGTTCGCGCGCGTTCTGCGCGAGCGCTCTCCGAACCTCCCGCTCATCCAAACGGAGATCAAAAACTGTGACCTCGCAAAGTCGAGGGCCGGGCTTGAGGCTGACAAATCGCGCGTCGGAAAACCACAGACTCGACTCCCACGACGATCCGCGTAACCTGCCGCCCGACGAAACCGGTTGTAATCCGCCGATAATCTATCGAAACCCACGCGCGCCAATGCCCGAACTCCCCGAGGTCGAAGTCCTGGTCCGCCATCTGGCGCCGGTCCTGGCGAACCGGATCATTCGCGACGTCGAAGTTCGACGCGCGAAAATCTTGCGGCCGACCAGTGAGCGGCAAATCCGCGACCGTCTGCGGGGCGCGCGAATCGCGGGAGTTTCACGGCGCGGCAAATACCTATTATTCACGCTCGAAGGGGCGCGCACCAAGGCGCCGTTCCAATTGGTCGGCCATTTAGGTATGACGGGCCGCATGTATCTTCAGCCAAGCGCGGCGCCGTTGCCCAAGCACACCGCGGTGGCGTTCGACCTTGGTGACGCCCGGTTTGTGTTCGAGGACACGCGCTATTTTGGGCGCCTGACCCTGGACACGACGGCCATTGCGGCCCTTGGACCGGAGCCGTTCGACGAGGCGTTTAGCGTTGATTATTTTGCCACGGCTTTGCGACGGTCGGCGCAGTCGATTAAAGTCAAACTGCTCGACCAATCCCTGGTGGCCGGGGTCGGTAACATTTACGCCAGCGAAGCGCTCTTTTGCGCCGGGATTTCACCGCGCCTGGCCGCGCGGCGATTGGCGCGGGAACAAGTCGAACGTTTGCGCGAAACGATTCGCTCGGTCCTTGATGAGGCGATCGGCCTCGGCAGCACCGTGCCGCTGAACTGGGGCGCGGAAACAGGCGAACGAAACGGCCTCTTTTATTACGGCCTCACCAGCGGGACGAGCCGCTACTATGAAGAGCGATTGCGGGTTTACGATCGAGCGGGGGAGCCGTGCGTCCGGTGCGGGGTGTCGATACAGCGCCTTGTGCAAGCGGCCCGGAGCACGTATTATTGTCCTGGCTGCCAAACCGGCCGCCGCGTAACGGCGAAAATCAAACCGGCCAAAATCAGTTGACGCGCGGGGGCACGGTTTGTAAATTCCGCGGCGCTCTGAGTTCCAAAGTAGCTCAATGGTAGAGCAATCGGCTGTTAACCGATCGGTTGTAGGTTCGAGTCCTACCTTTGGAGCCAATTCTAACCACTTTTGCGGCAATGAGTTGCGCCGGGATGACTGGCCTCTGTCAGTGAAAGTGTCAGTAAACCGGCGAGCGTCCGCACAATTCGTCAGAACTGGCCACTCCCCCCACTGAAATTCGCCGCAACCCGCGTTCGTAATCGCGGATGAAACCGGACTGGGTTCTCGACTCAGAGAACCAGTCATCAATGTTCGATACAGGCTCATTCGCTGAATGAAGCGCGACACTTCACCACCGCGTCTTTTTTGCGAGGCACGCAGCGTTCCGCGCCGGACTCGGGCCGAACCTTCCGCGCTACGCAACGAAAGCTGGGGCGCTAACGCCGTTCTGCGATTGATCAACTCGAAGGGTGGGCGGGCGGCTTCTTCCCTGTCGGACTGAGTCGGGGGGCTGGCAATGGCGTCGCCGAAGCCGCGTTTGATTGCGATGGAACGCGTGCCAAGTCGTGATTGGCCTTGTGAGCGCTCGCTCCGCTGCGATAGGGTCGATAACAAATCATTGCCATTGCGTGGACGTCACGGCGAACGGGCGCGCGAGAGCAACGATGGGCGAGCTAATGAAACTGCTGCGATTGATCGTGCCACGAATCCGACGATTTCCGGCCGGCGCCTTTTGCGCCGCGCTCGCCGGGTTGTGTGGGGCGTTGACGGTCAAGGGAGCGACGGCGCCCCCCGATTTCTCGACGCAGATCCAACCGCTGCTGCAGAAGCATTGCATCGAGTGTCACGGGCCGGAAAAGCAGAAAGGCGGGCTGCGGCTGGATACCCGGGGTGACGCGTTCCGGCCAGGTGACTCCAAACAACCGGCCATCACGGCGTTGTCGCCCGAGCGAAGTCCGCTGATCGAGCGGCTCAAAACCAAAGATCCTGACAAACGGATGCCGCCCAAGGCCGACCCGCTGGCCGCCGCCGAAATCGCGCTGCTCGAGCGTTGGGTGCGCGAGGGCGCGAGCTGGCCGGACGACACTGAGCCGGTCGCCAAGCGCAAGCGTGAAATGGTCGTCACGGAGGTGGAAAAGGGGTATTGGGCGTTTCGACCGTTGCGAACTACAGGGAGCCTGTCGCAGTTGCTTCCGCGGGCCAATTTCGAGAAATCGTTGACCGCCCAGGCTTCCCGACGAACGTTGATCCGCCGCGCGTATTTCGATCTGATCGGTTTGCCACCCACGCCCGAGGAGGTGGACGCCTTTCAAAAGGATTCGGCGCCGGACGCCTACGAGCGGCTGGTGGATCGTTTGCTGGCCAGCCGCAATTACGGCGAGCGTTGGGGCCGTCACTGGCTCGATCTGGCGCGTTACGCGGACAGTGATGGTTACGAAAGTGACCAGGATCGGCCCGAGGCCTGGCGCTACCGAGATTGGGTGATTCGCGCGCTCAACGCGGATATGCCATTCGACCGGTTCGTGCGCTGGCAGTTAGCCGGCGATGAGTATGAACCGAACAATCCCGACGCGGTAGCCGCCACAGGGTTCCTGACGGCTGGTCCCATCGCCGACACCACTCCCGCGGACACTGAGGAGAATAAGTTGAAGATACGGTATGACGAGCTAGACGATATGCTGGCGACCACCGGTTCGGCGATGCTTGGTTTGACCGTTGGTTGCGCCCGGTGCCACGACCACAAATACGACCCGATTCCAACGCGAGATTATTATCGCATGTTGGCGGCGTTCCAGACGGCGCGGCGGGCGAACACGTTTCTTTCCAAACCGCATCGCGAGCGCGAAAAATGGCTCACGGATCGGCATCGCGAGATGCGCGAAGCGCTGATGACCGATCTCTCGCTGACCGACGAGCAGAAATTCTGGCTGCGGCAGCCGGAACATTTTTTCGTGCCGATCCAGGTGGAGCTGTACAAAAAGTACGGCGCGAAATTGAAAACGACCGACGCGCAGCTTCGCGCGTGGTTGCCCGAGGAACAACGGCGGGTGTGGGATGGATTGAACGCCGCCGTCGCCAACGCCGAGATCGTAAACCCGAACGCGCGCGTCAAGGCGCTGATCGCGTTCGACGAGCGACCCGAAGCGCAACCAGCCTTCCTGCTCGGTCGGGGCAACGTGATGGATCGCGCGCGGCCGGTTTCGTTTGGTGTGCTGCAGGTTCTGCAGCGCGGCCGAACGCCCGAGGATTATTTGGCGGCCGCGCGCGGACGCGCGTCAACTGCGGAGGAAGTCGGCGCGGAAGGATTCGTTTCGCCGCCCACGACCTATCAACGCAAGGCGATGGCGGAGTGGTTGACCGACGCCGATCAGGGCGCGGGACCATTACTGGCGAGGGTGATTGTCAACCGGCTTTGGCAGCATCACTTTGGGGAAGGTCTGGCGCCGTCGCCAAGTGATTTTGGGACGCAGGGCGGGGCGCCGTCGCAGCCTGAGTTGCTCGACGCGCTCGCGGCCGAATTGATTCGCCAGGGTTGGCGGCTGAAGCCAATCCATCGGCTGATCATGACCAGCGAGTTCTACACGGACGCGGGTGAGGCAAGTGGCCGCGGCAAAACGGCGCCAAAAGACCCTTCGCGGCGGCTGCCGGTTATTCGTCCGGCGCGCCGCCCGATTCGCCTTGAGGCGGAAGTCTTGCGCGACTCGATGTTGGCGGTGAGCGGCCGGCTGAATCGAAAAATGTTCGGACCTCCGTTTCGTCCGATGATTCCGAAAGAGGCGATCGCGACCCGGAGCAAGGATCCGTATCCGTCCGATATTCAGGATGGCGTCGAGCTATGGCGCCGCAGCGTTTACGCGTTTGTAAAACGGTCGGTTTCCAATCCTCTAATGGAGGTGTTTGACGCGCCGGATTCGAACGCGAGTTGCGGGCGGCGCAACACGACGACGGTTCCCACCCAAGCGCTGACCTTGATGAACGATGATTTCGTGCGCCAGTGCGCCACTCAATTCGCGCAGCGGGTCATCACCGAGGCGGGACTTGACGCCACCGCCCAGATTCGTCGCGCCTATCGGATCGCCCTAGGGCGGGAGCCGCGGCCGCGAGAACTGGAAAACGGGCGGCGTTTTTTGGGATTCGCGGACGACGCGAAAGGTGAAGGCATCGCGGTCGATGGCCTCACCGACTTTTGCCACGTGCTGCTGACTTTGAACGAATTTATTTATGTGGACTAAGCTATGAACCCGCAAGGCAATCGCTTTCCATGCGGTCGGGTGGATTCCGCGGCGTCCAACCGCCGCGAATTCCTGAAAAAGGCGGGCGCGGGATTCGGCGCGCTCGCGCTGCTGGATCTTCTTGGCTCCGAGCGCTTGTTGGCCGCCGACGTTAATGACCGGGCGGGAGCGCGGCGCTTTGCTCCGAAAGCCAAGTCGGTGATCTGGCTCTTCATGGAAGGCGGGCCGAGCGCCGTGGACACCTTCGATCCGAAGCCGGAGCTGACGCTGCATCACGGCCAACAACCCGCGCTGCCGATCGATGTTTTTTTTGGCAGCCCGGGGCCGTTGATGAAATCGCCCTATTCGTTCAAGCAACATGGTCAGAGCGGCGCTTGGGTGTGTGACCAGATGCCGCACATCGCGCGGCAGGTGGACGAGTTGGCCTTCATTAAATCGTGTTACGCGGAATCACCCAGTCACGGGCCAGCCATGTATCAAATGAACACCGGGCTGATCCGCACCGGCTTTCCGAGCGCCGGCTCGTGGGTCAGCTACGGACTCGGCGCCGAAAACAAAAACCTGCCGAGCTATGTCGTCCTGTTAAACGCGCGCGGAAGCAAGGGCGGCGCGAACAACTGGGGCGCCGGTTTTCTGCCTAGCGAATACCAGGGCACGCCGTTCCGCCCGCAAGGCAGCCCGATTCTCAATTTGATCCCGCCCGCGGGCCTGGGCCCTGAGCGGCAGCGCCGGATGCTCGACTTGGCGGCGGAGTTGAACCGTGAGCACGCGTCGCTGCATCCGGGCGAAGCCGATTTGCTCGGGCGCATCGAAAGCTACGAACTCGCGTTCAAGATGCAGACCGAGGCCAGGGAAGCGGTCGATCTGGACCGTGAACCAGAAAGCATCAAGAAACTCTACGGCCTCGACCAGGAAGTGACCCGGCCCTACGGCCGCAAGTGCCTCCTCGCGCGGCGGTTGGTCGAACGCGGCGTTCGCTTCGTGCAAGCGTACTGCGATGACGAATGGGACTCGCACAATGGCCTGCAGAATCACCACGCCAAACGCATGGCCGAAACCGATCAACCGGTGGCGGCGCTGCTCATTGATCTGAAGCAACGCGGATTACTGGACGAAACGCTCGTGGTCTGGGGCGGTGAATTTGGCCGGATGCCGGTCTCGGAAAAAGGCGATGGCCGGGACCATAATCCCTATGGATTCCTGGTCTGGATGGCCGGCGGCGGCATTAAGGGCGGCGTGTCGCATGGCGCCACCGACGAGATCGGCTGGCGGGCGACCGAGAACCGGGTGTCGGTCCACGATCTGCATGCCACCATCCTCCACCTGCTCGGCCTGGACCACGAACGGCTGACTTATCTGCACAATGGCCGCCGATTTCGCCTCACCGACGTCGCGGGCAGCGTCATCAGTGGCATCTTGGCGTAACGGCGATTTTATCAATGTGGGCGCGAACGCGCAAAAACCCAATTTGCCATCGGGATTTCTCCCCGACGAACCATCGTTGCGTCTCTGGTTCAGGGCGCCGGTCGGAATCTGGGGCCTGGCTCAGCTCTGGTTCGCCATTTCGGTTGCGATTACGGCCTGTTCCCCGCCGGCGCCGACTAATGAGGCGCAGATCCTTCTGTTCGCGGGAACGGGAACATCCCCCGACGATGTCGCGGCCGTCGAAAGCGTTCTTAAAGACGGTCGATTCAGCTACGCCACGGTAAATTCTCGCCAGTTGAATTGGATGAGCGAGGCGCAGCTTAAAGCCTATCAGCTGCTAATTGTTCCAGGTGGCAACTTCATTCGCATCGGCCAGGGTTTGACGTCGAAGACGACCTCGAACCTTCACAACGCCGTACAGGGTGGGCTGAACTACCTCGGAATTTGCGCCGGAGGATTCCTTGCCGGGCACGGCGCTTACAAGTGTCTGGATCTGACGTCGGGCGTTCGATTCGGCTTTTACTCGGCGGAGAACCGGGGCATTCGCAAGGCCGCTGTGGCCGTTACCTGTGCCGGCGTCCCGACGCTGGAGCATTACTGGGAGGATGGGCCGCAGTTTACGGGCTGGGGCGCGGTGGTGGGCAAGTATCCGGACGGGACACCCGCGATTGTCGAAGGAATGTGCGGCCGGGGGTGGGTAATCCTTTCGGGCGTTCATCCGGAAGCGCCGGCGAATTGGCGTCGTGGAATGAACTTCACGACGTCGGCGGAGAGCGACCAAGCCTACGCTGGAAAGCTCATCGACGCGGCGCTGCACGGGGCGTCGCTCGCGCACTACTGACGACCGGTCTCGTTCGCCCGGCGATCAGCCCGTCCGCGGTACCATCACGCGAGACAGGCCAGTGGCTTCAGTGAGCCGCGTCGAGGAACTCGACAAATTGGACCGCTCCGGGGCCAAGTTCGAGACTGATGGGGCCGGGTTGGGCGTAGGATTTGCCCGTCCGCCATTCTCGCGCCCCGCGGCAAGGTACCTTGGATTGCAAACGAATCCGGGCGACCGCCGTCGGGTCGATGACCGCGGGCTTGTTCGGGAATTTAGTGACGCCCTGGTTGTTGATGACTTCAACCAACCATCCGTCGGGGATTCGATTGATTTGGTATTGGACGGGATCACCGGTGATCTCGACGGGAAGGTAACGCCGGGCTAGGTCCGCGAGCCGATCGTTTGAGATCGCCGCGGGGCGTCCGGTGGTTGGATTGGTCCACGGCTCGAGCGTCTCGACGTCGCCCTGGCGCGCGAGCCTTTCGTACTCTTTGCCGAGCGCCTCGCGGTGGCGGGGCGACAACAGGACGCGGCTGCCACGACGCAGCGATTTCTCCAACTCGCCCAGGAAAGAGTTGTCGAACTCGATGTCGCCGACGAGCAGGATGACCGGGTAAGTCGGGAGCGTTTCCGGGGTCACGCTGGTCAGCAGCACGTCGAAGATCTCACCGTATGGCGTGGGGCGCAGGTAGCTGCTCTCCGGGTTCGCGGGGTCCGGCCGCGCGTGAATGTGGTCGGCGCCGGGGAAAAGTTGATGATCAAAGAGGTCCCGCGTTTCCCGGTCACCCGGCGTTGGGTTTAGGATTCCCCACGGTTTGTCCATGTAGGCGTTGTACCCTGCAAGGTGATCGAGAACCACGGCGACCGGCGCGTAGGGAGTTCCGCGGTCATGGGTTCGCATGAAGGAAAAAACCTCCACCGCTTTTCGTCCGTGCGGAGTGAGGGTCCACGGCGTCTCCGGTTTCTCGAAAAAAGTCGCGATGCTGTTCTCGGGCGTCACCATGGCGGCCCCCGCGAACCAACCGTGAAGCCACATGCGCTCGTAAAAGCTGAGGGAGTGGCCGGCGTCCAAGCCGCGCGCGTAGGAGCCTTCCAGGCGCAATTCGCCGCTGGTGGTGCAGGCGCCGGAAAACCAGGGGCTTACCTGAACGGACCACGGCTTATCCCACTGGCGGGAGGCGCCACGCGCGAAAGCGAGTTTTGATTGCGTGAAGGCGATGTTCTCGCCGACTTCCAAGCCGACGCAGCGGGCGCCCCATTCGCCGGCGTAGGCTTCGTAATGCGAATGCCCCGTCACGCTGATGAGGCGCCCGAGCAAATCGCGGCTGCGGCTCACGAAGTAGTCTTGGACGACGTCGTAGCACTCTCGCTTGCTTGTGGGACGACGGTCGTAACCAGCCAACCCTTTCGGCTTCATCAAATGTTTGAAGGCGTCGAATTCCGCCCCGTAAACGTCGTGCCACCACGACTCATTCGGCGCGAGGTTATGAAAGTAGTAACCCCATTCACCCAACTGAATCGCGGTGAAGACCCCGGCTTGATCCATACTGGCGAGGGACTGCTCCTGCTCTCGGCCAAAGACCGCGCGTCCGCCTTTGATCTGCATTTCCCCGCCCGAATAACACATCACCGGCCAGCCGACCGTGGCGAGGTAATCAAAGACCGGCTTCGAACCCGCGCCGGGCGTCGGGCCGGGATCGAATCCATTTCCCAAGCCTTGCTCCCGCATCACCTGGACAATCTGACGCATCTTCTCCAACTCACCCGGAGCTCCGTACATGCTAAAGATAAACTCGCGCTGACCGGATAAGAGGCGCACTCGCTGCGCGCCCGCCGCCAGCCTTCCATACGTGGGAAAAGGAAAGTCGGCCGCGCGGCCGGAGAGGATCGAAGCGAGAAAGAGCAGCTCGACGAGGCAGGCTGTGATCCGGGAGGAACCTGAAACTGGGAAAGAACGGACTCTCATTGCGTTGGGTGTCACGGGGTTTATTCTGCCTGCCAGACCCGTTTCAGTAATTCGAACATTTGCGGATCGTGTTTTTCCAAATCCGTACGCGTCCAGGGATAAAAATCATTCCGCCCGAAAAAAGCCTCGGAACTCTCCGCGAAATACTCCTTATGGTCGGTCATCGCGTAGGCGCGTTCGAACGTGTTGGGCAGGCCATTGCCGTTATGGCGTTCGACGCGGTCATAAAGTCGGTTGGCTTTCGCGTGTTCGTAGGCGGCTCTTATTTCCGCTTGGTCAAAACCAAGGACGCGGTCGTGATAGCCATGCGCGAGTTCGTGCAATACGAACCAGGGCATCCGGTCGGTCTCCCGCTCGTACGCGCGCACGTTGGTAAACTCGACCCCTTTGGCCATTTCCGGCGCGCGGCCGTGCTGACGCAGCCAAACCGCATCGGGGTGGTACTCCGCGGTCGGGCGGACGCCCAGGTATTCGGGCGAGAACCAGAGGCGCGTCTCCCGCAATTTCGCCAGCGCCGGGGCGGGAACCACGCGCGCGATGTCCGCGAGTTGGGTCCGAAGCAGGGCGAGGGCGGTGGTGGTCGCGGCGGGTTCGGAGCGCCAGAGCGCAGGGTTGATCGAAACCGACCAGCCTTCGATTGTCAGCGTCGTTGCGCGGTCTTGGTTCTTATCGGGACCGTTCGGCCCAACGCTGGCTTTGCCCTCCGGGTTGGATTGGCCATCCAGAATAGGTAATTCCGCCGTCGGCTTGGCAGGCGCCGCGCTGAACGCGCCAACGGTTGCGAGTTGGCAGAGGAGCGCGAGGACGATTGACCCCGGGTATCGAAGCATGACGCGGTCGGTCCGGGCGCGTTGATTAAGGGGGCGCATTGACGCCAAGGTTAGCACGTAGCCTGGTTTGGTGTCTTCGCAAAATGGGCGCCGTCAACTGACGCAGGTTACGGCAGTTCCGGACGGGGCGGGCCGT
Source organism: uncultured Verrucomicrobiota bacterium (assembly GCA_964522665.1). Classification (GTDB taxonomy): domain Bacteria; phylum Verrucomicrobiota; class Verrucomicrobiia; order Limisphaerales; family CAZFVY01; genus CAZFVY01. Next base: position 59,685 of record CAZFVY010000012.1, on the reverse strand, counting down.
CGTAGGGCTGGGCGCCGAGGCGTGTTCCCTTGGGAGGTTGAGTATCGAAGTCGGCGACCAATTGTACGTCCGGCGGGGCGATGAAGCCGTGGTAGCGTCCCATCCAATAGGCCAGGAGCCAGCTCGACGGTTCGACGACGTCATTGCCGCCGGCGCCGCCGTCGGCTTGCATGGTCCAGCCGTCCCAGCGCATCGGTTCCCGTTCGCGCGGTGAGAAAGGCCGGTCGGCGGCTTTGACCACTTTGTAACCACGGGGCGGAAACAGATCGGTGCGGTGTGAGTTCTGGTAACTGTAGATGACCAGATCCACGGGCCATTCGCGCAAATGTTTCACCGCGTGATCGGCCTCGCAGTCGTTTCCCGTAAGGGCGCCATAAACGAAGTTGAACCACGGCTGCTGCTCGACGCGAATTACTTCCCAAGTGCGTTCAAAGCTCCGGCGGTACGTGCTTTTTCGGACGGGGTCGGACTCGCGCGGGAGCAGGTTCCAATAAGCCCAGAACGAAAGTTGATCCTCGAAGTTTGCCACGGAATCGGGCGGGAATACGGCCCGCTGCCGCAACGTTTTCGCGGGATAGCCAAGCTCCACGAGGCGGTTGTAGGCCGTTCCGAATTTTGCGTCACCGGTCAAGTCGGCGGCGTCCTTCATAAAACTCAGGATTTCGAGGCTCTGCAGTCCCTGGTCAAAGCGGCCTTCCTCGGTCATGAAATAGTCCGGGTCCCAACGGCCCCAGCGGGTCGGTTTTCCACTGAGGTCTATGAGTTGCCACTGATGCTGAACGAGATGAGAGGCGATGCGTTCGAGATGCGCTTTCGCGAGCATGATTTCGTCAGGCCGCGCGGCCAGATCGATGAACAGATTCAGGGCGTAGAAATGGGCGCAGAGCTCGTCGCTCGAGGTGTCGCCCTTCCACTCGAAGGGCGTGCCGGGGACATCGTGCCATTGGGCCGGGTATCCGCCCGACCCGAGGCCCGACTTGTGCCCTTTCTCTCCTTTCACCCAGACCGCGCGGGCGGGAAAGCCGGAGATTCCGGTCATCCGCTCCAGCCAACGAAGAGCGTTGAAGGTGTTGACCGCTTCCTGGCGGGCGATGGGGTCCTTGGTGACGGCGAAGCGGTAGGACTGGGCGCTGAGGTAGTCGGAACTATAGCCGCCGTCGTTATCACTCGCCTCGCGCACGTACTCTTTGGCCGCTTCATCCCATTCGAGCTTATGCACAAAGCCGAGCCGCTTCTGGCCCCAGCGTTCCAAATGGCGTTCGTAGTAGGCGGCCTTCGCTTCGAGCGTCATCGGATGGTACACGATTTGCGCCAGTCCGCCATCGGTCGCGAGGATGACCGAACGCCCGGCGACGGCAATCGCGTTGACCCGTTCGCCCGGAAGCCAGCGTTTGCCGGCGAAGTAATGGAAATCATGGTCGGACACGCGGCGAATGGCGCCGCGCGTGGTCCCGATCCAAAGATCATTCGTGAAACCCTTGGCCAGACAGGTCGTATCCTCGAACGGCAGCCCGTCGGCGCCTTTGACGGAGAGGAGCGTCATGCCGCGCAGAACTCCCAAGCCGCGGTCGGTGGCCAAATAGAGGCTGGGACCGTCCGCGAGGATATCCCGAATCGTGGTGGACGGAAGCGCGCCCCAGTCCCACCCCAAATCAACGGGCGAACCATAGACGTCGATACCGCCGAACGACGCGCCGTCGAAAAACGTCAGCCGCGGCCCACCCTGAACGTAGAGGGAATCGTTGAACGGCGCGATTCGTTCAATGGCGAATGGGGCCGGATTGGTCGTAAGCGCCGTCAAGTGATCGCCGACAAGGCTGAATAATTGGGTCGCGGTGGCAACGGTCACCGTGTGTTGGTAGAGTTTAATATCGACGACGCCCGGCTGCGCGATTCGTTTCCACGCCCCGCCGTCGAGTCGATAAACCGCTTCCGTCGAGATCGCCCAGAGCGCGCCGTCCACGATCACGAGTTTACGGATCGGTCCCGTCACGCCGGCAACCGGAACCAACGTGTTGCCCGACATTTCAAGCAATCCATCCTGGGAGCCGGCGAATACTCTTTCACCGGAAAGCCCGACCGACAGGAGCGGCGCTCGCCAGGGGATTTGACGGGAGACCTCCTGGAGAAACACCTCATCCTGGACAGCCGGGCCGGCGGCGCGAAAGGTTCCGTGGATGAGATTGGTTTCCTCACCATCGCCGCGGCAGAGGGTGCAAATGGAGCCGATGGCCAAGAGTCCGAGTATTAAGCGCGTAATCACGGTCCGAATGTCTCGCCGTCCGCTTCGTCTGGTCAAATGCAAAGAATTGTCGTTTGGTTTGGATGGATTAACCGTGGCGGGACGTTTTCGCGGCCCCGGAGGGATCGAGCCGGGTTTCGTGGCAATTCGCTCCATTTGCCACCTTTGAAAGTCTGAATGCAGCGGCGGCCGACATCGGAAACTGAGTTTAACTGGGGTTGACAAATGGATTGCCCCACTTAATTATACCATTATGGATGCTCGATTGACGATTGATGCAGCGGGGCGGGTAGTTCTTCCGAAATCGCTCCGGGATGAATTGCAGCTGGCGCCCGGGGATACATTGGAGCTTGAGAGCTCCGGCGAGCGAATTCTGTTGCGACCGGTTCGTGCCGCCGCGCCGCTTACCAAGGAGCAAGGCATCTGGGTGTTCCGCACGGGGCAGACCCTGACCGCTTCGCTGGTCGATGAGACGCGGCGCCAGGTTCGCGATGAGCGCGACCAGCAGAATCTCGGGCCGACCTGATGAAGGCCTTTCTAGATACCTCCGTCCTTGTCCCCGTGTTTTATGGCGACCACCCCCACCACGCCGCGAGCTTCGGTTTGTTCAGTCAGTTTAGCAAAGCTCAAGCGAGTTGCGGAGCGCATAGCCTGGCGGAGGTCTATTCAACACTGACCAGGATGCCGGGTAAATTTCGGGTCAGCGGCGATCAGGTGATGTTGTTCATAGGCAGCATTCGTGAACGGTTGACCGTGGTCAGTTTGGATGACGGCGAATACGCTGAAGCGCTCGGGGCCTTCGCGGCGTTGGGCGTTGCGGGCGGGGCGATCTACGACGCGTTACTCGCCGCCTGCGCGCTTAAAGTCAACGCGGAGATTATCTACACGTGGAACGTACGCCACTACGGCCAGCTCGGTTCGGATGTCACCAAGCGTTTGCGGACTCCGTGACCGGACCCGGGCGATCGGCCGGGAAATGTTCCCGCAGGATCATACGAAAAAGATTCGCTTCATGAGGTGGGGCGTGGAGAAAAAATCCGATTGACGCGATTTGAGTGATCGTTCAATTTATTTGAACGTTCGTTCAAATGAGTTCGACGCCCCCATCGAGATCTCTTTTACCACCGGGCGACCCCGCCTTGGAATCGACGCGCGAGCGGATTCTGCGCGTGGCCTTCCAATTGTTCCACGAGCAGGGTTACCACGCGACCGGCGTATCCACGATCCTGCGCGAGGCCGGGATCAATCCCGGGAGCATGTATCATGTGTTTCCGAGCAAAGAGGCGCTGTTGACGGGCGTGCTGGAGTACGCGCTGGAATTGTTGCGGCCCGCCGTGATCGCTCCCGTGGAGGCGAGCGAAGCGGACCCGATTGGCCGGATCTTTGCGCTGTTGGCGCAGTATCGCGCGGGGATGGCGCTGCGCGGGTGCCGCCTGGGCTGCCCCATCGGCAACCTTGCGCTGGAGGTGAGCGATGACCATGCCGAGGCGCGGGCGTTGATCCATCGCAACTTTGAAAACTGGGCGGCCCAGGTGAAAGGTTGGCTGGACGCGGCCGGGGACCGATTGCCGGACGATTTGGATCGGGGGCAATTCTCGCGGTTCATTCTGACGGTAATGGAAGGCGGTCTCATGCAGGCAAGGGCGCGCGGCGATCTGGGGCCTTTTGACGACTCGGTGGCGCAGTTGCGGGCCTATGTTGAGGCGCTGCAGGAGCGCGCGCGGGTCTCCCAACGGAGAGCGCGCAGGGCGAAATCAACCAAGCGAAGGAAACCGAAGCGATGAAACAATTGTTGATTGCGATTTGGGTAATCATTGGGGCGGGCGTTGGATTCGGCGGGGAAACGCCGGGTGCGCCGGTCGGCGCCCAAGCGCCAGCGACGCTGGCCGACTCGCAGGCGGTCACGGAAGGGATTATCGCCGCGCCGCCGGCGGAGCTTTGGCGCGTGTTCAGCACGGCCGAAGGATTCAAGGCGTTGGGGGTCGTCCAGGCAGCGATAGATTTCCGACCGGGCGGGCTGATTCTCAGCTCTTACGATGCCAACGCGAAGCTCGGGGACGAAAACACGATTCAGACTGAGATCATCGCGTATGACCCGGGGCGTTTATTGGTGACGCGAATTCATCTGCCGCCGAAAGGCTTTCCGTTCCCCGAGGCGTACAAGCGAGTTTGGACGGTCATCGCGCTGACGGACCTCGGGGACGGGCGGACCCATCTGCGGATCGCGATGAATGGTTACGGGGCGGACGAGGAATCGCAAAAGATGCGCCAATTCTTCACGACCGGGAACGAGTGGGTCCTGAAACAACTGCAATCGAAGTACGTTCGGGCGGCCGCGCCCACCGGGCCGGCCCACGCGGAGTCGCCGCTGGCGGCGCTCGACCTGGCGCGTCTAATTCCCGCGCCGAGGGCGGACGTTTGGCAGGCGATGTCCACGGCGGCTGGGTGGAAAGCGCTTTTCGGTGCGGAATCAAAAATAGGCGCCGTGCCGGGAGAATCTTTCGAGCCGTTTCCGGGAACGGAGGGAGGCAAGCTGTTGACGGTGGTTCCGGCGGAAATTTTATCGTTTACCTGGTCGGCGCCGGCGAAATACGAGTTCGCCCAGGCGCATCCGACTTGGGTGGCGGTGAACTTTGAGGCGGTTTCGCCAAAAGTGACGCGGGTGCGGTTGCGCCAGTTCGGTTTTGCGGAACTAGCGGCCAATCATCCCGACCAGGCGGCGGAGTTGGCGCAAGCGCGGGAGTATTTCGCGGGCGCATGGCCCAAGGTGTTGGGACGACTGGCGGCGCATTTCGGGGCGGCCGAATAACGGCCGGACGCGAACGCCGCGCAGGACCGCGACCCGGCTGGCGCTGGAAGCGGCCGAAGCGCGGTGATCCTATTTGGCCGGGTTGGCGCCTTTGACGGTCAAGCGGATCGAGTAGAGCGATTTGCTCGCGGTGATAAAGAGGGTGCGATGATCCTTGCCGCCGAAGCTGACATTCGCGGTCCAGGGTTCAGCGACGTCGATCTGTTCAATTTGGGCGCCGGTTTTGTCGAAGACGGTCACGCCATGGCCGGTCAGGTAAATATCGCCGCGTTCGTCGATCGTCATGCCATCGGAGCCTTTCTGGCAGAACAACTTCTTGTTGGCGAGCGAGGCGTCGGGTTGGATGTCGTAAACGTAGGTACGGTCGGCGCCGATGTCAGCCACGAATAGCCGCTTGCCGTCGGGGGTGCCTGAAATGCCGTTGGGTTGCTTGAGGTCCGTGGTCACGCGGACGAGCGACTTGGAGCCGGGCGCGAGGTAATAGACCTGCTGAGAATCCTGCGCCATGGTTTTGTGATCCCACCAATCCCGCTGGTAGTAAGGGTCGGTGAGGTAAAGCCCGCCATGCGGTACGGCCCACACATCATTCGGGCCGTTGAGGTATTTGTTCTGATAATCTTTGACCAGGACGGTGACCTTTTTGTCCGGCGCGATCGACCAGAGTTCGGTCTTCTCGTCGGCGCAGGCGATTAGGTTGCCTTTGGCGTCGAAATACATGCCGTTGGCGCGGCCAGCGGGTTGCAAGAAAGTTGAAAGCTTGCCGTCCACGCCCCAGATCATGATCCGGTTATTCGGCTGGTCGGTGAAATAAACGTTGCCCTTGCGGTCGCTGGTCGGGCCTTCAGTGAATTGAAATTCGCCCGACAGTTTTTCGAGTTTGGCGCCCGGCGCAATCACGCTCTCGGCAACGGCGAAGTTGGTCCAACCGATGATGAGGCCGGTAATCGTTGCCGGTAAGAATTTCAGTTTTGTCATAAAAATAAAGTGATCGGCCGCCGTAAATCTCGGATCAGCGGCTCTGCCTATCGGGCCGTGGTCCTGACGCAAGTCCGGGACTCGGTCGGCGCCCGCGGTCGCCAAAACGAGACTGCCAAGACTAAACGGAATTCCACCGCAAGTCGCAAGGATCAGGGCTGAGGCCGATGCTGCCGGGCGTCAAATTGGACGTCAAACGAAATGTCGGCGTCAACGCCGCTGCGATTCGGAGGCTCAGGATTGAATCTCGACCATGGGGCACCTCGCGGGTTTGACTCGGCGTCCGGTTGGTCACGACCCTTCCTCCAACCGCGCGAGTCCGTAGCGCCGTAAGGTTATCGCAGAGCCGACGCTGACGAAACGGTTCGTCGTGGGCGACCGCCACCATTTTTCGGGGCTACGCAAGAGATTGGCGGCGTTTCGCTCGTCGATGCTTTTGATAACCAGGGACTGAAAGCGCGGTTTCGTATGCACTTCAACCGTGATCGAATCCGGGGATAAGTTCGCCAACCAGATGACGGCGCGACCGGCCTCGTTCACTCCTGCCAGGGCGGCAACGCCCTGCGCGGCGCGTCCATGTTGGACGCGAGTCGTGGCCAGTTTTCTCAGTTCCGTGACAGCGGCGAAGCTGTGATAAACCGGGTACACCCTGGCCTGGGGTCCAGCCGCGACGATCCCGCCCGGTCCGACGTTTTCAAAATAGGTCAAGCTGTGAACCGACGGGGACGCCATCAAAGCGGCGAGGCTGGCGAGCGTCCAACCGGCGGCGAATAGCGAGCTTTGTCGCTCATCGGCCAACAGAGTATTCCGACCGACGGCGTCCGGATTTGGCCGCGCCCGCAAGGTAATCGGCGAAATGACCAGCGGACGCCGTGAAAACGAGCGGACGGCTTTCACGACGTCGGCTTGCGCGGCGAGGTTTTCGATCATCGTCAAACAATCGGACGCGTGCGCTTGGGGGTGAATCGAACAACAGGGCAGCCAGGTTGCGTCACGCGCCGGACGGGCTCGATTCAAATCGGCAAAATTCGCGTCCGTTCCGGCGGCGAATTGCGCCCCGGGCGCAACCGGGGTCAGGAGTTGCCGGGCCAGAGCCACCACGCCCGATGGGGTCGTCATTTGGTGGCATTGAAATACGAGCCAGAGTTTCACGGGCGCGCGCAACGTCGCGGCAATCGTCGCCAGTTTCCGCAAGGCTGGCTCGGCATCGTCCGGAACAAAAACGGCGACGTGCAACCCAACCCCGAGCGCCACCGCCTGTTGGTTTGCCCGTTCCAAGCGCGCCGACCAGCTTCGTTCCCACAATCGGCAGTCAACGCGCAAGTGATCGAGGCGCAACGCCCGCAATCGGCGGCGCGCGATCGGATGCAGCGTCTCCTGGCGCTCGGCGACGCCCAGTCCCAACGGCCGCTTCACGCGCAAGGCGCCGAAATCGACGCTCACCGAGATGGGCCTGGTCTGCTTCACTTCGATTGGGCGCGACGCGTTTTTCGGGGCGGCGTCCGACGCGTCGCTTACCAGCTTGACGGTCACGATCTGGTGAATTCGTTGATCGCGTTTTACCAAGGCGGGAAGCGGGCGGGAGAGCGGCGTGCTGTAGGTTTTGAAGGAGGCATCGGTCCAGTTCCGCTGGTCCTCCATCTCGAAGACGTCGCCGGCAAAGCGAACTTCGATCGTGGAGCTTTTCGCGGCGCGATACGCGATCGCCCGGAGGTCGAGGAACGGCTGGAACGGCGAGATCAGCTTCGGAAAGACTCCCGCCTGGCGCGAACCGTCCGAATGTTCCACGCGGCATGCTTGTCCGGCGCATTCGGCGATCGGGTGGAGGACGCACAACCCGATTCGATTCCGAAGGAATTCGCTCCGCGCTTGGCCGTCAAATTCAAAGCGGAGTTCGCCGGCCGCCGTCCCGGTGATTCGCCCCTGCCAGGCGAAATCGATATTCCCCTGCCGGCACACCGCCTGAAAACCGAGCTCGAAGCTTTCGCCCGGACGTTGTTCCAAGGAGAGATCGCGAATGACGGTGGGAATGGTGGTCCAATGCTGATCCCGCACGGCGCCGTAGATTGCGCGAATCAGTTCGCGCCGACCGAGGCGCACGCGGCGAACCCACCCGCGGTCGCGCTCGAACTCGAGTTCCAGCGGGCCGGCCCGCAAGGAAATCGTATTGAGATGGGATTCGCGGGCGCCACACAAAAGGTGGTCGAGCGACGCCGCAGTCGTCTTTGGATTGAGATCTTTGGGCATGCGATGACTGCCGTTCTATCACGACCCACGCCCAGGTAAAAGATTTGATCGATCAGGCGCGACGCACGGCGACTGAGCATTTCCGCGGATTATTCTCCGTCCCAGTTGTAGTCATACTCGCGGGGTGGCTCGTAATCGCTCGGAGAGGAACCAGCCACGCCGTCCCAATAGATCTTCGTGAAACCGATGTGACCATCAACGAAGCTGAGGACGGCTTTGGCGCCCAGGTACGGGCCGCTGACAAACGGGTGCCATGAGCCGCCAAAAAAGGCGGGAACTTCGCCGACCAATACCGCTTTGACAGGAGTTTTGATGGCGCCGAGCTTCTTGCCCGTGATGCGCGGAAGGCCGCCCGGCCCGACTTCGTACCCGTTGAAGGTGAAACTCGTAAAGGCGTGCCCGACTTGCGTCTGATAAACCCGGTCAGACGGACAGGTGAAGACTTTTTCGGTGGGTGACGCGAGGCCGGTCAATCCGACGTAGCCTTTCACGAGTTGCTTGTAGTAAGCGCCGATGCCGTTCGGATAGGGGTTCGGATTCGGCAGGATCGGCAAAGAGTCGGCAAAATCATCCGCGTAAAGATGGATGGCAAGATTCACCTGCCGCAGATTACTTGAACAGGTGGTCCGCCTCGCCCTGTCCTTGGTCCGGCTCAAGGCTGGGAGCAGAAGCGCGGCGAGGATGGCGATGATCGCGATTACCGTGAGCAGTTCGATAAGGGTGAACGCGGGATCGCTGGCTCCGTTCGGTCGGACGCGTGGGGGCAGGAATGGGGTGGGCATGTCTTGAAGGCGCCTTTGACTTGACCGAATTTCGCAGCTCGCGACACGTTGACTTTGCCGGAACGCGCGGCTCAGTCGATCGCGCCAGCGAATTTCCATTCGGCCCCGATCTTTTTCAAGACAATGGTCGCGCGCCCGTCGTGGAGGGCGTCCGGCGACGGGGCGGCTTCAACGTGCAGGTGGACCTCCTCGCCGGATACTTCATCCTTTTGCGTCACTCTGTAACCCGCCATGGCTTTGGCCCAGGCTTTGCAGCCGTCGATGATTTGATCGTTCGATTGTCCGGCCGTGCGATTGCGAAAGCTCTCCAATTCGGCCGGCGTTGCCGGAAACTTTTCAAAATCGCCCGCGTTGGCCAGCCAGAGCATCGATTGAAGCGTGGCTTCCGGCGTCGCGTACCCGGCAAAGCGGAACGAAGCGTTCGCGCCGGTAGATTTCGCAGGCGCCAGGCCGCGCTGAACGGCGACGGCGCCACCGCCGACTAAGAGGAGGGCGGCTACGCTGGTCGCCGCGATGGTTTTGAGTTTGGTCCAGGCCATAATTTCCAAGGTGTTCTTAATGAGGTTTACGGTTGAAGTCGTGGCGATGCCGTGGACGGCGGCGCCGGTGATCGAGGTGGCAAGCCCGACGGGGGCGGCTTGCACCGAGTTGGCGGCCACGGCGCTGGCGATGGCCGCCGCGGAAAGGGTGACGCCGCGCTTCCTAAAAAAGGTCCGCAGTTTTTCCACCGCGCGCTGGACGCGTTTTTTGGCGGCGTCTTCGTTGGACCCCAGGGCGACACCGACGTCGTTGAAACTCCTGCCTTCGAAAAAACGAAGCACGAGAGCGTCGTGGTCGAGCGCGCCGAGCTGGCCCAATGCCTCGTCGAGCAGGGGCGCGATCTGAATCCACGCCTTAGCTTCTGATTGGTCGGGAACGGATTGCATGTAGGCCTCTTGTTCGCGGCGCACCCGCCGCCGTTGAATGGTCAACTGGTTTGCGGAAGCGAACCGCGCGGCGCGGCAGAGCCAGCCGGATAGAATCGTCTTGGGGCCGAGGGTCTTGGCCTTGCGCGCCAGGATGATGAAAACCGCTTGGGTAACCTCTTGCGCCAGTTGCGGGTCGCGGGTCTGGCGGAGGGCGACGGAATAAACCAGATGGACGTGGCGTGAAACCAAAGTCTCAAACGCCTGCTCCGACTGATTCACCGCGTACTCGCGCAACAGTGCCACGTCATCACTCATCATCTTGCCAATGTATTTACGCCGAGTTGAAAAAGGGACAGACAATCTTTCAAAGTAATCTTTGTGGATGAGAAATCGAATCCGCCGTCGGATTTTGGCGGGCTGATCCGGGCATTGCTGAGTGCTCGCGCGGGTTGGGATTGGCGGAACCGGGTGTGCTTCCTCCAACGCGAACCAGCGAGTTCCGTCACGGCCGACTGGCTCGTTGTCACCGGCTGCCGCGGATTACCTTGCTGACCAACGAAAGTTGACCGATCGCCGCCGGCGAAAGGACGAAAGGGTAAAGGTCGGGCAGACCAAGGCCGCGGTTCAAGGTGTTCACCGCGCAGGCGAGTGGCCGCCAGAGTTCAAGGATTTGGTCGAAGCTAAACGCGTCGATCAATCTCGTGCCCGGGGTTGTGCTCACGCGATGGGGCAAAATGCCAAATTCAGCCGCGGTCTCAACCGTGTCCATAATATGTAAATAGTGCGCCCAAGCCTCCGCCCAGGCTTCAGAGGGGTGGGAACTGGCGTACGGGCTGGCGCCTCGTTCCGCCCAGTTGACCGGCGGCTCGCGCCGATAGTAGGAGCTAAGAGCCTGGGCGTAATCGGCCGATTCGTCGCCGAACGACGCTCGGACTTGGTGCAGCCAACGGGTTCGGGCCACGAGTCGGTCCCAATAAAAATGACCGATCTCGTGCCGCAGGTGGCCGACGAGCGTGCGGTATTGTTCGCGCATCAAGACGCGAACGCGTTCCCGCTCGACATCATCGGCTTCGGAGATATTGATCGTGATCAGACCCTTGGAGTGAGAGGTGGCGACCGGCGATGTCCCCGGGGAATCGGCGAGGAAGGCGAAGCGCAAGCTCGGCGCGTCACTGCCGGGCGCCGCCGCCAAGGGGAGGTCGAGTCGCAGCAAACCATAGATGACGCGGCGCTTCGCGACTTCCAGACTATGCCAGCGAGCTAGATTGCCGGGCACGCCAAGGTCTGGAATCGTCTGATTGAGACGGCACGCGACGCAAAGGGGGGCAGGATCATCGGCTGGGATCATCCAGTTGCAGACCTGGTATCGCGCGCCGTTGCCGCAGGCCCGATAAGTCGGTCCGCCCCCGGCGACCGAGCAAACGCGGAAGAGATTATCCGGCCCCGGTTCGAGGGCCGCGACGGTTCCCGACGTGGGAAGGAACCCGAGCTGCCGACCGCATTTCAAGCATCGAACATTCTCGAAAAAGACGACGCTGCCGCAACCGGCGCAAAAATCTTTTCTCATGCGACGGTTCGATTACTCGCGGGCGCAACGCCCGTCGATGGGGTATTCACCGAAGCGAGGCGGTGATCGGAACGGGGAAGACGCGAACCCGGGGCCGCGGCCAAGCCGGCTTGAGGAGCCTGCGCGCACGCCAGGGTTTTGCTGGCGCGACCGGGCGGCCAAATCTTGCTTCGATCAATAGTGGAAACGGGCGGCCATGTCGGAATACGCGCGGCCCCACTCGCGGAGCCGGGCGATCAGGGCCGGGCTGACGCCGGCCGCCTGGAATTGGGGAGCGGCTTCCCAGACTTTGCCACCGGAGATGGCTCCGTAGTCGGCGGGCGGAGCGTAGGGACGTTCCGTCAATCCCACCGCGAAGTATCGGGCCTCCGGGTACTGCAGGTTTTTGTCCAGCCAGGCGGCGAGCATCGATTCGGTGATCGCCTTCCGGGTTTCCGGCGGCAGCGGCTGAAAGACCGGTTCCCATGCGCGGCTGACGATGATTCTGGGGTCGATATTGCGATTGGGCCGCCACCCGTGGGAGTAATCGTTGGGGCCGAGGGCCGGATCGGTTGATTGCCAAGCCTTTATGACGGCGATGAGGAGTCGGCCCGGCTCGGGTCGGTGGCTTTCCCGGTTGAGGTCCAAGAAACGGCTGATGAGGTAAACCCAGTCGATGGGCCGCTGGTCGTGATGGCGATGACCGCCGTTGTTCAGCAGAAGTTGGAGTTCATACCAAGAGTTATCGAAGTATTCGTTCGACAGTCCGCTGCCGCCCATTCCATTGGGGCCGTCGGGAATGTGAAAGGTGGCCGGCGCGGCGGCGGCGGGAATGACGTTGAACCAGGCGCGCGGTTCGCCGGTGACGCCGGAGTGTTCCGGCCCGCGCCCTTCGAGGGCAAACTCTTGCGCCAGTTCCCACGCCTTGACTAGCAGCCATAACTGGGTGGCGTACGTTTTTTCGCTGAGCGACGGAGACCATCGATAGGCTTGGCGTTTGAGTTGTTGTTCGAGGAATAGATGGCCGGCGGCCGTCCACTGGTCGAACAGCGTTGCAATTTCGCCCGTCGCGATCAGCCTGGCGCGTTCCGGGGAGGCGAGGCGCGCGCGCAGATTGTTTCGCGCTGAAGCCGGGAGCGGTTGCGGTCGAGCGGCGGAGGCGGGGTCATACGCGCCGTCGTAAAGCGCCGCCAAGCCGCCCCGCGGAAAATCGGGACCCCAGGCGTCAAGCGGATGCACGCGCGGCAGCCAGTGATTCCAATCTGGCAATTGCAGAGAGATCGGAATCTCGCGCGCATTCAAGTTGCCATCGGGGCGGAAGGTTGCCGGGGTGATTTTGGGTGCGTGAGAAGCCAGCGTGGCCGCAGGAGTGAAATTGTGAACCGTCCCGTCGGCTTGGGCAAAGGCGTAGGCGAGGGACTCGGTGTCGTCCGCCAGCGCCCAGCGCAAGCCGGCTCCAGCGGACCAGTTCGCGACCGGTTGCGCGTCCAGCCCGGGTCCAGGCTGATAAGGCGGATTCCACGGGCGTCCAGGATTGGGTTCGGGCAGAGTGCGGATATAGCTGGCGATTTGCCGGTCTTGCCGGGCGGGAAGCCCGTGGAACTGCGCGCGCGCGATGATGGAGGCGTTGGAATAATTGAAGTATTTCAGATCACGACCGTCGCGCGCGTGACAATCCGCGCAATGAGCGTGAATCGGCGCGGCGTTGGGCAGCCCGCTCGCTACGATGGGTGCGTTGCGCCAAAGCTGCTCACCGGCCGAAATGTTCTCGGCGCCCGGAAGCGGTGGCGTCCACGAATTGGGATCGTCGAAAACAAAAGTTTCGGCGGGCAACGCGGGACGGCCCTCGCCCGTCATGAAATTGAACGCCAGCGCTCGAAACCCGCTCGCGATCCCGTCGGTTTGGTTGAAACGAAATCGAAGGGCGTTCGTCTGAGGCGCGACCGACCCCGGCGGAAGTGGCAGCGTCACGCTAAGCGTCGCAAAACCACCGCCGATGCCACCATAGCTTTGACCCGGCTCCGCGACGGTGACGGTATCGTTGCGCAAGGGATGCCACGCGCCGTCGTTGACCTGCACGCTCACCATCCCGCCATAGGCCAAGCCATGGATTTGCATCCAGAGCGATTGAACCCTTGCGGCCAAATCTGGCGCCAGCTCAACCGTCACGGTCACGGTGGTCCCGTCAGCCCCGACCACTTCGACCGGGAGAACCACCGGTTGGGCAGGCGCGGTCCAGGCCAGCGCGGTCAGAACGACGGAGCATGCGGCGACGAACAAGGCCCGTCGAAAGAACGATTTCTCCAGGCCGATGGGCGCCGCGCGCTGGCGACCAGCGCGCGGCGTGGATCGAACGCGATCGACCGCCAACCGGGCGTGGCCGGACGCGCGGCGTCGAAATGAGCGGCGGGAATCGGGGCGTTGGGCTTTGGCGGCAATACTCATGTTGACGCGCACGGATCCGGCTTCGCGTTGAACCGCGAGGCATCGTGGCTTGGCCAATGAGATGCTCCCGTACTTTGACTGGCTGAGCCACCACATTTTTTGTCGTGTCAGGCCGCGGATCTGAGGCGAACGGCGGTCGCAGGTGACGGAAACTCGGGGGCCTTGGTCGTGGGCGGAGGATTACCTTGGACAGAGCTAATCGGGCCGATTAGCGTTAACGTTTAATTAAGCCATGCCAAACGAGGGCAAACTGTTTGCCGGGGTGCGATTCGCAGGGCGGCGCCGCCACCGCGACGCGATCGATGCGCCTCGCGGAGACCGATGAGGAGCGCTGGGTTATCAAGGCCCGGTCGAGGCGTCGGCAGGACGCCTCATCTCGGCTGTTGGCGCGGCGCGCTGGCCTGGGCGGGAGCGCTCTTGATCTGGTTGATTTGGGTTGAACGATCGGCGGCGCAGGCACCCAAGCAAGGCGAGGCGGTTACGGTTCAGCAGTTTTACGGGTTGCGGCGCGACCAGGCGGTGCAAGGCTGGCCGGTGCGTCTGCGATGCGTCGTGCTTTGCTACGATTTCGAGTGGAACAAATTCTACGTGCGGGACGGAACCGGGACGGCCTACCTGAATCCACGCTCCTTGCGGACGCGTCCGGAGGTCGGGCAATTGGTCGAGCTAACCGGTCAGACAATCGTCGTGGGGGGAAATAACGATGTCACGAACCTGAGCTTAACCGTCATCGGCCGGGTCGGGCTTCCGCCGGGGAACCCGCTCACGCTGCCGCAATTGACGAGCGACTATGGTCAGTGGATCGAGACGTCCGGGCGCGTCCGCGTGGCGGAGGTCAGCAGTGGCCGGCTGGCGCTTATGGTTCGCGATCAGAACCAGAGTTGTTTGGTTTACGTCTTGGGGCCGCCCAAGACCAATGATTTCAAATGGCTTCTGGATTGCAATGTCCGCCTGCGCGGCATCAACAACAGCACGATCGTGAATGGCCGGCTCCAATCGGCCTCGCTGTTCGTTCCTGACTTCGGGGAGATCACCGTCCTTGACCGTCCGGTTACCGGCCCGTTGGGTGGGCCGGTCGTCGCGGTGCAGAGCGTGTTGAATCGGGAGTTGGGGCCGTGGACCAACGCCCCGGTGCATTTGAACGGCTTGATCGTGATCGATCAACCGGGACAATCGCTGATCCTCCGCGACCCGACGGGAACGATTCGCGCGCAGGTCAGCCAAGTCACCCAGGCGCCCGCCGACACGCGGGCGGACGTTTGGGGCTACCTCAGCGCGTCTCCGAACGGCCCGATTCTAAGTGACGCCTATTTCGAGCTGACGCCGGCCCCGGCGCGCAACGCGGTCGCGGCGCCGCCGACCGAGGCCGGGGCGCGGGCGGCGCCCGGGCCTGGCACGCTTACGCAGATCGCGGACATTATCAGACTACCCCGCGCGGAGGCGTCGAGCGGCGCCCCGGTGCGGGTGCGGGGCGTGCTTACGTACGCGGACGCCGAATGGCACAACGGGTTCCTGCAAGGCCAATCGGGCGCGGTTTATCTCGATTTAACGCAGAAGGATCTGCACGCTGGACAATGGGTTGAGGTGACCGGACAAACGGGACCCGGCGGCTTCAGCCCCGTCATTTTGAAACCGGAGATCCAGGTTTTGGGAGTGACCAATTTGCCGACGGCCGCAAGAGTTGACCTCGACGACCTGGCCAACGGGCATTTTGACTCGCGCTGGGTGGAGATGGAAGGAGTCGTCCGCACGCTGACCGAGACCGCCGGGCACTTGACGCTCGGCCTGATGACCCCCAAAGGCCGTTTCAAGGCCATCGTGCCGGAATTCGCGAATCAGGCGATGCCCACCAATCTGCTCGATACGGTGGTGCGAATCCAAGGCGCGTGCGGCGCGGAGCTGAACTCGCGGCGCCAGCTCAGCGGCATCACGCTGCACGTCCAACAGTTGGGCCAGGTTCGGATCGTGGTTTCGGCGCCCGGGGATCCGTTCGCGGTGGAGACGACGAAGATCGCCGCCGTGGCCACCTTTGATCCCGAGCGGCTGGCGGGGCGCCGGGTTAAAGTCAGCGGGATCGTCACGTTGCGGGCGCCGGGCCAGGGTTTTTTTCTGCAAGATATCTCCGGGGGAATGCGGGTGCAGGCTCGGGAGACGAACGAGCTCCGCCTCGGGGATGTCGTGGACGTGCTCGGTTTTCCCGCGATGGGCGATTTTTCTCCCTACTTTGAGGAGGCGGTGTACCGGGTGACCGGCTCCGGCTCCCCGCCCGCGGCCAAACCCAGCGCCGCGATCCAAGTCCTGGAGCAGGGAACCAATGACAACCTGGTGGTGCGACTCGACGCGCGGCTGCTCCAGAGTGTGCCGCGTTCCGCCAATCCCGAATTGATTCTGCAGGATGGCGCGATCATTTTCACCGCGCGTGTGGAGGGCTCCGCGCCGACGGGAAGTTTCCCGGCGCTGGCGTCGGGCAGCCTGGTCCGGCTCACGGGCGTCTGCTCGATCCAGGGGGACCAGCGCCACGATCCGAAGACCTTCCGGCTGCTGCTGCGCCAGCCGACCGACATCGAGCTGCGCGAGCGTCCGCCTTGGTGGACCTGGCAGCGGGCGTCGTGGACGCTGGGAGTCATGGTGGTGGTGCTTTTCGGCGCGGCGGGCTGGGGCTTGACCTTGCGCCGGCAGGTTCAGGTCAAAAGCGAGCTGATCCGCCAGAAACTGGAGCAGGAAGCGGCGCTCGAGGAGCGTTTCCGAACCTTGGTGAACAACGCGAATGACATCGTGTACACCCACGATTTGGCGGGGAACATGAGTTCGCTTAATCAGGCGGGCGAACGTTTTTTCGCCTGTCCCTCCGAGCAATGGCGGAAAGTGAACGTGGCGGAAATCCTGGCCCCAGGCGAACATGATAAGATCCGCCGAATGATTCAGCGCAAAACGGTGGAGGGCGGACGCACCACCTATGAGGTGAATGTGGTGGCCGGCGACGGCGGCGAGCGCACGCTCGAAGTCAGCACCTGGCTGGTCCAGCGGGACGGGAAATCCGTCGAGGTGCAGGGGATCGCGCGCGACGTCACGGAGCGGAAGCGGGCGCTCGAGGAAAAGGAGCTGCTGCTCAAGGAAATCCACCATCGAGTAAAGAACAACATGCAGGTGGTTTCGAGCCTGTTGACGCTGCAGTCAGGGCAGACCAAGGACCCGAATATCGTGGCGCTTTTTCGGCAGAGTGAGAACCGGGTCAAATCGATGGCGCTCATTCACGAGAAACTCTACAAGTCCGCGGATCTCGCGCGGGTCGATTTCATCGAGTACACGAGCAGCCTCATCCAAATGATCTCGGTCGCGCATGGCATCGGCACGCGGGCGATTCGCACCGATTTGGACATCCAACCGGTTTCGCTGGGGATCGACGCGGCGATTCCGGTCGGGCTGATCCTGAATGAACTCGTTTCGAACGCTTTCAAGCACGCCTTCCCGGCCGGCCGCGAGGGCGTGATCGGAGTTCGGTTGTACGCGGAAGGGAATCAAGTGACGCTGACCGTGCGGGACAACGGGGCGGGATTGGCGGATGATTTTGACATCGAAAAATCGCCTTCCCTCGGCATGCGCCTGGTCAAGATTTTGACCAAACAGATCGGCGGCACACTCGTGGCGCGCAGTCAGGGGGGAGCCGAGTTTACGATTATTTTCCCGCTTACCAGCCGGAAAGCGATAACGTAGCGTGGGCGCTCCGGCAAATCGCGGTTTGGACGGGCGTTTGGCCGCTTGCGTCAGCGGCTCGCTCGGCTACCGTATCCGTTTGTCCGACTAGAGCGCGGGGTTGCCGTGGTCTTTATCAACGCGAAAATGTGGACCAAAATGGAGCGCCGAGTGATCAGGAAAATCGCCGGTCGGCCGCCGGGTTTCGGCGGGTGGCGCCGCCTGCTGATGTTCGTTGGCGCCGCCGGTTGGCTCGCGCGTGCCGGCTGGGGCGCGGCGCCGGAGCCGCCGGGCGGAGAGGTCGTCACCATCCGCCAATATTACGCTTTGCCGCTCGAGCAGGCGCGGATGGGAAGGCCGGTTCGCCTCAAGTGCGTCGTCCTGAACGCCGATAAAGGGTGGAACCAACTGCACTTTAGCGATGGCGACCAGACCCTGTTTCTGGACCCAAGCCGTTTCACGAACGAGTTCGCGATCGGCCAGTCGGTCGAGATCACCGGCGTCACGGCGGTCAGCGATGGCAATTATTATCTCACCAACCTCGCGTTCGCCCCGCGCGGGCGCGCGCCGCTGCCGGCCGCGAGGCGCCTAGAGATACCCCAATTGGCGGGTGATTACGGGCAGTGGGTGGAGACCAGCGGGCGCGTCCGGGTCGCGGAGACTTCGAAGGGCCGCCTGGGATTGACGCTGCATGACCGAGACCGCAGTTGCCTTGTTTACGTGATGGGAACCCCACCGACCAACGATGTTCGGTCGTGGTTTGATTGCGCGGTCCGGATTCGGGGCATCAACACCAGCCAGGTCGTGGATGGGCGTCTGATCGCGGCCACGTTGGGAGCGCCGCGAGTCGAAGAAATCACGATTTTGGAGAGGCCAAGCCAGAATCCGTTGGCCACGCCCGTCGAACCCGTTGGCGGGCTGTCCGCCCGTGACTCCGGTCCGGGCGCGGGCCGACGAGTTCACGTAAGCGGGTTGGTGGCGGATTTCAAGGCGGGCGAATACCTGATCGTTGAGGATGCGACGGGCACGATTCGCGCCCAGATCACCCAAGCCGCGTTCACGCCGCGCGGGGCTCGGGTGAATTTATGGGGCTATTTGACCGCCTTACCAACCGGCGTGGAATTGGCCGACGCCTATTTCGAATTGATTTCGCCTCCGGCGGCGAACGCCGGCCCGACCGCGGCCGCGCCGGCGGTCGCGCGAGCTTCCGCGCCGATCGCGCCCGCCCTGGTCGGCCGGGAAATCGCGAATTTCGCCCAGTTTTACGCGTTGACCCGCGAACAAGCCCAGCAGGGACAGCCGGTCCGGATCACCGGCGTGGTGATCGGATATGACGGCGGGTGGAACCAACTCTTTGTCGATGACGGTTTCCAGACCATGTACTTCGACCCGCGAGTCTTCAACATCAAACCGGCGGTGGGGCAACGGGTGGAAATCACGGGACGGACGGCGACGGCGGGGCAAAATTATATTCTGACGAATCTTGATTTGTCCATTCTTGGGCCGGCGCTGCTACCGCCGGCCAAGCCGTTGGAATTATCGCAACTGGGTGGTGACTATGGCCAGTGGATCGAAACGGTGGGCCGCGTCCGGGTGGTCGAAACGAGCAAGGGGCGCCTCGTCATGGTTGTGCACGACCAAGGCCGCAGTTGCGTCGTCACGGTGATGGGGGCGCCGCGGGCGGGCGATTTCAACGAGTTCCTTGACTGCCGGGTCCGGATTCGTGGGATCAACAACAGTCGAAGCGTAAACGGTCAACTGGAGCAGGGGCAGGTCTTCGCGCCGGGATTCGACGAGATCACCATTCTCGAGCGGCCCGCGCTGAATCCGTTGGAAGAGCCGGTGATCGCGATTGGCAGCCTGTTGGGCCGCGAACTCGGGTCCTGGACGAACAATCGGGTCCATATCAACGGCGTCGTCTCGAGTTCGCGCTTGGGTGAATCCTTGGTGGTGAAGGATCCGACCGGAACGATTCGCGCGCGGGTCGTTCAGGTTACGGAGGCGGCCGCGGACCAACGGGTAAACGTTTGGGGGTTCATTCGCGCCTCGTCCGGGGGAGTCGAACTGGAAGACGCTTATTTCGAGCACGCGCAACCGCCGCCGCAAACGCTGGCGGACGCGCCGCCAGCCGGCGCGCTTTCGCCCTGGGCGGGCCAGACGGGAGCATTGACCAATATCGCGGACGTGCTGAGACTGGGGCGGGACGACGCCGCCATGGGCAAACCGGTGCGATTGCGCGGAGTCATCACCTACGCCGACACCGAGTGGCAGACGGCGTTCCTGCAAGATCGCGGCGGTGCGATCTACCTCAAACTTAACCAGCGGGAGATTCGCCCGCGGCAGTTGGTCGAACTCGCCGGCCGGACCGGGGCGGGCGGCTTTACGCCGGAAATCATTGTCTCCGAGATCCAGGTGTTGGGGGTTGGCGAGGCGCCGCCGTCGCCGATGGTGGACCTTGAGGACGTGGCGAATGGGCGAATGGACGCCCATTGGGTGGAAATGGAAGGGGTCGTGCAGCGGATCGAGCAACGACAGTGGGGCCACCTGCGGCTGAGCGTCATGACGCCCAAAGGCCGGTTTAACGTCGTGATTCCCGACCACTTCAACGCTCCGGCGCCGACCCAGCTTCTCGACGCGTTGGTGAGCATCCAAGGGGTATGCGGCGTGGAGCTCAATCTTCGGCGGCAATTCAGCGGCGTGACGCTTTACGCGCCAAATCTTGACCAGGTGAACGTCCTCGAACCGGCGCCGCCGGACCCGTTCGCAGTCCACGCCACGCCGATCGCGGCGGTCGCCACGTTCGATCCGGACCACTTGGCCGGGCGCCGGGTCAAGATTCATGGCACGGTGACGTTGAGCGCCCCCGGCGAAGGCTTCTTCGTTCAGGACGCCTCGGGAGGCATGCGAGTGCAAACCCGGCAGACGAACGAGGCGCAAATCGGTGACGCCGTGGACGTGCTGGGCTTCCCTGTCGTGGGCGATTATTCGCCCGGTTTTGAGGAAGCCGAATTCCGGGTAACCCCGGGAGGTCCGCCGCCGGTGGTCGCGCCCGCGACGGCCGATCAAATCATGGCGCGGGGAACGAACGACAATTGCCTGGTCCGCCTGGAGGCCCGACTTCTGCAAAGCGTTCCCCGGGCGGCCCGCCCGGAGTTGGTCCTGCAGGACGGCGCCATCGTCTTCACCGCGCAGCTGGCGACGCCGGTCACGGGCCGCTGGCCGGCGGATTACCGACCGGGGAGCTTGCTCCGCCTGACCGGCGTGGCGTCAATCCAAGGGGATCAGCGCCATGAGCCAAAGTCCTTCCGACTGTTGTTGCGGCGACCGGCGGACCTCGAGTTGCTGGCGACGCCGCCGTGGTGGACCTGGGCGCGCGCTTCGTGGGCGTTGGGAGCCATGTTGCTGATCGCCCTGGCCGCGGCCGGCTGGGGGTTGACGCTCCGGGAACAAGTCCGGTTGAAGAGCGAGTTGATCCGCCAGAAGTTGGAACGCGAGGCCGCGCTTGAGGAACGTTTCCGCGTGCTGGTGAACAACGCCAATGACATCGTCTATACCCACGATTTGAACGGCCGTATCAACTCGCTCAACCAGGCCGGTGAGGAGTTTTTCGGCTGCCCGCGGGAACGCTGGCTCGGGATGAACGTGGCGGACTTGCTGGCGCCCGGGGAATGGGAGCGCGCGCGCGCGATGATGGAGCGAAAGATGGTCGGCGGTGGCCGAACCACCTACGAAATCGAAGTGCTCGCGGCGGATGGGAGCCGGCGCGCGCTGGAGGTCAGCACGTGGCTGGTCCAACGCGATGATCGTTCGGTGGAGGTCCAGGGGATCGGCCGCGACGTCACGGAACGAAAACGGGCGCTGGCCGAAAAGGAACTGCTGCTGAAGGAGATTCACCACCGAGTGAAGAATAATATGCAGGTCGTTTCCAGCCTGTTGACGCTGCAATCCGGCCAAACCAAGGACCCGAAGATCATCGCCCTGTTCCGGCAAAGCGAGAACCGGGTCAAGTCGATGGCGCTCATCCACGAGAAGCTCTACAAATCGGCCGATTTCGCCCGGGTCGAGTTCCTCGAGTACACGCGCAGCCTGATCCAGATGATTTCGGCCGCCCACGGCGCCGGCGCGCGGGTGATTCAGACCGCGCTGGAAATTCAGCCGGTGTCGCTCGGCATCGACACCGCGATCCCCGTGGGGCTGATCTTGAATGAGTTGGTTTCCAACGCGTATAAACACGCGTTCAACGACCGGACGGACGGCGTGATCAGCGTAACGTTCTACGCGGCGGATGACCAAGTCGTGCTGACGGTGCGGGATAATGGGACGGGCCTGCCCGAGGGTTTTGACATTGATGAATCCCAAACCCTGGGCATGCGGCTCGTCAAGATTCTGACGAAGCAGATCGGGGGAACGCTGGCCGTGCGGCGGGACGGCGGGGCGGAATTCAGCGTGTCCTTTCCCCTCGCCCGGACGAGGCAGGCGGCGTAGGCGAAGCCGGCGGAGCTACGGTTTCCGCCGGACCGCGCGGAAGACGCGCAGGAGGCCAAAGTCGTAGCGGCCGCCCAGCGCCTCGCGCGCGGCGGTGAGGTTGCTCCAGCCCGATTTGGCGCCCGCGGCCGCGATCTCCGCTTGTTGCGCGGGCGTCAACAGGAGGTCCAGCGGGACGGCTTCGCCCGCCTCGGCGGCGACGGCGAGGTGCGTGAAGATCGTGCCGGTCGTCAACCCGCGGTGACTGGCGATGTCGGCCACGCTGTGGCCGTCGCGGAAGCGTTTCAACGTTTCGCGGGTGGTGTCGTTCAGCCGGGCGCGAACGACGGCGGGGGTTGGCGTGGCGGGCTCTTCATCGAGGAAGATCTGGCGCGCGTTGGCGGCGAGATAGGCGGTGATTTCCGCCAGGAAAGCGGCGCCGAATTCGCGCAGTTTTTTCGCCCCGACGCCGCTGACGCGGGTGAATTCACTTTCGTTTTGCGGGTACAGGCGCGCCATCTGGCGCAGCGAAACGTCGGAGAAGACGATGTAGGGCGGCACGCCCCGCTCGTCCGCCAGGCGCTTGCGCAAGGCGCGCAGGCGCTCGAACAGGTTTTCGTCGCAACTGATTTCGCCGGCGTGCGGCGCCGGTTTGGTGACGGCGGCGATCGGGCGGGTGAGTTGGACCGTGCGGCGGCGTTTCAGGAATTCACGGCCTTCGTCGGTGAGTTGCACGACGGGATACTTGTCGGTTGTCTGGGCGAGCAAGCCGAGGCGGATCAACTCGCGGCCGATCGCGGCCCATTCCGCGCGGCCGGTCTCCTTGCCGATGCCATAGGTGGAAAGTTGGGCGTGTCCCCAGTGGCGGATCTTCTCGGTGTCGGCGCCGGTGAGAACCTCGATCAGGTGGTTGAGGCCGACGCCGAACCCGCTGCGCTCCCGGATCCGATAGACGCACGATAAGAACTTCTGGGCGGCCAGGGTGCCGTCGTAGGTGGCGCGGGGAGTGAGGCAATTGTCGCACCCGCCGCAGTTGGTTTCCGGGTATTCCTCGCCGAAATAATCGAGGAGCGAGGCGCGGCGGCATTCGGACATCTCCGCGTAATGCACGATTTGTTGCAATTGCTCCCGCGCGATCCGCTGCTCGCGCGGATCGGTCTTCTCTTCGATGAAACCCTTCTGCTTGACGACGTCGCCGGCGCTGAAGAGGAGGAGACATTCCCCCGGCAGTCCGTCCCGGCCGGCGCGGCCGGTCTCCTGATAGTAGCCTTCGACGTTTTTCGGCAGGTCGTAATGGATGACGAAGCGGACGTTCGGCTTGTTGATGCCCATGCCGAAGGCGATGGTGGCGCACACCACGCGCGTCTCATCGCGGAGGAAAAGTTCCTGATTGCGCGCCCGCTCTTCGCTGGCGAGGCCGGCGTGGTAGGGGCGCGCCGGGATGCCATCCTCATTCAGCTTCTGGGCGACGCTTTCCGCGGTCTTGCGGGATTGGCAGTAAACGATGCCGCTCTCGCGTGGACGCGCGCGGATAAAGCCGAGCGTCTGCTCGTACGCGCCGCTCTTCGGCTCGACCCGGTAGGTGAGATTGGGCCGGTTGAAACTGGCGACGAAAAGCCGGGGGTCGCGCAGGCTGAGTTGCTGGACGATGTCGGTGCGCACCCGTTCGGTGGCGGTCGCCGTCAGCGCCATAAAGGGCGCCTTCGCGAACCGCGCGCGCAAGCTCGCAATCTGGCGATACTCGGGCCGGAAGTCGTGGCCCCATTCGCTGATGCAATGGGCCTCATCGATCGCGATGAGATTGACGTTCCACCGTTCCAGATCGTCGAGGAAGCCGGACAACATCAGTCGTTCCGGGGCGACGTAGAGCAGGCGATACTCGCCATTGTGCAGGCCGCGCAGGCGCGGGCGGGATTCGCCGGCGGCGAGGGACGAGTTCAAAAACGTCGCGGGCACGCCGCTCTCCGTCAGCGCGTCCACCTGGTCCTTCATCAACGCGATGAGCGGCGAAATCACCACGGTCAGCCCGGGGCGGACGAGGGCCGGGAGTTGGAAACAGAGTGACTTGCCGCCGCCGGTCGGCAGCAGCGCGAAGACGTCCTGGCCGGCGAGCGCGGCGCGGATGATTTCTTCCTGGAGCGGGCGAAACGAGGCGAAGCCGAAGTATTGTTTCAGCAGGGCCAGCAGGCGCGCGGAGTCCGGTTCCATGCCGGGATTGTGAAACCAATCGCGGCCGTTCGTCAATCCGGCGCCGGGGACGTTAGGCCTCGCGAAAAAACAACTTGGGCATTCTGGCTGGTCCTTTTGTCCGTTGTCGTCGTTGCTCACTCGTTACAGATCCTTGCGGATATGCGCCGCGTTCGCGCCTCGCCCGCGGGCAAAAAGTCGGCGTCATACCGGCCCAGGTTATTTTTTCGCGACGCCTTACTCCTCGCCGAGCGCGCGGGCGGCCAATTGAAGCGCGGTTTGCGCCGCCGACGGGAAATCAAGACGGTCGGATTGCGTCACGAAAACCAGCCAGAGCAGGCGGGGTTCGGCGGGGAATTGTTGCGCGAGCTGGTTGAGGATCGGGAGGTTCCGCTCACTGGGCGATAATTCCAGCATCTTTTCACCCAATTGCAGCGCGACGGCGGGGTCGTTCGGGGCGGTTTTTCGCTGTTCTTCGAGCGCCGCGAGCGGCGTGGTCACGGTCGCGCGGGCCAGGATACGGGCGCTTAGGCGGCTCGCCGTCCAAAGCGATTGCGATAATCGGATCGAATCGGCGTAGTGTCCGAGTTGAGCCTCGGCCCGGGCCAAGACCAGTTTCGCGGACGGGGCGCTCGGCTCCGTCGGGAACATCGAGGCGACCAAATCCGGCCGGCGGGCCTGAAGAAAGCGGCGGGCGAGTTCCACGGATGGCGCCTGGCGAGCCACCATTTGAAAGGCCTCGACCGCGAGAGGAAAGAGGCGCCGCTCGAGCGCAAAATCGCCGAGGCTCGTGAGTCCGTCAGTGGTGGCCGGGGTGAGCGACCAGAGGAGCGCGGGGGAGGCGGTAAGGCTCCAACTCAGCGCCAGGGCGTCCGCGAGGCGGTTGGCGTCGGAGAGGTCGGCGCCGCGCGCGAGGGCGAGGGCGACGTCGCGGTCCACGGGAGCCCAGGCGCGCGCGAGGTAAAGCGGCAGTTGAGTCTGCAGCGGGTTCAGCCGGATCAGTTCCCGGGTTTCGACCAACGCGCGGACCAGATTGGTGGAGTAAGCGACGTCGAAGAGCGCGCGCTCCAGGCGGAGCTCCCAATTGAGCGGGTCGCGGGACAGGCTGGCGGCGAACTCGGCGCGCGCTTCGACCGCGCGGGCGAGTTGACGGTCACGCGGCTCGTTGGCCATGGCGGCGGCCTCGGCGCGGAGCAAGGCGATCGCGCGGCCGGGCGCCCACGGCCATAATTGCAGTGAATGCCGCAATTTGTCCCCGGCCGCCCGCGGCGCGCCCGCCGCGGCGTCGCGATGAGCCGACCACGAATCAACAAAGGCGACGCCTTGCAGCGCCGCGGCGGCGAGGAGGGCGCCGGCGGCCGCGAGATTGGCCAGGAGGCGGGCGCGGGTGGGGGCGGGCACGACGATCGGGGCGCGCGCTTGATCGCGGGCGCCGGCCACCACGCCGAGGAAGGTGGCGGCCAGGAGCGCGTTCGCGGTGATTTGAAAGACAAATTCGACCGCGGCGTGCGCGGCGAACGCGGCCAGGCCGGCGACGGCGCCGAGCAATAACTCCGGCTCGGTGAAACGCTCGCGCGACGCGGCGGCGAGGGTTCCCGCGATCCAGCGCCGCCCCAACACGCCGAAGACCAGCGCGCCCGTCAAGCCGGTTTCGACCAACTGTTGCACGTAATCGTTTTCCGCGTGCCAAAAGGTCTGCGCCCCTCCGCCGGATTTAAAATGATTGAAGGCGGTGACGAAGGTCCCGGGGCCGGTTCCGAACCAGGGGAATTGGCAAAACAACCGCCATGATTGGAGCCAGATGTCCAGTTTCGGGTAGCGGCCGCCGAGGTCGGCTTTGGCCAAGGCCAGACGATCGAAGAGGAATCCTCCGGCCGCGAGGATGAGAACGATCGTCACGAATGCTCCCAGGCCGATTCCGACCCAGCGGCCGCGCTGGCGCGAGCGCTGTCGCAGGAGGACGAGCCACGCCAGACCACCGACCGCGAACGCCATCAGTCCCCCGCGGGAACCGCTGGCCGCGGCCATTCCAATCGCGAGCAGCACGGCCAGACAAATTGGAATGAGCAGCGCCAGCGGAATCGGCCGCGGCGCCAGACCAGGCGGACGGGCGGAGAGCAACGGTTGCCAGGCCCGCAATAGCAAGCCGAGGCAGAACAGGGCGCCCAGGTAGAGCCAATTCGCAAAATCATTCCGATTGGCAAATGTGCCGCCCGGTTGGCCCCAGGAGAACTTCCATAGACCCAGGACTGAGCCGCGGCCCTGCCAGCGGTACCAGAGTTCGCTCCCGGCGAGCAGAAGCATGGCGCCGGCGATCGCCAACGCTAGACGGGGCAGTAGCCCCGGATGCGCCGCGCCGCGACGGGCCAGGCAAAAGCAGGCGACCAGGAGCGATAATTCCCAGAGGCGTTGCACGGTTCCAGCCGGTGAGACCGAGAGCGTGAGCCAGGTTGGGAGCGCTTCTGGTTCGAGGGGAAAGTCACGGGCCAGCGCGAAGCGTTGGGGATCGATCCATTGCACCAACGCGGCCGGTAGCGGGATCAGAGGCAGCAGCAAAACGAAGATGGCCAGATAACTCCAGGCCGGGGGCGAGAACGAATCGGGCCGCGGGCCGGATTTGGAGGCCAGCAGAAAGAGGCTGATCCCGAACAGCGCGCCGACCACGGCTTGCGCTTCTGGATTGACGGAGCCAAAGAGCAGCGGCGCCAGCGCCAGGCCGAGCAGCCAGGGATAATACCGGCGCAGCGTGCCCATTGGGTCTTAACTGGGCATTAGCGGGCCGGCCGGCGGCTCCGGCTTGACGCGCGCGGGATCGGCCTGATGGAGGCTCGGGGTCTCGGGTGAGCCGCGGCGGGCGCGGTATTCCTGCGCCTTGGCGTGGGACTCGGAGAGCATGATGCTCGTCGAAACGGGCTGGCCGGCCTTCGCTTTCGCGCTGGCTTCGATGGAAACGGCCTTGCGGGTCGGATTCTTGCGGCTCGCCATCTTTGACGCCGGCTGGTGGCGGTTGGGAGGCAGAACCGGCTTGGAGTCGTCCTTTTCGTTGTAGTACGAATGATAATAGTAATTGTAATAATAGTACGGATTATCAGGGGTAATGCCGTTTAGGACGATGCCGAGAATGCGCGCGCCGCGATGGCGAACGGCGTCCAGGGCGTTCTTGGCGAAGCGAATCGAGGTTTGGCCGGCGCGGACGACGAAGAGAATGCCATCCGATAAGCCGGCCAGGCAAAACGTGTCGTCGATGGCGGTCAGCGGCGGGCAGTCAAAAACGATGTAATCATACTCCGTCCGCGCCTCGCTCACGAACTCGCGCATGATCGGGCCGCCGAGCAGTTCGCCGGGATTGGGCGGGAGCGCGCCCGAGGTGATGACGCGCAACGCGTCCAGTTCGGTCTCGCGGGTGACATCCTGCCAATGAATCTGACCAGTGAGGACGTCGGTCAGGCCTGGTTCGCGCGGCTGGCCGAAGAAGCCGTGGACATTGCCGCGGCGAAGGTCGGCTTCGACGAGCAGGACGCGGTGGTTGGCGAGGGCCAGGGTGACGGCGAAATTGACGGTAAAGGTCGTCTTGCCGTCGCCGGGGACGGCGCTGGAGACGAGGATCACCTGGCGGCTGCCCGGCTCGGTGCCGAGCATGATCGCGGAACGGACGCCGCGAATCGCCTCGACGAACATGTCGTGCTGATGCATGCGGGTGACCAGCAGCGGCCCACCGGCCAGGGTCTTGGTGTCCACTTGGGGAATCTGCCCCAGCACGGGCTGGTCGAGCGCGGCCTCGACGTCTTCCGCCAGTTCGAGGCGGTCGTCCAGGCGGTTGAGAAAGTAAACGATGGCCAGCCCCGCGCCGAGGCCGGCGAGGAGGCCGTTGAGAATGCGACGCGAGCGCTGGGGAGTGATCGTCATGGGCGAGCCGACGCCTTCCTCGATGATGCTGAACTGGCCTTCGTCGCCGGTGGCGAGGTCGAACGATTGCAGGCTTTTGCGCAGGCCATCGAGGATCGTGCGGACGTTTTTTTCCTCATCGATCAAGCGGTCGTAGTCATTCTGAATCTTGCCCAGTTGCAGGACTTGACCGCGCATCCGTTCAATCTCGGGCTTGATCGCGGCTTCCTGCTCTTTGAGCGATTTGATGTGGGCCAGCCGTTCCTCCTCGATCAGGTCGAGTTGAAAATTCAACTCCTGCTTCAATTGATCGACTTCGTGGCGCAGATTGACCATGAAGGGGTGGCCCGGCCGGAGCGTCGCCGCGTGGCTCTGAAGGTCCGACTCGTCCTTGCGAATCTGGAGCTTGAGGTCGCGGTATTTGGATTGGCCGGCGAACTTCGCCATCGGGTCGGTAGTGTCCTGGCTGGCCGTCGCGGCCGGGGTCGGGCCGGTGACGTCGGAGGCTTTTTTGGGGCGCTCCATCAGGGCGCCGTTGGCGATGTCTTCGCGAGTGTTGTTCTCGAGACGTTCGCGCTGGGTCGAGAGGCCGTAAGATTCGTCGAGGAGTTTTTCGAGGCGCTGCTCGGCGCCGGTCAAGGTGTCTTTGACGCTGCCAATGTTATGCTCGATTTGGAAGCGCTCGAGGTCGGAGCGGGCCTTGGCCAGTTTTTTCTCGTAGGTATTCCGCTCTTCCTCCGTCGCGACGGCCGAGTGGCCGAGGCTGGTTTCAAACTGGGATTTTTTGAAATCGATGAAGGCGTGAGCCCAATTGCTGGCGTAGCGGCTGGCGTAGTAAAAATCGGTGCTATCCACCATCAGCAGAAACGTCGAGCCTTTGCCCGGTGAGGGACTGGCGTAGTGGAGCGGCGTGGGACCCAAGGGAGCGCCGCCGGCGTTCATTTTTTCTTCGACCTTGGAAAGCACGACCGAGCTTTGCATGAACTGCAGTTGTGTCTCGTGGTACTTGTCCATCGCCTCCAGGACCTGGACTTTATTGTTGTTGGCGGTTTGCACCTTGAGCGCGAAGCCGATGACCGAAATCGCGCGATACATGTAGGGCGTCTTATAGGCCTTGTAGGCCGAATAGGAGGCGCCGACGGTGGCGCAGACGAGCATGATGAGCCAGCGGCGCGCGACCAGTTTGAAGTAACGCCGGAAATGGATCGCGATATTGACGCGATCGACCCACGACGTGCCGAGCCGGGGAGCCGGCGTGCTGGGACGTTGGGGGATGGGATCGCTCATCGCTTCACCTAGAACGAGAAGGCGCTTTCGGTAACGTCGAGCCGGTCGCCGTCTTGGAGCAGCACGTCTTCTTTGATGTCGCCCTTCTTGATCTTTTCGACGTTCACGATGCGCTCCTTCATGGTCTTGGTGACGGGATCATAGCGCAGGAGTTTGACCTTTTTGAGGTTCGCGAATTCCGTCGGCATCGACTTGAGCACGACGTCGAGGATGGAGCGGCGCTCGCCGGGGGCCAGTTCGAATTGATTGTTGCGGACCGCGCCGTACATGAGGATTTGGCCGGGTCTCTCGCTGTGACTCTTCAATTCGAGTTCGATGGTGGCCTTGGCATAGTATTTGGCTTCCAATTCGGTTTTCAAATCGCGCTTGACCTCCTCAAGGGTGCGCCCGCGGGCGCTGATCGTGATCGTTTCCGCGCAGCAGCGGCTGACCGGGAAGACGATGTCTCCCACCGCGCTGACGCCCACCACCGTGGACTGTTTGGACTCGACCGGGTCTTCTTCGATGCGATAGACGAGCGTGTCCATCGGGTTGAGGCGGAGCTGCAAACCGGCGGGGATCGCCGCGGCGGCGTTGGTTTGGGCGGCGTTGGTTTGGGCCACGAGCGTGAGCCGCGCCAGGACGGCCAGGACGACCAGACAGTGCGATAGATGGCGGCGTAGCATGAGCGATCAGAAGTTGCGGGTCACGGTGAGCGTCAGCCGGTTTTGCGCGTATCCGTGATTCAATTGATCGGATGTTCTCAAGACGTGGGCGCCGGACAGGCCGACGTCCCAGCGTCGCGACACGTTCCACTGGGCGCCGAAATTGAGCAGGTAGCGGTTGGCGTGCTCGCCGCCGACGCCGGAGACGACGCTCTGCTCATAAACGACTGATGGATTGAGGGAGAGCCGGGCGCGAACCTTGACGCGGAATTCGTACTGGATCGCGGTGGTCTCGGTGAAGTTGCTGCCGAGGCCATCGCTGGTGACGTCGCTTATTCGCAGCGTGTGCTGCATTTTCGAATTGAACCGATGATCGACCCAAAAGACATAGTTGATGCCGCGGGATTGAGATTGATCGGTGATTGTTCCGGTCGGGGCGAAATCGATGCGGCTGTAGCCGACCGAGGCGTTGGCCTGGAAATGTTCGCTGGCTTTGAAACTGACGACGGGGCCGATCGAGTAGGCCGTGCTGTCATTCTGGATGTGCTGGGGGTAGCTGTTAAGTGAGTAGCCCAGGTTCAGTCCCACCATCCAACGAGGGGTGAGCGAGTAATAAAGCGCGCTACCGAGCGCGTTGCCGTTGTGGTCCAGGGAGGTAAACTGGCCGGACATCGAGCGATTGTAAGTGAAGTCGTAACTGGCCACCAAGGTGAGATCCTTGATCGGCTTCCAGGAGGTCGATAGCCCGGTGGTATTGTTGAAGCGCTTGAAATTCACGAGCGTCCCTGGCGCGCCGCTGATTTCCGGGCGTTCGGTCGGATCGGTTTGGAGCGAATAGTCGTCGTGGAACAAGAATTGGACGTGATCGACGATGATCCGATGCTCGATCCGCGAGGTCGGGGCGATGGTGAGCGAATCGAGGCTGGGATTGTTGACGTGCCAGCGGTAGCCGAGGCCGAGGTCGAACTTAAGGTCTTGCTCGCTGGTGGGCCGCCAGTCGAAGGCGAGGCCGACGTCCGGCCCAAACGTCAGTTCGCTTTGCGGCTGCTGTTGGGAAAGGTTGATATTATCGGTCCACTCCGTCATCGCGGAGCCGGAGAGCCGGGCGCGGAGGCGTCCCATCTTAAAATTATAATGTTCCGCCTCGGGGGGGAGGCGGAAGGCGACGTAATCGGCGCCGGTTGGCTGCGCCTGGCCCAGCGCGGGAGTCGCGGAATTACACATACAGAATAGGACTAGGAGTCCAAGGGCGGCCGATTGTTCCGCTCGAGCTGACCGAATCGGGCGAGGCTCGACCGGCGTGAGGCGAGGGCATTCATGCTCAACCACGGCTGAGTGAACCTATTCTTGCGGCGGCGGCTGAGCGCATTAACGGAATCCGGTCACGGGTGGCTGCGCGATCCGGGAGACATCAAGCTGGGCGCCGGGCAGGCTCGCGGTTTGGCCGCCAAGCGCCAGGCTTCCGGGCGCAAAGCTGGCCGATGTGCCGGGGGTCGTCGGACTCGCCGGATTGGCCGTCGGCGTGGCGACGCTGGACGCGAAGGACGCGGCCGAGGCGGCGCCGGTCAGGCTCGGCGCGGCGGCGGCTGGCTGGCTCAGCGAGTCGGGCGTGGCGGAAAATCCGGTGGCGGTAGAGCCGGGAGCGGCCGGTGGCAGAGTCGTTACGGGAATCATCCCCGCCGAGGCGACATCCGCGGTGGGCGCGCCACCGACGGTCGAGGCGGAGGGCGTTGAGCCGCCGGGGAGGTTGACGACCGGAGAGTTAGGCGTGGCGAGGGTGGAGCCGGAAGCCGTCTCCAAAGCGGTGGCGCCCAGGCCGGTTGAGTTCGCCGCGGCGGTCGCGCTCGAGCTTTGCCCTGCGGAACTCGGGCTGGAGCCGGTGGATCGTTTCGCGCCGGAATTGGCGCCAGTCGCAGGCGTTCCCGAGTCCGCGGGACGCGCATCGGAAACCGTTGAACTCGGATCCGTAGCCGGCGTGCCAGGCGTGGCGGCGGCGAGCGTTCCAGAACCGGGCGAGGAGTGGTTCAAGCCCGAATCACCGGCAATGGCCGTCGTGCTGGGGCCGCTAGTGAAGGGGGGCGTCGCGAATCGCGCGCTGACGGCGGCGCCGCTGAGCGCCGCGCCAAGGGATTGCAGCGCAGCCGGGTTCAGACTTGCGGGCGCGACCGTCCACGGTGCGTCGCTCATCGTTGAAGCGAGCGTGGCGTCTTTTTCGACATCCAGCCAGACCGATCCCTCCACGATGGTGAGGTCGGTTACGGCGTCGCTGTCAACCTGCACTGACGCCGCGGCCACCGGGCTAACCGAAAGTTTCTGCGGCTCGGCGGCGTCGGCCGGAGGCGCGGAGCTCGGAGGCGAACGGCGTTTGTCGGGTTCGAGCGGGGCGTTGGCGTCGGGGCCAGCGTCTTCCGCGAGCAAGTTAGCCGGCGCCATCGCGAAGGCGGCATCGCGTCGGGGCGGTTCGAGGCTCTCGAAAGGTTCCTCTAGGTTTACCGTGGACCGGGTGTCGGGGGGAGAATCGGAGAAGCTCGGATTCGGCGCCAACGGGTCGGCGTCCGGGTTCGCCGGCGAGGTCGCGGCGGTCGCAAACTCTGCCGCGGCGTGCCGCGGCTTGGTCAGGCTGGCGCGCGGGCTGGCGCCCCGGTGCAGCGCGAAGACACGGTTCTCGCCCTCCAGATTGGACTGCAGTTTGAGGCTGGGATTCGTAAAAATCACTTTGCCGCCATGAGCGGCGGTGGCGAACGAGAGGGGCGAGACTTGCGAGTACTGAAACGTGGCTTGGGGATCGACGCGGGCGTAGCTGCGTCCCGCCAACGCGACCAAACAGGGAATGGCTCCCTGGTTTTGAAGGTCCACGGCGTGGCTGGCCCGTTCCCACGTGAGCGCGCCAGCCTGGCCGGTCAGGCCGATCAACCGCCAGCCGTCGATGCCTTCGAGCGTGACGCGGAAATCGCCTTTGACGATCCGGAATTCGAGGCTGCGGGCGCCGAGATTTTGGTTCCACTCGATCACCCCGCCGTTTGAAAGGACGGTTTTCTGGTGATTCGCGCCGGTCAGGCGAACGGAAGAGGCGCCGAACCGGGCGGAGATATCGCCATCCAAACTGCCGGCGATTTGCACCAAAACGGTCGGGGAAGTCCGCTCCCAGTGAGGCACACCTTTCAAGTCAGTTACCTGTCGAAGCGGTCCGCCCACGAGTGGGGGGGAGTTGGCCGAGAGCCAAAAACTCTGGCCGTCCGCGGTTAAAGCCGCGACGGTTCCGGCGGCGCTCAAGGTATAAGTATGGGCGGGAAATTCGTCCAAGCGCGCGGACGAGCCTGAGTTGATGGCGGCGGAACCGCCATCGGGAAGCGAAAGCGCGATCGGAGCGGGATTGGTGGCGGCGGCAGAAACCTCGATCGAACCAAGGGCGGCGTTAACGTTCAGGTAAATTTGACTGTTCGCCGGAACGACCGCCAGCCAGCCGGGATTGGAAGCGGATTCAATCCAAACTTCCTTCTCCGTGGCGGCAAGGCCGAGGCGGGTCTCATTCGTTCTCGCCGCCCGCGAATCCGTCGTTTCGGTCGAGCCGGTCAAGCGAACGCCGTTCGTGGCCCACGCTTGGGTTCCGCGGCGGAAAATTTCAGTGGAGACGGGGGCGCCGGTATCGACTCGCCACTCCAGGGCGCCTACGCCATTGGTGGCAAACCGCAACGATACATGCTGTGTTTCGGTCGCCAAAGACTCTCCGGCGCGAACTGACGCGGAAGTCAGGCAAGATGCGACGACGAGGCCAAGAATTGGCGATATTGAATCCCTAATACCCATATTTACCCGTACTTTAGCTTGAAAGACCCGGTTTTACAAACATAATTGTGACCGATGACCGACGCCGTCACGAAGGGGTCGAATGCCTAAAGCTTGGGAATCAACGCTTAAGGTAGGGGACCCGGCGCCGCCATTTGCCGCGCCGGGGAGCGGTGGCGGCACGATTAAACTGGCCGATTTCAAGGGCAAACACGTCGTTCTTTATTTCTATCCGCGGGACGACACTCCCGGCTGCACGAAAGAGGCGTGCGCTTTCCGGGATCACTACGCGGCGTTCCAAAAGCGGGGCGTGGTTGTGCTCGGAGTCAGCACCGACCCGGTCAAATCGCACGACAAATTCGTCCGGAAATTTGAATTGCCATTTCCACTGCTCGCGGACACGGAAAAAGAGATCGTGACCGCCTACGGCGTTTGGGGGGAGAAAAGCTTCATGGGCCGCAAGTATATGGGGACGAATCGGGTGACGTTTCTCATCGGTCTGGACGGAACGATTAAGAGAATTTGGCCGAAGGTAGAACCGATCACCCACGCGGAGGAGATACTGGCGGCGCTCTGACGAGTGAGGGCGGAATTTTGGATCCGTTGAAACGCAATTTGACACGCTGAGAGAGCGCCACTATAAAACTCGCCGACGGTACAAACTTAAATTTAAACGATTATGGCAATCTCAGTTGGTTCCAAGGCGCCCGATTTCACCCTCAAATCCAAACAGGCTTCCGGCTTGGTGGATGTCAAGCTCAGCGCCAATTTTGGCAAGAAGAGCACGCTGGTTTTGTTTTTCCCGCTCGCCTTCACCGGCGTTTGCACGCAGGAAATGTGCGATATTACCGCGGGACTGAACGCGTATAGCGGCTTGAATGCCGAGGTCATCGCCATCAGCGTGGACAGCCCGTTCGCGCAGGAAGCCTGGGCGAATAAGGAAAAGATCGGCATCACGCTGGCCAGCGACCTGAACAAGAAAACGGCGGAAGCCTACGGCGTGCTCCTGCCGGACTTGATCGGTTTAGGCGCCGTCAGCGCCCGCGCGGCGTTCGTCATCGATAAAGATGGCGTGGTCCGTTACAGCGAACAAACGCCAACGCCGAAGGATCTGCCGAATTTCAGCAGCATTAAGGAGACGCTCGCCAAGCTGTAAGCGCCGGCGACGCTCCATTAGCCGGGCGGACCATCCCCATCCGGCGTCCGGTCAGTAGATGGCGGTCCCAACCGCGGCCCCAGCGATGCGCCGCGGTTTGTTCCGGTACACGCGTGGCGATCAACGCCGCGGATTGACACTCGGGCGGGCCGGGTCGATGTTACGAGACGGCCCGCCGAAGTCTGATAACGTTCTCGCCCGTTCCCGGTCCGCGATGAGGCGGCGGGATGACGCCAGCGCATTGGTCGGTAGCTTATGAAACAGACGCACAACCTCTTCGACTCACTCCAGAAATTTGAATTCGCGCCGGGCAAGTCCGGCCAGTATTACTCGTTGCCCGCGCTGGAGCGGGCCGGCTTGGGGAAGATTTCGCGCCTGCCGGTCTCGTTGCGCCTGGTGCTGGAATCGGTGCTGCGCAATTGCGACGGCCGCAAAGTGAGCGAGCAGAGCGTGCGCGAATTGGCGGGGTGGCAGCCGCGCCTCGCGCGCACCGAGGAAATCCCGTTCGTGGTCGCGCGAATCGTGCTGCAGGATTTCACGGGCGTACCGCTGTTGGTGGATTTGGCGGCGATGCGTTCGGCGATGGCGAGGTTGGGGCGCGACCCCAAGCGCATCGAGCCGTTGGTGCCGGTGGATCTGGTGGTGGACCACTCGGTGCAGGTCGATTACGCGGGGCGGGCCGATTCGATGGGGCGCAATCTCGAGTTGGAGTTTCAGCGCAACCGCGAGCGCTATGAATTCCTGAAGTGGGGCATGCAGGCGTTTGACACTTTCAAGGTGGTGCCTCCGGGAATTGGCATCGTTCACCAGGTGAACCTCGAATACCTGGCGAAGGGCGTACTTTCCGATGGCGACGGGCTTTATTACCCGGACACGCTGGTGGGAACGGATTCACATACCACCATGATCAACGGGTTGGGCGTGGTCGGTTGGGGCGTGGGCGGCATCGAGGCCGAGGCCGGGATGCTCGGACAACCAGTCTATTTCCTGACGCCGGATGTAGTCGGCGTATATCTTACGGGCGCGCTCTCGGAAGGGGTGACGGCGACCGACTTGGCGTTGACGCTCACGCAGTTGCTCCGCCACGCGAAGGTGGTGGGCAAATTCGTCGAGTTTTTTGGTCCCGGAGCGACGGCGTTGCCGGTGGTGGATCGCGCGACGATTGCGAACATGGCGCCGGAGTATGGGGCGACCATGGGCTTCTTCCCCATCGACGCGGAGTGTGTCAATTATCTGCGGGCGACCGGCCGCAGCGAGGAACATTGCGCGTTGTACGAGAGCTACTACCGGGCGCAGGGCCTGTTCGGGATTCCCGACAAAGGAGCAATCGATTATTCGAAGGAGTTGGAGTTGGACTTGGCGTCGGTCGTGCCCAGCGTCGCCGGTCCGAAGCGGCCGCAGGACCGGATCAATGTGCCGGCGCTAAAAGACACTTTCAACGACCTGCTGGTGAAACCGATCACCGAGGGTGGT
Source organism: uncultured Verrucomicrobiota bacterium (assembly GCA_964522665.1). Classification (GTDB taxonomy): domain Bacteria; phylum Verrucomicrobiota; class Verrucomicrobiia; order Limisphaerales; family CAZFVY01; genus CAZFVY01. The sequence continues at coordinate 23,156 of CAZFVY010000012.1, read as the reverse complement.
TACGGTCAACTGAGGAGCGCTCTGACCAAGCAGGTGCGGGCACACTCAGAGACCGCGAGCGGTGACGGCGGCGACGCGCTGGCGGCGCTCGCGGGTGGGTCATCGGCTTTTCCGAAATTTGATGTCGAATTGCGGCACGGCAGCGTGCTCATCGCGGCGATCACGAGTTGCACGAATACGAGCAATCCCTCGGTCATGCTGGCGGCGGGCTTGCTGGCGAAAAAGGCGGTCGAGCGCGGGCTGCGCGTGAACTCCGCGATCAAGTCGTCGCTGGCGCCCGGCTCCCGGGTGGTGACCGATTATTTGCAACGAACCGGTTTGCAGCCTTATTTGGATCAGCTCGGTTTCAATCTGGTCGGTTACGGTTGCACCACCTGCATCGGCAATTCCGGCCCGTTGGCGCCGCCAATCGAAGACGCGGTGACGAAGCACGACTTGGTGACCGCGGCGGTGTTGTCGGGCAACCGGAATTTTGAGGCGCGCATCCATTCGAGCATCAAGGCGAATTTCCTGATGAGTCCGCCGCTCGTGGTGGCGTACGCGCTGGCGGGCCGGGTGGATATTAATTTATCGCGCGAACCAATCGGCCGCGGTCGCGATGGCCGCGACGTGTTCCTGGCCGACCTCTGGCCGACCCTGGCGGAAGTGCGTGAGGCCCTGCAGTCGGCGCTCAAGCCGGAGGTGTTTCAGCGGCTTTACCGTGATTTCGCGGGGCAAAACGCGAAGTGGAACGAGATTCCCGCGCGCGCCGGGATGGTCTATGACTGGGACCGGAAGAGTTCCTATATCCAGGAGCCGCCATTTTTTGAGAAGTTTTCCCTGCAGCCGGGGCCGTTGGTCGAAGTGCGCGGGGCGCGCGCGCTGGGGATCTTCGGCGACTCGGTGACCACCGACCACATTTCGCCCGCGGGTAATATCAAGAAGAGTTCGCCCGCGGGGCTGTTTCTGATCGGCCTGGGCGTGACGCCGGAGGATTTCAACAGTTACGGCTCGCGGCGGGGCAATGACCGGGTGATGACCCGCGGAACCTTTGCGAACGTGCGCATCAAGAATTTGATGGTCCCGGGCGTCGAAGGCGGCGTCACAAAATTCCAGCCAACCGGCGAAGTGTTGAGCATCTACGACGCGGCGATCAAATACGCGCAAACGGGCACGCCGCTGGTCATCCTGGCGGGGCAGGAGTACGGCACCGGCAGTTCGCGCGATTGGGCCGCGAAAGGGACAAATCTTTTGGGCGTCAAAGCGGTGGTCGCGCGCAGCTTCGAGCGGATTCATCGGTCGAATCTCGTCGGCATGGGCGTGCTGCCGTTGCAATTTCGCGAGGGCGTTTCCGCGCAGACCTTAAAGTTGGATGGGTCGGAGACGTATGACGTCCTGGGCGTGGACGCGAACCTGGCGCCGCAACAGGATTTGACTTTGCGCGTCACCCGCGCGAACGGTGTCGTCGAGGATGTGCCCGTCCGCTGCCGCATCGATACGCCCATTGAGATCGAATATTTTCAGCACGGCGGCATCCTGCCGTTTGTCCTGCGTCAGTTGGCGGCTACCGCGTAGGAGCCGCCCGGAAATAGCCCGACTTCAAGAGCGCCGGGGTCAGACCGGTCGCGCAGGCGAGACGAGTGTAGTGTCTCATAATTAACCGGTCATTCGCGGCCACTATTTGTGAGACACTGCACTAGCCAATCGTCGGTGTGATCCTCGGTGCGCCTGTGCTGGCGCGGACGACGATTTCGGCGGGGAGGCGTTTCGAGGGCGGACGTTTGCCTTTAAGCAATTGGAGCATGCAATCCATCGCGGCGATTCCGAGGCGGAATTTGGGCTGCCGGACCGTGGTCAAAGGCACGCGGAAATATTCACTCGTAAGGATGTTGCCGAAGCCAAAGATAGACAGATCCTCCGGGATGCGCAGACCTTGGTTGAGGAAAACATCGGCGGCGCCGATGGCGACCAGGTCGTTGACGGTCTGGACGGCGGTGGCTTGGACCGACTCATTGAGCATTTGCAAGGCGGCTTTCTGGCCTTCCTCGACCGTGACGCCGGCGTGGAAAATCAGCTTGTCGTCTAGCTCGATATCCGCTTCCCGGAGCGCTCGCCGATAGCCTTCGTAGCGTTCTTGCGCGGAGGGCGCCGCCGCGGGGCCGCCGAGGAAGGCAATGCGGCGGTGGCCTAATTCCAAAAGATATTGCGTAGCCGCGTAACTCGCGTTGACGTCATCGGTCTCGGTATTGACGAAATCATGGCAGAACGGCGCGACGTGGCCGAGGATGACGGTGGGCGTGCCCCGGCGACGGATTTCCTGGTAGATGGGCGCGTTGGGCGAGAGGCGGTACACGGGGGAAATGAAAAGCCCTTCGACGCGGCGCGCGAGCAGGCGGGCGATGACGGCGGCCTCCCGCTCGGGGCGGTTCAGCGTGTGCGCGAGAATGACCTGATAGCCCAGTTCGTGGGCCTGCTCCTCGATCGCCATGACGATGCGCGCGAAGACCGGATTGGTGCTGGCGGAGATGACCAACCCGAAGACCTTGGTGTTCCGGGTGCGCAAGCCCTGGGCCATGGTGTCCGGGACATAACCCATCTGTTGGGCCAGGGCGCGAACCCGTTCCTTGGTCGCGGCGGAAATGTCGGGCGCGTCGCGCAGCGCCTTCGAGACGGTCATGACCGAAACGTTCGCGTGCGCGGCGATGTCTTTAAGACGGATCATAAATCAATTCCGCTCACGGTCGCGCGCCGATTTGACGCCCGGCGGGAAATCGGCCGTTCTCATATATTTGAGCCGCTCCAGTGAAGTTTCTGGCGCAAGGTTCCGAAGAACGAGGCGCCAGCCAGCCGCATCAACCGAACCCGATGGCGGCTGCGTCGCACGGTAATGCTGTCGCCGGCCGAGAGTTCGCGCAGGACTTGGCCGTCGCCGCTCAGGATCGTTTCGGGCTTTTGATTGATGACGGTCACTTTCACCGTCGAGCGGAGGCTGACGATCACCGAGCGATTCGAGAGCGTGTGCGGGCAGATTGGGGTCAGAGTCAGGACGTCCGCGTTCGGGCAAACCACGGCGCCGCCGGCGGCGAGGGAATAGGCGGTGGAACCGGTGGGCGAACTGATCACCAGACCGTCGCAGCGGTAGCAGGTCAACGGCTCACCATCGACGGCGACTTCCAGCTCGATCAGGCGCGAGACGCTGCCGCGGCTGACGACGAAATCATTGAGGGCGAGTTGGGAGACCGGTCGGCCTTGGGCTTGGCCGGTGGCCTCGATCAAAGGGCGGGTCTCGAGCGCGAAGTCCCCCGCCCAGACTTGTTCCAAAGCCCGCGCGAGTTGGGGGGAGGAGACCGCGGTCAGAAAGCCGAGACCGCCCGCGTTGATGCCCAGGATGGGAGTCACGTGGCCGGCGACCTCGCGGGCGACGCGCAGCATCGTGCCGTCGCCGCCGAAGACGACTAGGAGGCCCGCTTTCCGGGCCAGCGCGTCGGCGTCCCGGCAACCTGACGGAGGGAGGCCGGCCAATTGCGCGGTGGCGTCGTCGCTCAGGGCGACGCGGCCGCTTTGTTGAACCAGGGAGGCGGCTCGACGGACGAGGGACCGGCAGGAGGCCTTCTCAGTATTGGCGATCAAGCCAACGTAGTGAATCCTTTCAGCCAGTTTTTTCAAGCAGCGCTAAAAATTCTTTGTTTCCCGCCGGGCCGAGCAGGGGCGATTCCCTTGTGCCGCGCCATTTGATCGTGGGTAACCCGCCCACGAATGTTTCCAGTTCGGCCAGCACGCGCGCGTGAATCGCCGGGTCGCTGATGACGCCGGCGCCGCGATCCGCCTCGGCTTTGCCGGCTTCAAACTGCGGCTTGACCAGCGCGACGATCTTACCGCAGGGACGGAGCAATGCAATCGCCACAGGAAGAATTTTTCGCAGGGAAATGAACGAGCAATCGATGACGACCAACTCGGCGCCGGCGAACGGGGGCGGGAAACGGGCGGGCGTCAACTCCCGGGCGTTGACGCGTTCCATGACCACGACGCGGGGATCGCGGCGCAGCGTCCAAGCCAGTTGACCGGGGCCCACGTCCACCGCGAATACCTGGGCGGCGCCGCGCAGCCAAAGGCAATCGGTGAACCCGCCGGTGGAAGCGCCGAGATCGATCGCCGTCACGCCCGCGACGGTCACGGCGAATTCGTCGAGGGCGCGCGCGAGCTTGTGTCCGCCGCGGCTTACGTAGGGATCGGGAGCCAGCACGGTCAATTGATCCTCCGGCTTGATAAGTTGGCTCGGTTTTCCGGCGGGTTGCGCGTTGACGCGGACCTGATCGGCGAGGATCAGGCGTTTCGCTTTTTCGCGGCTCTCGCAGAGTCCACGATCAAGCAGAGCCTGATCGAGACGGACCGGTTTCGCGGGAGTGGGGCGAGGAGGGGGAGTCAACGTTCGGGTTAACCTTGGGCGAGGCGCTGCTGCGTCTCGCGGAAGGGGTGGAGGAAAAGGTTCGTGTCGGCGACGACTTTAAGCGTGATCTGGCCAAACGCGGGCAATTCCCGCGGGTGGACCACGGCGTGGACGCTGTGCTGAAACGCCTGCATCGGGTTCAGGCTTTGAAACGAATCACCGATCAGGATGACGACCGCATGCCGGCGGCGGCTCATCGGCAGGCGCTGGAGGTTCTGCAACGTGATGTTCGTCTCGAGCGAGGCGCAGGCGAAGGTCTCGCCGAGGACGACGATCTGGTAGGGAAGCTGGGCGAAGCGATCGGCAAAGGCGTCCGCTTCACTGACGAGATGGACCTTGTAGCCGAGGTCCGCGAGCGTCGTGCGGATGGTTTCGGCGCGAACGGTGTCATCCATGGCGACGATGGCCGGACGATCGTCCGGTCCGATGAATTCGAATTCGAGGGCCATCGATTACTTCATTTTAAGGGAGAACGGAGCGGCGGGTGAGCCGCTCTTTTTGGCGTCGTCCGCGGCTTTCATCTTGAGGGCGCCGAGCGGGGTGGTCGATTCGCCGCGCTGCTTTTTGAGATTATCGATGCCGCGGCTGGCCGTTCCTTTTTTGGTGCAATAGAGGAGGGTCGTCTCTTCGGTGATCAGATTCTGCTCGTAAGCGTCGAGGCAGGCATGGTCGAAAGTTCGCCAGCCGAAGGTGTGGCTCGCCTCGATGATCTCGTAGAAGCTTTTCCCTTCGCTTTCCCCCTGAATGATGCTGTCGCGCACGCGCAGATTCGAGCCCATGATTTCCAGCAGCGCCTGCCGGCCGCCGCCGACTTTTGGCGCCAACCGCTGGCTGACCACCCAACGGAGAGTATCGGCGAGGCGGGCGCGAATTTGCTCCTGCTCTTCGGTTTCGAACATGCCGAGAATGCGGTTGATCGTCTGGCCCGCGTCGATCGTGTGCAGGGTGCTGACGACGAGATGTCCGGTTTCGGCGGCGCTGATTCCGATTTCCACGGTCTCCCGGTCGCGCATTTCGCCGACCAGAATCACTTTCGGCGCCTGCCGCAGGGCCGCGCGGAGGCCGCTCGAAAAGCGGTCGAAGTCCGTGCCCATCTCGCGTTGGTTGAAGGTCGCTTTCTTTTGGGAATGGACGAATTCGACCGGGTCTTCAAGCGTGATCACATGAATCGACTTGGTCTCGTTGATCTCGTTGAGGAGCGCGGCGAGGGTGGTTGATTTGCCCGAGCCGGTGGCGCCAGTGACGAGGACGAGGCCGGTCTTTTCTTTGGCGATTTGCTGGAAAATGTCGGGGAGCTTCAGATCGGAGAGCGTCGGGATGCGCGTATTCAGTTTGCGCAGAACGACCGAATAGTTGCCGCGCTGGGAGAAAATGTTGACCCGGAAGCGGGCCTTACCCGCGAGACTATACGAGGCGTCGCAGGAGCCGGAGCGGAGTAATTCCTCGGTCAACCGGCGATTGCCGTTGATCAAATTGAGCGCGATGACTTCGGTCTGAAAAGGGGTCAGGCGCGCGATTGGCGGCTCGATGCCGACGGGAATCAATTGTCCCGCGGACTCGACCTGAAGCGGTTTATCGACCGTGATGTTGAGGTCGGAGACGTCCGGGTTCGAGTCGAGCATCGTGGCCAGGACGTAGTCGAGTTCGTGATTGCGCATGAGCGGATGGTTGGGAACTGCGGGCGGCGAGATCGGCGGCGCCGGAGCTCACGTCTCTTCGTCATCCGGGGGATGCGCCAGAAATGGCCGGAATTTCTTTTTGTCCAGGCACTTGTCGTAGGCTTCCTCCGGTGAAATTCGTTTCATCTTGAGGTGGTCCATGATGGCGTCGTCGAGCGGTTGGTTGCCGTGTTTTTTGCCGACCTGGATCATTCCCGGGATTTGATGCGTCTTGCCTTCGCGCACCAGATTGGCGATGGCCGTCGTGAAAACCAGAATCTCGAGCGCGGCGACCCGGCCCTTCTTGTCCACTCGTTTGAAGAGGTTTTGCGCGATGACGCCGCGCAGGGCCTCCGAAAGGGTCGCGCGAACTTTGTTTTGCTGATCGGCGGGAAAAACGTCGATGATGCGGTCCACCGTTTTCGCGGCGCTGGGGGTGTGCAAGGTGCCAAAGACGAGGTGCCCCGTGCTCGCGGCGGTGAGCGCCAATTCAATCGTCTCCAGATCGCGCAACTCGCCGACCAAAATAATATCCGGGTCTTCGCGCAGGGCGCCGCGCAAGGCGGCCGCGAAGGACTTCGTGTGCGTGCCAACCTCGCGGTGATTGACCAGTGAATTCTTGCTCTCATGCACGAATTCGATCGGGTCCTCGACGGTGAGAATGTGGTCTTTGCGGTTTTTATTGCAGTAATCGACCATCGCCGCCAGCGTCGTGGACTTGCCCGAACCGGTCGGACCGGTGACGACGACCAACCCCTTTTGCAACATCGCGAATTTCTTCAAGACCGCGGGCAACGGCGCCTCAAGTTTCTCGAAATCCTCGAACGAGAGAACTTTGGTCGGGATTTGGCGGAAGACCGCCGCGACGCCGTTTTTCTGATTGAAAAAGTTGGCGCGAAAGCGGGAAACGCCGGGGATTTCGTAGCCGAAATCGACGTCACCCGTCTCTTCATAGACCTTGATCTTGTACTCGGGCGCGATCTCGTACAACATGGCCTTGAGCGAATCGCTCTCCAGGTCAGGGTGATCGACGCGGAGCAGATCGCCGTTGATGCGCAGAATCGGCGGGTTCCCGGAGGCGAGGTGGAGATCGGATGCCTTCTGCTCGAACATTAAATTGAAGAATGCGTCGATCTTGGCCATAACGTGCCCTCATTTACCTGAAATTGTGCTAAACCGCAAGCCGTGAAACCGCTGGAAGAGCTTATCCGCCGCGAATGGGAGGCCGCCGGACGGCTCTCCTTCGAACGGTTCATGGAACTGGCGCTGTATCACCCGGAGTTCGGTTATTACGAGCAGGCGGGCCGGGAGGTTGGGCGCGCGGGGGACTTTTACACGAGCGTCAGCGTCGGCCCGCTCTTCGGACGGTTGCTCGCGGGACAGTTTGCGAACTGGCTGTTGGGGCGATTCGATTCTGGCGCTCTGGTTCAAATTGTTGAGGCGGGCGCCCACGACGGTCGCTTGGCGGCGGACATACTCGTAGCGCTTCGCGACCGATTCCCGCATTTGGCTGACCGGCTTGAGTATTGGATTTTGGAGCCGTCCGCCACGCGAAAAGAACGTCAGGCTGGCCAGCTGAAGGAGTTCACGGGGCAGGTTCGCTGGTTTGCCGGGTGGGAAGAGTTGGCTCTGGAAGGGGTGAACGGGGTAGTCTTTGCCAACGAACTGCTCGACGCGATGCCGGTCCAGCGGCTCGGCTGGGATGCCAAAGAAAAACGCTGGTTTGAATGGGGTGTCACGACGCGGGATGGCCGATTTATTTGGAGCAGGCTGCCCGATGACGGACGGTTCGCGGTCCAGTCGGAGGAGTTGGCGGTGGCGTCGGAAGCATTTCATCGCCGCTTGCCCCGTTGGCGGGCGCCCGCCGAATTGTTGGCGGTGTTGCCCGATCGCTTCACGTTGGAGATCTGCCCAGCGGCTCAAGCCTGGTGGCGATCGGCCGCTCAGGCCTTGCGGGCTGGGTGGCTCATGACGATCGACTACGGCCTCATCGCCGAGGAATGGTTTGCGACGCATCGGGCCGGCGGGACGCTGCGGGGCTATTGCCGGCATCATCCGGCGGATGACGTGCTGGCTAATGTCGGCGGGCAGGACCTGACGGCGCACGTCGATTTTTCGGCGCTCGAAACGATCGGTGAGGCGGCCGGCCTGCGGACTGAGGAATTGAGCTCACAAGCGCGTTTTCTTACGCGGGCGGCGGAACTTGAGGCGCAAGCGGCGCCCGGCGCCTGGGCGTTGAACCCCGCCGAAATTCGACAGTTCCAGACCTTGACTCATCCCGACCATCTCGGGCGGGCGTTTCGAGTCTTGGTTCAATCACGATAGCGCGGTCGCGCGAGCGCTGGCGCTGGATACGCCTTGGCCATTGATGATTGCTATGCTTCATGTCCAAAGCATCCACAATCACGTTGGTATCGAGCGGAATTACGGTTCGCGCGTTAGGCCGCGGAGTTCATCCCAGGAGAATTCGAATTTCAACTTGGTAGTGGAAATCGCCTTCCGCACCTGCGCTCGCGTCTTCCGATTCGGCGGCTCTGGGACACTCAATCGCACGAAATGGAAATGGCCGTTGCCCTGGTTTTCGTACGTGAACACATCACCGGGACGGGCGTCAGGCACGACCACCCTTTTCTTGCAGTCCGCCTTGATCGTCATAGTGGGATAGTCCCACGATTTCCTTGAACTGACAAATGGAGAACTTGTCCCCGGCGGGCAGTGGAGGCGAGGATCGGTAATTTACCACCGCCCGCTAATTAGCGCGCAGGCGGAAGTTTAGCGTTTCCCGTGTTCAGGCGGCGCGACTCCGCTCCGGCGAAAATTCCGCGCCTAATGCATTTACGTGATGGCGCGACGTTTCGGCTTGTGGCAAACTCTTGCTCAATTTAGCAGGATTTGACGGGCTGTCCCGGCCGGAACGTGGACAGGGGGGAAGTGTAATCTTCGCGTCGGTTGCGGTGAAACGCAGGCGGACGCCAGGAAGCGGATTCGCGGACTGAGGCCCTAAGGTTGGTCTCAGGGGCGAAGCGTACACTAAATTCACCGGTTTTAATTTTGAACCACGGTTCAAATGCCAAGGGTGTGGGGACGGGCGATTCGCAACAATTGGGGGACGAGTCCGGTGGGAGCCAGAGCTTTCGTTTGCAAGGCCGAAGGCTCCCACCGAGGCGCCCGCGGAAGAGAAGGCGGAAGGCTAAGGGCTAAAGGATTAAGGGAGGCGGGAGACGGCGATCACTGGCGAGCTTGGAGGCTGGGTTTCGTGAGCGGTTAACTTGGAGTTAGGAAGTCCGGGGGCGCGAATTTGAGGATGGTGGCTTTGGTCTGTACTTGAGGTGAATTTCCAACCCGATCATCTTTCACAGGCTTTGGAGCAGGCGGAGCGTCGCGACGGGCACGGTATTCGCTTGCGAAAGCATGGTTGACGCCGCTTGAGTCAGGAGGCTGTATCGCGCGAAGAGCACGGCCTCGCCCGCGACATCGACGTCTTTGATCGCGCTCGCGCCGGCGGAAAGACCGACGCCGAACTGGCTCGCTTGATCCGACGCGAGGTTGAGCCGGGTGAGGTTGATCCCGACTTGGGCGCGCATCATCGCCAGGGTTTGGATCGCCGTCTGAATGTTGCTCAACGCTGTCGCGGCGCTGGTGGCGTTGCTGACCGCGGTCGAGGACGCGTTGTAGATGTTGGCCAATCCAATCGTGACCGCGGAATTCGTCAGGTCCACCTTGTTGATCGTGACGATGGTTCCGTCGCCATTAACCGGCACGGTGAACGCGGTACTGGAAAAAAGGGTGATGCTGGCGAATTTCTTGGTCCCGATGTCGCTGATGAGATTCTGCAACTGGGTGAATTCGGCCGTGTAGTTCGAGAGATCCGAGGCGCTCTTGGAGGAATCCTCCGCCAGCGTCGCCAGTTCTCCGAGGCGGCCCATCGCGGAGCTGACTTGCTGGAGGAATCCGTCCTGGGTCTGGCTCAATGACGCGGCGTTGGAGATGAGCGAGCCGGCGGCTTGATTGCGCGCCAGTTGCGCGGTGAGCCGGGCCACGACGGCGACGCCGCCGGCGTCATCTTCGGGCGAGACAATGCGACTGCCCGACGAAAGCCGCGCGAGGGACTTGCTGAGCAGGTTCGAGTTTACCGCGATCGAACGGACGGAGGTCGCGGCCGAGGAATTGAAATTGATGACCATACGCTGACAGTATTTGACTGACTCACTGATACCGAGCGCGTCCGTGCGACTCCGGGGCGTCCATGCCATCGAAACAAGCTTCGCGGAAATCCCTGACGCCGTCTCTGGGCATCCATCCCCCGCATGTGCCTACTATCGGCAATCACCTAGCTGTCTTTAGAGATTTCTTTCGTTTTAATGTTGAATTCATTCAAGCACGATGACTGCGCGTCCAAAATTAGCGAAAGTCTCACATTTGTAATTACTAACGAAGATTAACTGTAGTCAGTTGCCGCTCTGAAAGGTAGTCAAAAAATGCGCAATTTAGTAAGTCATTGCGGGTATAATTTGTAGTCTATTATATTACTAATAGTAGTTAAGTGGATTCATCCTTGAGCGTGAATTACCGGATACCAAGTAAGTGAAAAGATATAAGCGAGTAATCCAAACCACTACATAGCTGGTTCGGCGGTCTGTTCATCAGGCGAAGCCGACGCAACGTTGGATCAGCGGCGGGCCGGGAGGAGATCGAATCGCCTCTCGCCGAAGAGGAAAATAGACGACTACACCGGTCCGGCGAAGGCGACGCGGGGGCGTGGCTCGAGGCTGAGCGATGGTTTGGCCCACGCGAGCCACCCGCTCAAAACGATCAAGGCCCAGAGGGCGCGGGCGTGATCGGCGCTGCGCCGCCGGTGCTCGTGCAAAAGTTCCCGGGCGGCGGCGCAATCGACGCCGGCCATTTCGAGGCGTTGGGCGCCCACCTGATGTTCCGCCCACTCGAAGAGCGGTCCGCGGAGCCAGGCGCTTAGCGGCACGGACAATCCCCGTTTCCGCCGATGGATGATCGCCGTCGGAAGGTAGCGGGCGGCGTAACGTTTCAGAAAATACTTGGTGGTGAGACGGCGGACGCGCTCACGGGCGGGCAGCGTGGCGGCGAATTCCATGACCGTCTGATCCAGGAACGGGGCGCGGAGTTCGAGCGCGGAAAACATCCCCGCGCGATCGGCTTTCGTGAGCAGCCCCTCGGCGAGCGTGGTCTCGAGGTCGATTTGTTGGAGCGTGTCGAGCAGCGCCTCCGGCGGATACTCCACTACCGGCCGCGGCGCGACGGGCAAGCCAAGGCGGGTCAACAGGGCCGGTGAAATGTTGGCGGTCCAGTTCAGATGACGCGCCACGCCGTTGGCTTCCATCCCATGAACGAATCGCTTGAGCAGGGCGGATACGGTCACTTTTTTGTCGCTCGGCGGCCACGCGTCCACGGCAAATTTGAGCAACGCTCGCGCCGCGCCCGGCAGGCGGGCGTAGCGTTCGCCGAGTTGAGCTCCGAGGTAGGACGGGTAGCCACCGAATAACTCGTCGCCGCCCTCGCCGACAAGCGCCAATTTGGCGTCTTCGGCGGCCCGTTGGGCCAGCAGCGCGGTGGGAACCCAGGCGGGATCGGCGAGCGGCTCTCCCACGCGTCGCAACAGGCGGCCGATCGTTTCGGGAAAATCCTCCGGGCGCACCCAGACCGAAACCGCTTTCAGCCCGAGTTCCTTGGCCACCCGCTCGGCGTAGATGCCTTCGTCATACGATTCTTCGCTGAAGCGCAACGTGTAGGCCGTCATCGGTTCGTCCGGGCGGAGCTGGCGGGCGACCGACGCGATCAGCGACGAGTCCAGTCCGCCGCTCAGGAATACGCCGCACGGCACGTCGGCGTCGCTTTGGCGGGCGACCGCGGCGCGGAAGATCTGGTCAAAGGCCTCGAGGGACGGAAGCTGTTTGGGCGTCCGGGCAATGTCCCAGCGCCAGTACCGTCGGCGGCGGAGGCCGGTGGGCGTAAAGACGACCAATTCCGCGGGCGCGACCTTTTCGATCTCCTCGAACGGGGTGTGGGGCGCGGTGACGCAACCCGACTGCAGGTAATTACGCAGGCCGCTTTCGGAGAGGGTCAGGGTCGCCGGGGAGTCCTGCGCGAGGGCGGCGATCTCCGTGGCAAACCGAACCGCTCCGCCTTGGGTGGAAAAAAACAGGGGTCGCTCGCCGGCGCGGTCGCGCGCGAGGAAGAGCAATGACTGGCGCGGATCCCAGACGGCCACCGCGAAAACGCCCGCGAGCCGTTCGACGAAGTTTTCGCCGAGTTCAAGGTAGAGTCCGCCGATGACCGCGATATCGGTTTCGAGCGTCGTCGTCCGGCCGCGATCCGCCAGCCAGCGCCGCAATTCCCGGTGATTGTCGATTTCACCGTTGCACACGACGACGACGCCGGTCTCGGGGTCCACGATCGGTTGCCGGCCAGCGTGAATTCCGCGGATCGCCAGTCGGGTGGCCCCGAGCGCCGCGCGGGGCCCGGTGGTCAAGCCGGAGTCGTCGGGACCCCGATGCGCGAGGGCCTTGACCATCGCGCCGACGCGGAAGGTCACGGGATCGCGATCCAGGTCGGACTTGAACGAGACGATGCCACAAATGCCGCACATAGCTCAGAGCGTCGCCGGGGGAACGAGGGCGCCCCACCAGCCGGGCGTGAGTTCGGTGACGGGGGTGTGGCGTTGGGCGGCGATGGCCTCGAGCGACGCGCGGGAGCCGCGGTTGGCGAGGAGATAGACCGCGCGGTCGCGCGTCGCGAGCCAATGTTCGCGCGCCGTGCTGGGGACCACGACGTCCGGCCATTCGGTGGATTTTTTGAGCGTGAAAATGATGTAGTTGCTCGTCAGATCATGGCCGTCGCGGGAGACGACGGTCACATACCGCTTCAAATAGAACGGCAGGCCGCACGGAAAGGACTCGAGGCAGGCGATCCGCACGTCGGCCGCCAACGACGGAATCCGGGCGGCCAAGGCGCGCGAAGAACTGGCTTCCGAGTAGCGTTGCAGGCTGTCGAACCCAACGGTCAGAATCGCCAGCGGAAGGATGAGCAGCGCCGCGAAGGCCACCCGCGCGTCGCGTTTCCAGCGCGCCGCGGCGGCCACGACTCCGATGGCCAGGAGCACGGCGATCGCCGGGACGAACACGAGCGAAACGCGCGCCAGTTCCGAACTTTGCTTGCGGAACAGTTGTTCGAACGATCCGGGACGCAGCACCTCGAGCGACAGAAACGCCGCCGCCGCGAGGCTGAAAACGCCCAGGACAATCATGCCTCGTAGAACAATGCGGGCGGCTGAACCCGTGGGGCGTTCCAGCGCGGCGGTTAAAAGACGGGCCGTCAAGACCCCCAACGCGACGAGAGCGGTTAGGATGTAGCCGGGGAGTTTTGATTTGGAGATCGAGAAGAAGGCCACCACGACAATCGCCCACACGATGAAAAGGCGGTCGGCGCTCGACCACAGTTTTCGGCGGCGCCACGCGGCGAGGACGGCTTCGGGCGCCAGCAGGCTCCAGGCGAAGAAACCGCCTAAAATCACAAGACCGTAATAATAAACTGGCGCGGTTCGGCTGAATGAAGTGGTCGTAAACCGGTGGAACGATTCCTCGATAATCCCATAATACGGAAAATCCGGACGATGGAGCGACACGCCGATGAACCACGGCAACACGACCACGAAGAAGACCGCGAGATTGCGCGGCGCGAAATAGCGGCGCAGCCACCCGACGCGGTCATCCAGGAGATTGAAGACCGCGAGGACCATCGTCGGCAGGAGGAATCCGACCGGACCTTTGACCAGCGTGGCGAATCCCGCGGCGATCGCGCCGATCAAATACCAACCGGAGCGAGCGCGACCCTCGGCGCCTTCCGCCCGGTAACCGGCGAAAATCGCCGCGCAAACCAGAAACGCGAGGGCCATGTCAAAAATAACGTGGCGGGCGAACGCGAAAAAGAGCGGCGTGGTCGCGACGACGATCACCGCGAGCGCGGCCGTGGTCGTCTGATATTCGCGCCGGCAAAACGCGAAAAGCATGACCAGGAGCGCCAGCGCAAAGAGGGCAGAAGGCAGCCGGGCGGCGGTTTCGGATTCACCCAGCGCCGCGAACGAGAGCGCCACGGCTTTGAAGAAGAACGCCGGTTTGTCCAGGTAGGCGAGTCCGTCGTAGGTCGGCACCAACCAGGCGCCCGAATGGAACATTTCGCGGGCCACCTCGGAATTGCGCCCTTCGTCTGGGTCGCGCAACGGTAGCTGCCCCAGCCGGGCGAACAGCATCACCCCCGCGATAGCGAGGGCCAACAGAACTAGAATACGAGCGCGCTGCATTACCGAGAAAACAAGAAAACGCCGAACGACGGGAACCTTTCGTCCCGCTGGAGAACAAGCCGGTTGTTCAGGGCAGGGCAGGGGTTCGCTGCCGCCGGTTAAAACGTTACCCGCGGCGCCCACGTGATTCAAGGCAATTGCAAAATGGGCGGGGGCGGCGGTTCCGAATCGTTCATCGCGGCGTCGTCTAGCCCGGACGACGAGACCTGATTTCGCATCTCGGGGATGGCTAAAGCGCTTGATTGCGTTTTGGCTGAAGCATTAAGGTTTGTTTCATGAACGCCCCCGACATCCACCGGCGTGATCTGCTGCGTGAATTGATCCTGCCGACGGTTCTTTTCGCGGCTTTGGGCGGCATGACCTGGGCGGTGCGCGGCTCGTCGGGTTTCGGAGCGGTCAAGGGATGCGTCTTTGCCGGCGTCATGTGGGGCGCCGCCTGGTGGTTTATTTCGCTGGAACCGAGTGGACAGGAGGCGCGGCGATACGCGTCCGGTTGGATCGTTTTGGCGCTCACCGTGGGAATCGGCGTTTCGGGCGCTCGCGGATGGATGCAATGGCCGAGCTTTTTTGACGGCGTGCTCTTGACGAACTACGAAAAGGGGGAATCGGTTCCGATCCCGAGGATTTACGGGTTTATCTGGTTGTTTATCGCCGGCGTGCCGTGGGCTGGGCTGGGGGCGTGTCTGCTGGCGTGGTGCGCCGCGGGGCGTCCGTTGCGCGCCTGGGAATGGAGCCTGCGAATCGCGTGCGGCTTCGGCATGGCCTACGTTCTGGGCACGCTGCTCTTCGATCATTATCCGAACGTTTTCCTCCCGCTGTACGGGTCGTTGAAGGAGCGCTATCGCGACGTACAGGCCAACCCGAATCTACGCCGCCTCATTGGCGACAACCGGCTCGCGCTTCAACACCTGGGGTTTTACCTCGGTTTTCTGTTGTTCGAGGCGGGTCGCAAAGACTGGCGCAATGTAAAACTCATCCTGACCGTCGGGCTGGTGAACGGATTGGGCTGGTCGCTATGTCAAAACTGGAAATGGGCGCCGGGCGTCTGGCCGCACGCGAACGTCAATTGGTGGCGCTGCTGGGAATCGTCGGGCGGGATCAGTATCGGGGTGGCGTACGGGCTCGCGTTCTACCTCGTGAATCGCCGGCTTTCGGTCGAGGAAAAAGCGGCGTTGGCGACCGCATCTACGACTCGAACGCCGTACTTGGTCTGGCTGGGCGGCTTTGTCTTCATGCTGGCGCTGGCTTGGTTCATGGAGAGTCAATTGCAGCGAGTCGCGGGCGGCCGGCGGGGCGAGTTATGGGCGCACGCCGGCCAAATTTATTTTGGCCTCGTGATTGCCTACGGGGTTGCCTGCACCGTGCGCTATTTCGTGGTTGGCCATGGGCTGTCCGACCAGGAGCGGGCGGAGCGTTTGGCGGAGGGACGCCCGGACCTTGATTGGTTGCTGGTTTACCTTAGCTTGCTTGCGATGGTTGGCCTGTTCATGGCGGCCGAATTGCGCGGCTGGTCGGGTTGGTTCGTCAAAGGCGAATACCATCCGTGGCACGGCTATCTTTACTTGGGAATGCTGGCCGCTTTTGGCATCGCGTATTACCTGCTCGGCCTCCGGCGTTCTGCGGGCGGGGCATCCCTTGCGGCGCCGCCCCAGGTGGTTCCCGACCTGAATTTGGAACGTCTCGGCGTCTATCTCGGCTTGCTGCTCGGCTTGGGCTTGTCGATCAAGAATGGCTCGCGTGGCTGGGCCAATATTTATCCGAAAATGTTTCCGGAGGGGGAGAATTATTGGGGCGAAGTTTTTTGGCGAGTCATCGGTCCGCTGATGCTCGTTTGCCTCGTCATTTTGCTGGTTGGGCGATTGTTTTCGGCCGGTTCGCGAAGCGCGAAAGCGGGTCTTTTTCCCGGCGCGTTCTGGCTCATCGCGCTGGTCCTGATCGTGCAAAATCTGATCGCGCAAATGATCACCGGCCCGCTCAGTGACCGCCGTGAGTTGGAATTTAACATCTACTACCTGGTCTTGCTGCTGATCTCGGGGACGATCCTTGCCTATTTCCAGATCGTGAAGGCGCGAACGCTTTCGTGGAATTCTGGCTGATCGATTCGCCAGGCGCGGCTTGGCCGCTTGCTTGGCGCGAGAACCAACGGCTGGTCGGGAGCGCTGGCTCGACATTCGGCGCCGCAGGCGCCATCTTGCCGGAGATGTCGGCGGAGAAAATAGAGCGGTTGCGCGAGTTGTTGCGCGGCTACGGATCGTGCCTGGTGGCGTATTCGGGTGGCGTCGATTCCGCCTATCTGGCGCGGGTCGCGCACGACGTTTTGGGCGACCGGATGCTCGCGGCGATCGCCGACTCGCTGAGTCTTCCCCGGCGCGAGCTGGCGGAAGCGTTGGCGCTCGGTGCGCAGTTTCATTTTCCCGTCCGGGTGGTGAAGACGCAGGAATTCGATAATCCGGCCTACCTCGCGAATCCACAGAATCGTTGCTACTTCTGCAAACACGAGTTGTTTACCGAGTTGCTCCCGTTGGCGAGGTCGGAAGGGTTTTCCGTGATCGTCTATGGCGAGAACGCTAGCGACGTGGGCGATTTTCGGCCGGGCGGCCGCGCGGCGGCGGAATTTCAGGTGCGGGCGCCACTGAAGGAGGTTGGGCTGACCAAAGCCGAGATTCGAGCGGCCTCGGCGGCTCTTGGATTGCCGACGGCCGATAAACCGCAGCTCGCCTGCCTCAGCTCGCGCATCCCTCACGGGGAAGCGGTTACGCCGGAGAAGCTCGCGATGATCGAGCAGGCGGAGAACTTTTTGCGCGACGCCGGGTTCTTCGACGTGCGCGTGCGGCACCACGAGCTGAAGCAGGGACAGTTGGCTCGCATCGAAGTCGGTCCAACTGAAATGCCGCGTTTGTTCGCGGAAGGCGTGATGCCGCGCGTCGCGGTCGCGCTGCAAGGATTCGGTTACACGCAGGTAACGCTTGACCTGCAAGGCTATCGACGCGGTTCGTTGAACGAAGGGCGGATTCTTTCTTCCACCGAGGCTCCGGGGAGAGGTGGGGTTTAAGGTAGCCTCGCGCGGCGACGCTCTGAGTGGTCGGTTGCGCTCGCTGCGCCGGGCGTTCGCCCGTGTCGTTTTTTTAATGGTGGGGCGAGGCTCCGCCGAGCCGTGGCAGAGCGCTGGTGGTGTCGAACACGCAAAAAGCGCTTCACGGCTCGCCCGCCTTCGCCTGCGGCTCCGGCGTGGTTAGAGTTCGGTCGCGCCGGAGCGCGAGCGAAGGCGGAGCGGAGCCTCGCCCCACCGATTGAAGGCGCCGCGGGCCGGCCGGTCGGATTGGGCGACGCAGGAATTCAAGTGGCGTTCTGGTTCGGGGAACAGACGCCGGGGCGGGTTCGGGACGGGGCGTGATTTAGACGTCGCGGAGGTCCGGATTTCCCGGCCATCCGCCCTTGGCGGGAGCAACTTTTTGCCCCGGTTGGGTTTAACCTCCAAAGCAGAATAACGAATTATGGCACAGTTTTCATACCGCGCGCGGCGCCGATCCGGGGAAGTCGTTCAGGGTGTCCTGGACGTCAATGATCGCGCGGCGGCGCTGGTTCAGATCGAACGATTGGGGCTTTTTCCGGTCGCGGTCGAGGCCGCCAAAGGTCCGGCGCGACCGACCCCGCGGAACGTCGAGCGGAACGGTGAAACGCCGGCCAAATCGGCGGCGTTGCTGCCGCCGGCGTTGCGCGAGTTGTTCGCGCGGAAGCGCAAACCCAAGCTGCAGGAGTTGGCCACGTTCACCCAACAACTGGGAAATCTGCTCCATTCCGGCATGCCGCTGACGGTCGCGCTCAATAGCATGACCCATCTCGGTTCCAAAGGCATTTCGTCGGAGGTCAGCCAGCAACTCAAACAGGACGTGATGGAGGGCAAAGGGTTGGCCGATTCAATGGCCCGGCAGCCGAACGTCTTCTCCGACCTTTACGTGAACATGGTTCGCGCCGGCGAGCAAAGCGGCGCCCTCGAAGAGGTGTTGAAGCGGCTGGCCGATCACTTTGAGCGGTTCGCCGAGGTGCAGCAAAAATTTACTTCGGCTCTCATTTACCCGGCGGTGGTGGGCTGCGTCGGCATCGTGATCGTCATTTTTTTCATGACCTACATGCTGCCGAAATTCATGTCGATTTTTCAGGGCATGCAGGTCGAGTTGCCAGCCTCGACGCAGTTGCTGATCTCGATCAGCAGCTTCTTTGGCAACTGGGTCAATTGGGTTCTGATGATTCTGACCATCGTGGCGATCCTCATCTTGTTCATGCGTTTTCGTTCAACCGAATCCGGCGTGCGCAAAGTGGACTCGTGGAAGATGAACGCCCCGGTCATCGGACGGGTGGTCAAACTCAACCTTTTCGCGCAATTCGCCCGCACGCTTTCCACCTTGCTTAAGAACGGCGTGCCGGTACTGACGGCTTTGAAGATCACCGAACAGGTGATTCCCAATCGGGTCGTCAAGGACGCGATCATCCGCACCCGGGAAGAGGTGACTGACGGCAAGACGATCGCGCAGCCGCTGGCGCGCAGCAAACTCTTCCCACAATTGATGATCGATCTGCTCAAGATCGGCGAGGAAACCGGCGACGTGCCCGGCGCGCTGGAGAACATCGCTTCCACCTACGAAAATGAGTTGAGCATCGCGTTGCGGGTGATGACGAATCTGATCGAGCCGGCGATGATTATTCTGATGGCGATCGGCGTCGGCGGCCTGCTTTTCAGCGTGCTCTCGGCGATGTTCGCGATCACGGCCAACATCGGACGTTAATGAACCGCCCGTTGCCATTCCGCCGCGGCTTTACGCTCATCGAATTGATGGTCGTGGTGGCCATCATCGCGATTATGGGGGCGGTGGGGATTCCGGCGATTTTTCGGACGTTCAAAAAGGACCCGCTGCGGCAGGCGGTCAGCGACGTCGTCGAGGCGTGCAGTTACGCCCGGGCGCAGTCGATCTTGCAAGGGGTGCCGACCGAGATGGTGATTCGGGCTCATGACGGCCAAATCTCCGTCCAACGGGCGATCCTGCCCGGCGACCGGGACAATTCTTCGAGCGTCACCGCCTCCAGTTCGCCCGATCAACCGGCGCCGCCGCCGCGCCCGGCCAGTCCGCTGACGTTTTCGGCCCGGCTGGGCGAAGAGGTCGCCGTCGAAATGCTCGACATCAATTTTCGCGATCAAATGCAGGCGGACGAGGCCCGCGTCCACTTTTTCCCCAACGGAACCTCGGATGATTTAACGCTGGTCCTGCGTTATGATATCGGGGTGCGCAAGATAACGCTCGATTTGATTACCGCGATGGCGGACGTCCAGACGATTCGATGAAGATTCGACCGCAAAGCGCCTTTACGTTGTTGGAGGCAATGATCGCCGCCGGTCTGCTGTTCATGGGGCTGTTCGCCATCCTGGAGATGACCTCGCGCAGCCTGCGCGGCGCCCGGAGCCTGCAGAAGAGCAACGTGGATATCGGCAGCCTGGCCTCCGACCTGGCGCTGACGAATCGCCTTGAGGAGGGCGGGTCGTCGGGCGACTTCGGGGGGCTATATCCCGGCTACGCCTGGACGCGCGACATCACGCTCGTCTCCTCGAACGGCCTGTATCAGGTCGATTTTACGGTCTTTTCCAACCGTCAGAAGCCGCCGGTGGAGACGAAACTCAGCATCTTGTTGTATCGGCCGGATTCGAGCGTTATTGGGGCCGGGAGTAGAATACGATGAAGAAGCTTTCCTTTGGCGGCGTCCGACGACCTCGGGGGACAGACGGGTTTACGCTGGTCGAACTTCTGATCGCGAGCGCGGTGGTCGGCATGATCATGCTGGCCATCTTCGCGGCTTGGACTTCGATCGTGCGCGGCGCGAAATCGGGCATGAGCGCGGCCTCGGAGGCGCAACATTCGCGGATGGCCATGCGAGTCATGCAGGACGCCTTCATGGGCGCGGAGATGTACACGCAAACCATTCAATATTATGCGTTTCTGTCGGACACAAGCGGGGATTTTTCGACCGTTAGTTTCGTCTCGCGACTGCCCTTTTCATTCCCGCGCAGCGGTGTTTTTGGAGATTTTACGGTTCGGCGAGTTTCGTTTTCGGTCGAAGCGAGCAAAACGGCCCGCAATCAGTTGGTTATGCGCCAAACGCCGATTCTGACGCCTCCCGATGCCGACCAGGACGAGAATCCGGTCATTCTGGCGACGAACATCAATCAATTCACAGTGGAGTTTTGGGATTTGCGCAAGGCTGAGTGGGTTTCGGACTTTCCGTCCACGAATACGTTGCCGAAGATGGTGCGGCTGACCCTTGGGTTTGCGAGTGGCAAGGCCAATGTGGCTCGACCGGAAGACATTGTGACGCGGGTAGTTGGTCTCCCGGCGATTTCGGTGCCGATTTCCTGGCAGCGTCCGAATCTCGGTCCCGGGGCGGGTGGTCCGATTCCGGGACAACCGGGTTTTCCAGGTCAGACGGGGGTAAACGGCGTCCCCAATGGCAATTCGCTCGTACCTGCGTTCACGCCAACTCCGCCGACGCAGATTTTCAATTCGGGCAAATAGTCCGCCTCACATGAAGCTTCGGCTCACACGTAAAAAAGATCGAGGGTTTGCCCTCCTTTTGGTGATGGTCGTCCTCGTGTTCCTAGGAATTTTGGCCGGCGGCTTGGCTTATTCGATGAAGGTCGAGACGACCCTGGCGCGCAACAGTGGGAACGAGACCGATATGGAGTGGCTGGGCCGCTCGGGAATCGAACTGGCGGCCTACGTCATCGGGCAACAAATGACTTTGACGCCGCAGTACGACACGTTGGAGCAGAAATGGGCGGGCGGGCCGGGCGGGACCAACGACATTCTTTCATCGATTTCACTCGAAAACTACCACCTCGGCCCCGGGGTGTTCACGGTCAAGATCACCGACATGGAATCGCGGGTGAACATCAACCTGGCGAATGAAATCCTCATCCAGCGCGCGCTGGCGATGATGGGCGTCGGAGGCGTCGATGCCTCGACGATAGTGGACTCGATCCAGGATTGGATCGACCCGGATGATCATCCGCATTTGAGCGGCGCGGAGACCGACTACTACATGGGATTGAACCCTCCGTACGTGGCCAAAAACGGCTTGATTGACGATCTCTCCGAATTATTGCTTATCCGTGGGATTACGCCGGAGCTTTATTGGGGATCGAACGGTGGCGACCATCCGGCTGGCGCCTCGTGGGCCGCGTCGGGCGGCGCGGGCGCGGGCGGTGGGCTGGGCCTGCGGACGGCTCCGGCCAGCTTCAGCGGCGGCTTGGTGGACCTTTTCTGCGCGGTCTCTGGCCCGCAGGTGAACATCAACACGGCGTCGGCGGCGGTGCTGCAAATGCTCCCGGGCGTCGATGAAAACCTGGCCTCGCAGATCATCAAGGCGCGTTCCGGGCCGGACGGCGTGGAAAAGACCGAGGACGACATCCCGTTTCACTCGCCGGGGGAACTGATCAGCGTCCCGGGGATGAGTCCGTTGTTTGTGCAGGGACTTACGCGGTATTGCAACGTCCACAGCGGCACGTTCCAAGTTCAGGTGGATGTGCAGATTAATCAGAGCAAGCGGCGCTACACCGCGCTCCTGCGGCGCAACAGCCCGCGGGACGTCCCGGTGCTGAACATGCACTGGGAGTAGGCGGGCGGGGGCATGGCGCGGATCATCTTCGTTACCGGCGTGGACACGGGCGCCGGCAAAACCATCATCGCGGCGCACAGTCTGGACTGGTTGCGTCGGTCCGGATGTAACGCCTTGGGTATGAAACCGTTCTGCACCGGAGGGAGGGGTGACGCGCGGCTCTTGCGGCAAGCCCAGCAGAGCGCGTTGACCCTCGACGAAATCAATCCCTTTCACTTTCCCGATCCGCTGGCGCCATTGGTGGCGGCCCGCGCGGTGGGCCGCCGAGTGGAGCTTGGCGACGTTTTGGAACGTATCGAACAGGTCGCCAAACGCTGCGAAACGTTAATTATTGAGGGAGCCGGAGGATTAATGTCGCCGCTCGGGGAAGGCTTTGACCACCGGGACTTGATCGCGCGACTGCCGTGCGAGGTGGTCGTCGCCGCACGGAATCGACTCGGAGTGATCAACCATGCGTCGCTTACAGCGCTCGCGATGCAAGCGATTGGAGTTAAACGAATTACGGTTGCCTTATTAGACGTCGCGCGGCCCGGATTGGCGGCGCGGACGAACGCGGCAACGCTGCGGGAAATACTGCAATCGGCGCGGGTGGTTACCGTGAATTACCTGGGGGAAAGGGCGTCAAGTTGGGCGGGGATAAAAAATAACCGAAAAAAAATGAAAAAAACCCTTGCACAGTTTTTAGATCATGATAATTTCACTTTCGTTCTTCCGAAACCGGAAGGAAAGACTGGAAGCGGTAAGCCGCTGAAGGTCGGCGAGCGAAACAGGTCGCTGCGCTAAAAGCGGACATCTGAGATGCCGAGTTTAGAATCAGGATTCGGCGCTCGGGATTTTTTGTCCCCTAGATGGGGAAAATTTTGGGTGGAAACACCCGGCGTTCTTTGAAAATTGAATTTGTGCGATAAGTTGGAGCCCTCGAAAAGCATTCGATGTTAGTCGGATGCAATTTGAGTAGATAAATTAATCAAGATCAACAGTGAAGGCTTTAATTAGCCTTAACGGATCAAACTAACGTTTTAATATACGGAGAGTTTGATTCTGGCTCAGAACGAACGCTGGCGGCGTGGATAAGACATGC
>CAZFVY010000011.1:0-95151 GCA_964522665.1 uncultured Verrucomicrobiota bacterium | reverse complement strand
GCCCTGCCCTCTCCACTTCGGCCCGAAATTGTAATCGACCGCCAGCGACCGCTAGCGTAGAGAAAAGGCGAAACAGAAGAATCCGCGTGAAAGTCGCGCGGCCCCTTTGAGTCGAATCCCAGAGTCGCCGTCACGACACGATAACGCGAAATTCCGCCCGCGCGAGCGAATGAATCATAATCCTTTCCGCCGCTGCCTCGCCATCGTCGCCGTGACCGTTTCAACCGCCACCCCGACTCTGGCGCACGATGGCGCCCCCTCTCATTCGCCCACGGCGCCAGACCCCGGAATTGCCGCCAAACCGATCACCAATGCCGCCTTCCTCTCGTGGAACACGCCCTTCAAGCCGTTTCGGGTCGTCGGGAACATCTACTACGTCGGCGCTTCTGGCGTCAGTTCGTTCCTCATTCCGACGCCCGCCGGTCATATTTTGATTGATACCGGGTTTGAAATGACCGTTCCGTTGATCCGCAAGAATATCACGGCGCTGGGTTACGACTTTCGCGATATCAAAATCCTCCTGAGCAGCCACGCGCATCTGGATCATACCGGCGGACACGCGCTCATGAAGCGCTTGACGGGGGCCAAGATCTATATCAGCGAGGCCGACGCCGCGCTGCTGGCGGCCGGTGGAACCAACGATTTCCCCCCGGACGTCGCCGAGATGGGATACACTCCCGCGCAAGCCGATCACCTGCTTCGCGACGGTGACAAAGTGGAACTGGGCGGCGCGACGCTGACCTGCCATCTAACGCCGGGACACACCAAGGGCTGCACGACCTGGACGATGGATGCCGTTGACGACGGAAAAACCGTCCACGTCGTCTTTTTCGGCAGCGCCACCATCCTACCCGGCGTGCGCCTCTTGAATAATCCGAAATACCCCGGCATTGCGCGTGACTACGAGACGACGTTCCGCAAGGCCAAGAGCCTGCCCTGTGACGTTTTCCTCGCCAATCATGCCGGCTTCTTTCAACTACCGGAAAAGGCCGAGCGCCTGGAACGTGGCGATCATCCCAATCCATTCATCGATCCCACGCTCTACCGGACGTTTCTGTAGAAAGCGGAAAACACATTCCGAACGCAGCTTGAACAGGAACGCAAAGCCGCCGCGCCACGGTGAAGGTGCGCCGCTGACGCCGCGCCGCTCCCGAACCCGTCAACGTAGCGAAGCCTCGGGACAATACGGCCCCTTCTTCTCCCGGCGCCACCACCCTCCCGTCGCGCGGCGCGTTGCCCAATCGGTAAAATGATATTCGTAAAGCGTCGCCCGGACGTAGCGCGGCGGGGCCGACGGGAACGGATTCCGCTCCAACAGTCCGAGGACCGGTGGCGATCCTTGTAACAATCGTTCTAGAAAATGGAGGAACCATGGATTTTGACGGTAGTCCCCGAGCGCCGCGAACCACATTTGCCAGTCGAGCCTCGGCTGATGGGGCTGGACGAACGCCGGGGCGTGTCCCAATTCGCCCGGTTTCCAGCGGAATTGATACGTTCGCCAGTTCACCCGATCATCGCTCCCTTCAATCTCGATCTCGAGGCGTGGCGAAGTCATGACCGCGAAGAGCCCGTACGAATTGACCGACCGAAAAGGCGCCGCCAGTCGGGTCAATTCCTGGAGCGGGGCCGGCCAAGGCTCCCAGCCAAACATTCGCGCGTTCATTTCGGCCCCGCTTATCAGGAGCAACGTCGCCGCCAGAACCGCGACGCCCGCGGTTCGGACCCGTGCCCAAAACGTTGGGGAAGTCTCGCTTTGCGAAGGCGGCGTGAGGCGCCGCGGCACGAACGGTCGCAG
This sequence comes from uncultured Verrucomicrobiota bacterium, assembly GCA_964522665.1. Taxonomy (GTDB): domain Bacteria; phylum Verrucomicrobiota; class Verrucomicrobiia; order Limisphaerales; family CAZFVY01; genus CAZFVY01. The sequence goes on along the minus strand of CAZFVY010000011.1, from coordinate 93,356 downwards.
GTCGTCGTCATCCAGCAGTAAAAGACATAGCGCCAGCGTAAGCAGGTTAAAGAAACAATAGTTACCCGTGGCCACGATGAGCAGCATCAGGCCCGCGATTCCCGCGGCCGCGATGCGCCGTCCCCGGCGGCCCGTGAAAATCAAAAACGGCGCCGCCAGCTCAATCGCGAACATCACCACGACTGAAAATCGCTGGCCCGACGCGGGAAGTTGGTGGGCGTACCATCCGATCCAAGTCGGCAGCGGCTGGGTTTCGTAGTGCACCTCGAGCGCGCGCAGGCTCCACCACCAATGATCCCGACTCAGCAGTTTCACGGCCCCGGACAGGAACATCAGTCGGAACAGGAGCCAGCGGTACAGCCATACGATCACGATTGAAGGTGGCGTTTCGCGCGCCAAATCAGGAAGCCATTGTCGCGGGGCAAAGAAAATCGCCAGGAAGCCGCACTCCAGCAGCAAAGTGTCCCACTGGAAGCTCAGGAAATCCTGCCCCAGCGTGCCAAGGGAAAGGTACGCGACCCAAAGCGCCGCCGAGACCAGCCTCGGCGCGACGCCGCAAAATAGTAAGACCGCCAACCCCGCTCCCCCGCCGCAGAGCAGGCGCAAAAACCAATCGCTCGCGTTCCACCAACCGAGCGTCGGCAACCACCAAAATCGCTCGGGTCCGACCCGCTCCGCGATCGACCGCAGGAATTCGGCGGCGGGCAGAATTCCGTGACTCCCGATCAGCCCATCGACTTGCGACCAGAGCGAAACGAACGCCAGAAAATAGATGACCCCGAGCAGGCGCAGGAAAAGCCACCGGCCCAGAAAAAGCTCAGCGCGGCGCCTTGGTTCGTTGGCAGACAATGATGTGTTGGCGGGGTAAAGTCTCGATCGTTTCGACCCAATCAAGCCCCGCGGCTTGGGCTTCCTTCCGCACTTGGGCCTCGGTCATTTTATGCGTCCGCTTGATCGGCACGCTCGGGTCCTCCCCGCGGTATTCGACGAATACCACCCTGCCCTCGGGTTTGAGCGAGCGTCGAATCGCCGCCATCATCTCGCGCGGATGGGAAAACTCGTGATAAACATCGACCATAATGACGAGGTCCACCGCCGCCGCCGGAAGGTTCGGATCGGTGATCGTGCCCAGCGCCGGTACGACGTTAGTCACCGACCGCTGCGCCATTTTTCGCGCCAGCAATTCGAGCATCTCCGGTTGAATATCGACCGCGTAAACGATCCCTTTAACGCCCACCTGCCGGGCCATGCGCCAACTCAGGTATCCCGAACCGGCGCCGATATCCGCTACCACCTGCCCGGGTTTTAGCCGCAGCGCGCTTAACAGTAGATCCGGCCGCTCTTCCTCCTCCCGCTCCGGCCGCTCCAGCCAATCCGCCGCCTGGTGGCCCATTACGTGCGCGATCTCGCGCCCAAGATAGAATTTGCCGATCCCATCGGGATCGTGGAGTTCGCGAAATTCATACTGCTGGCTTTTCTGCGCTTCCTCCGGCGCCGCGGCGGTCGGGGCCGGATTCGCCGACGGATCCGCCCCCAGCCCGCGCGACTCGGTCGTCAAGCCCACGATGAGAAGGAGGGCCGCGATGCCAGGCCGCAGAAATCGGCGCGCGCGACCGGCCTCGGCGAGGATGAAATACCGTGCGCCTTGACGCGACGACCGCCACGCTCCGGGGCGACCCCGAACGCACGCCGCACACTCTGGTGACACGCGATGCGCCGCGTCCGGCGGTTTGGTGGACTGGTGTCGGAATGCCATGCGAAAATCCTGCCACGGGAATCCCCGATCGGCAAGCGACCGGTAGGCTCTCAATAATATTAGCGGTTTATTAAAATCGCTTATGGCATTCATCCTGCTACCCAGTTAGTTAGCCCCGATTATGAAATCCCAGGACGACCCAACCAAACTCCGGCAGACCATGCAGTTCAAGGTGGACGACACCGGGCTGCTGATACCGTTGCCCAAAAAACAGCGCCCCGGGGGAGCATTAGAAGAACTTACCAAACCCCAGGGTTTTACCCAAGGGATCAAGTTCAAGGTCCAACAGTTCGTGGACCGCCTCCGCGCGTAACCATCTCGGCTAGAGATTCTTGAGAATCGGCCGTCCGGCTTGCGCCGGTCGGAGGTGGAAGCTCCTGTCAACCCGATGCGGGCGGGCGAGAGCGGTATGCTTCGACGACCAACCGTCGAGGGATGGCCAACGCCAGGCTCCCCAGTCTCATATAACGTCTTCCGCCATTGGGCGACTCGAGCGCGATTAATCCGGCCGACGAAGGGCGCGGACTCTCAAGCATGAGAACCGGCGGCGCGAGGCAGGCTCAAATTCGAGAACGCACGCAACTCAGCGCCCGCGGCTCGAAGCCGCGACCAGTCAAGGGGTTCTGAGGCGAAAAAACTTTGGCGCACCTCCGGTCGGCGCAACGACCACGACATTGGTCCCCGCGGCGCTCCCCGTCAGGTTGGTCAGCGTGCTCCAACTCCCCGTCCGCAGAGTGTCACTGAATTCGACGGCGTAGGATTGTCCCGGAAGCGCCGTGAACTGCAGCGTCAACTTCCCGCCCGAAATCCCCGCCTGAGTAATGCGCAGGGGCGGGTCATAATCAACCTCGAGGATGGGCGCGTTGTCAGGGTCTTCTCGCGAGCCGAAGCGGCGCGCCGTAAAATTAAAGGTTTCATCGGCGCATTTCAGCAGCCAGCCGAAGTTCGTCTCGGGGTGGTCGAGCCAGAGCTGCGCGTCCGCCGTCAAGCCCGCTTCCGGGCCAAAGGTGTACGGAGAGTTGCTCAGATCATAAATCGCCTGTTCGGCGCTGGGAACCGCGACGTAATCATTCGTCGCCGCGGCGCCCGGCGCTGCCCAGGTGTTGGTCGTCAACGCGAAGCGATGGTTCCAGGTGGCTTCGCCCGCGGTCGCGGGGGCGCCCAGCCCAGGACTGTGCGGGTCCGCGCTCACCTGATCACCCTCCCCCCATGCGCGAAGGACGCGATGCAGGTCAAACGAGGCTGACGCGTAGCCGTCCTTCGGTTCGTGCACGACCTCGAAGGTTACCGTCACCGAAGTCACCCGTGATCCCGGCGGGACTTGACCGGCGAGGTCAAATTTGAACAACCCGCGGTTCCGGGTGTAATTCTGGGTGGTTCCCGCGTTGACGTAGAGCTGCGCGCCCATGTTGTTGTCGGGCACAGTCTCGATCAGCGTGGTGTCCGCGACCGGGGCGAGAAAAACGCTGTCGGCGCGAGTTTGGGCCAGGCCCGCGGCCAAAGCCGCTAGGGCGGTAATTCCTCGACCGGCAAAGCGCCATTCAAAGATTTCGCTCATTCGGAAATCCGGTCGGTCGCGGCGGCTCGACGTCGGCGTCCGCTCAAACGATGTTCAATTCGCCGAAGATCTGCGTGTTGTCGATCGCCGAGACGCCGCCTGATTGCAGCTTTTCCCGCGCATCCGTGTAGCCGGGGATGATGCGGTTCAACTGGGCCTGCGAGGCGCCGAGGTGATCGCGAATCAGTTTGCCGAGTACCGACCGGTAATCGACCGCGCGTCTCAGGTAACGGCTGCTGGCGCCGAACATCGAGCCCGTCTGGCCGGTGACCCAGGGAATCGTCTGCCCGTTAAACGCGTCCGCCGGGCTGCACCCGAAGACGCCGCTGCCCGAACCGGACTTGTTATATCCCTTGACCGCCCCACCGGCGACGAACATGACGTTGGCCTCCGCGTGATCGGTGCCGAGTGATGAATTTTGGATGCTCGTGCGGCCGAACTCGGAAAGCGTGATCACCACGAGATTATCCCAGGACGCCTTGTTGGCGTATTTGGTAAAGTATTTCTTCAAGCCGTAAATGGCCCACGCGATCCGTTTTTGAAGGTTGGCGTGCTGTCCGGTGGCGGCGCCCTGATTGTTGTGGGTATCGAAGCCCCCCATTTCTGTACCCGCGATCACCGCGTCGGTGTTGTTGAGCACGAGCGCCGCCGCCTTGAGGCTATTGAAAAAACCGTACGCGCCGGTATCGACGACGTATTTATTAGCCGAGGCGCCATGCAACGCGGAGCCGCCGTTCTTGGCGTTCGAGGTCGGAAACAGGTAATACGGGCCGGTGTCCCCGTCCGTATTGACGTCATCCACAAAAATATTGCCGGCGTCGCTGAAATTCATCTGCGAGAAAATCGTCATCGTCTCGGAGAGGTTTTGATACTGCAGGCTCAATAACTCACGATTCATTTTCCCCGGAAAACCGAATTGCTCCGCGGCGGTGACATTGCTGATCGCTTTGGCCTGGCCGGTTGAACTCGGGATGCCGAGGAGCGTGTAGCGCGTTGGATCGCCAAGATTGGTCATGGCGGCGTCCGAGCCTTGCAGCGACAGTGGCAACGCCGACTGCACCGAGACGCCGGTCAACGCGTTCCGGGCCGGCAAACCAGATTCGAGCATGGTGCGGTAAAAAATGCCATCCTTGACCAAATTGTTGTTGGGCGAGCCGGTCTCCCAATAATTCTGCGAGTCGAAATGCGACCGCGACTGCTTGGGATAGGCGACGCGATGGAGCAGCGCGAGATCGCCCGCGTTATAGACCGGCGCCAGGAATTTCAAAGCCGGGTGCAACGCGGCAAATCCGTTACCGACGCGAATCGCGTTCGCATAATTAAACGTCGCGTCGGCCGGGTTCGCGCTGGTCGGGAAGTCGCAAGGCCCGTTGACCGAGTAATCGGTCCCAGGATCTGTAGGAATCAATATATTGGGCCGATTGACGGCGCTATAGGCTGAGTCGCGGATCGGGATCACCGAGTTCAAGCCGTCATTCGCGCCGCGCAGGAAGATGAACATCAGCTTCTTGCCGTTGAGGCCGATCTGGCCGTCCGCCAGGGCGCGCTTCATGACCAGCGGAATGTCCAGCAGACTCGCCAGCGCGGCGCCCAGCCCGATTTTTGCGCCACGGTCAAGAAAACCGCGCCGCGTCAGTAGATTGAAATGTTCCATTTTATTGCTCCTGAAAACGTTGCGCGCTCAGCAACATCGCCGCCACGCCGCGCACGCGGGTGTCAAGGGTGGCGGGCGTTCCGGCCACCAAGTTGAACGGAGAGGCGGTTTTGCCGTCATCGGCGGTATTGAGGTAGGTGATCGCGGCGGACCGATAGAGGTCGAGGTTGGCCTTGCCTTCGCCCGGGAAGAAAATGCTTAGGAAGTAGTCCGCCACCGCGCCGGCGTCGCTCCAACTCGCGGCCGGCAGTTTCAGTTTGATTAACGCCACCGGGTCCGTGACGTTTTTGTTGCCCGGAGAGATGCCGTCGGTCTTCGCGGAATCACTCGTCGGCATGCAGGTGGTTTGCACGAAACGGAGCCGCTCGGCGAGCGTACCGGCGCTGACCCAGCCCGCCGCCACCTCGGGATAGCCGTTCGGCTCGGCGCGATCAAAAAGGTTCATGCTTCCCATCCGGCTCAGCGGTGTCGTAAATGAATACCCATCCGTGTCCGCCGTGAACGTCCAGTCGGTTTTGGCGGAACGCATGACCCGGATCGCGCTGGCCGCGTACTCGAAAGGAGTTTTGACTTTCTGCATCGCCGCCCCTTGGCCGCGGAACAAGTCTGAATTGAAAATGGTATTCAGCACCACCCGCATCTGCCCTTTCGGAGAGCTGTTCTCCCAGGCCAACATGCACTGCTTCACCAGTTGGCCCTCGGGCGAAAGATTCGGATCCGTGAAATCGTAACCGATCGCGAAATTGTCATGCACGAACACGCGGCAGAGTTTGACGCTGATAAACTCCTCGGTGAACGGCTGGTTCGCCAGGTGATTGATCACGTCGTAACCATCCGCGATCCCATTGGTGCCAGTCCGCGCCGGCAGGTCCAATTCATACGGTCGGCCCGCCCAAGGAGGGCCAAAGCGCGCCGGCACGGTCTTTCCCGGGTAGATCACCTTGGCGCCGCTGTTGTGATGGTCCGAGCGGAAATTGAACGCCCAAACGCCGAGCAAATTTGTGATGTTGCTGAAATTGTTGGTTGCCAGCGGATTGATGACCGTGGTTTGCGGCGCGAACGGATTCGCCACGTTGTCGGGCGTCACCAAGCGGAGCGTCCACCCGCTCCACGCGCGGGACATGACGGTCACATCATTTTGATCGTAACCGTTATCCACGCCGAAGGTAAAAAGCTCCTGCAATTCCCGCGCGTAATTCTCATTCGCCACGTTGTTGCCATCGCCGCGGCTCGTCACGGTATCGAGGTAAATGATCATCGCCGGGCTTTCCGCGCTGGATCGCAACAGATCGTAAAAGGTGACATTTGGGTTCATCAACTGGCTCCGCCACCGGCCGATCTCCCGGAATTCGAGACTCGTCGCCAATTGCACCTGCGTGTTTCCGTCGGGGTAGTAATTGCCGAAATACGCGGCGCTTTTCGAATATTGGGTCACAAAATGGTTGTCGAGGAACTGCGTCAAAACCTCCAAGAGTTGCCGCTTGGCGGCGACCGCGTGGATTGAATACCACGCGCGCAAATCTTCAATCGCGGCGGCGCCACTGGCCAGTCGGACGTAAAGGTTGCCGAGCGAATTATCCGGCGTCGTGACGATCCCGCTGCCCGACAGACGCACGGTCAGCGCGCTGCCGTTCGCGCTCGGCAGGTACCAGTAGCTCAACGTGTACGTCTTGCTGCTGCTCAGCGTCATGGTGGTCGTCTGCCAAATCGAGCTGGCGAGCGTGGTCCCGCCGGCGTTCGCCACGATATGCAGGCTCTGGGAACCCGAATGCGCGATGCTCGCGGTGGGCGCCGACGCGCTCAAATTTGGCGACACCGTCCAGGAGTTGGTGTCGAAAGTCCCTTCAAAACCGCCGTTCCGGATGAGATTTGTTCCCACTTCGGGCACGCTCCCCGCAACCAACTGAATGTCATCGATGTAAGCGTCGCCGGGAGACGAAAGGTAAATGAAGAGCGTCGAAGCGCTGCCGGTTCCCGTCCCGGTGACATGCACCCAATTTGTCCCCCCAGGGGACTCCCCGTTCGGCAACTTGTCAATGGTTTCGTTGATCCCCTCCGGCGCCATCTGTTCCGCGATGAACGCCTGCGGCCCCATCGCTGTGACCCGCTCCAACTCGTCCGGCGTCTGCCCATAAGCCAGCCGATTCAAGACCGTCGCGGTCAGAACGGCGTTCGAATCCATCGGGACAACGCCAAGGCGGAAAAACCCCTGCCCATCGAAGGCCGGAGCCAGGCCGGCGAACCCGGTCAGCGCGGCGGTTGGATCATCCACGAACGTTTGACCAACGACGCCGGCTCGCTGAAACTTATACTGCGCGGCGGCGGGATAAGGAGTGAACTGAAGCTTCAGTTGGGAGTTGACCACCGAAAGGTTCGTGATCGCCGGGGGCGCCGGAGGGTCCGCGCGAAGCTGGAACCGGGCGCCGGCCACGATTCCAAGCCACGCCAAAGCGGCGCATATCGGTTTCAGTCTCATAAATTTACATTCTCAAAGTCGCTGTAACAACAATCGCAAGCTAGTTCCATGCCACATAATTGCAAATTGGAAGACAAACTTCATTAACCACCCGGTAGTCGGAATCACGTCCACAATTGCGAAGCCTGTTTTGCTAAAACGACCAAAACAGCCGCCGGCTTCCCGTTCGATCAAGCGCCGACAACGACGGTCGCGTCGCCTCATTTCCCGTCTGGAAAATCATGACGGTACCTTTTCAACAACGCCGCGGGGTCGTTCTTCATGAGATAAATCTTCCCGCGAAGCTGTTTCGTTTCGTACGCCTTCAGCCCGCCGACGTGCGGATCGGAATGGATGCAGACGATGACGCCCTGGAAGAGGTGTTGCGTTCGCTCCCAAGCGGTGGCCAGCAGGTATTGGTCATCCGCCGAGAAGCAGCCGATCAATCCGTTGGCGGGCGTGACCACGCTGATCGGGCGCGGGTTGACATCGTTCACGTCGATTCCCTTTGGAACATAGACTTGCCCGCCGTGGTAAAGGGCGGACTCGTTGCGCGGCAATTCATCGAGGCGCGTCAGGCCGTTCTCGGTAAAGATGAAGCACTTCGAAATATAATTCGTCTGGTTTCGACCGGTGAATCGTCCGACATGGATGCACGGCTCGAACCATTCCAGATCGACCGACTCGGCGGTGGTATTCCTCAAGGTGACGCGGAACTCCACCTCGTCTCGCCGCGCCTGCAGTTCTTCCAGCGCTTCCACGCCGGCGCCGACGTGACTGATCAGTTTCAGCCGCTTGCCGGACGGGTCGGCCGAGAGCAATTCGGTTCGGTGCTGAATCGTCGTGAGATTCCACGGGCGGTGCGTTGACCCTTTGCGACAGAAAGCTTCGAGCCACCAAATCTCGATCGGACTGCCCGGCAACTCACCGCCGGCGACCTTCAACACATTCGTCTGCCAGGAGAGCGTCAAGCCTGCCGCCGCGTTGAGAGAGCGCGCCGTCAGTCCGACCGCAAAGGCGACCAGCACAATGATCTGCCTCCACTTGCGCTCGAGATGCCTGGGATTCATGGGAGCCAGATTAGCGCGAGAAGCGCACGGTCGGCAACACAATGACGGCCACTCATTTCGACCACAAAAGTGAGACCGGCGCCGACCCGGCGATCGCCCCAACCCTCCGCGCCTTCAGTTTTATATAGGGCGGCAGATACAGGCTCCGATGCCCAAAATCGCCCGGCGCGGCGCTCGGCCTGGCTTGGCGCGGCTCAACGGCGTCCTCGATGACGAAGCCACTGCGGCAAAGTCCGCCAACAAGTTCCTCCCACCGGTGCAGATACTCCCGCGTGTCCGCCTCGCGATGCTCGCAACTGGAGAGGATCGGCGGCAACGGACCGCGACGATAGTAGGGTTCATGGATGACGTAACCTTGGGAGGCCGGCGTTGCGCCGGCTTGGAGGCTGGCCGGTTGTTTGTGCTGGCTGACGTAAACGGCGCCGGGTGCGCACACCCGCGCCACCTCGCGATAAACGGCTCCCAGGTCCCCCACGTAACACGTGCTCACGGGCTGGAGGACTAGGTTGAAACTCGCCGGCGCCAACATGTTTAAGTCATCCATCGAGCCTTCGACGATTCGGATGGCGAATCCGTGTTCCGCGGCGACGCGTTGGTCCAATTCGAGCATCGCCGGGCTAAGGTCAACCACCGTGACTTCGGCGCCGGCGGCGGCAAGGAGCGCGCTTTGGAGTCCGCCACCGCTCGCCAGACACAAAGCGCGCCGGCCAACGACGTTTCCCCCAAGCCAGCCTTCCGGATCAAGGATCGGGAGCGGGTCCTTGAGATCCTTGGCTAAGACCGATTTGGTGTGCCGCGCGCGGCGGCGGACTCGATCATCCCAGGCGCGGCGATTGTGTTCGTGGGCCGGGTCCGCCACGGGCTACTCCGAGAGGCGGACGCCGTACTCCTTGAGCCGGGCGATCTGCCCTCCCTTGCTCCCGAATCCAAGCCGGTTCCCCTTCAAGTACAAGTTCAGAAACGGGGCAAAACGTTTCTCGCCTTCAAAATCTTTGCGCGCCATCTCGACGAGCGGCGTCAAATCGCGAATCCGGTTATTCTCCAAAAAGAGATAGTAAAGTCCCGTCAAGCCCTGCAACGGCGCGAGATCCGCGACCGAGTTCTGGTTCAGGGACAAGGTGGAAAGCGACTTCAACGCGTTGATTCCCTCAATGCTCTTGACCCGGTTCGCGTCCAGATAAAGCGAGGTAAGCCGCGGCAATTTCAGGATCGGCGTGAGGTCGCTCACTTGATTGGTCGCCAGGTACAACGAGGCCAGATTCGTCAGCGAATTCAACGGCCGGAGGTCTTTCACCCGGTTGGCGGAGAGTTCTATATACTGAAGCGCGATGATGCCGCCCAGCGGCGCCAAATCCTCGATCTGGTTTTGCGCGAGGTTCAGGTACTGAATGCGCGTCAGCTTTTGAATCGGCCTCAAATCAGCGATCTTGTTCCGCGCGAGGTCGAGCGACGCGAGGCTTTCGCATTTCTCCAAGCCGGCCAGATTCGTGATGCCGGCGCCGTTGGCCTGAATCGTCGAGAGGCTGACCACGTCGGCTTCCGTCAACGGCTTGTTGTTGTCGCGTTTGTCGAAGACGAATTTGCGCACCGCCGCTTCGAGGTTCTTGTCCGGAAAGATCGAGGTTTCCGCCGGTGGCGCCTGCGCCATGACGGTGGCGGCGAGGCAAAGCGGAATAAAATGACCGACGCTTATCAAACGGATTCTTCGCATACTTTCTAACGATTCTTCGATACTGCGATTCTGCTGATGTTGCGGAATGATGCGGCGCTCACCTCGGCTCCGATTAGAACCTGCGGGCAGCGGTGGACGAACAGGCTTCGCAAACCGCCGCGGCGCCAACAGACGATTTTAAAACGCGCCAGCGAGTCAACGGCTCACCACAGCCACAGGAGTGGGACGAAGGGCCGGATAACATGGCAACAGGCTACGCCAGGGAAGAATCCCGGAAAAGCGAAAATTCGCGCTCGCCGGCACAATTTCACTGGTCGCGGCTGCTACGGCGCGACGCGCACGACCCGATAAAAACCATTGCGCGAGGGCGTCGCGTCCGTGAAGTCAACGGCACCGCTCGCGGGCGCCGGAATATTCGTCAGCGTTAACCAACTTCCGGCCATTGCCTCCGCCCGCTGGAGTTGGTTGTTCGAACCGGGAACGCTGGTGAAACGCACCGCGACGCCTCCGGGAACAATCGTCGCGGAGACCATCCGCGGCGGCGGCGCCACGGGGGGAACCAATCGGAAGACGATCCCCTCCCCGTTGTCTCCGCCGGCGACCGTCATTCCGTAGAGCGCGCCATCGTCGCCGAGCGCCAGTCCGGAACCGGGATTCTGCCCGTCGCCTCCCGCGCCGGAGAATGACCGCAAGATGGCGTAACCGCTGCCATCGCCGTTTATCTGAAAAATCGTGCCGCCCGCGTTGGCGCCACCATAGTAGGTCGTGCCGAGCAAGACCCCGCCGCCGACCGAAGCTAATCCCACCGCCGGGGAGCGTCCGTCTCCTCCAATTCCCGTAAATCGGTGCAGGGCTAAGAATCCGCTCCCGTCTTTGAGCATCCGATATACGATACCGGCGAATCCGACACCGTCCGAATAGGTCGTGCCGTAAACCGTCCCATCGCCGCCTTCGATCAACTCTCCGCGCGGGTAAACGCCATCTCCGCCCGCGAACGAGAAGCTCCGCAGCGCGATATAACCGCTGCCATCCTGTTTGAGCGTGAAGACGGTTCCGCCGTTCGCCGACCCGCCATAATAGGTTGTTCCGTAAAGTCGGCCGTCACTCCCGACCAGCAGCCCGCCCGCCGGGTTCCGCCCGTCCGCGCCGACGGTGGAAAAACCGCGCAAAACGGAATAGCCGCTCCCGTCCGCGCTGAGGCGATACAGGGTTCCGCCGTTCCCGGCGCCGCCGCTGTAAGTTGTTCCAAAAAGCATCCCCCCATCGCCCCAAACCAGGCTGGATTGCGGATTCATTCCGTCACCCATCGCGAACGCGTGAAGCAGGCTAAAGCCGCTTCCGTCCGGCGAGAGGCGGAACACGGTCCCGCCGCCGCCTGGCCCGCCGCTCGTCGTGGTCCCATAAAGCTTTCCATCCGGCCCCGCGACCAGCCCAGCGGTCGGGTAACTCCCGTTGGTGTAGGCAAAATGAAGCAGGGCGGCGGCCCCGGTCCCGTCCTTGTTGATCCGGAAAACCGTCCCGGCGAAATTGCTTCCGCCGGCGTAAGTGGTTCCGTACAGCGCGCCGTCCACACCCTCAAGCAGTTTTCCCTGCGGGTTCCCGCCGGAGACCTTCGGAAATCCGAAGGAGAGGAGCGGCTGGTATTGCCATTCCGCGCGCGCCACCGGCGCGGCGAAACCGACCCAACTCGCCACGAGCGTCGCCAACAGCGCCGCCCACGCTCGCCGCCCGTGATCTTGAAAAAGCGTAAATGGACCCATCGAACCAAGCCGTCGAGCGACGCGACGGGACGCGAGCCTCTCCCTAGAACTTGAACATGGCCGATTCTTGGTATTCATGGGTCGCCCCGCCTTGGCCCTAAGCGGTGGGCCAGCTAACCATAACCTACCCTCAGCTCAGACATTTGCAATGGGTTGCGCCCCGCCACGGCCCGACGCGCCCTCAGCGGAGTCAGGACGTGAACGGGGGTTCGGCATTGCGAACGGAGCGCAATTATGGTACATTCATTCCCGATGAACGCGAACCGCCACCTCCCTCGACGGGATGCAACGCTCGGCGGAAAGCCTTAACCGCCATGCGCGCGCGATCGCGTCAGGCGATCTTTCCGTCCGTCACTTGGTCGGAGTTGACGAGAGCAAACTTGGCTTTGAGGCGAACGCCACCGCGATGAAAGCCAGCGACAAAACCACCGGCTACCTGCTGGACATGGTGGCGTAGGCCGGCGCCGGCGCCTATCCGCGCGGGCGTTCTCGATTTCGCGGGCGCCCCCCACGCCACGTTGCGATCCGTTTAAGCGCTCCGTCTCCGACGCGAGGCGTCCTGAAAGTCTTGCCGTTTTTCCTCTCTTCCTCGTCCCGCTTTCGGGACGGCTGAATCCCAAGCGCGAAGCGTTGCGCACCCCGCGCGGACCTCGCTGAATTCTTAACGCACACGAATATAATGAGTTGCGACTCAATCAAAACTTGGCACGCGGCCTGCGAAGAACTTCTCGACGGCGGAAATGAAATGCGCCGTTCAACGCCGAAAACAATCTAACAATTTGACCTATGCCAGTGGTTTCCAAATTCTACGGAATCTTAATTCGGATGGTGGGGATCCGCCCTTTTGCCCCGCGCTTCCACGCGATCTACGAAAACTCCGAGTTGGTAGTGCAGATTCTACCGCTGAAAATCGTCACGGGAGACGCCCCCGCGCGGGTGCGCGCGATGGTGCTGGAATGGGCGCATCAACATCAGCAGGAGCTGCTCGACGCCTGGAATCGGTGCTGCCGCGCTCAATCACCCGACCCGATCGCGCCGCTCTTTTAGTGTGCGTGGCGGCCGCTTCGGACGGCTCCGCGACCGGACAAACCCGGGCGGCGCCTGCCGAGTGGTGGCCAGAGAGTAGGCCGACGTGACGCCGTCGGGCGGCCCGCCGATTGACTTGCAAAACGGGCGCGGCGGGCCGATAACGGCAGCGTGTCTCCCCCCGGTCAACGTCGAGCGGCTGTAGGCGCCGCCTACGAGAAATCCGTGCGTGTGGCCGCGTTCTGCTTGGCCTTGCATGCTTTCTTGACTCTCCGCGCGCACGGAGCCGGCAGCGAGTATCTGATCGATTTCTGGCAGACCGACCAGGGATTGCCTCAAAATACCGTTACGGCGATTACTCAAACTCGCGACGGCTATCTTTGGGTCGGCACGCTGGGCGGCTTGGCGCGGTTCGACGGCGCGCGGTTCACCGTTTTCACCTCCGGCGGCGCCTCCGGCCCCGGGAACGATCGCATTCTCTGCCTGCGCGAGGATCGAACCGGCGCGCTTTGGATTGGAACGGACGGCGGGGGCTTGAGCCGTTACGAAGCCGGCGCATTTACGACGTTGACGATGACGAACGGGCTGCTGAGCGATCGGGTTCTCTCACTGGCGGAAGACGCCCAAGGCACGCTCTGGATCGGGACCGAGGGCGGACTGAATCGCTGGGCCGAGGGCCGGCTGAGTCTCTTGCCCGAGGCCGGGGGCGGGAGCGCGACGTCACCCGCGGTTTACGGCATGCATGTCGATCGCTCCAACCGCCTTTGGATCGCCAGCGGTAACCGAATCTCGCAATTCGCGAACGGCGGTCTCTCGACGTACCTGGCCGAGGGCCTGTTTAACCGGGCGGCCTTTCGGATCGTTTTTGAAGACCGCGCCGGCAGCCTCTGGATGGGCAAGGCCGAACCGGATTTGCTTCGCCTCCGGGATGGCAAACTCACCGCCTATGGCGAAGCGAACGGACTCGCGGCGGGTCAGGTCTTCGCGATCTGTGAAAGCCGGTCGGGCGACCTTTGGATTGGCGCCGAGCACGGCCTGAGCCGTTTGCGCGGCGGCCGGTGGTCCACTTACACGATCGCCGATGGCTTGGCCAACCACTCCGTCCGCGCCCTGCTTGAGGACCGCGAAGGCAGTCTTTGGGTCGGCACGGACGGCGGCGGACTGAACCGACTGAAGCGCCGCCAATTGACCACATACACCACGAAGGACGGGTTGACCCAGGAAACCGTGCTGGCGTTGAGTGAGAATTCTGCGGGCGGCGTCTGGGTCGGCCTCAATGGCGGCGGCTTGAACCAAGGCCGCAATGGGGTGTTCGCGGCCTACAAAGAAAGCGGCCTGCTGCCCTCGAACAGCGCCGTCTATTCTCTCCTGGCCGGTCGCGACGGCGGGTTTTGGATCGGCACTTTCGGCGACGGGCTCTTCCGCGTCCAGGAAGGGCAATCAACTCATTTCTCCACCGAAAACGGGCTCGGCTCCGACAAAATCCTGGCGCTCTGCGAGGACCGTGACGGGACGCTTTGGATCGGCGCGTACCAAGGCCTTTTCAAGCTCGGCAAAGACGGCCAGCCAGGTCCGGTGACGGAGGAGCCCGCCCTCGCCAATATCCCGGTGACCTCGATTATTCAGGATCAGGAAGGCGCCCTCTGGTTCGGGACGACCGGCAACGGATTGTTGCGTTACCATCACGACTACTGGACGAACTTCACGCGCGAAGACGGCCTCTTGAGCGAATCGATCCGGACCCTTTACGACGCGCGTGATGGCGCGCTCTACATCGGCACCGGCGGCGGCGGCCTGAGCCGGTGGAAACGCGGCGTCATCACCAGCGTGGCGGCCGCCGACGGTTTGCCGGACAATGTTGTGTCGCAAATCTTGCAGGACGCCCGGGGCGACTTCTGGCTCGGGTCCAATAAGGGAATCATCCGCGTGCGCAGACTCGAACTGGAGGCGGCCTTCGACGGCCACCGCGGCGGCCTGAACCCGATTCTGTACGGCAAGGAAGAAGGCATGCTGGGATTGGAATGCACCGGCGGGTTTTGCCCCGCCGGCCTGAAGACGCGGGACGGCAAATTATGGTTCTCGACGGTCAACGGCCTCGTCGTCGTTGATCCGGCCAACGTACGGCCCAATCCAACCCCTCCGCCCGTCTGGCTCGAGCGGTTGGTCATCGACGGACGACGGGTCGAATTATCGCGGGCGCTGCGGGCGGAAGCGCCAGCCGTAACGGTCGCGGGAACTCCCGCGACGCCAAAACCGGCGCCGCTGCTGATTTTCCCTGGCAATCATCGCCTTGAGTTTCAGTACACCGCGCTGAGCTTCGTCGCGCCGGAAAAGGTCCGCTTCAAGTACCAACTCATCGGCTACGACCAGGAGTGGGTGGACGCCGGTGTCAATCGCGCCGCGACCTACACCGAAGTCCCGACCGGCGACTATTGGTTTCGGGTCATGGCCTGTAACAATGACGGTCTTTGGAACGAGATCGCCCAACCGCTCGCGCTGCGGGTCATTCCTCCGTTTTGGAAGCGCTGGTGGTTTGTCGCGCTCAGTGGCCTGCTCTTCACCGCGATCGTCGGCGGAGCTGCGCGCGTCATCTCCGGGCGCAAGATGAAACGCAAGCTCGAAAGGTTGCAACAGCAACACGCCGTCGAAAAGGAACGCGCCCGCATCGCCCAGGATATGCACGACGAAATCGGCGCAAAGCTGACTAAAATCTCCTTTTTGAGCGGCGTCGCCAAACGGGACCTCCACGAACCCGCGCGCGCCGCCGTGGAGATCGAGAACATCTCCCAAACAGCGCGCGAACTACTCCGCGGCCTGGATGAGATTGTCTGGGCCGTCAGCCCGCAAAACGATTCGTTGGACGGTTTGGCCACATATATCTGCCAACACGCGGCCGAATACTTTCAAAAGACCGACATTATCTGCCGATTGGAAATCCCGACCGACCTGCCCCACGTCCCGGTGCCGACTGACTTCCGCCACAACGTCTACCTGACCGTCAAAGAGGCGCTGACCAATATCTTGAAACACTCCGGCGCGTCCGAAGTTCGCATCCGGCTCCAACTGCGCGCCTCGCTCCTCGTCATTGGCATCGAAGACAATGGCCGCGGCTTCACCGCCCCCCTCGCCGACGCGCGCCCCGCCAACGGGCACGGTGTCTCGGGCGCCGGCCGGCAGGGCTGCGGCCTTTCGAATATGCGGAAGCGGATTGAAGAAGCTGGCGGCCGTTTTGAATTGGTCACCCGGCCCGATCGGGGAACCCGCATTACCATCAGCGTCGCGCTCGCCGCCCATGGCGCCCAACGTAACTGACGGCGCCGTTCGCCCGGAAACCGGCGATGGGGGGCGCCTCGCCGCCCGGTTTCAGGCTCACTTGCCCAAGTATTTTACGACCGCCTCCGTGCGGGAACGGACGTGCAGTTTCTCGTAAATTCGCCGGATGTAGGTTCGCACCGTCTCCATGCTGATCCGCAATTCGTCCGCGATCTGCTTGTAAGTGCAGCCTTTCGCGAGGTAATCGAGCACCTCGGCCTCCCGGTGCGAAAGCCCTTCGGTCCCCGCGGCGTGGCCCGCGATCTGCTGAAATGACTGCACGACCTTCCGCGCGATGTGGCTCGACATCGGCGAACCGCCGCGATGGACCTCCTGGATGGCCTCCAGCAATTCGTCGGGCGCGACGCGCTTGACCAGGTAGCCGCAGGCGCCCGCCGTCAGCGCCTGAAAAATCTGCTGGCTGTCCTCGTACACCGTCAGCATCACCACCAAAATCCCGGGCGCGACCGTTTTGAGCCGGCGCACGCATTCAATGCCGCTCATCCGCGGGAGATTGATATCCATCAACACGACCTGCGGATGATCGTGGGGCAAATGTTCCAACGCCTCTTCCGCGGTCGGGTAAGCGCTGAGAAGTCGAATCCCCTTCGCCCCGGAAAGCCACCGCGCGATGCTCTCCCGAAGTTCGGCGTTGTCTTCCACGATTGATACCGAGGTTTCCACGCCCCGACCATATCCGCCGGCCGAGCTCGTGCCAACCCGCAAACCTCTCCGCCTCTCCGTCTCTCCGCCTGCTCGCGGCCCTCTCCGTTTTGTCCCCCTTTTGGGGGACACGAGTTGTCCACCAAAGGTGCGACTATTCAAATGCCAGATTCTGCGCGACATTCACGGCTCAACCCTATGCTACGCAGTCAAAGGCACCTTGAAAGGAATTATATGCTCACCCGTCTCTCCCGATTTGGACTCCTCGTACTGGTGGCGCTCGCGATCGGCCGACCGGCCGCCCACGCCGCGCTGAAACACGATTACACGTTCGCCGGCCCGGCCGGTTCCACGAACGTGACGGACACCGTCGGGACGGCCACTGGCAGCCTGATCGGTAACGCCACGCTGTCGGGCGACGGCAAAATGATCCTGGACGGCAGCGTCGGTTACGCCAATCTGCCCACCAACGTCATCGATGGCTTCAGCGCGATCACGGTGGAGACTTGGGTAAGTTTCGGGACCTGCGGCGCCTGGTGCCGCCTATTCGATTTTGGCGCCACGGACGCGGGCGGCGCGGGGCAGGAATATCTGTTTTTCTGCCCGCACTCCGGGGCCGGGCCGGTTGACACGCGCTGGGTGGTCTCGGACGCCGACCCAGGCTACAATCATGAAGAGTCGGTCATCGTGCCCGGGAGCTACGACAACCTCGGACTCATGCACATCGCCGCGGTTTATGATCCGGCGAACAATTTCATGGCCTTCTACACGAACGGCGTGCTCGTCGCCACCAACACCGCCACGGTGGACATTCCGCTCTCCTCGGTGACCAACGTGTTCCACTATATCGGCAAGTCGCTTTACGCCGCGGATTCCGCGCTCACCGCGAATATTTACGAGTTCCGCCTGTACGACAATCCACTGAGCGCCAGCCAGATTAAGACCGACTTCACCGGCGGCCCTCCGGCGGTCAATTTGGGCGCCCTCCAAAACGTCCGCGCGCAATTGGACGCGAACCTGCTCCTCGGGAGCGTGCAGCAAATCAAAGTGTTCGGCAGTTTCGCCAATTCCACGAACGTCATTCTGACCGCCAACACCAATATCACGTATCAGTCCAGTTCCACCAACGTCACCGTCTCCGCCAACGGCATCGCCACGGCCAAGGCGGTTGGCTCCGCCACGGTCACAGTGAGTTACCTGGGCAAACAAACCAGCGTGCAGGTCACGGTCATCCAGGTTCCGGCCGTCCTCAAACATCGCTACAGTTTCTCGGGAAGCTCCACGGCCACCAACGCCGTCGATTCAATCGGAACGAATAACGCGGCGCTTTTTCCCGGAGCCTCGCTCGATGGGAACGGGCAGATGATTCTCGATGGCAATAGCGGCTACGCGCAATTGCCGGCCGGCACCATCTCGGCGATGACCAACGTCACCTTCGAGGCGTGGGTCACGTGGAACGGTCCGGCCGGGCAGAATTGGTCGCGCATTTTTGATTTCGGCAGCAATAGCGGGGGCGTCGGCGCCCAAGGCACCGGCCAAACCTACCTCTTCCTCAGCCCGCACAACGGCGGGAACGGCACCGTCCGCTTCGCCTCGACCGTCAGCTCCGGCGGCGGCGAGTCCCCCGTTCTCAATGGCCCGGCGCCCCTGCCCGTCGGCACGGAGTCGTACGTGGCGGTCGTGTACAATCCCAGCGCGCAGATCGCCAAACTCTTCGTCGGGGGCCAACTCGTCGCCTCCGGTGTCGCCACGATCCCGCTCAAGACCATCAGTGACGTCAACAATTGGCTCGGACGCTCGCAGTATAACGACCCCTATTTTACTGGCAGTTTCAATGAATTCCGTCTGTGGGAAGGCGCCCTGACCGACCAACAAATCGCGATCAGCATGGGAGCCGGTCCGAACAACGTCGTGACCAATGCCGGCACGGTTAAGTCGGTCGCCGTCGGATTCGCTTTGACGAACTTCTTCGTCGATGGAATGCCGGTCGCCCTTAATCTGGCCGCCAACTTCCAAAACGTCTCGAACGTCAACATCGCCACTTTTCCGGGCGTGGTCGTGACCTCCAGCAACCCGGGTGTCGCCACGGTTGCGGCCAACGGATCCATCGAATTGGTCAGCGCGGGTACCACGACCATCACCGCGACCTATCAAGGGATTCAAGCCTCTCAATCGATCACCGTGGTCACGGCCCCCGGCGATGGAACTCCGAACCTGATTCATCGCTATGGCTTTAGCGACGCGGTCGGGAGCACGACGGTCAAAGACTCGGTCGGGTCGGCCGACGGAACCGTGATGGGCGCCGGCGTCTTCAACGGGACGGGACAATTGAGCCTGCCCGGCGCGAACGCTTACGTCGCCTTGCCCGCCGGACTGGTCTCCAGTCTTACGAATCTCACGATCGAGGCGTGGGTGACCTGGAACGGTCCGGCCAGCCAGTTCTGGTCCCGTATTTTCGACTTCGGCGATAACAGCGGCGGACCAGGCGCGCAAGGCACCGGTCAAACCTACCTCTTCCTCACGCCGCACGGCGGTAATAACGTCGTCCGCTTCGCGATCAATACCGGCAGCGGTGAAAGCCCGGACCTCGATGGCGCCGCCATCCTGCCGGTCGGCGTAAAGACCCACGTCGCCGTGACCTACAATGTCCTGGCCGGATCGACCCGCCTCTTTGTGAACGGTCAGCGCGTCGCGATTGGCGCCGCCACCCTGGCGCTCAGCGGCGTTGACGACGTCAACGTTTGGCTCGGGCATTCCCAGTACGCTGATCCCGACTTCAACGGCAGCTACGATGAATTCCGCATTTTCGACGGCGCTCTTTCCGATAGCGGCGTCGCGGCTGACTTCGCGGCGGGGCCGGACGCGCTGCCGAGCGAGGTCGCGTCGCGCCGCCTCACCGCGACCTGGAACGCGGGCCAGGTGACCATCTCGTGGCCGGTATCTTCCACGACCTACACGCTTCAGGCGACCAGCGCGCTCGGCGCCGCGGCCTCCTGGGCCGCCGTTGCGGGCACCCCCGTCGTGGCCAATGGACAAAACCAAGTCACGGTCGCCGCCACCGCGGCCGCCAAGTTCTACCGACTCCAACATTAACCTTGCAATTTGGGGAGCACGGCGGACTACTCCCTGAGGACACACACATGGGGCCGGTTCCGACCGGCCCCTTTTTTCCTAATCGCTTGATTAAACCAGCCGACCAACGCGCCTCCGATCCGAGCGGCTTTTCCGCCGCTGGAGCGACACGGATCGGTCGTTCCAAGTTTTTCCTCATTCCGGGGCGGTACGCCGCGCGACCTGCGCCTTGCGTGTGCGCCCCAGGGATTTCAACTTCACCGAAAGACCGTGCTTATGTTTAGACTCAACTTAGCTAATCGTTCCGAGAACGTCCGCTGGCGCCGTAACGCCGCGCTCCCTCGCGCCGGCTCGGCGGGGTGCGCCTTCCGTTTGGGCTTCACACTCATCGAGTTGCTCGTTGTGATCGCGATCATCGCCATCCTGGCCTCGCTGCTGCTGCCTGGCCTGGCGAAATCGAAGGAGATGGCCAAGCGGACCAAGTGCAAGAGCAACCTCCATCAAGTCGGCATCGCCTGCGTAATGTACGCCAACGACAACGCCGACTTCCTGCCCACGATGTCATATAACAACATGGTGGGGAACTGGCCCTGGGACATGCCCGTCGGCACGATTACCCTCATGGAGCAGCAAGGTTTCAATCGCCACATGTTGTATTGTCCCTCCTTCGCGAAGCAGGACAACGACACGCTTTGGAGCTTCACCACCACCTTCCGGGTGATCGGCTACGCGTTCGCGACCAAAGACTCGCCCCGCGTGCTTTCAACGAACATCGTCGCCAAGTTGACGCCCCAGGTGATCAAATACCAGGCGCTCGAATATATCCTGTCGCCGATCGAATCGATCTACGTCGCGGATGCGACCCTCTCGCAAGGCAGCGATCAGCGGATTCGTAGCAACAATAATTATACTTCAATCATGGGCGGCTGGTCCGAACCCCACTCAAGCCCTCACCTCATTGGCAAAATGCCCGCTGGCGGCAATCTCCTCTGCCTCGATCAGCACGTCGAATGGCGAAAATTTGAAAAACTGGTCGTCAGAACGACCGGGGACCCCAGCTTCTGGTGGTAATCGCGCCCGCGCGAACCCATGCCGCGGATGACCGGCGGCCCACGCGATCCGGGATTGGGCGCTTTGCCTTTCCCGATTCGCTATTCCCGTCGGCGGACGACCATCGGGTCGTTTGCCTAGAATCGCTGGCGTCCTCCCACGAACCTCGTTGCGTCTCATGCTGACTTCCCTTCACTACCTATTTAACGCCCGACGCTGGCGCCGGGTCGGCGGGCGACGGCCGTACGCGGCGCTGGCCCTTTTGATCGCCCTTCAGCTGAACGTTAAAGCGGGCGACTCGAGCAAACTCACCGTGCTCTTTGTCGGCGACCGGCTCAACGAGGCGGGACACGACCCGGCTGGCAAGGCGGAGATTATCATCCCCGCCCTGGCCAGCCACGGAATCCAAATCGACTACACCAATGACGTCTCGGCGCTCAATCAACCGACGCTGGCCCGCTACGACTCTCTCCTGCTCTACAACAATATCCACGAACTTCCCGCCGCCTCGGAGCAAGCGCTGATCGATTTCGTCGAAGGTGGCAAAGGGCTGGTCGCGGTGCATTGCGCCTCGGCGGCCTTCGGAAACAGCGAGCGCTACACCGCCCTGTTGGGCGGCCAATTCGCCTCGCACGGCGTCGAGGTCTTTCGCCCGACGATCATTGACGCGCAGCATCCCGCGATGCTCGGCGCCACGAGCATTGCCGCGCGGGATGAATCCTATCTTCACGCTAAACTGCGGGATGATCTGCGGGTATTGATGGTCCGCGAGCACGCGCAGGGAATGGAACCGTGGACCTGGACCAGGGAGCAAGGCAAAGGCCGCGTCTTCTACACCGCCGGCGGCCACTACCCGGAAATCTGGCGGCGCCCTGAGTTTCAGAAACTGCTCGAGAACGGAATCCGTTGGACGACCCGGCGCCAGGATGAGGACCTGCCGGCGATGCGGTACGTTCCCGCCCGTGTGCCGCGCTACGTCGAAGGCGCCGCGTGGGGCAGCAGCCAGGAGCAGGACACCATGCAAGCGCCGCTTCCCCCGGAGGAATCCATTCGGCACATGCATCTGCCGGAGGGATTTCACGCCGAACTCTTCGCCGCCGAGCCGGACATTGTAAAACCAATCGCGATGGCTTGGGACGAGCGCGGCCGGCTTTGGGTCGTTGAAAGCGTTGATTATCCGAACCAATTGTCGAGCGATCCGCTACAAAATGGGCACGACCGTATCGTTATCTGCGAAGACACGGACCACGATGGTCGCGCCGACAAATTCACCGTCTTCGCCGATCACCTGAACCTGCCCACCGGGCTGGCCTTCGCCAACGGTGGCGTGATCGTCGCTATCGCTCCCCACATCCTGTTTCTGAAAGACACCAACGGTGACGACGTCGCGGACGAACGCCGGATCATTTACACCGGTTTTGGCCGGAGTGACACTCACGCCGTCCTCTCCAACCTCCGCTACGGATTGGATAACTGGGTGTATGGTTCCGTGGGTTATAGTGGCGGCGCCGTCCGCGTCGGCAAAACCGTCCACGAGTTGCGCGCCGGCCTGTTCCGCTTTCGGGCGAACGGCTCGGCCTTCGAAGTCCTCGCGGGAACCAGCAATAATACCTGGGGATTCGGGCAAAATGAAGAGGGCGATATCTTCTGTTCCACCGCCAACAACGAACATGCGGTCCACCTCGCGATTCCGAACCGTTATTTCGAGGCCGTGCGCGGCTGGCACGGTCAGGGTTGCGTCGGCATCGATGACCACAAGCGATTTCACCCGGTGACCGGCGACGTACGGCAGGTGGACGTGTTTGGCGGCTATACCGCGGCGGCTGGTTTCGAGGTTTACACGGCGCGCGCCTATCCAGAATCATTTTGGCGCGACACCGCGTTCGTCTGCGAGCCGACCGGCCACCTGGTGCATATCGACAAACTCATCCGGCGGGGCAGCGAGTTCATCGCTCGTGACGGATACAATTTGCTGGCGAGCAGTGACGCCTGGACCGCTCCAATCGCCGCCCAAGTTGGACCTGACGGGGCGGTGTGGGTTCTCGATTGGTATAATTACATCATCCAGCACAACCCGGTTCCAAAAGGCTTCGAGAACGGCCCGGGCAACGCTTATGTCACCCCCCTCCGCGACAAGGAGCACGGCCGCGTTTACCGAATCGTCCATGACCCAGCCAAGCTCCCCACCGCGCGCGATCTGCGTCAGGCCAAGACCGCCGCGCTGGTCGAGACTTTGAACGACGACAATCGCTTCTGGCGCCTCTCCGCTCAACGGCTCCTGGTCGATCAGGATCGCAAGGATGCGATTCCGATGCTCGCGGCGTTGATCACGGCGGGAACCAATTCCCTCGCCGCCACGCACGCGCTTTACGCGCTGGACGGCCTCGGAGCGTTCGCCGGCGCCGAATCGAAAATGACGGCGGTCTTGCGCGCCGGCTTAACGCATCCGGCTCCGGTGGTGCGCCGCGCCGCCTTGACGATCCTGCCCCGCAAGTCCGATTCAGTCGCCACGATCCTCAGCCTCGGCCTGCTCAAAGACCCGGACGCGATGGTCCAGAAAGATGCTCTCTTGGCGCTGGCGGAGATGCCGGGGGTCGAGGAAGCCGGGGTCGCGGTCGCGGATTTTCTCAGCAATTCCCAAAATCTGAGCGACCGCTGGCTGCCGCTGGCCGCGATCAGCGCCGCGGCGCAGAATGATCTGACGTTCTTGCGCGCGGTGACCCGGATTCAACCCCCGGAAAGCGTTGCCAAGACCCTCAATCAAGCTGTCCGCGTCTTCGCCGAGCACTATGCGCGGGGCGGCCCGATCGACAGCGTGGCCGGTCTTACGGCGCTCTACGTGCCGATGACGGCGGGGCTATCGGAATCCATGATCGCGGGCTTGGCCGCGGGATGGCCGATGAACCGGCCGCCCGAGATGACGCCGCAATTTGAACACGACCTGAGCAATCTGCTGCGCAAGCTTTCGCTTTCCGCGCAATTGCAACTCGCCTCGCTCGCCAACCGTTGGGGCGTCGGCGACAAATTTCAAGCCGACCTGGGCGAGGTGAAGAAACAGATGCTCGCCAAGGCCACCGCCGCCGGCGAAACCGACGATACCCGCATTCAGGCCGCGCGGGAACTGATGTCGCTTGCGAGTGATTCGAAAACCATGAACGACCTTCTGGCGGCCATTGAGCCGCAAACTTCGCCCGAGCTGGCGGTCGGAATTGTCGATGCCTTGGGCCAAACCTCCCTCCCCGAAGTAGGCCCGGCCCTGATGGCCCGTTGGCCCGGATTGACTCCGCGGCTTCGGCAAGCGGTCCTGGGTGTCCTCTTGGCGCGCACCGACTGGTCGCGCTCCCTGCTGGCCGGCCTTGAGCGCGGCGACGTTTCGGTCGGCGACTTGAACGTGATCCAAGTGCAGCGTCTGGTCCGCGGCTCCGATGCGTCCCTCGCCGAGCGCGCCAAAAAGCTCTTCGCCAGCGGCGGGCGCCTCCCGAACCCCGACCGGCAAAAGGTTGTTGACCGCCTGCTTCCCCTCACCCGCCAGCACGGCAACGCAACCCAGGGTAAACAGGTGTTTCAGAAGAACTGCGCGGTTTGCCACCGGTTCAACGGCGAGGGCGCCAGCATCGGTCCGGACCTCACCGGATTCGCCGGCGGCAACCGCGAGGAGTTCCTGATCAACATCATTGATCCGAATCGGTCGGTCGAGGGCAACTACCGACAATACATCATCGAGACCAAAGACGGCCAGAGCCTGAGTGGCCTGCTGACGGCGGACAATAAAACCAGCGTCGAACTGCTCGACAGCCAGGGCGCCCGCCACCTGGTGCTCCGCCAGGATGTCAAACAGATCACCAGTTCCCCGCTTTCGCTCATGCCGGAGGGCTTCGAAGGAATACCGGCCGAGGACCTGGTGTCATTGCTCGATTTTCTCACGCCGAGCGAACGTTTTCTCCCGCTCCCGTTACAAAAGATCGCCGACGTCTCCACGGTTCAAGGAATGTTCATCAATCCCGATGGTCCCGAACGTATGATTTTCGAGACGTGGGGCGTCAAATCGGTCTCGGGAGTTCCCTTTAACCTGATCGATCCTCGAGGCGGCAGCGTGCCCAACGCCCTGGTCCTGTTCGGACCGATGACCCCGATGACCAGTGAACGCCCCAAGAGCGCGACCCTGCTCTGCAACAAACCTGCGAAAGCAGTCCACCTCTTAAGTGGAATCAGCGGCTGGGGTTTTCCGGCGACGCCGAAGGGGACCGTCTCGCTGATCGTGCGTCTCCATTATGCCAATGGCGCGATCGAGGATCATAGTTTCACCAACGGCGTCCATTTCGCCGACTACATCCGGCGCGTTGAAGTGCCCGGAGCGGAATTCGCATTCGAACTGCGCAACGGAGCCCAACTTCGCCGCCTCGTCCTTCGGCCCGAACGCTCCGACTCAATCGAAAACATCGAGTTCATCAAGGGTCCCGACAACTCGGCGCCAGTCATCATGGCCGTGACGGTCGAGGCCCCGGAGAAATCGTCCGGCGTCGAGTAGCCGGCGCGGTCCCCACTCGACCGCCGTTAATTCAGCGGGCTTGCTTCTCAACCGGAGGTCAGCATTTGGCAATTCTCGGTTATCCGCGCCTCACTCTCGGGAGTAATTTGCACTCAGGCAATAACGCCAGATCGGATTACGGAAGGAATTTGAATATGAGCGCCAATGAATTTAGTACCGAAAAACTGGTCGCGGACCTTAAGCGCATCGTCCGCGATTCAGAGGATCTACTGAGCGCCACCACCGGAACTGTCGGCGAAAAGGCTCAAGAGGTCCGCGAACGGCTCTCAGAAACGGTGGAAAGCGCCCGCCGCGCCTGTTCCAAACTGGAAGAAAAGGCGGTTGAAGGCGCCAAGGCGACGGATAAAGTTATCCGCGATCACCCCTACCAGAGTCTCGGCATCGCCTTTGGCGTCGGCCTGTTGGTCGGCGTGCTGGTGACCCGAAAATAGTTGCGTCGTATGGGTGAACCCGCGGAATCGGGAAGCGGCGCATGGCGCGCGGTGAGTCGGGTTCTCGACCTCGTGCTCGCCACCGCGCAGAATCGGGTCGAATTATTCGGCGTCGAAGTCCAGGAGGAGAAATGCAAACTGGTAGAGACCATTCTCGTCGCCGCCACTTTTGCCGGGCTGGCCGCGGCGTCGCTGGCGCTTATCACGTTCACGGTGGTCGTATTATTCTGGGAGAACGGACGTCTGGCCGCGCTGCTCTGTTTGAGCGTCGTTTATTTTTCCGGAACCATCGCCGCCTGGCGAGGATTGCGAAAGCGCCTGAAAGATCGCAGCGCGTTTGCCGGCACCCTCGGGGAGCTGAAAAAGGACCGCGCATGTTTAAAGATCGACCCCTGATACGAGTTCAGGATCGCAAGCGGGCGTTGCTGGCCCAGAGCCAGGCGAATCGGGAAATTCTCGAGCCACAATTCCGCCGCTGCCAACGCTGGCTGGCTTGGTTCGACGTCGGCGTTTCATTCATTCGCGCAACGCGGAAGGCAGGCCGCCTTTTCGGTTCAAAGCGACAAAACTCTGATTTTTGATTTGAGCGATTAACGCCTTCGCGTTACGCCCCGCCTGTGACTCTCGAAGCGTTTGGAGGCCGTAACATCGTCTTGAACCTTCGGGCGTCCCGTCGTGGCTGGCGCCCAATCGCGGCGCATGGGAGCAAGACGCTGGCATGAACCACGGGTTCACTGTCGTCGCGACCTCCCTGCTGCTGGATTCGAATAACCACAAGCCTCATCCGCTTTACAGTGGATTCTTCTACTCACACCCAACCCTGATCGAGCGGGAAAAAGCGCTGGCCGGAAGTTGAAATCGGGGCCCCTTCACGCGACGACTCGCACGCAGTTTTGGTCTCCGAACGGATTTGGGGCACGCTGAACACACTCGGGGTCATCGCACCACTTGCCATCGACCAGAAAGCGGTATTGATAGCTTCCCGGCGGCAACGGCACCGCGATTTTCCAAACGCCACTCTTCTGTTTTTTGAGGCTTAGCGGTTCGGCTTGCCAACTCGTAAAGTCGCCCGCCAGCGCGACGGTCTGCGCCTCTGGAGCCAGGAGTGAGAAGGTGACTTTTTGTTTTGCCATACAACGGGTTCCGTTTCTGGTTTTTGACCGAGCGGGATTACTGGTCAAGTTGCCTCAAAACTGATTCGTGTCGCGCCGACGGTCAAGCCCGATTCGTGAGATTCAAGCGCTCATTTTCGCATCGTTCGGCGAAGCGCCTCCGGGTCTCAGGGTTGGGTTGTGGTGACCGCCGCTGACCGCGTTTTCGCGGGTCGTTCGGCGCTAAAACTCGCCAGCGCCTGCCCGCTTTGCCCGTCCCACACGCGCAACACGCCGTCTTGCCCGCCGGCAATCACCAGCTTTCCGTCCGGGGTCGTCGCCGCGCCGTAAACGAAATCCGCGGCGCCTCCGAACGAACGCACGGTATCGCCCTTGATCGAAATCAACTTTACTTGCGCGTCACCGGAAGCCGCGACAAATTGGTCGTCCAGCCCGGCAAAAGCAATCGCGGTCACTTCCTTCGCAAAGCCTTCGATCGTCTTCTTCCGCTCGCCCGTCCCGAAATCCCATACCTTGATGACCGCGTCGGCCCCACCGGTCACCAACGTTCGCCCGCTCGGCTTCCAGCCAACCGCGAGAACGTGGTGCGTGTGACCTTCAAAGGTGCGTTTTAGTTTGCCGTTCGATAAATCAAACACTTTCATCATTTTATCGGCGCCGCAGGACGCAAGGAACTGACCGTCCGGCGAAAACGCGAGGCCGAATACCGTATCGCTATGCGCGTTGGTCAGTTCTCTGGTCATCGTTCCCGTGAACGCGTCCCAAAGTTTGATCTCTCCGCTGCGCGACGGTTCTCCGCCGCCGGTCGCCAGCGTGCGGCCATCGGGACTGAAGGCCAACGCGTTGACCCGATCCACCAGCGGGGAGGCGCCGTCGCCCGTCCCGATTACCCGCTCGAGCCTCCAGGCGTCGCGCAAATCCCACACCGCGACCCCCGGAGACGAACCTCGTGATACCAGGCCGCGCGCGCCAACAAACGCCAAGGTGGTGACCGGGCTGGATGAACTTTGATAGGTTTCGTACGCCGAGCCGTTATCGGCGCTCCAAGTATGGATCAGAGAATCGTCTCCTGCGGTCGCCAGAACCTGATTGTCGGGCGAAAACGCCACCGCGCGAACGTTCCTTTCCGCGTCGGCCGCCGCGATTCGCGCCATTTGCAGATCTAACTGCGATCGAACGGTCGCGGCGCGCGCGCGGCCAAGCGCGGCTTGCGCGGCGACTACCGCGGCCTCGGCATGCGCGACCTCCTGCTCCGTGAGTTTAAAGGTGTCCAATGGCTTGGCCGCCGCCGTCTCGGCATCTTTGAGGGCTTTTTCCAATCGTTTAACCTCGGAAACGGCCGTGTCCCGTTTTTGTTTCCGTGACTTTTCCTCATCGGCGGCTGGCTTGGGTGGCAGCGCTGCCAGGGCCTTTTCGGCGTCCGCGTTCACGGCGCGCGCCGCGGCCAGTTCCCGGTTCGCGTCAGCCAGTTTTTTTTCCGCCGCGTCCTTCGCCTCGCCGGCTTTCTTCAGCGCGTCCGCCTGCGCCGTCCGATTCGTCTCGGCGGAATGGAGTTCCTCCTTTTGGAAATCGACCTCGGCGTTGGCCAGCGTCGCCGCGCGTTCCCGGTTCGAGAGGCGGAATTGCGTCTCACGACCGCCCTTGACCTCGGCGAGCAGTTTGCCGCTTTGCGCGTCCCAAAGTTTAACGATCTGGTTCGTGCCGATGGAGGCGATTCGCTTGCCGTCGGGTCGGGCGGCCAGAGCGCGAATCGGCCCGCCGTGATTAAATCTTCGCGCCGGCGCGCCTTTGGCGGTATCCCAGATTTCGATACCGCCGTCCGCCCCGGCCACCACGAGGCGATTCGAGATTCCGCTGGAACTTTCCAACGAAAGAAGCGGCCCGTTGGTCCAGGCGAAGGATACCAGCTCGCGCGGGACGTCTTTCGGGTGGGTTGGCAATTCCCAGACGCGAATTGAACGGCCGGGCCCGGTACCTGCAATCGCGGGTCCAACACAACTCCAGGCGCCGCCATTGGTTAACGCAGTCTCCACCACGAGGTCGCCGGACGGCACGTTCCAGACGCGCAAGACTCGGTCGCTCGAGGCGGCGCCGAGTCGCATCCCGTCCGGCGAAAACTTCAGATTAATAATGGCTCCGCGCGGACTTGAGAGGCGCCGCGCCACCCTGCCGTCCGCCACGCCGCGCAGCTGGATGCGGCCCGACGAATCACCCAAAGCCAGCCACCGGCCATCCGGGCTTACCGCCAACGCCGAATTGACGGGGTCGGCGGACGGCGCCTGGATGAGGCGCGGTTTCTCCTGCAGATGACGCCACAGTTTCACCTCCCGAAATCCGGCGGACGCCAGGCGATCTCCGTCGGGACTGAACGCCAGTGATTGCACCAGGTCGCGGTGCGCGGCCGGATCGGAGCCGTAGCCGGCCAGCGCCGCGAGGCTCGGGTCCACCAAATGCGCCGCCAACTGGCGAGAGGGGATGTGGTAAACGAAAATCTGATTGCCCCGTGAGCACGCCGCAAACTGGCCATCCGAAGTCAACGCCAGTGATAGAATCGGGTTCAGCTGTTCCGGCAGCGGGCGCCAATCCAACGGCGCCGCGGCGACCTGAACGCCACCCGTCGCGCCTTGGTCGATCCAGAGCCTGAGCAAGCCCAACTCGTCCGACGACAAGGCGCTCGCCTCGACTTTATTTTTCAGCGGCGGCATGTACGGGCGTTCCTGGCGGGAGGCGACCCGCAGTAGCAAACTCTCCGCGCTTTTCCCCGGTTTGACGACCACGCCGTCTTCGCCTCCTTTCAATATGGTGTTCGGCGATTCGAGGACCAGATTGGCTTTCGCGTCATTCGCGTTGTGACAGGCCAGGCAATTTCGCTTAAGAACCGGGAGAATCTCGGTCGAAAAATCAACTCTGGCGGGATGATTCACCGTCGCGATCGGGATTGCCTTCGAGCCGCCTGATTCATCTTCGGCAGCCGGGGCCGCCGCCAGTGGTATTAGCGCCAACAGGAACAGCCAACGCCAAGTCAGGCGGCTCAAAACCTGGGAAAATTTCAACGTTCGCATCGGCCCTCAGTGCGCGGGCGAAGCCGCCGCGGCGACCTTCACCGTAATCGGCTGCTCCAATTGCAGGGATTGATCGTTGAACTTCATCGTTGCCCGTAACGTGAAGGTGTGGGCGCCGAGGGTCGCATTCGGCGCGGCTTCGAGGATCAATTTGCTCTGCTTCTG
This sequence comes from uncultured Verrucomicrobiota bacterium, assembly GCA_964522665.1. Taxonomy (GTDB): domain Bacteria; phylum Verrucomicrobiota; class Verrucomicrobiia; order Limisphaerales; family CAZFVY01; genus CAZFVY01. Next base: position 62,989 of record CAZFVY010000011.1, on the reverse strand, counting down.
CTCCTTCGCCAGAAGCAGCTTCGGCGCCACGACGCCGTTCACGTCTTTGGGCGCCATCAGGCTGATCTCGACTTGATCCTTAAACTCATAGAGCCGCTCGACGCTGACTGGTATTTCAATCTTCTCGCCCGCTCGAACCGACTCGGGAGCGCCAGACGCCAGCAAGGTTATGGGAGCCGCCGAGATCTTCACCGTGATCGGCTCCGAATAAAAAGTCACGCTGACATCCTTGGGTTCAGCCCGTTTGGCCGCCTCTTTGGCCCGGGCCGCCAGCGTCTCCTTCAGTTGGTTGGCGGCCTTCAAATTAGCCGCGGTATCCGCCACGGCCTTCTCGGCCAGGGCCACCGCCTCGCGTTCCGCCTGGGCGCGACTGCTCGCCTCGTCAGCCGAACGCTGCGCCGCCGCGCGGTCGTCCGCCGCGCCCGACGCTTTCGCGCGGGCGGACGCGGCCTCCTTCTCGGCCTCAGACTTCGCGGTCGCCAGCTCCGCCTTGTCAGGCGCCGCGTCGGCTTTTGTCTTCGCTTCGGCAAGTTTTTCGTCCGCGGCCTTGGCGCCAGCTTGCGCGTCGTCAGCCGTTTTTACCGCGCTGGCCAAAGCTTCGACGCCGCGCTTCGCGGCCTCCTCCGACGCCGGGAGACTCTTGCGGGCCGCCTGAAGTTTTTCGGTCGCGGCCTTGGCTGCCGCGGTCAGTTCCGTAACGCGAGCCTCGGCGAGTTTGACCGCATCGTCGGCCGCCTTTACCCCTTCCGGATTGTTCCGATACTTGCCCTGGGTTCGCCCCTCGAGCGCGAACGAGTACGAGCCGACCGGCAGTTTGTATTGCGTCAAATCAATTTCCACTCGGCCATTAGTCGCTTGCCCGTCCAATTCTATCTCCTTCATTGGGGCCAAAGCCGGGACATTCAACGGTCTCAGTTTGATCGCGGTGTGAAAGTCACCTCGACGGACAATCTTCAGCGGAATGCTTAATTTCCCGCCGAGTGAGGTTTCCCAAGCGTGCTCCTCTGAACTCGTGACGGTCACGGGCGCCTCTTCCACTCTGCTGACGGCGATCACGAGTTCACGCGTCAATCGCGCGGGCACCGGCTCTTCATTGTAATTTTTGACGTCCCAACTCAGCATGCCTCCCCGCGCGACCCGGACAACCTCCTCGGCGCCGATCTTCGCGCGGCCCACCAGCCGGATCGGGCCAACCCAATTGGATACGGTGTCGCTCGCGACGAGCGTGACCATTCCGGTGCTGACCCCGGACCAAATCATTCCCTCAACGCACTTCACGCCGGGCGGCAAGTTCTCGACGTTCAACTGAATATCACCCGCGAAGTTTTCCCGTCGAAAGGCCACGACTTTCAGCGCGAGCGTCCCTCGCCTGCGGAGCAACGAACCAACGACCGGAATGTCGCGCGCGTCGGCGTTCGCCGGAGGCGGCAACATGGGCATCGCCACTAAACGAAAATCCGGCGTTTCCCGGTGGATCAGCAAACGATACCCCAGCCGCGGATCACTGGACGCGGCATTGAACAGGTCGCCGATCCGCAAACGGTATTGTCCGTCCTCGCCAACGCGCAGGCGATCCGACGGATCATAGCCGGCGGCGTTAAAATCGACGCCGCCAATGTTTGCGTCACTCTCCGCGAATTCTCGCGTGTCCGTCGCCCGCTCTTTTCCATCAGGCTTTTTGACAATCCTTTCGGCGATGACAAATGGTTTGCTCGGCCAGCCGAGCCGCTGGGAGAAGATTTCCAGCCAATAGTCGCCCGCCTTAGCGGGAAACGTCACCCAATCCAAGTCCCCGTGCGGATAAAAGCGTCCCACGAACTCACACGGCGGCGTGAGAGCTTGCGCGGTCTCGGGTTGATCGTTCGGAGCTTGCTCGACCACCACCGGCGCCGTCGCGAACGAGATCCAGACCGGGTTTGAGGCTCGCCCAGGCGCGCGCAGCCGATACTCCACACCCTCGACGACCGCGCCGGATGGCCGCAGAAGCGCCGCGGGCAGTGATTGACTGTGCGGCGGCGTTTTCGGCAGCTCGATATCGACCGTCATCTTTTCGAGCGCCTTGCCGTCCACGGTCATTTCCTCCGCCAACTTGCCTTCGGGAAGATTCCGCCCGTAAATCACGTAACTCCCCTTGCTGCCCGGCAGTCCCGCCGACGGGACGATAAAATCAAGGTGCGGACCGGTCGAGAGTCGCAGCCGGTAAAAGTAGTCGTCACCGCCCTGGTAAACGAAATCGTGGAGTTTGAGCGTATATCGTCCCTCGGACGGCGCCCTAAAATCGAGCGGTTCACCAGGGAGGTTATGACCCAATTCGCGGCCGTTCGCGTCGAGAATCACGAGGCTTGGGTCCAGGCGCGAATCAAGATCCGCGGCGCCGCACTCCAGCAGAATGCGTTGGCCGGCTTTGGCCTCAAACCGAAAGTACTGGTCATTGTTCGCGACCGCGTGCCCGTTCACCACGTTGTCGAGCGGAATGGAAAAGACCGCGCCCGGTCGAACGTTTACGTTGGGCGCGAGGACCTCGGGCATTTCGGAAACCTCAAAGCCGCGCGGATTCGAGACCCCGAAGCGGCCCACCACTCTCGCGTCATAAACTCCCGGGGCGACATTGGTCGCGATCGTGACGACAAACGTGTTCGGCTCGGGTTGCGGCGCGTCCAATCCGACGGCCCGCTTCATTTTGGGAACCGCGGTAATGCCGGCCTGCGAAAAATAAATCGCCGACCCGTCGTCAAGATCGGAACCAACGACGTTCACCGTAAACGTCGAACCCACCTTGCCACCCGCCGGGAAAACGCTCGTGATCCGCGCGGCGGGCAGCTCCGCCAATGCTAACCAACCGAGCGCCAACGGAGCGAAAAGCGCCACCCCCGCCAGGATCCGACGAACGCGGCCGGGGCGTCGAAATGAAAAGCTGGCGAACATTCTGTCTAGGTTACGCGGGTTCGGACCTCTGCGACGACGACGGCCCCGAGTGAATTCATCGCGGCCTCGACGCCGAGCCGACGCCGAGGCGCCCCGTGGTGATCCCGCAAAGAAGCCAAGGAAAGCCTGCTAATGATTAAAGAGGAATTCCTTGGTATTGACCAAGGCCCAGATCATATCCTCGTAGGCTTGGCGACGCACAGTCGGGACATCCTTCGCTTCCTTCGCTGATTTAGCCTTCTTCTCGACGAAGCTCCGCGCAAACGAAAGCTCCTCCGGCGCCGGGCCGCGCGAGAAGGCGAGATAGTAAAGGTCACGGATCTTCTTTTCATCCGGCTCGGTCTTGTCCTCCGCCAATAGCGCGGCCTCACCGGAATCCGAAGTCAACTTTTCGGCCACTTCCTTCGAATTGAGCAAGTGCAGGCATTGCGCCAGGCTCGCGTCGCCCGATCGTTCACACTCACACGCGCTGGACGCGTCTGGCCGACCGAAAACTGTCAAAAAATAAGATTTCTCGTTGAAACTGTTGTCTGGCAACTGGACCGCGCGGAGATCGACAGGCACCCCTTCAAAGTGACCTTGCGACCGGGTTACCGTGTCCAACGCGTCGTAGAGCACCTCGGCGCCGAGCCGCTTCGGGTAATACCGGGAAAAGTTCTGCTTGTCTTGCGCGTTGTACTGATTCGGCGTCGAGCTGAGTTGATAGACGCGCGACTGGCAGATCGTCCGAATCAAATCCTTCATGTCGAAACGGCTGGCGACGAAATGTTGAGCCAGCGCGTCCAAAAGCTCCGGATTACTCGCCGGATTGGTCTCCCGCATATCGTCCTCGGGATCAACCAATCCGCGGTTGAAAAAATGCTTCCAGTACCGATTGACGAAGGCGCGCGCAAAGAACCGATTATCCTTGGCCGCCATCCAATCCACCAACGCCTCGCGTGGGTCCTCATCATTCGGAATATCCAGGATCGGGCCGCCCAAGCCCGCCGGTTTGACGTTCTGCTTGGTCTTCTTGTTGAGCGCCTGCGCCGAGCCGCGACGATGAAAGATTACCTCTTCCCCCGGCTGAGATCCGTTCTTGCGACCGACTCGCGAGAAGAACGCTGAGAAGCTGTAATAATCCTGCTGGCTCCATTTTTCAAACGGATGATGGTGGCATTGCGCGCACTGCAGACGCATCCCCAGGAACAATTGCGCGCAATCCTCCAGCTCGGCGCTCGGATCGCGTACTTGCCGATACCAAACCACCGGCGGCGCATGCGTCACGTCCCCTGAGGCCGTGAGAATTTCCCGCACGAACTGGTCGTAGGGCTTGTTCGCCATTAAACTATCGCGAATCCACTCGTGGAACGCAAAACTCCCGCGCGCCTGCATGCCGGTCGTTCGACGATTGCGCAGCAACAAACTCCATTTGTTGGCGAAATAATCCGCGTAGTCAGTGCCTTCGAGGAGCGAATCTACCCAGCGATCGCGTTTCGCCGGATTCGTGTCGGCCAGGAACCGCTGCGCCTCGTCGGGGGTCGGCAGCCGCCCGGCGATATCAACGCAGGCGCGGCGCAAAAACGTCGCGTCATCGCAATCACCCGACGGCGGCAAGCCGAGCGCCTGCAATTTCTTGAAGACCAATTCGTCCACGAAGTTTCGCGGTGCGGGTAGAGCGCCGACGGGAGCGCCGAGCGGCACCGTGGCGCGAAAGACCGCCACTTTGGCCTGATAGCGAATCATCACCGCCACGTCACCCGGCTGCTCGAATACCTTGACCAACCCAGTCGCCTCCGCTTTGGCCATCTCTTTGTCGTTCGGCTCGTACAGCGCCGAGCAGGTTACGTCTTCGGTCGAGCCATCCGTATAGTAGGCCGTGACCGCCAATTGTTGTTCGTCATTTCGTTGAAGGGTGCGTTGGTCCGGATAGACCTCGATTCGCGCCACCGTCGGATCGTTCGTCTTGCCATACGGCATCCCTTGGGCAATCCATCGATAGAGTTTTTTATAATCATCGGAGTCCACGTCCAACCGATGCCCCCCACCGTGCGGCAGCGTCGCCGTCGCTTTTAAGAGCAGCAAACTCTGGGCCGGCGCCGCCGGGAACAGCCGCCGACCGCGCGCTTCACGCGTCAGGTGCTCGTAGTCCTCGGTCGGTTCAAAGCCCAGCAGCGACAGCCGAAAACCGTTTTGCCCGCTCGACTTGCCGTGACAGCCGCCCGCATTACAACCGAGTTTCGTGAAAATCGGCACAATCTGATTGGGAAAGTTGATCGGGGGAACCAGTTTGGAATTCTCGACCGTGACGCCCGTCGAGGCGCTTATCCCCTCGGGACTCCGGACGGTGATCGTGGTCGCCCCATCTGACCGCGCCGACACCACGCCACCCGCGCCGACGTCAACCACGCGAGCGTTCGCCGCCAGGTAAGTCACTTTTTTCGTGTAATCACGGACCTTCCCGTCACTAAACTTAGCGGTTACCAGGAGTTGTTGCCGCTCATCCCCGCCGCGGAAATGCATCCCGTCGCCTTCGCTTTTGCTGGCGGCGGGTTGGGCATGGATTTGGAGTTCGGTCAACGCGGCCTCGTGAGCGCTGGCCTCACCCGCTTTCGCCGGGCGTGAGTCAGCCATGAACACTCCGGCAAATCCGGCAACCGTCAGGACGGCCAATTGGCGAAACGTGATCCGAGAAAACATGAAAGCGTTCGGCATTTAAATCAGCTCTTTGATCGGCTGAGCGCCGTCCACCAGATATTGCGGGCGCCCAGACAAGTCGGGCAACGTCACCTTGTTCGGATCGATCCCTAAATTGTGGTAAAGCGTGGCGAAGACCTCGGGGTACGAAATTGGTCGGTCAACCGCCTCGCCCGCGAACTTGTCGGTCGCGCCAATCACCTGCCCTGTTTTCATGCCGCCTCCGGCCAACAGGGCGAACGAAACTTGCGGCCAATGGTCGCGCCCCGCGTCTTTGTTGATGATCGGTGAGCGTCCAAATTCGCCCCAAACGACCACGGAAACATCCTTGTCCAGGCCCCGTTGATGCAGGTCCGAGACCAGCGCGCTCAGGCCACGGTCAAGATAAGGCATATCTTCCTTGGCGGTTTTGAAATTGTTTCCGTGGTAATCCCAAAAGCCAACGGCGACGGTGACGCAACGCACCCCGGCCTCCACCAATCGCCGCGCGATCAAGAAATGCTCCGTCATTCGCGCGGCGGCATCGCCCCGGGTTGAGGGATCACCCTTGCCGTAACGGTCGAGCAGACGTTGGTCCTCCCGCTGGTAGTCCAGCGCTTCGACCAATTTACTCGACGTCAACATTCCGAACGCCTGTTGATTAAATGCGTCGAGTCCCTCCATCAGGCCGGAGGCGTCGGTGTCGCGCCGAAAACCGTCGAAAGCCGCGAGCAGGCGCTTGCGGTCGGCCAAGCGATCCAGGGTGATGCCATTGAGCGTCAGGTCGGATTTACTCTCGCCCTGCGGACTAAAGCCCGAGTGGGCCGGTCCCAGAAAGCCCGGGCCGGCGGCATTGTATTCGCGATGCTGCATGTGCGGCAGCAAATCCACGTAAGAGGGGATCGCCGGTTCGCTGGGACCAAGAACCTTTGAAATGACCGACCCCATGGACGGCCAACCGCCGGGCGGCTGGCGCCCCAACGACCGACCCGTTAAACACTGAAAATCATCATGCCCGCCGTCCGAGCCAACCATTGAACGGATGACGGCAAACTTATCCATCATGCCCGCCAAGAGCGGCAGGTGCTCGCAAATCTCGATCCCGGGGACGTTCGTGCGAATGCTTTGAAACTCTCCTCGAATCTCGAGCGGGGCGTTCGGCTTAAGATCAAACATGTCCTGGTGCGGCGGACCGCCAGGAAGATAAATCATGATGACCGCCTTGTTCGATTTCCCCGCCCCCACCCGCGCCTCCGCCTCCAACAATTGCGGCAGGGCCAGTCCCCCTAAACCGAGCGCGCCGATCTTGATGAAATTACGCCGCGATACCCCGTCACAGAACCGAGACTGTTTTCCGAATATCGTCAGCATACGGGGTCAGCCGACCAGCTCTTTCATCGGCGCGAAGCCGTCCACGAGGTAATGCGGCCGCCCCGCTAAATCCGGCACCGTCGTCTTATTGGCATCAATCCCGAGGTTTTGATACAGGGTCGCGAAGACTTCGCCGAACTGGACTGGCCGATCAACCGCTTCGCCTCCCAAACGATCCGTCGAACCGATCACCTGGCCCGCTTTCATCCCGCCACCCGCCAACAGCGCGCAGGAGACCCGTGGCCAATGATCGCGCCCAGCGTCTTTATTAATCACTGGCGTCCGCCCGAATTCGCCCCAAACCACCACCGAAACATCCTTATCCAACCCCCGTTGATACAAATCCTCAATCAACGCGGAAACGCCTTGATCCAGCAAAGGCAGGTCCTGCTTCAGGGCGCCGAAATTATCCCCGTGATGGTCCCACCGGCTGAACGCCAGCGTCACGCAACGCGCGCCCGCTTCCACCAATCGGCGCGCGATCAAAAAGTGTTCCATGAGTTTCGGCCCGCCGTCATCACGGTTTTTGGGATCCCCTTTCCCGTAACGCTCGACCACCCGTTTGTCTTCGCGGCTCAGGTCCAAGGCCTCGAGCAGCCGGCTGGAGGTCAACATGCCGAACGCCTGCTGATTGAAGGAGTCCAAACCCTCCATCAACCCGCTCGCGTCAGTATCCCGGCGGAAGCTGTCAAACGCCGTCAACAGCGCCTTCCGATCGGCCAAGCGGTCCAACGTGATGCCGTTCAGCACCAGATCGTCCGTGCCGCCGCCATTCGGCTTGAAGGGCGCGTAGCCCACTCCGAGAAATCCTGGTTTGCCCGCGTCCGCCCACTCCATGTGGCCCATCTTCGGAGACAATCCGACAAAGGGAGGAACTGCCTTGTTGAGTGGCCCCTGCAATTTCGCAATCGTCGAACCGAGGCACGGCCAGCCACCGGGCGGTTGATTGCGGTTGGTGCGACCGGTCAAACACTGGAACGCGTCGTGGTCGCCGTAGGCGCCAACCATCGACCGCACGAGGATCAACTTATCCATCAGCCCCGCCAGCAGCGGCAGGTGCTCACAAATCTGAATGCCCGGAACTTTCGTGCTAATCGGCTTGAACTCGCCCCGAATCTCCAACGGCGCGTCCGTTTTCAGATCAAAAATATCCTGGTGCGACGGGCCACCCGGAAGAAAAATCATGATGACCGCTTTATGCGATTGACGGATTCCCGATTGCGCTTCGGCCTGAAGCAATTGCGGCAGGCTCATCCCGCCGAGGCCCAGCGCGCCAATCTTCAGAAAATTGCGGCGGGATACCCCATCGCAGAACCGGGATTTTTGACCTAAGATCGTCAGCATAAAAGCAGAAGCCGCGCGCCATTACGGCAGCGCATACGTTCAGGCTACTAATTAAAAATCATCGTTTACTTAGACGCCATGTCAAGCGTCGAATTCGATTGATTTTCAGCTTTTTTTGTTCCCGCCTCCTCGCTCAGGCGCTTGCGGCTGAATGGGACGCGCCAATGTTCCCGCCCCACCGCCCCGACGCCACCAACGGCTGTCCGCCAACCTTCGGCGTCGAGAATATTGCTCGAAAGTGGCCAGGGAAGAAAACGGAACTGGTGGAGTGAGGGCTGGCGTCCGGCCAGCGGACCGACTTGGCGCTTGGGAATGCGCCCCCAAGCGCCACAGTCCGTTAGCCTAAAACAGTGCAACCAAAACAGGTCTGTAAGAGGCTCTCAGCGGCAGAATCTATTGAGCGATCGCTCCTCGCGCATGTCGTCAAAACTGACGACACCGGACGCGTTCAGCCATTTTGCTTCCGCTCGCGCTCGGCCTGGGCGGCCGGTCGCAGCGGTCGATTCGCGTACCGAGCGACGGCCTGAGAACGGGAATGGACGTGCAGTTTTTCGTAGATCCGACGGATGTAAGTATTGACGGTCGGCAAACTGATGCCGATTGAATCGGCGATTTCCTTATAAAGGTAGCCCGACGCCAGCAAATCCAGGACTTCATGTTCGCGCGGCGAGAGCTCGTCCGCCTCGGGCAGTGGCGGATGCGATTGACGAAAGGACTGGACCACTTTGCGCGCGATATTACTGGTCATCGGGGATCCGCCCGCGCTGACCTCGCGAAGGGCGTCCAATAGTTCCTCGCGTCGCGTCTGCTTGAGCAGGTACCCCGTGGCGCCCGCTGCCAACGCGTCGAAAATGTGGTCGGCGTCTTCATAGACGGTGAGCATCACGAACTGCGTCAACGGCAGCAACGGTTTCAGGCGGCGGACGCATTCAATCCCGCTCAAGCCCGGTAAGTTGATGTCCATGAGAACAACGCTTGGCTTTTCCTGGGGCAACCCCGGCAGCGCGGTGTCGCCCCCGCCATGTTCGCTGAGGCAGCTGAAACCCGCTTCCCGATTGATCCAACCCGCCAGTATTTCCCGGGCGGGCGCGTCATCTTCAACGATTGAAACCAGAATGCTCAAGAGCGGCGCCTTCTTACACCCCGCGGCGCGGCGTTGGGCGTCATCAATTCTCATGACAGCGATTTCGTGAGCAGGCGATCATTGATCGAAAGCGGTACGCGGCGCGCCTTTAACCGGCCGCTGGAGCGACTTGGACGCAGAATCGGACGCGGGTTCCCCGCCCCGGTTGGCTCGCGATTTCGCAACTGCCGCCCACCGATTCGAGGCGACCGCGCAGATTCGTCAATCCATTCCGTCTCAACGCGTGATTGGCGCCGGACGCCAGGCCCGCCGCGACTTCCGCCGGAGCGAAGCCGCGGCCGTTGTCCTCGACGGAAAGCACGAACGCGGCTGGCTCGAGACTCAGCGAGACCCTCACCTCCGAGGCCGCCGCGTGTTTCAGCGCGTTGTGCAGAACCTCCTTGAACGCCAGGAAGAGATTGTGCCGCGTCTCAGCGCTCAACGGCCACGCGGGGAGTCGGACGGGGACATCGAGCCGGCAACGCAGGCCCGCGCCGCCGAGAAAATCCTGCGCGAAGCGGCAAAGATAACTGGCTAAACTGTCGAGCGTGTCGTGCCGGGGGTTCACCGCCCACACAATCTCATCCATCGCGCGGGTCAATTCCCGGGCGGTCCCGTAAATTCGGTCGAGGTCGGCTGCGGCCTGCGCGGGGTCTCCCAACTCAGCGCGGGCCGACTGGCTCAAAAGCGTAATCCGAGTCAGGCTGGCGCCCAGATCATCGTGTATATCCTGCGCGATCCGCGCGCGTTCCCGCTCGACGGCCCGCTGACGTTCGGCCCGTTCCAACTCATGCCGCACCCGGCGCCGCGCGACGTAGAGAACGCCGACTCCGGCCACCGACACGCCGGTCGCGCCGGAAAGCGCGCGAAACCACCAAGTCTGCCAAAAAAACGGTAACACGGTGAACGCCTTCGTCGCGCCGGCTTCATTCCAAACGCCGTCATTATTACAAGCGATCACGCGGAACGTATAGTCGCCGGGGGGCAGATAGCTGTAGTGGGCCTCGCGTTTGGTAGCCGCCTCCACCCACTCCGTCTCCAAGCCTTCCAAGCGATACCGGTAGAGAACCTTTTCCGGCGCCGAAAAGCTCAGCCCGGCGTAGCGAAACTCGAAACGCTGGCGCCCAGCGGGGATTCGGAGCCGATCGGAAGGCCCGCCGTCCGCCTTGACCGGCTCGTCCTCGACCAATATTGTTTCAATGACCACCGGCGGCGGTACCCGGTTGGTGACAACGTTTAACGGGTCCACGGAAACCAAACCTTTGCTGGTCGCAAACCAAAGCCGGCCATCGGCCGTCCGGCAACTCGAGGATTGCATCCCGCCCGAGCACTCGAGCGTCGGCATTCCGTCACTTCGGCCATAGGCCAGGCACTCGACCACCTTGAGCTGACCGTCCGCGCAGCGATTCAAGTCCGCCTTGGCGGCGCGCATGATTCCACCGTGCGAGCCAATCCAGAAAAAGCCCCGCCCGTCATCGACAAGCTGGCAAATGGCGTTGTTGCGCAGGCCTTGCCCGGTCCCGACGACGCTGAATCGCCCCCCCTTCAAGCGATTCAAGCCACCGTCCGCCGTCCCAATCCAAAGCGCGCCATCAACGTCCGGCGCCAGACACTGCACGAAGTCACTCGATAACCCGTAGCGCTTGCGAAACTGGCGCACGCTTCCCGCCTCCAGGCGCCCCAAGCCGCCACCCGCCATGCCGAACCAAATCACTCCCTGACGATCGCTCGCCACCACCCGCACATCCGCTCCGACCAATCCTTCGCTCCGGCCAAACCACTGGCTCTTCTCCGCCTGGTAATGCAAGAGTCCCGCGCCGGTGCCCACCCAATAGCCATCACCCTCGGTTGGTTCCAAAAATGCCGTAACCGACGCCGTCGGGTCCTCGAATCCTGGCGCTGGTTCAAAGCGCTCACCCGCCAGCTTCAGCAATCCCCCGCCCCATGTTCCGACCCACGTACGTCCCTTCCGATCCTCCGCGACCGACCAGACAAACAAGTTCGGGAGGCCCGCGCCCTCCGCGAAATGAGACCATTTCCCGTCCTGCAATCGATAAAGTCCGGCGCCTTCGGTTCCGATCCACAACCCGCCGGCTTTTGCCGCCACGATCGAGAGCACCGCTCGACCCTGCCAATGATCCGGAGAATTCAACGAATGAACCCGCGCTGGGCGCAACGCCACCAGCCCGCTGCTGCCGGCGCCCACCCAGAGGTTGCCCTCGCGGTCCTCGCAAACCGACCGAACCCAGTCGTGGGGCAGCCCGTTTTCCCGGCTGAAATGGAGCGGCGGCCGGCCCGCTGACAGCAGATACAAGCCGTGATCGAGCGTTCCCACCGCCAATTGACCATGCGCCGTCTCGACCAAGGCCGTGACGGAGCTTTGGCCCCACGGACACGGCCCCCAATCGTCTGACCAGCGTTCCCCGTTCCATTTTCGGATCCTTCCTTGGTTGATCGCCCAAAGCCCGCCGTCCGCGCTGGCGCCGATCGCGAACGACTGCGTGTCGCCAGTCCCACCGTTAAATCTCAGCGGCTCCAGCTTGCCCCGTCGCAGCGCCCAAATCGCGCCACCCCGCCGAACCCAGACTCCGCCGTGGCGATCGTCGGCCAGACTGGCCGCCCCAGAAACCTGAACTTCGGCGCCATCGGTCCCCAAGAGGTATCCGTCGCGAGCGCGCTCCAGGATGCCGCCCTGACCCAGAAACCACGAATCCCCGTCACGATCCGTCGCAATCGCGATGATTCTTTCGCGGTCTCGCATCGTCGTCGGTTTGACCGATCGGAATTGCCCCGACCGATAAGCGGTGACATCCCCCGTTTCGTGCCCGATCCAGAGCGTTCCCGAGGGATCCTCGGCCAAAGCTGTGACCCGGCTGTTCTGCAATTCCGGCGTGTTGCCGCCATCGAAGACCGTAAACTGAACCCCGTCGAAGCGAACCAATCCGCCATAGGTGCCGATCCACAAGAAGCCGTCATGCGTTTGAACGATCGCCGTCACGGCGTTTTGGGGCAGTCCGTCCTCGCTTTGCAATACCTGGACCGAATAGTCGCCTACGTCAACGGGCGCCGCGCAAACTGCCGCCGCCGCGGCAAGCGCCCAAAAACAGGCTGCGCCAAATCGCGGGCGAGATTGACCGAGACGGGTGAGCACTCGATCAGTTTGCGCTCGGTCGCGTCTTTCCGCAAGTCCGACGCTCGTCGGTCGCTCGCCTCGAACGGCGTTCGCATGACGTTAACGTGACAAACCCGCGCCATTTCGGGATTCCATTGACAAGCCCGGCGCCGCCGGAGATTTTTTCGCCGCGACGGGGTTCAGCTTCCCTCACGGAGGAACCCCCGGGGACTGCGGGCAGACTCGACCGACCCTGCCTCAACTTGGTTTTGTTACTGCGATGTTAATGCAAGATACGACTGATTTTTCGCCGGCACATTGGCGGCGCTCACTGATCGCCGCGCTGGTCTGCGGCACGCTCGTCTCCATTCCCGTGCTCTCCGCCGCCGCATCGACGCATGGCAAAGCCGAGCATATCGTCGTCGTCGTCTGGGACGGCATGCGGCCCGATTTTGTATCCGCCCAGCACACGCCGAACCTCGATCAACTCCGCCGCCAAGGTGTGTTCTTCAACCGGCATCACCCCGTTTTCGTCAGCACCACGGAAGTCAATGGGTCGGCGCTCGCGACCGGCATGTACCCCGATCACACCGGTATCCTCGCGAACAAGCTCTATCGACCGGAACTCAATTGGCTCGAGGCGGCGGCGACCGAGAATCTCGAGATAATCCGCCGCGGCGATCTGTTATCGCACGGACACTATCTTTTCTCGCCTACGCTCGCGGAAATACTTCAAAAGGCTGGCGAACGGACGATCGTCGCGGGAACCAAGCCCGTCGTCCTGCTGCTCGACCGCTCAAACCAGCGCGGTTCCCTGGCCGAGCGCGGTTCCGTCAACCTTTTCCAGGGCCACTCCCTGCCCGCGTCGGCGCTGGCCGATATCGTGGCCACGGACGGTGAGCAGTTCCCGACAAACGTCACCTACCCCAATGTCAAGGAGGACGCCTGGACGACGAAATCACTCACCGAATCACTCTGGAAAACGGGCGTTCCAAAACTAAGTTTCCTTTGGCTCAGCGATCCTGACTTCTCGCAGCACGATTCCGGCCCCGGCTCGACCAAATCGCTTGCGGCGTTGGAAAGCTCCGACCGTAATCTGGGCGCGGTACTGGCGGCGCTCGACGCGAAAAACGTGCGCGACAAAACCGACGTGTTTGTCGTTTCCGACCACGGTTTTTCGACGATCAACTATGCGCCGGACATCGCTCTTATTTTGCGCCACGCCGGTTTTCGCGCGACGCGAAAACTGTCCGATCCGGAAGCCGGCGAAGTCCTTGTCGTCGGCCTCGGCGGCAGCGATCTTTTTTACGTGGTCGATCACGACGAAACCGTGGTCCGGCGCCTCACAGAGTTTCTCCAAACCACCGACTTTGCCGGCGTTATTTTTTCACGGACCAAGCTGCCTGGGACCTTCCCCCTCGAGCAGATTCGTTCGGAGGCCACTTACGCGCCAGACCTGCTCGTCGCCCTGCGCTGGAGTCCCGAGAAAAGCGCCACGGGCGCTCCGGGTATGATTACCTCTGACGCCGGCAAGGTCGGCAAAGGCACTCACGGATCGCTCAGCCCCTACGATATGCACAACACGCTGGTCGGCGCCGGCCCCGATCTGCGCCCGGGCTTCGTGGACGAATCGCCGAGCGGGAACGCCGACCTCGCTCCCACAATTCTCTGGATTCTAGGCATCGCGCAGCCGAAACCCATGGACGGGCGCATCCTCGGCGAGGCGCTCCGGACGGGCGTTTTTTCGGCGCCAACCGCCCGTTCCCAAACCGTCGAGGCAAAAAACGAATCTACCGCGATTCATTGGCGCCAGCATCTGACCTTCACCACCATTGGCCACTCGATCTACTTCGACGAAGGGAACGGGGAAGCCACTTCGCCGCATTAGGTCTGAACAACCCGGCCTTCTCCGTCGTCTGTTCGGAAATCATCTATGAATCGCAAATCACGTCCGTTTGGACGCCGCGCCATTGGCCTGACGGTCTCACTCGTAGCTGTCCTTGCGAGCTGCGTCACGACTCCAAGCAAGGTTTACACCGTCATCGAGCCGCTGGAACCGGTCAATACGGCGGGCGAAGGCCGCATCGTGTTGCCGATTAATCAGGTGCTCACTCCCGCCGGCAGGCAAGTTGAACTTCCCGGCCTGCGCCCCCAAGGATTGGTCCTCAGTCCGGACGGAAAACTTCTCGTCACCTCCGGCAAAACCGCCGAACTGGTGTTGCTTGACCCGGCTTCCGGCGCCGTGCTTCAGCGGGTCGCGCTGCCGTCGGAAAAAGCCACCACGGAGAATGCCGACGCGGTTTCGTCCCACCTGCTGACGCCCGACAAAGACGGAGAATTGAGTTACACCGGGCTCCGGTTTTCACCGGATGGGACGCGGATTTATCTTTCCAATGTCAAGGGCAGCGTGAAGGTTTTCGCGGTTGGCGCGGATCATCGCTGCGCGCCGCTTTATTCGTTCCCCTTGCCGGAAACGGGTCTCTCGTACCGCCACAAAGAAATACCCGCTGGTCTGGCTGTTTCGGCTGACGGTAGCCGGCTCTACGTCGCCCTTAACGTCTCAAATCGGCTGCTCGAAATGGACGCCGCCACGGGCAGGCAACTACGCCTCTTCGACGTTGGGAACGTCCCCTACGACGTATTACTCGTCGGGAACAAGGCGTACGTCAGCAATTGGGGCGGCCGCCGGCCCGATACCCAAACCCTGACCGGCCCCATTGGCATCGGAGCGACCGTCCGGGTCGATCCCGTGCGGTTTATTGCCAATGAAGGCTCGGTTTCGGTCATTGATTTGGAAGCGGGCAAGACGACCGCCGAGATTATGGTCGGGTTGCACGCTTCCGCCTTGGCCCTCTCCCCCGACGCCCACAATCTGGTCGTGGCCAACGCGAACAGCGACACGTTGAGCGTGATCGACACCCGTTCCGATCGGGTTGTGGAAACCGTCTCGATGCGCTGGCAGCCCAACGATCCATTTGGGGCCAGCCCCAATGCGCTCGCGTTCGATGCCGCCGGCGAAAACCTCTACGTCTGCAACGGAACTCAGAACGCGATTGCCGTGCTTGCCTTCCGGCCCGGTCACACGAAGCTGACCGGGTTGATTCCGACCGGCTGGTTTCCGGGCGCGATTACGTTCGACTCGTCCCGGCGCGCGATTTACGTGGCCAATATCAAAGGCATCGGCTCGGGCCGGCGGTTCGCGCCGGACCAACAGCGCCGTCTCGGCTCGCATCAGTACTTCGGCACGCTTTCGCTCATTTCGCTCCCTGACAAGAAACAACTTGCCGACGACACCGTGATCGCCCTGCGGAATTATCAGCACGCCGCCGCGCAAGCCGCGTTTTTGCCGCCCCGTCCAAACATGGCTCCCCGCCCCATCCCCGAACGCGCCGGCGAACCGTCGCTGTTTCACCACGTCGTTTATATCATCAAAGAAAACCGGACGTACGATCAGGTTCTGGGCGACCTGCCCGAAGGTGACGGCAATCCGAAACTCTGCGTTTTCGGCGAAAAGTTCACCCCCAATCAACACAAGTTTTGCCGCGAATTCGTGCTGCTCGACAACACCTATTGCTCGGGAATCCTGAGCGCGGACGGCCATCAATGGGCCGATACCGCCTTCGCGACTGATTACATGGAAAAATCGTTCGCCGGTTTTCCGCGCAGCTATCCGGACGGCATGGAGGATCGGGACGTGGACGCCCTCGCCTACGCCTCCACCGGATTCATCTGGGACAACGCGATCAAACACGGCAAAACGCTGCGTGATTACGGCGAATTCGCGATTACCGTCGCCGGCTGGACCGACGCGAAGAAAAAGGGAGATCCGGGCTTCCTTGATTACTATCATGATTTCGTCAATCAAACCGGCCTTACCCGGATTCACGCTCGACCGGCGATCGCCTCGTTAAAGCCCTACCTCAACACCAACACCGTCGGTTGGGACCTGAGCATTCCCGACGTCTTTCGGGCGGCGGAGTTCATCAAAGAACTCCATCAATTCGAGCAGGATGGCAAAATGCCCGAGCTTCTCATCATCTGCCTGCCGAACGATCATACCTCCGGGACCCGCGCCGGTTCGCCCAGCCCCGCCGCGCAAGTCGCCGATAACGACCTCGCCTTCGGACAGATTGTGGAAGCCTTGAGCCACAGCCTGTTTTGGAAGGACACCTGCGTTTTCGGCATCGAAGATGACCCGCAGGCCGGTTGGGATCATGTCAGCGGCTATCGCACCACCGCGTATGTCGTCAGCCCTTACTCGCGCCACCACGGCACGGTCCATAACAACTACAATCAACCGGCCCTCCTGCGCACGATGGAATTGATCCTCGGCCTGCCCCCGATGAATCAAATGGACGCCACGGCGCAACCGATGTCCGCCTGCTTCTCGGACACGCTTGACCTCACGCCGTACACCGCCGTGACCAACAACATCCCTCTCGACCAGATGAATCCGGAACCGCGCCGCATCAGCGATCCACTGCAGCGTAAGTACGCCATCGCCTCGGGAAAACTCCCGCTCGAAGACGCCGACGACTGCCCCGAAGACCTCCTCAACCACATCATCTGGTGCGCGCAGATGGGGTCCCAAGCTCCCTACCCCTCGTGGGCGATCACTCCGGTTCATAACTCCGGTCACGCCGACTAACATATCCGGATGCGATACTGATGCGGTAAACACTGCGCCTCGCGATTGGTATTCGCTGGAAAACCACGACGATTCACTTCCAGCGAACGACTGGCAACGAAGGCATCCACCCCGTTTGCTCTTTACGCTGACTCGTTCGTCAGTCTCGCTCGAATGCTTCCGCGTGTCATCGGACCGCTTGTGGAGTGCGGTGGCAAGCGCAGCGCGACACCGCTTTTCCGCCGAGCCGCATCGGTAGCAAAGTGATGCCCCCTTCCAAGTCGGCGTCACCACGGCGTTCAGCCGCCGCAGTCGTGATCAAGCGCTAGCGCCATGCGTGGAGAAGAACACGAAGCCCAGCCAGCTTCCGACTGAACGCCCCGGCAATGAGCGGCGCCAATCGACGCTTGATCGTTGACCCAGAGCTATTGCCAGACATATTTTGGGCCAACCATGAACCAGGAAACGCCATTGCCCCTGAACCGACGGCGCTTCATCCGCCTAGGCGTAACGGGCGCGGCGGCGATGAACCTTGAGCCGCTGGTTGGCAAGACCGAGGCGATCGTTCCAGAGGGAAACAAGCCGCTCGAACAGTTTGAACCGTACTTCACGCCGTCTGACAAGTTTAAGGACGTCTCCCGCGGCACACCGCTACCCCATTCGTTGCCCGAAGAAAAAAAGCGCGCGGCTGGGATCACCCGTGAGACCTGGAAATTGGAGGTCATTTCCGATCCCGAAAATCCGGCGAGTCTTCGGCGGCAGCTGTTGCAAAAGGATGGGACCGCCCTCGACTTCGCCGGACTGATGAAACTGGCGGAAAAGCATAGCGTCCGTTTCGCCAAGCTGATGACCTGTCTGAACCTCGGCCGCCCGCTGGGCATGGGCCTCTGGGAGGGCGTTCCATTGCGTGAAGTGGTCTGGCTGACGCAACCGCGCGAGAATCTGCGGCGCGTTTTTTACTACGGTTACCACAACGACGATCCGAAACAAATGTTTCGCAGTTCACTCCCAATTGATCGCGTCCTGGAAGACCCGTTCGACCTGCCGCCGGTCATCCTCTGCTACAAATTGAATGGCGACTGGCTCGATAGCCAGCGCGGCGGTCCGGTCCGCGTCGTTGTGCCCGAGGCTTACGGATTCAAATCGATCAAATGGCTCACGCGCGTGGTCCTGTCCAATCTCTTTCATGCCAACGACACGTACGCCGAGGGCAACAACGACGTGGACAGCGCCCTCAAGACGTTTGCCGGCGCCCTTTCCGTGCCGGCCCAGGTCAAACCAGGCGAACCGATCCCTGTCACCGGTTACGCCCAAGTCGGTGTCTCAGGGTTGTCGAAAGTGCAGGTTTCCGTTCACTCATCAGACTCGGCGCAACCGGTGGTTGATTGGCTCGACGCGCGAGTCCTCCCGCCCCCGAAGCGGTGGAACGATCTGCCGGGCGGACGGATTCCCGCTGGCACGATGGGATTTGACCCGGCAACCGGCCGTCCCCGGGTTTGGCCAATGCGACTGACGAGGGTTCTTTGGGCAGTCAAGCTCCCCGGAATTCCGGCGGGCGATTATGTTTTTCAATCCCGGACGATTGACGCGAACGGGGCCATCCAGCCGATGCCAAGGCCATTCCAAAAGTCCGGCCACTCCGCGATCGAGTCGGTGGACCTGAGCGTTAGGAAGTGACGAACCGCCTTGCAACGAGCGGCCAAAGTGGGGCGGCTCGCTACCGCTCGCGCTTATTGTTGGCGTCCGATTTTTTCCAGCAAGCCAGTCGTCGAGCGTCCGGGCAGAAACGGGATGATGACGATTCTGCCGCCGCCCAGCTCGACCGCGCGCCGTTCGTCCTGATTGAGGGTTTCGAGCGTGTAGTCGCCCCCCTTCACGTAAACATCAGGCCGCGCCAGCCCCAGAAAGCGGGTCGCCTGGGGTTCGGGAAAAATGCAGACCGCATCGACGGCGCGCAGCGCCGCCAAAACTCGCGCCCGATCGGTTTCAGAATTGAGCGGACGTCCTTCCCCTTTCAGCGCGCGCACCGAAGCGTCGCCGTTGACGCCTACCAATAACGCATCGCCCTGGCTTCGTCCGGTAACGAGGTACTGAACGTGTCCAGTATGCAGAATATCAAAGCAGCCATTGGTCACCACCAACCTTCCGCCGGTCGCGCGAAAGGCAGCCCGCCATCCCGGCAGTTGATCGAGCGTCAATAACTCCGCTTCAAGCGTCATGCGGCGGGGTCGATTTGGGGGCCTCAGCTTCCGGCGGTAGCGGACCCAAATGCCGCTCAACCTCGGCGAGGCGGCGCGCGAGTTCGGGCAGGCGCTTGAGCGCGAGCAACTGCCGTTTCATCGTGTGATCCGGTTGCGCGGGCGAGCCGAACCATTTTTGGCCGTCGCCAATTTCGTGCATCACCCCCGATTGCGCCGCGACCGTCACGCGATTGCCGATCTTCAGATGCCCGGCCACGCCAACCTGCCCGGCCAAGGTCACGCCGGCGCCCAGCTTCGTGCTCCCGGCGATGCCCACTTGGGCGACGATCAAACAGTGCTCGCCGATATTCACATTGTGCGCGATCTGCACCAAATTATCGATCTTCGTGCCGCGGCCGATGACCGTCGGCCCAAGCGCGCCACGATCAATCGTCACGTTCGCGCCAATCTCGACGTCATCGTGAATGAGCACCGACCCGATCTGCGGAATCTTCCGATGAAAACTAGTGTCCCAAACGTAGCCGAAGCCATCCGAGCCGATCACCGTCCCCGCGTGAATCCGCACGCGGCGACCAACCTGCGTCTTGGGATACAGCGTGACCTTCGGGAAGAGCCGCGACTCGTCACCCACCTGACAATCCGCGCCAATATGATTTCCGCCATCAAGCACGACCCCCGGTCCAAGCTTGACCCGATCGCCGATGACGCAGTGCGGTCCCACGGAAGCGCTCGGATCGATTTCGGCGGAAGCCGAGACGATGGCGCAGGGATGCACCCCGGGCGTCGCCTTCGGCTCCGGATAAAACATCGCCAGAATCCGGGCGGAAGCGATGCGGGCGCTGGCGACTCGAATCACCGCCTTGCGGCTCGACGTGAACTCTTTGTCCACCAGGATGGCCGAGGCGGCGGTTTGGTCGGCTTGGGTAAAAAAGGTGGCATTTTCGGCGAACGTAAGGTCCCCGGCTTTGGCGTTGCTCGCCGGCGCAAAACCACTCAACCCGACGGAGCCATCCCCGAATACTTCCCCTCCCAACTCTTTAGCGATCTCAGCCGCGGTAAAAACCATAACGCATCTCTTTCCGGGCAAAAACGCCCACGCCAGAGTTTTGGGCCACAAGGCCTCCCCGCGCGATTTTGGGTTTCCCAGAGCGTTCGCGCGTTGACTTGGCGACGCCGGACACTATAGAGTCCCGGGCATCGAATTCAACATCTAGTTTATATCATTTATGGCTAAATCACTACGCGTTGGAATGATCGGCTACCGTTTTATGGGCAAAGCCCATTCGAACGCCTGGCGCCAGGCGCCGCGCTTCTTCTCGCTCGAGGCCAACGTGGAAATGCACACCATCTGCGGTCGCGATCCGGCCGGCGTCGAGGCCGCGCGCGAGCAATTCGGCTGGCAAAACGCCGCCACCGATTGGAAGAAGTTGGTCGAGTCCCCGGACATTGACGTCATTGACATCAATACCCCGAACGATTCCCACGCCGAGATCGCCATCGCCGCCGCGCAGGCCGGCAAGCATGTCCTCTGCGAAAAGCCGCTCGCTCTCAACGTCAGCCAGTGCGAAGCCATGCTCGCCGCGGCCAAAAAAGCGAAGATTGTGCACATGGTCTGCCACAATTATCGCCGCATTCCCGCGATTGCCCTGGCCAAAAAATATATCGAAGAGGGCGTGATCGGTGATATTTATCATTATTACGCGCGCTACGCGCAGGATTGGATTGTCGATCCAGAATTCCCCCTCGTCTGGCGTCTCCAAAAAGGGATCAGTGGCAGTGGCACCCACGGCGACATCAACGCGCACATCATTGATTTGGCCCGCTACCTCGTCGGCGAGTTCAAGGAAGTCTCCGGCTTAATGAATACCTTCATCAAAGAACGCCCCTTGATGGATCAAACCGGCAAAGGCGCGGGTTTGACCGCGAAGGCCGGCAAAAAGATGGGCAAGGTCACGGTGGACGACGCCGCGCTGTTCATCGGCCGCTTCAAGAGCGGCGCGCTGGCCAACCTCGAAGCCACCCGCTTCGCGCTGGGTCGCAAGAATCATATCGCCATCGAAATCAACGGCTCGAAGGGTTCACTGCAATTCGATTTCGAAGACATGAACCGGCTCAAGTTCTTCGACAACACCCAAGCGTCCGACCGCCAGGGTTTCCGCGACATCCTCGTCACCCAGCCGGGCGGCGTGCATCCTTACGTCGGGAATTGGTGGCCGCCGGGACACATCATCGGCTACGAGCACACCTTCGTCCATACGATCGCGGATTTCGTCAACGCCTGCGCGAACGGCAAACCGGTGCAGCCGACCTTCGAGGACGGCCTGCGCAATCAACGGGTGCTCGAGGCGGTCGAGGAATCCGCCAAGTCCCGTCAGTGGGTCACGGTGTGATCTTAACCTCGCCGGAGGTTGGTCCGATGGCGGCGCAATAAACAGTGATTGGCGCGGCTGGGCCTGCCTGCCTCCGCCCCACTTTCCTTACTCAATATGAAAACGATCGGAGTGGCCATCATTGGCTGCGGCGGAATCACGTTGCAGAATCATCTGCCGGGTTTGGCGACCTGTCCCGAAGCTCGCGTCGTTGCCCTTTGTGACACCGACCCGGGCGTCCTCCAGCGCGCCAGCCAGCAGTCCGGCGTGTCGGAAACGACCTCAAAATACGAGAACGTCCTGGCGCGCGCCGACGTGGACGCGGTCATCATCGCGACGCCGAATATCGCGCACGCGCCGATCGCCCTGGCCGCCGCCGCCGCCGGCAAACACATTCTGTGCGAGAAGCCGATCGCGATGAATTTCGCGGAGAGTCTCGCCATGTATCGCGCCGCGGAAAAGGCGGGCGTTCGCCACCTGAGCGCGTTTACTTATCGGTTCGTGCCCGCGATGCGGTACCTCGCCCACTTGGTTAAGAGTGGCGCCATCGGCCAGCCCTACCACTTCCGCTCGTGCCGCCTGCAGGACTGGGGAACCCGCTCGGTCGGCTGGCGCCAGGTCGCCAAACTCGCCGGCACCGGGGAACTCGGCGACATGCTCTCGCACCGCATTGATTTCGCCCACCTGCTGCTAGGCCCGTTCGCCCGCTTGGTGGCCAACACGAAGCGCTATATCGACACCCGCGACGGACAAACCTCCGATCTCGAAGACTGGGTCGCGATCATCGGTGACTTTGCGAATGGCGCCACCGGCGTGCTCGAGAGCAGCAAGATCGCGACTGGTCGCGGCGAAAGCTGGCAAAGCAAGGATTACTGCGAAGTCAACGGCAGTGAAGGAACCGCCGTGTTTTTTACGGAACGGCCCCATGAATTGCAAATCGGGCGGCGCGGCAAAGCCGGTTTGGAGACCGTTCCCCTACCCACCGAGTTCCTCAAACATCCAGCCTCCCTACGCGACCCTCACGCCGGCAACCCGCTGGTCACCTTTCGCTACGATCAAGCGGTCGAGTTTATCGACGCCATCGTTCAACAGCGCCCGTGCCAGCCTTCGTTCTTCGATGGCGCGCGCGCGCAAGCAGTGATCGATTCCGCGGCCCAATCGGCCGCGGAAAAGCGCTGGGTCGAGGTACCCGCCGTAACAGTCTAATTAAACCCAAATGAACAAAACGGCGGTAATCACCGGGGCGGGAAGCGGCGTCGGCCGCGCCACCGCCGTAGCGATGGCGAAACAAGGCTGGCGCCTGGCCCTGGTCGGCCGGCGCATCACCGCGTTGCGCGAAACGGCAACCTTAACCGGGCTTCCAAAAGGAGAGGTCCTGGTGTGCGCCGGCGACATCGGCGACGCCGTCGCGGTCACGCGCCTCTCGAAGAAGGTTCTGCAAGTTTTCGGCTCCGTCCAGGCGCTGGTCAACGCCGCTGGCACCAACACCCCGAAGCGGAGCCTGGCGGTCCTAAGCCCCACCGACTATCACCGGCTCGTCGATACGAACCTTCACGGGGCCTATTATTGCGTGCAGGCTTTTCTGCCCATCATGCGCGCGCAAAAGTCGGGCACAATCGTCAACATCGTCTCGGAGGCCGGCCGCCAGGCCAGCCCCAAAGCGGGCGTCGCCTACGTCGTCTCAAAATTCGGCATGACCGGCTTGACCCAGGCGATCAACGCCGAAGAGAGGCCGAACGGCATTCGCGCCTGCGCCATTTTCCCCGGTGACATCAACACCCCGATTCTCGACTTGCGCCCCTCGCCGCCCCCGCCTGAAGCCCGGCAAAAAATGCTCCAACCGGAAGACGTCGCGGAAACCATCCTGCTCGCCATCAACCTCCCGCCCCGCGCGGTCGTTGAAGAAATCCTGATTCGCCCCGCATAGCGGTTCAGGACTAATCCGGCATCCAATTCGCCGACCACGCAGTCCGCTGGCCAATAAGAAGCAGCGCAATTTCTCAGTCTGCAGACGATTGCGCCAGGGCATGGAGACAGTCCGCGGCGCATTGAACCTTGGCCGACAAGCACATCTTGGCTCCGGTCTTCGGTACCTCGGCTAAGGCAGCAGCGCCACGCAAACGCTTTACCCAGACAATAATCTGGCCTATGATTCTCCCATGAGCACGACCGCCGAACGTCTTGCCGCCGAACTTGGCCGATTGGCGCCAGCCGAATTGGAAGAAGTGTGGCAACGGTTCGGCATCCCGCCTGCCGCCGCACAACAAGAGCGCACTTCGGATGAACGCGCAAACTTGGAAGCGATCCATGCTCTCTATGGACGGTTCGCCGGCGGGAGTTTAATGACCCGGCTTCTCCAAGAGCGCTCGCGGGACCGAGCTCGCGAAGACGAGCAATTGCGCCGGCTAGGCCCCGGCCGAAATGGTTAATCGATTCCTGTTCGACACTTCAGCGTTCATCGCCTTTTTACAGGCCGAGCCGGGCGCGCCTCGAATAAGAGACCTCCTGGAACAGTCGGCCCGACGGGAGAGCGATGTGATTGGATGTTTTGTCAGTCTTACTGAGGTTCAGTACATCACCCACTACGACTTTGGCGAGGAAGCCGCACGCGCGACGATCGCCGACATGAAGCGGCTGCCCGTTATCTGGCTCCACACCGACGATGCGCTTTGCTCGACGGCGGCCGATATTAAAGCATCGCATCGAGTTTCGCTAGCCGACGCATTCGTCGTCGCGTCCGCACTTCGGCTGGATGCCTTGCTGGTCCACAAAGACCCCGAATTCGCCGCGCTCCCGGGACCGTTAAAGCAAGAAATGTTGCCGGCGAAGACCGGCCGAACCTAGGCGATCGCCCGCCCGGCCCTCACCCTCCCAAATAGGCGCTCTTGACCTGCGGGCTTTGCCGCAATTCGGATGACTTGCCTTGCAGGATGATCCGTCCAGTTTCGAGCACGTAACCGTAGTGCGAGACTTCGAGCGCCAAGTTGGCGTTTTGTTCGACCAGCAGAATCGTGATCCCGTGGCGGCGATTAATCTCCACTATTTTCTCGAAGATCGCCTTGACCAGCAGCGGCGCGATGCCGAGCGAAGGCTCGTCCAGCATGAGGAACTTCGGTTGATTCATCAACGCCCGGCCAATCGCCAGCATCTGTTGCTCGCCGCCCGAGAGCGTTCCGGCCACTTGCTTCTCCCGTTCTTTCAAGCGGGGGAAAATGGCGAACACCGACTCCATCTCGCGTTGAATCACCCCATGATTTCTCTGCAAATAGGCGCCCATTTTCAAGTTCTCGAGCACGGTCAGATTGGCGAAGATCATTCGCCCCTCGGGTACTTGCGAGAGACCGCGGCGAACGATTTGGTGCGCCGGCAAGTTGGTAATCTCCTGTCCGTCATAGACGACCTTGCCGGCGCGAGTCCTCAAAAGCCCTGAAATCGTCTTGAGCGTGGTCGTCTTGCCCGCGCCGTTGGCGCCAATCAGCGTCACGATTTGGCCGCGTTCGACCTTAATCGAAATCCCGTCCAGCGCCGTAATGACGCCGTAATTGACCGCCAGATTGTTGACTTCGAGCATGGCGCTTTGGTTCGCGTTTGGTTCGGCGATTCTTGACTCGTGCTTCGGTTAACCGCCGGCGCCAGCGATGTTCAACTGCCCGTCGCCCAGATAGGCGGCAATCACCTTCGGGTTGCAGCGGACGTCCGTCGGCGAGCCTTCCGCGATCTTGACTCCGTAATCCAATACGATGATCCGCTGGCACACGCCCATAACCACCTTCATATCATGCTCGACCAACATCACGGCGATCTGGAACTTCTCCTGCACGAATTGGATTAATTTGACCAATTCGACCTTTTCGGTCGGGTTCATCCCGGCGGCTGGTTCGTCCAAAAGCAACAGTTTCGGCCCCGTCGCCAAGGCCCGAACGATTTCCAAACGCCGCTGGTCGCCGTACGGCAGGCTTTTGGCGGGCGCGTCCCGAAAGCGCCCCAAATGAAAAATCTCGAGGATTTCCATTACCCGCGCCTCGACCTCCCGCTCCCGTTCGCGAAAGCCACGCCCGCGCCATACCGCCGACGTCACCCCGCCCTCGAGATGGAGTTGAAACGCGACCCGGACATTGTCGAAAACGTTCAACGACGGAAACAAGCGGATGTTTTGGAAAGTGCGAGCAATTCCGCGCCCGGTAATTTCATAAGGCCGGCAGCCCGCGGTCGGTTCACCCGAGAACCGGATCACGCCGCTGGTGGGCTGATAGACGCCAGTGATCATGTTGAACACGGTCGTCTTGCCGGCGCCGTTCGGACCGATTAAGCCGATCAATTCGCGCGGCCCGATCGCCAGGTCCAACTCCGATACCGCCGTCAATCCCCCGAAACGAATCGTGCATTTATCGAGGCGAAGCAGCGCGGAGGAAGGTTCGTTGGCAGGCATCGCGCGCGCGGTTCAAGGTTTGGGGGTCGCTCCCGGCGGGACCGCCTTATTCCGCTTCCAAGAACCGGCCAGGCGGACCCAAATCTGGGACATTCCCTGTGGGCAAGTCAACATGAGCACGATCAACAACAGCGAATAGATGATCATCCGATATTCTGACACCGACCGCAAAAACTCCGGCAGCAACGTCAACACAATCGCCGCGATGATCACGCCGACCATGTGGCCCATTCCGCCCAGGATGACCATGACGACGATTTCAATCGATTTCATGAAATTGAAACCCTCCGGCACGAGAAACATCTTGAAGTGGGCGTAGAGGCCGCCCGCGACCCCGGCGAAAAACGAACCAATGACGAACGCCGTCACTTTGTATCGCGTCGTGTTGATCCCCATCGCCTCCGCGGCGATCTCATCGTCCTGCACCGCCAGGAATCCGCGGCCGTACGTCGAATGCACGAGCGTATAAACGACATAGGTCGTCACCGAGGCCAGCATAAAGGTCCAGAAAAACGTCGTGTACGGCAACGAGACGCTAAACCCGCGCGATGCTCCCACGGAATCCATGTTTTGCAGAATAACCCGGATGATTTCCCCAAAGCCAAGCGTCGCAATCGCCAAATAATCGCCCTTGAGCCGAAGGCAAGGCACGCCCACCACGAAGCCAGCCAATCCCGCCGCCGCGCCGCCGCTGCCCAACGCGAAAAGAAATAGCAGCGCCGCCGCCACGGGACTGGCGGAGCCACCAAGCATGGGTAGCAATCGCGGCCCGAGAAAAGTCGTGATCGCCGCGGCGGTGTAGGCGCCGATTGCCATAAATCCGGCGTGTCCCAACGAGAATTGCCCGGCGTATCCATTAATCAAATTGAGGCTGACCGCCAAAATGATATTGATCCCAATACCGATGATGACGTCCAGAAAGTACGGGTTGATCTTCGACGAAACCGCTGAAATCAAGAAGCTGACCACCGCGGCCGCCAGCAGGATCAGTTGGGGCCGCTTCATCTTCAGACCTTTTCGATCTCCGCCTTGCCCAGCAGCCCGGACGGTTTAAAGAGCAGAATCAAAATCAGAACCGTGAACGCAATCGCGTCCCGATAGGTCGAGGAGATGTAGCCCGACACCAATGTTTC
Organism: uncultured Verrucomicrobiota bacterium; assembly: GCA_964522665.1. GTDB lineage: Bacteria > Verrucomicrobiota > Verrucomicrobiia > Limisphaerales > CAZFVY01 > CAZFVY01. The sequence goes on along the minus strand of CAZFVY010000011.1, from coordinate 35,700 downwards.
CAGCGTCCCCAAAAGCACGCCACCCAACGCTGCTCCCGGCAGATTGCCAATGCCGCCCAGCACCGCGGCGACGAACGCCTTCAAGCCGGGCAGAATGCCCATGAGCGGATCAATCGACGGGTAGTTCAGCGCGTAAAGGATTCCGCCGGCCGCCGCCAACGCCGAACCCAAACCGAACGTGAACGAGATCACTCCATCGATATCAACCCCCATCAGCGAGGCCGCCTCCGCGTTGAACGACAGCGCCCGCATCGCCAATCCCATGCGCGTTTTCATCACGATGAAACGGAGCGCGGTCAACAGCAGGATCGTGACGCCCAAGACGAGAATCTGATTGGTCGTGATGACCAACTCGCCAAAAAACTGCATTTCCCGGTTCGGGATCAACTCCGGAAATTTCTGCGGGTTCGCGCCGAAGAACTTCTGCCCGGCATACTCCAGGAAAAGCGAAACGCCGATCGCCGTGATGAGCACGGTAAGCTTCGGCCGTTGCCGCAAGGGACGATAAGCCAGCTTCTCAATGACGATCCCCAGGATCGCGCAAATTAACATCGAGATCAGCAGCACCAGCAAGCCGCCCGGCAGTGAGGGCCATGTGAAAAACTTGCCGACTAGCGGCGCCAGGTAGTACCCGGCGAACGCCCCGACCATGAAGACGTCACCGTGGGCAAAATTGATGAAGCGCAGCACCCCATACACCATCGTGTAGCCCAGCGCGATCAGGGCAAAGATCGAACCAAGCGACAGGCCGTTGATCAGTTGTTGAAGAAATTCTCTCAATTCACGTTTCCCGGCGGCCTAGTCGGCAAATTCGCAGCCAATTCCGCAGTTCCCCCGGCCGGTCATGGCGCCACCTTATCCACGTATTTGAACTGGCCGTCTTTGACCGTGATGATGACCGCCGGTTTGGTGGCGTTGCGGTTCGCGTCAATGGTCGTTTTCGTGGTCACGCCCTGAAAATCCTTGGTTGCCGCGATGGCGTCTCGTACCTTGGAACCCTCCGTCGAATTCGCCCGTTTGATCGCGTCAGCCAACACCATCGCCGAGTCGTAGCCGAGCGCCGCCATCGCGTCCGGCACTTCCTTGAAACGCGCCCGGAATTTTTTTACGAAGCCCTGCACCGCGGGTGACTCGTCCTCCGGCGAATAATGGGTCGAATAATACGTACCCTCCACGGCCTTCCCGCCGATTTCGATCAGCTTCGGCGACTCCCAACCATCGCCTCCAAAGATCGGGATGTTCAGACCGAGCCGGCGCGCCGACAAACAGATCAACCCGGCTTCGGTATAATAACCGGGAACGAAAATCCCCTCGGGACTCGACGCCTTGATCGCGGTGAGTTGCGCGCTGAAATCCTTGTCTCCGCCAGTGTATTTCTCCTCGGCGACCAACGTGCCGCCATCCCGCAGGAACTGTTCCTTGAAAAACTGCGCCAAGCCCACGCTGTAGGCGGATTTCACGTCAGTCAACATCGCGAGCTTCTTCAGCTTGAGCGTGTTCTTGGCGAACGCCGCCATCACCTTGCCCTGAAATGGATCAATGAAACAGACCCGGAAAATGTAGTCGCCGATCTCGGTCACTTTGGGATTCGTCGAGGAGGGCGAGATCATCGGGATCTTCGCCTGCTGACAGATCGGACCCGCTTCCATCGAACGCCCGGAGGCGACCTCGCCAAGGACCGCGACGACGTTGTCGCGCGAAATCAATTTGCGGACAATCGTCGCCGGTTCGCCGGCTTTGGATTGGTCGTCTTCGACGATCAATTTGATTTGTTTGCCGAGCAACCCGCCGCTTGCGTTTATTTCATCCACGGCCAATTGGGTGCCTTCGTGTGACGACTGGCCGAAGGATGCCTCGGTGCCGGTCAACGACGCGTACTCGCCTACTTTAATGAACTCGCCCTCACTGGCGCCGCCTCCCCCGCCCGACTTGCCACAGCCCGATAAAACCAGGGTCATTGCCAGGCCCAACCCCGCCCACCAACGTCCGCCGTGAATACCGATTTTCATGCGCCAAGCATAGCGGGGCGGCGCCGCGCCGCGCAAGGGACAAACTCGCCCGGTTCGCCGGATAATTAGTTTCAAATTCAGCCGCGGTCGCGGTATGTTCCCAGCATGAAGTCTCGGTTCAGCTTACTTGTCTTGCTGGCATTGCTCCCGTTGGCGTCACTCGAGGCCGCTGAGGGCAAATCTGAAACCCGGCTCCTCGTCGCCGCCGCGGTGGCGCGCCCCGGCGAGACGGTCTTAGCCGCGGTCGAGCTTAAAGCCCCCCTCGGTTGGCATACCTACTGGCGTTTTGGCGGCGACTCCGGCCAGCCGACCACGATTGCATGGTCGCTGCCGGCCGGTGTTGAGGCGGGTGAAATTCGCTGGCCCGCCCCCCAAAAACTGACCGAGTCCGGGATCACCACCTATGTCTATTATGGCGACGTCCTTTTGCTGGTCCCCCTCAAGCTGACGAACAACCTCGCCCCGGGCAAATTGGACCTCAAAGCAACCGTCGTCTGGCTGGAGTGCAAAGATATCTGCCTCCCGGGCAAAGCCTCTGTCGCGGCCAGCCTCGAAGTGGGTTCCGTCTCGCAGCCAAGCCCCGACGCCGAGTTGATCAGGGCGGGAGAACAAAAAATACCGCAGACCCGATCCGGCCTCGCCGCGCGGGCGTGGTGGGAAGGTCCCGCGAAGGGCGATAGCCGGTCGCTGCTCATCCAGTGGGCGACCGCCGCGCCGCTGAAAGAGGCGGACTTCTTTCCCTACAGCGGCGACCCCTACGATGTCCAAGCCGCCGTCGATCTAATCCCGGCCGAACCCGGCCAAGTCCGCGTCCGCAAGCTCATCAAAAAGCCTGCGGACACGAAAGCGTGGCCGACCCAGTTGCCCGGTCTTTTAATTGAACAACCCGGCTCCGACCAACCGACCGCCGCGATGGAGGCCACGTTGATGATCGCCAGCAACGAAGGCACGACAGCGGGTGAAACGTCCCAACCGCCAACAAATCCAGACTCACCCGCCCCCGCGGCGAATTCTCTTTTGGTGATGCTTGGCTTCGCGTTTCTCGGCGGCTTGATTCTCAATATCATGCCCTGCGTCCTGCCCGTAATTGCGCTGAAAATCCTGAGCTTTGTCAGCCAGTCGAAACGAAGCGGCCATACGATGCGAAAACTGGGCCTGATGTACGGCCTCGGAGTCCTGGTTTCGTTCTGGGTCTTGGCGGCGATCGTGATCGGCGTTCAACAAGCCGGCCGCACCGCCAATTGGGGAATGCAGTTTCAGAATCCTCAGTTCCTGATCGGCATCACGATTCTGGTCACCTTGGTGGCGTTGAACCTGTTCGGCGTCTTCGAGGTCACGCTCGGCGGTGGCGCCATGAACGCCGCGGGTGAGTTGGCGGCCAAAGAAGGCAACGCCGGCGCATTCTTTAACGGCGTTCTCGCGACCGTCCTGGCGACCCCCTGCACCGCTCCCTTCCTGGCGGTCGCGCTCGGATTCGCTTTCAGCCAGTCGCCCGCGATCATACTCCTGATGTTTTCATTCGTCGGCCTCGGACTCGCGGCCCCGTACGTCGTGTTGAGTTGGCATCCCGCGTGGCTAAAACTGCTGCCCAAGCCGGGGGTATGGATGCAGAAATTCAAAGTGGCGATGGGCTTCCCAATGCTGGCCACCGCCATCTGGCTGTTCACGCTGGCCACCGCGCGCTTCGGCAAAGACGGGGTTCTTTGGCTCGGCCTATTTCTCGTCTCACTGGCGCTCGTCGCCTGGATTTGGGGCGAATTCATTCAGCGCGGTTTCAAACGCCGAGGGCTGGCGGGCGCCGTGTGCGTCCTGTTGCTTGCCGTGAGCTACGGTTACTCCCTTGAAGATGGCATGCATTGGCGGACCCCGCCCGCGGCGGCGTCTCGCGACGCCCGCAATCGCGACGCCGATGGCATCGCGTGGGAAGTTTGGAACGCCGAAGCGGTCGCTCAGGCGCGCGCGGCCGGTCGGCCGGTCTTCGTCGATTTCACCGCGGACTGGTGTCTCAGTTGCAAGGTCAACGCGCGCACCAGTATTGAAATCCCCTCCGTCCGCGCCAAGCTTAAGACGATCAACGCGCTGGCGCTCATCGGCGATTACACGGACTATAACGACGCTATTACCGCCGAATTGAAAAAGTTCGCCCGCGCCGGGGTCCCTTTGGTCCTAGTCTATCCGAGTGACACCAACGCCGCGCCGCAGGTCCTGCCCGCGCTTTTGACCCCAGGCGTTGTCTTGGACGCGTTGGACAAGGCGGCGACCGCTCGACCACCGGTGAATTCCGCCGCCCGCTAATCGGGTGTAACCGGGATCGCGGTGGGGCGAGGCTCGCGCGAGCCGTGACTAATTTCGGTCGAAAGCGGCCTGATCGAACCTTCCACGGCTCGGCGGAGCCTCGCCCCACCGCCGTTTCGGTTTGCGATGGCGTGACAGCGCCGATCGTTAACGCACGTTATGATTGAGGTCGGCAGGAGCAGCTCGGAATCGTCACCGCAGGATCGGACTCGTCCGCCCCGGGGAGTTGTTAAAGCAGCGTCTGAGGCCCTGGCGCCACCGCCGACTTGCCGAGCGGGCCAAGCAATTGCCGCGCCCCCGACGTCATCAGTCCCAATTCCGTGCAAGTCATGAAGAATAAGAACCCGTCTTTCATGTAGCGTTGGATATCCTCGGGCGTCGCCGCCGGTCGGCCCAACGGCTTGTTGTGTTTCTTCGCCGCCGCGACGATTTTATCGATGGCCGCCTGCAGCTTGGGTTCATTCTGGCGGCCGCGCAAACCAAGCGAAAACGATAGATCGCTCGTGCCGATGAAAATAACGTCGATTCCCGGCGTCGCGGCAATTTCATCAATCTCATCGAGCGCTCGCGCGTCTTCGATAACCGTAATCACCATCACGTTGCGATCGGCAAAGTCGTAATAGCCCTCCGGCGGAGCCCACCGCAAACCGGCCAAGTCCGCGCCCGCTCCGCGGCGACCGAGCGGTGGATACTTGCACGCGGACACTGCCTGTCGCGCCAGCTCAGCGGAGTTCGTAAAGGGGAAAATCGCGCCGATCGCCCCGGCGTCGAGGATGCGTTTGGCGGTCCATAACTCATTCACCGGGACTCGCGCGAACGGCATCGCCTTCAAGCCTCGGGTCGCGAGCACAATCTGATGCAGAGTATCGAGCGAGACCGGCGTATGCTCCATCTCCACCCAGAGGAAGTCGAACCCGAGATTCGCGGCGTGCGCGGCGACATCGACGTGATTCACGGAGATGACCAGCCCGATCGCGGGCTTGCCTTCGCGCAACAGTTGTTTGACGGGATTCTCCCAAACGCCGGTGACCGGCGCGGACGTATTCATTTTCGGTTTTTGTTTCATCGCAAAAAATCACGGATGCGGTCAGGGAGTCAGCGGCTCCCAACCATCGCGGCTGTGGTAGGCCCACCAATCGAATTCCTTCGGGTTGCCCTTGAATCGCGCGGCATGGTTATCGGCGTACACCAAATTGATACCCTGGTTGTGCGGCATGTAGCCCGCGTCCCAGTACGGCATTTCCCAGACTAACGTCGCGCGCGTCGCGTCCACGACTTGATTATCCGGCCGGCCGCTGACCGGCTTTGACGTTTCGTAGCTGGCGCGGTCCGCGGTCAAATAGATGTGGTTCCAGACATAGGTGACGCCATCGTTATTCAAATAGGTTTGACTCAACGTCGGCGACGCCGGGTCTTTCCCCTTCAGTCCGGACGGGCAGGCGAAGATCCATGGCAGCAGCGCGTTGGTCGCCGAGCCTCGCAGGTTGGAGAACGGCAGGGACTTAAGATTCAGAAATGGCTGCAAAAGCTGCGGCATCCACATGTTGTCAGTGCGCAGCGCATGATCCGTACCCCAGGCCTTGCCCCAGTTCTCACAGAGCGGCAGACGCTCCTTGTAATCCTGCGTGTACATCCCGACGGCCAGGCCGATCTGTTTCATGCTGTTCAAGCAGAAGATCGCCGCGCTCTTGGCCTTCGCGCGAGCCAACGCGGGCAGCAACAGACTCGCGAGAATCGCGATAATCGCGATCACCACTAAAAGCTCGATCAGGGTGAAGGCCGTCCGCCGACTCGCCTTCCCGCCCGCCAACGGCGCGGGACGATCTTTGCGGAGGAGGTTGGCCGGGACCACGATCATTCTGCCAGGCAGCGTAGCCGCTTCGCCCCGCCGAAAAAAGCGCCAAATGAACCTTCGTTCACCACGGCGTGAGACAATCGCTTCAGGGTCTCCGGCCACTCAGCGGAGACTTTATCGGTGCAAACTGACAAGTGCGATTTGTCCCGCTTTTGGCTGTTATTCTACGCGGATTCTCGCATCGTTCTCTGCTGAATGATGAACCGTGCCATCCGCTCGCTGGCCCTTGGGAGGCTCTGCCGACTGGGCCGGACCGTCCCTGGCCGGCGGTCGAACGCAGGCGCCTTCCTTTGGATTGTGTCGGCGGCCCTTGCCGCGGCTGCCAACTCGCTGGCCGCGCCACTAATCGTCAGCCAACCGTTGAGCCAATCGGTGGTTGCCGGAACCGACGTTCAATTAAGCATCCAAGCGGTCTCGGCCACAAATCTCGTCCTGGACTATCAGTGGACGAAAAACGGCCTCGCCCTGACCGGCGCGACGAATAGTACGCTCATTATCGCCGCCCCGCAGGTGACGGACACCGGCACGTACCGCGTCTCGGCGCGGGACGCTACTGGCGCCACGCAAAGTCAAGCCGCGCGATTGTGGGTGCGCTCGGACATCCACACCGCGACTCCGCTGCCACTAACCGGCTGGAATGCCGACGTGGTTTCGGAGAATGCCAGTTCTACGCTTTCGACGACGTTCGATGGCGCCGGGGCTAGTTGGTTCGAAGCAAACCTTCAGGGACATGCCGATGGTCTCCCCCAAAGCCGCCAATTTACCAGCGAGATTACCACCAACGTCCTGTATCAACTTCAGCCCTACAACCAACCGAATGTGTTACTGCTCCGAGGTTCGGACACCAACGCGCTAAACTTGGTAAACCCGGCGCTGATTGAACGCCTCTACCTCGCCGTGAGCGGAGGAAGCGGCACCTCGAGCCTAACGCTTCATCTTGAGTTCGAGGACGGCTCGCAGTCGCCGCCGCTCCGGGTCGTCGTGCCTGACTGGTTCAACGGGGGCGGGTTTAACGACAATCTCGACACTCATCCCTTCCGGGCGGTGCAAGGATTGGCCCGCAATAACTCGAACGGCGCCGCGTTCTCGTATGAGGCGGGCGGGGCCAATGATCTGGGCTTCGGTTTGTACGAGAATTCGTATGATCTGCGCGCGTTGGGACTCAACCAGAAACGAATTACCGGCCTAATCTTCACGAAACCGCGAGGGTCCCTGACGGCGGGCGTCTTCGCGGTCAGCGCTTTCCAGGCGGCGCCTCAGTTGCAAAACCCTCGCCTCGGCGCCGATGGCTTGTTCACGTTCGATCTTATCGCTCCCGTCGGATCAAAGTTCGCCATTGAAAGCTCGGACGATCTGGCGGCCTGGCGCTTGGAATTCTCGACGACCGCGAACGCGGAATCGACCGAGGTTTCACTTCCGTTGGCCACTGGCGCCACGAAACGATGTTTTCGCGCGGTGTTGCGATGACGCGTCGAAGCCACGGGGTCGCCGCAAGATAACCGCGCTTGCGAAAGCCGGCCCGACTGCTACCGTGTCAATCATGATTGACGAAGTGATTGACGTGAGCGCCCACGCCCGGCTCGGCGAATTGGGCAACCGGGTCTTGGCGGGCGGCTCGATCACGCGCGAGGAAGGCGCCTGGTTGTTCGAGTTGGACAACGCGTCCGACATCTTCGATTTGTTGGCCTGGGCGAACCGCATCCGCGAGCGCTTCAAAGGCAATAAGGTGCATCTCTGCTCGATCGTCAACGTCAAGGCCGGCGCTTGCTCCGAGAACTGCCGCTTCTGCTCTCAATCCGCCGCCTACCAGACGGAGGCGCCGCGCTATGGGCTGGTGGAATCCAGCCCGGTACTCGAGGCGGCGGCCGAGGCGAAGAAAAATGGCGTCACCGCGTTGGGGTTGGTCGCCGCCTGGCGGGGACTCGATGAAGGCCCGGTCCTGGATGAAATCTGCGACCGGCTGGAGCGACTGAAACAGAACGGTGAAGCGCGACCCGATGCTTCGCTGGGCATTATCCGCAGCCAAAAGGTCGCCGACCGCCTCAAGGAATCCGGCCTCGAGTGTTACAACCACAACCTCGAAAGCTCCCGGCGGTTTTTCCCGGAAGTTTGCACGACCCACAGCTACGAGGAACGAGTGCAAACGATTCAGCACTTGAAACAAGCCGGCATCAAGATTTGTTCCGGCGGCATCCTCGGAATGGGCGAGACGCGCGAGGATCGCTGTGAGTTGGCTTTCTCACTGCGTGAGTTGGGCGCCCATATCGTGCCGATCAACATTCTCAACCCAATCCCGGGCACCCCTTTCGCGGATCGCGAGCCACTGGCGCCGCTCGAAATCCTCAAGACCATCGCCTGTTTCCGTTTCATCCTGCCCCGCCAGGAGATTATGATCGCGGGCGGGCGCACGGTGAACTTGCGCGACGCGCAGAGCATGATCTTCATGGCTGGCGCCAGCGCGATGATGGTGGGAAACTATCTCACGACGCTGAACCAGCCGGTGGAGAAAGACCTGCAAATGCTGGCCGATCTCGGCCTCGACCCGGCGTGGGACAAGCACGGTTTCAGCGACCAGGACTGAGGTAACTTCCAGGATGCGGCGAGTTGCGGCAAACCATGCAACGGCTGGGCATAAACAAAGACCGCTACGCCGGCGAGCAGATCGATCTCGACGCGGTCTTGGCGGGTGGCCTTCGCTCCGCCGCCGCCTACGGGTGGCAGATTGACACGATCCCGGTCGAAGCCGGACCTGAATTGGTCGCGTTTCGGCGGTCCACCGGCGCCGCCCGGAAAAGGGCCTACCTCTCCACCGGCATTCACGGCGACGAACCGGCCGGCCCGCTGGCGGTACGCCGACTGCTCGAGGAAAACTCGTGGCCGGAGAATCTTGATCTCTGGGTTTGCCCCTGCCTCAACCCTTCGGGTTTTAAGCTTAACCGACGCGAAAACGCCCAGGGCCTCGACTTGAACCGTGATTACCGCCACCTACAGTCCGCCGAAATTCGCGCGCACGTTGCGTGGCTTCGCCGTCAGCCACAGTTTGAGTTGACCCTTTGCTTGCACGAGGATTGGGAAGCGCACGGATTCTACCTTTATGAATTGAACCCCGACGCGCAGCCATCACTGGCGGAGGCGATGATCGCCGGTGTTCAGCCGGTCTGCCCGATTGACCCCTCCCCGCTGATCGAAGGCCGCGAGGCCGAAAATGGCATCATCCGTCCCAATCTTGATCCGCGCTCGCGACCGCAATGGCCGGAATCCTTCTTCTTAATCCAGACCAAAACGCGCCTCAGTTACACGCTCGAGGCGCCTTCCGACTTCACGCTTGCGACGCGGGCAAACGCGTTGGTGGCCGCCGCTAGAACGGCCCTCGCTCTGATCTCTGAAAGCTAGCCCGACGGGACCGACCGGAAAGCCGCTCACTGATAGGCTTCCATCCCGACGCACGAGCAGACCAGATTGCGGTCACCGAAAACGTTGTCGATTCGACCGACCGGGGGCCAGAATTTGTGTTCCCGGAGCCACGCCGCGGGATACGCCGCCTGCTCGCGAGAATACGGCCGGTTCCAAGCGTCACCGGCCACCACGTCCGCGGTGTGCGGGGCGTTCTTAAGCAGATTATTCTGCTTGTCCGCCCGCCCGGATTCAATCGCCTTGATCTCGGCGTATATCGCGATCATCGCGTCGCAGAACCGATCAAGCTCATCTTTCGCTTCGCTCTCGGTCGGCTCGATCATCATCGTCCCCGGCACCGGCCAGGAAATCGTGGGCGCGTGAAAACCATAGTCCATCAAGCGTTTCGCGACGTCCTCAACCGTCACGCTCTTGAATTGCCGCAGGTCAAGAATGCATTCGTGCGCGACCAACCCGCCGTGACCCTTGTAGAGCGTTGGAAAATAGGGCGCGAGCCGCCCCGCGATATAGTTGGCGTTGAGGATCGCCACCTTGGTCGCCAGCGTGAGGCCCTCGCCGCCCATCGCGGCGATGTACACCCAGGAGATGGGCAGGATGCCCGCGCTGCCCCACGGCGCCGCGGAAACCGCCCCTGACGCCGCCCGCCCTTCCAGGGTCACCACCGCGTGCCCCGCCAGGAACGGAACCAAATGCTCCGCCACGCCAATCGGCCCCATGCCCGGCCCGCCGCCCCCGTGCGGAATGCAAAACGTCTTGTGCAAGTTCACGTGGCAAACGTCCGCGCCCATGTCCGCGGGCCGGCAAAGGCCCACTTGCGCGTTGAGATTCGCGCCATCCATATAGACCTGCCCGCCGCATTCATGGATGATTTGGCAAATCTCTTTGATGCTCTCTTCGAAGACGCCGTGCGTTGAGGGGTACGTCACCATCAGGGCGGACAAATCGTCCCGATGCGCCTCCGCCTTGGCCCGCAAGTCCGCGACGTCGATGTTGCCGTTCGCGTCGCAGGCCACCGGCGCCACGCTCATGCCGGCCATCACCGCGCTGGCGGGATTGGTGCCGTGCGCCGATTGCGGGATTAGGCAGACTTGGCGATGGCCCTGCCCCCTTTGCTCATGGAACCGGCGGATCGCCAGCAATCCCGCGAATTCCCCCTGCGCGCCGGAATTCGGCTGCAGCGAGACCGCGGCAAACCCGGTGATTTCCGCAAGCCAATCCTCCAGTTCGCCAAACAACGCGCGGTATCCCTCCGCCTGCCAAACGGGCGCAAACGGATGCAGCTTGCTGAATTCCGGCCAGGAGACGGGGAACATCTCGGAGGTCGCATTCAGTTTCATCGTGCAGGAACCAAGCGGAATCATTGACGTCGTCAACGAGAGGTCCCGCGCTTCCAGCCGCCGCAAATAGCGCAGCATTTTGGTCTCCGAATGGTGCCGATTGAAGACCGGATGGGTTAAAAAGGAACTTTGGCGCGCCAGGGCGCCGAGCGGCTCCGACGACGCCTGCCGGGCTAATTCATCGAGATCAATTCCGGACGGGTGGCCGCCATTGAATACCTCGAATAAATCGCGCAAATCCGCCTCCCCCACCGTCTCGTCCAGCGCGATCCCGATCGAGCCGTCCTCGAACGCCCGCAGGTTGATCCGCCGAAGCTGGGCGTTTTGCAGTATATCCTGAACTTGACGCCCCACCGGCGCCACCCGGACCGTGTCGAAAAAGGGCCCGGCGCTCACGCGATGGCCCAGGCGGTCCAACCCGGCCGCGAGGATGTGCGCCATGAGGTAAACCCTCCGCGCGATTAGCGTGAGCCCTTCCGGTCCGTGATAGATCGCGTAAAACGCCGCCATGTTCGCCAGAAGCGCCTGCGCCGTGCAAACGTTGCTCGTGGCTTTTTCGCGCCGAATGTGCTGCTCCCGGGTCTGCAAGGAAAGACGCAGCGCCGGCCGGCCGCGGGAATCCTTCGAGACGCCGACCAAGCGCCCCGGCATCTGCCGTTTGAAGGCGTCACGCGTCGCAAAGTACGCCGCGTGCGGCCCTCCATAGCCCAGCGGCACGCCGAAGCGTTGCGAATTGCCGACCGCCACGTCAGCCCCGAATTCCCCGGGCGGCCGCAGTAGCGTCAGGCTCAGAAGGTCCGCCGCGACCACGAACATCGCCCCGGCCTCATGCGCCAGGCGCGCGAACTCTTCGTAGTCAAAAACCGTTCCGTCGGTCGCGGGATATTGCGCGAGCGCCCCAAAGTAGGTTCCATCCATTCGAGCGCTGTGGTGATCGCCGACAATCACTTCGATCCCCTGGCAAACCGCGCGGGTCTTAACCACGTCGATCGTCTGGGGATGGCAGGTTCGCGAGATGAAAAACCGGTTGCGTCCGGGCGCTCCTTTGACGCTGTGGCACATGGTCATTGCCTCAGCCGCAGCGGTCGCCTCGTCCAGGAGCGACGCGTTCGCGATTTCGAGCGCGGTCAGATCACAAATCATCGTCTGAAAGTTGAGCAAGGCCTCCAGCCGTCCTTGCGCGATCTCCGCCTGATAAGGCGTGTACTGGGTGTACCATCCGGGATTTTCGAGGACATTGCGCTGGATCACCCCCGGGGTAATACAGTCATGATAGCCCAGGCCAAGATAGGAACGGAAAACCTGATTCTTGCCCGCCATGGCCTTGAGCTTGGCCAAGACCGCGTACTCGCTTTGCGCCTCCGGCAGGATCAACGAAGCGGGCAATCGGATACTGGCCGGCACTGCGGCATCAATCAGTTGATCGAGGCTGGCGAACGAGAGTGTCGCCACCATCGCTTTAATCTCCGACTCGTCCGGCCCGATATGACGCCGGACGAAGCGATCGGGATGCCCCGGGCAGCTTGCCCCGCCCGACGAATCCACGGGGTTGGCCGCCGCCGAAGTTGTCGTCCGATTTTCCGTTAATAACATGGCGGGCAAGTTACGGCCCAAGACCGACAAATCAAGAAAATCTGGCAAACGAAAGATAACTAGCCCGGCGGGCAACCGGTATTCTTCCGGTTGGCGCGCCGGGCTTCCCCTGCGTCCGGGGAGCTTGGCCTGCGATTCTCGAGCAGTCACTTTCTCATGGCGCAAAACCACCTGTCGCCTACACTCTTGGTAGATGATGACTCAGCGCCACCGTCCAATCGCCTACGCGGCCATCGCCGTTCTTGGCGCGTGGTTGCTCGCGTGGGGTGGATTCGCCTTGGCGCGCCACCTTAAAGTCACTGGCGATAAGGTACGCGCGTACTTGCATTCCGTCGATTTGGCGGCGTTGAATCCCCGTGACCGTGCTCGCGCCCTGCGTTCCATCGCGGACCGGCTCAACGCGCTTTCCCCAGATGAGCGGCGCCGCGCCCGCCTGGACCATGAGTGGTCGCGTTGGTTCGCCGTCATGACGGAAGAGGAGAAAACCGCCTTCGTCGAGGCGACGATGCCGACCGGCTTCAAGCAAATGTTGACCGCCTTCGAGTCGCTCCCGGAAGACCAGCGCCGGCGGGGAATTCAGGATTCAATCCGGCGTCTTCGCGAGGCGCGGGAAAGCCAGGCGAACGACAACCCGGACGACCGCGCGGCGGCCGATACCAACGGGCCGCCGGCCTTCAGCGACGAGCTGCAGAAGAAAATCGTCACCATGGGGCTTAAGTCGTTTTATGGCCAAAGTTCCGCCGCCACCAAAGCCGAAGCCGCCCCGCTTCTTGAGGAACTGCAGCGGTCGATGGAAAGTGGACGTTTGTTTCGTCGGCCCGGCCCGCCGCGATGATCCATCGCGCCACAGACGCCGGACGCCGATCGCTGCGCCGCGGTCCTCCGCCAGCGGCGCGAATCTGGCAGGAAGGCGCCGACGCCGCCTTCACACTCATTGAATTGCTTGTGGTCATCGCGATCATCGGCATCCTGGCGGGCTTGCTACTGCCGGTCTTAGGACGGGCGAAAGAGGCCGGACGCTCGACGGTTTGCCTGAGCAATCTTCACCAGATTGGCATCTCGCTCCAACTCTACGTGCAGGACAATAATAACCGCCTGCCGCGAATTTATGACCGGCAAATCAGCACGAACGCCCCGGCCGGCTCAAACGACCAGCTCAGCATCGACATCGTTCTGACGAACTACCTCGGCGCGAACCGCATCCTTCGGTGCCCGTCCGACACCCATCAGATCTTTGAGCAAACCGGTTCCAGCTATTCGTGGAATTTTCTCCTCAACGGCCAGGACGCGGACCACCTGTCGGCCTTCGGCTTGGACTTTGACCCGCATCAAATCCCGCTCGCGTACGACAAAGAGTCCTTCCACAAGGCCCGGGGCGATAAAAAAGGCGTCAACTATCTTTACGCCGACGGCCATTTGAAGAACCTGTTGGTGGTTGAAGGCACGATCCAAAAGCAGCCATGATCGATCTCCGCGAGCTGCACAAAAAGTTCGGCGAACGAGTCGCCGTCCATGAACTGACGCTGCAAGTCCCGCGCGGCGAAATCTTTGGCCTGCTCGGCCATAACGGAGCGGGCAAAAGCACGACGATTGGCATGATGCTCGGCCAGGTGTGGCCGACCTCCGGCCAGGCGCGGATCTGCGGCCACGATGTGTTCGCCGAACGACGCCAGGCGTTGCAAAAGGTCGGCGCCATATTCGAGTCGCCGATGTTTTATGATTACCTCAGCGGCCGGCGCAACCTGGAGATACTGAGCCACTACACCGCGCGCACGACGCGCGCGCGAATCCTCAAGGTCGTTGACTGGGTCGGATTGACCGGACGTGAGAACTCGAAGGTTCGCACTTATTCGCACGGCATGCGCGCCCGACTCGCGTTGGCGCAGGCGCTCCTTCCCCAGCCCGAGTTGCTCATCCTTGATGAACCGAGCGACGGCCTGGACCCGGAGGGGATCCATGAAATGCGTCACACCATTCTGCGGCTGCAACGTGAATTGGGACTGACCATCCTGCTCTCCTCCCATCTCCTGAATGAGGTCGAGCAACTCTGTACCCGCATCGCCGTCCTCAACCGCGGCCGGAAAGAATTCGAGGGAACCCTGGCGGACGCCAAAACCAAACAACGCTGGGTTCGACTGATAACGAGCGACTTCGCGCGAGCCTGCGCCCTTTTGCGCGACGCGGGACTGATCGCCGATCAGCGCGAGGGGAAACTGATCGCGCTCGCGCCGGAGGCGCGGACCGAACAAATCGTCCGCCACCTTGTCACCTTGGGTCTGCCGGTCCACGAGATCGCGGCGGAAGAGCAGACGCTCGAAGCCTTCTATCTCGACTTGATGAAACGATCCGAAAACCAAGACACCGCCGCGGCCTGAATCGCCCTCATGTTTTACCTTCAACTGCGCAACGAACTCTGGAAACTGTTCGGCAAAAAACGAACCTACATTGGTTTCCTGATGTTCCTCCTCGCCCAAAACGTCATCATCTTGATGTTCCGCTTTTCCCCGGCGTCGCGGAACATGATGCGCACGCTGGAGGGAAACGGCTATTTGGCCGAGCAATACTTGTCCAGCCTGACGGTGGCTACGGTCATGCTTTTTCCGCTCGCCTATATCTTACTGCCGCTCTACGTCTCGCTCGTCGGCGGCGATCTGGTGGCCAAGGAGGTCGAGGACGGAACCTTGCGCATGATTCTCGCGCGGCCGATTTCGCGCTTTCGGCTGCTCGGCTTGAAATGGCTGGCCGGCGCGATCTTTTCGGGCGCGCTGGCGTTTGCGTTGGGCGTTTTCGGGATCGTCTTCGCCTCTTTTTGGTTTCCCTGGCGCGGTCTCTTTGTTTTCGTTCCCGGGGAAATCTTCAGCCTATTTTCGGCCGGAGCCGGTTTTGAACATTACCTGGGCGCGCACGCGATGATCGCCCTCGCGGCTGGCACCGTGATGGGCCTGGCGTTCATGTTTTCCTGCTTTAACGTCAAGCCCGCCGCGGCGACGATTCTCGCGCTTTCGTTCGTCTTTGTGAACTTCATAATGCAGAATATTCCGTACTTCCGGGAGATCCAACATTGGTTCCTGACTTACCATTTGCACGTGTGGCAGAAAATGTTCGCCCAACCCATCTCGTGGTGGGATATCACCCAGTCTCTGTGCGTCTTGATGGCCTTTAACGTTACTTTCATCGTTGTCGGCACAACCGCGTTTCACGTCCGCGACTTCAAATCGTGACCGCCTTCGGCGGCTTTCCGCGCGCCCTCCCGCTCCCTGGGGTTCGCGCGATCCAACGCCTTCCAGTGTTCCGACTTACAGCGCGTCAGCGAATACCCTGGTCTTCCCCGACCAGTCCCAAACCCCGCCGACGGATTTGAGAAGCGTGGGGTGGGCGGCGGTCCCGTTTTAGGGCATATACCCCATTTACGCCTTTTGGCACATATCTTGCTAAATCACGAACCGTGATTGAGAATGAGAACGACGAGCGCGTCGCAGTCAAAAAATGGCTGAAGACCGCTCGCGCGTGCAGTTCGGTGAGTGCCGAAACGAGATGATTCCGTGAGCGGGTTTCCGCTCCGGTTCGCTCGCCCTTGCAGTGACTCCGCAAGAGCTTCTGTGTTCGTTGCTAATTCCCGTCAATAGTGAAAATTGCATTACCATACCTAATGAAGTTCATCAAGCAGGGGATCCCTGTGAAGGCCGGGACAAAACATGCCTTCACATTAATCGAGTTGTTAGTCGTGATCTCCATCATCGGAATCCTCGCCAGCTTGATGCTGCCGGGCCTGGCCCGCGCCAAAGCCAAGGCAACGCGTACGGCTTGTTCCAACAACACCAGGCAGTTGACCCTCGCCTGGCTCATGTATTCCCAGGACAACGGAAGGCTGCCGGAAAGTTATTTCTATAGCTTGGGTGGGGGCGTCAATTCGAACGCCTGGGTGCGCGGCTCGGTCGATGACAGTTACGGCCAGGTCGAATCCGGGGTCCTCGACTCGACGAATCTCAACACGTTGCGCAAGGGTTCACTCTTTCCCTACGCCCTTTCAACTTCCGTATATCAGTGTCCAGCGGATCGCAGCGTCACCGCCGGTGTCCGCCGGGTCCGCAGCTATGCGATCAACGGCTGGATGGGCGGGCGCGCGCTGCCCGGGGAGGATGATTTCCGGGTCTTTCTGCGCGAAGAGGATATCGTCACGCCATCCCCCACGAAGGCCTTTGTCTTCATTGATGAACATGAGCGGACCATCAACGACGGTTGGTTTCCGGTGGACATGACCGGCAACCACGGCCTCTTGGAAAGCCCGGCGACCAGACACCAAAACGTCTTCCCATTGAGTTTCGCGGACGGCCACGTCGAGAATTGGAAGTTGAGCGATCCCCGCACCATCGCGTGCTTGACGGTGCCGATCCCGAATAGTCCGGGCAACGCAGATTGGGGCCGGATGAGCACCGCCGCGACCGCCAGCCTGCAATAGGCGGCATTACGTTCCAATTTAACCGTTTGGCCCGTATGAAATTACCCCAGCTCTCTCTCGCTCTCATCGCTGTTTGCGGTTGGTTCGTCAATTCCGCATCCACCTTGGCGCAAGGCAGTTTGATTCCGCCCGGTCCCCCTGGGCCGACCATGAAAACCCTCGCCCAAATTGAGCCGCGCACCCCGATCGGCTCGCTGCCGTTCCAGATCACCGCGCCCGGTTCCTATTACCTCACCACCAATCTGACCGGTGGTCAGGGCATCTCGATTTCCGCCAGCGACGTCACTCTGGATCTAATGGGATTCGTCCTCGCGGGCGCTACTCAAGCGACCGGTGGAATCACAATTTCCGACGGCGCTCAGAACGTCGCGGTACGCGACGGGACCATCCGCAATTGGAGCGTCGGCGTCGCCGCGACCAATGCCGCCGAGTGTCGGTTCGACGATCTGCGAGTCTCGAACAACGGCGCCGGGTTGATTGCCGGGGCGAGTTGCGCCGTCAATCGATGCCAGTTCCAATCGAATACGGGAATTGGCGTGAGCTTGGCAAGTGATGGGACTCTTAACGATTGCGCCGCGCGCGGAAATTCAATTCACGGGATCGTGACGGGCGATCGCAGCCGCCTCACTCATTGCGTTAGCTCCTACAACCTCGGATCGGGATACTCTTGCGGCGGCTCGTGCGAGTTCAGCGACTGCGCCGCGATCAGCAACGGCCTGAACGGGATCGTGGCCGGCGCCAACGCCGACCTAAACAAATGTCTGGCGTCCGCGAACGTCCAGGATGGCATCGCTGCGGGAGGAGAATCCAAGGTTGACGACTGCCGATCGCGCGGCAACGTCGGATCGGGGATCCGCGTCGGCAACGGGAGCACCGTCAGCAATTGCGCCGCGCTCGGCAATGCCGGCGACGGCATCCTGGCGACCTCGCAATGCACCATTACCGGCGACCAGTGCAACAATAACTTCAACGCTCGCGACGCCGCCGGAATCCATGTCACCGGAGTTGATAATTGCATCAAAGACAATCACGTCGCGGCGAACGATCGTGGCGTCAGCGTGGACGCGGCCGGCAATCTGCTGATTCGCAACACCGCCGCGAACAGTACGATCAACTACTTTAGCAGCGGCGCCGCCACCCTCGGGCCGATCTTCAGTGGCGTCCCCACCGACCAGGTCTCCAACCCTTGGATGAACTTCGATTATTGAACCTATATTTATTCGCCCGATGAAGGTCCGTCATTTTTTCAAGGTCGCGTCGCCGCGCCGCCAGCGCTGCGCGGCCGCCAAATTAACCAAACTTTTTACGCGACTGCTCGGCCGCCGGCGTTCTGCCGCCCAATCGACCCACGGTTGCGCCAACTCGCGCCCAGCGTCATACGATGAATACCGCCGCGCCTGACCCGGAGCGATCAGCCCGCCCAGCGCACGGCGCGCCCACGCCGCGCTCGAAACGATTCGCACGCGTGGGAATATTCTCAATGCTGGCGAGCGTGCTCGCCGCCTCGGCTCTGGCCCAATCGAATATCAACCCCACGAATTCCTTCGCCTGGGGCGACAGCGTCGGTTGGATCAATTGGCGCCCGGACGCCGCTTCGGGAGCAAAGATCGGCCGCTACATTTGTTCCGGTTTCCTTTATGGGCCACAAATTGGCTGGATCAACCTCGGAAGCGGGCATCCGGCGAACCGCGTCCACTACCAAAACGACTCGGCGAATGATTTTGGTGTTAACGTTGACTCCGCCGGCAACCTCCGCGGATTCGCGTACGCCGCCAACGTCGGTTGGCTGAACTTCGAGGGCGTTGGGGCGGCGCGCGTCGATTTCCTCACCGGTCGGGCATCGGGCGCGATTTACAGCGCCAACGCCGGCTGGATCAGCCTGGAAGGCAGCGCCTTTTTCATTCAGGCGGATTCCATCGATCCGGGCGAGGATTCGGACGGCGACGGCATCCCTGACGCCTGGGAGTTGACGTACGCGACGAGTCTCGACGTTTTCAGCGCGACCGGCGACTACGACCATGACGGTGTAACTGACTTGGAAGAATACCTCGCCGACACCGACCCCACCGATCCAAACGATTACCTGCGCATTGTCTCGCTGGCGCCCACGCGGGAGTCTGACGCGTTGCAGTTGACTTGGACGACTCGCCCGACCAGGACCTACCGCATTGAGGCAGCCAGCGCCCTCGGCTTGACGAATCAATGGACCGACATCGGTCTCGGTTGGTTAACCGCGAATTCGGGTCTTACGACTCTCACGCTTCCGATCCCGGAGGCGCCCGTTCCGGGTCAACGATTCTTTCGCATCCGGGCGGCGCAGCCGTTGGCGCCGTAGGTTCGGCCCCCCCTCGTCGCCGCGTTTTGCCACCCGCGCTCCGCAAACGAACTCGATAAACTCATTTGTGCGTACGCCAAGGTAACGTTACGCTCCGCCGGCGTGGCTTTGGCGAGATGAGCGTTATTACCCTGACGACCGATTTTGGTTCTCGCGATTGGTTTGTCGGCGCGATGAAAGGGGTCATCGCCAGCGTCGATCCGAACGCAAAGGTGGTAGATATCACACACGACCTCGCGCCCGGGGACATTCGCCGCGGCGCGTTCGTCCTCGCGGCCGGCTATTACTGCTTTCCCCGTGGAACGGTCCATGTCGCGGTGATCGATCCGGGCGTCGGCAGCGCGCGCCCGGCGATCGCGGTGGAGACCAATAACTACCATTTCGTCGGTCCGGATAATGGCCTGCTCTCGTGGGCGCTCCGAAACGAAACCATCCATCGGGTGTGCCGATTGGAAAACAGCCGCTACTGGCGCTTACCGGTAAGTCAAACCTTTCATGGGCGCGACATTTTTGCGCCAGTGGCCGCCCACCTGAGCTTGGGCGTCCCAATCCAGTCTCTCGGGCCGGCCGGCGACGATTTCATTCGTTTGCCTTGGCCCGCGCCAACGGCGGATCTCCGGGAGATTCGCGGCGAGGTGATGTGCGTCGATCATTTCGGAAATGCGATTTCCAACATCTCCGCGTCGAACCTTCCCGTGAATTCGATGGTTGACGCGAGGATCGCCGTCCGGGGCCATGCCGCCTTTCGCCTGGCGGCCTGCTACCAGGCCGTCAAGGCTGGCCGCCCCCTTGGCATCATCGGCTCGAGCGGATTTCTCGAAATTGCGGTCAACGCCGGACATGCCGCGAAGCGCCTGCGCTTGAAGCCCGGTTCTTCGATTGTCGTGCGCCTGAATCAAGCGTAAGGTTTTCCCGGATGAAGCGCTTCAATTCGGTGTTCGGGGTCTGGCTCGGCTTTGCCGTCGCCTTACTCGTACCGCTCGGGACCGTGACGTCAAGCCTTGGCGCCTCACCCACAGATTCGGACGGAGCCGATGATCTCCCCACAAAAGCCAAACCTCGTTCGCCCAAGCTCGCTTCGGTCACGCAAACGACCGCTCATGCGAAACCCGATCAAAAGCGAGGCTGGTACGACCATCCGATCACCGTCACCTTCACGAGCGATACCAAAGGCGCGGCCATCTTTTATACCACAAACGGCGCCACACCGAGCGAGGCTTCGGGCATTCCGTACCAAAATCCGATTACTCTATCCATGACCACCGTGCTGCGCACCGTGGCCACGAAGCCGGGTCTGGCGCCCTCGGAAGTTCACGCCTATTCCTACATCTTCCCCGCGCAAGTCATCGATCAAACTGGAGCCGGGTTCCCGACATCCTGGGGACAAACCAACGGCGTGCCGGTGGTGTCCTATTACTTAGTGAAGTCGCAAGCCGGCGCTCGCTCCACCACCCGGGACGCTTTGGCGGCCGCGTTGCGCGCGTTGCCCACCGTCTCGATCAGCGCCGACCAAGCGAGCCTCTTCGATAACCAGTCGGGCATTTACGCGAACCCGAAAGAAAACGGCAGCGCCTGGGAGCGGCCGGCGTCCGTCGAGTTGATTTACCCGGATGGCCGCGCGGGGTTTCAAATCAATTGCGGTTTGCGAACTCAAGGCGGATGGAATCGTAAGCCCGCCGAGAGTCCTAAGCATTCCTTTCGCCTGGTCTTTAAAAAAGAGTACGGCCCGCGCCTTCTGCGGTTTCCATTATTTGGAGCGGATGGAGCCCAAGAATTCAGCACGGTTATCCTGCGCGGCGGAAACAATAATTCGTGGCTCCACTGGAGCGCCGAGGAGCGCCGGCGCGCCGACTATGCGCGGGACGAGTGGATGCGCGACACGCTGCGCGCGATGAAACACCCGTCGGCCCGCGGCTTTTTCGTTCATCTCTATCTGAACGGCTTATACTGGGGCGTGTACGATTTGACCGAACGCCCGAGCGCTCCGTTCGTGGCGGCCAACGAAGGCGGCTCCCCGGAGGATTACGAGTCGCGCAAGGGTGAGAAGCTTCTCTCGGGTGATCACGCCGAATGGAACCACATGCTCGCTCTGGCGAACGCCGGCCTGGAAACCGCCGCCAAATACGAACGCTTCAAACCGTATCTCGATCTGCCCGAATTCATCGACTACATGATCGCCAATTTTTACGGAGCCAACGCTGATTGGGACCACAGCTCGAATTGGTACGCCGCTCGCCGGCGTGATACCGACGGGCCGTTCCAGTTTTTCATTTGGGACGGCGAGCGCACGCTGGAAGGCGTCCGGGATGATTCGATCGACTACGATGACGATCAAAGTCCGCCCCGGCTGTTCCATAAACTCAGCGAGAATCCCGAGTTTCGGCTGCTCTTTGCGGACCGAGTTCAACGCCATCTCTTTGATGGGGGGGCTTTGACGCCGGAGCGAGCCGCGGAGCGTTACCAGCGCCGCGCCCAGGAGCTGGCGCCCGCCGTAGTCGCCGAAGCCGCGCGTTGGGGAAGCTACCGAAAGGATATCCATCCCTACCGCATCGGACCGTTCGAGGATTACGACGTTGAACAGCACTGGAAGCCGGAGATCAAGCGGCTCTTAACCGAGTACTTTCCGCAACGCACCGCGGTGGTGATCGAGCAATTCCAGCGGCGCCACCTTTTTCCTCAGATCGCCGCGCCGGCCGCGAAGTTGGACAACGGACAAATCAGCCTCAACGCTCCCGCTGGTACGATTTATTATTGCCTCGAAAGCGGTGACCCGCGTTTGCCCGGCGGCCAACTCGCGCCGACCGCTCAAAAGTACTCGGCGCCGTTCGCCCAGAAAAACGCCGGAAAAATCAAGGCACGGGCGCTGGTGGGTGCTCTGGAAACCGGTGAATGGAGTGCGCTCAAGATCGTTGACCCGCGGCGAATCGCGGAAAACTCCGAGCGTTAACGGCAGGCAGGCGCTCACGCGCCAAATGCTTAGCCGTTCGTCGCCGCGCAATCCCAGTCCGATCGCTTGGCGTCGAGGTAAATCTAGTAGCTCCTTAAAGTGCGCCGTGACAAAGGCTCAACTCTAACGGCCTGTTAAGGCGCGGATCGCGGCGCGAGCGAAGGAGCGCCAGGGGCCTTTTTTTCTGGCGGCGGTTTCACGGGCGACGGGGTCCAATAGCCGTTCTTGCCCTCGCGCCACTCGTAGCGAGGTTTGTTGTCGGCGATGTGGACGCGCGGCTGCATAATGACGTTAAACAGCCCAGGCCTCCCCTGCACGTAGAAGTCCACGTCGTAATTCAGGCCATCGGTCCCGCGGAATTCGGCGCAGGTGACATAGACGTTGGTAGCCACGCTGGTGACCGTTTGGTCGTGCAACCCCGTCATCCTAAGAGAAAGCACCTGAGCGCCGTCCCGGAGTGGGAATACCCCGCCTGACACCAGCAACCGCTTTTCGACGTATTTGCGCACAACCGCGCCGATTTCGACGCTGAGCGCCAATGGCTCTTTCGGCTTTTGGGGGTTCGACGCTTTGGCGGGCAGCCCGGGCGGGTTGGAATACTGGGCGTGGAGCGGCGTGGTGAGCGCCACCAGGAAAAGGCAAACGGTCATTACGAATCCTCGGCGGCTCATTGGATGGCTTTCTTTTAAAATTGATCTGGTTTTATATATCATGTGTCATCGAACGCAGGAATTCCAATTGAAAATGAAAATCGAAGCCCTCCATGTCGGTATGAAAGCGCGGCATCCCCAATACGGAGTGGGGACCGTCAAGACCATCTCAGAACACACCGCCGAACTGATCTTTGACGACGGCAAGCGGACGGTCGAGCCGATCAGCAGCGGGCTCGAACCGGCAGAGCCGGTGGTCGCGGTCTCCGGGCTGGAAGGAACCCTCGCTGGCTTTATTGACCAGATTGTTGCCGCCGCGATCAAGGAATTGGGCTTGGAAAAGCCAGAGTCTTTCGTCGATCAACTCGGCCAGCGCTGGCACGCGGGTCACATGGTCCTGCACCCCGCCGACCCAACGCTGCAAACGAAGGAGGTCCCGCTCGAGGTCTTTTTCCACAAGATCGTCATGATGCGGAACAACCTCCGCGTTCTGGAGCAAAAGATCAACGCCCACGAAAAGCTCACCGACGGCGACAAAGTGGAACTTCAACAATACATTTCGCGCTGCTATGGCTCAATGACCACGTTCAACCTGCTCTTCAAGAATAAAGAAGACCAATTGTAAGCGCGGGGGGGGGGCGGCGCGGACATCCAATTCATCCTCCCGAAAAATGAAGCGCTCGATTCGCTCGCGTCTGGCGCCAATCTGCGCGCTGGCGATGGCGTTTTTCGGGGACGCCTTCGCCGGCGCCGCGCGACCGGACCAGCTCTTTCAGATTGGCGCGGCCCAAATCGACATCACGCCCAGCGGCCCGATTCGCCTGAGCGGGTACGCCGTGCGGAAGTCCGAGTCGGAAGGCGTGGAAGCGCCCATCTTCGCCAAAGCCCTCGCGATCGGGAACGGCGACCGCGAGTTCGCCATCCTGGTCAGCGTCGATAACGTCGGGGTTCCCGCGCACGTCACAGACGAAGTCGCGGCGCGCCTTAACCGAAAGACCGGTTTGCCACCGGAACGCTTCGCCCTTTGCTCCTCGCATACCCACGCCGCCCCCTGCCTGAGCGGCGCCCTCTCGAACCTCTTCGCCATGAAGCTCCCGGAAGAGCAACAGGCCCGAATCGAGCGCTACACGGGGGAACTCACCGACCGCTTGGAGCGAGTGGCCCTGGAAGCGCTTGGCGCCCGTCGCCCGGGCTATCTTGCCTGGGGCGCCGGGACGGCCGGGTTCGCCCAGAATCGCCGCACGCCGGGTGGGCCGACCGACCACTCCGTTCCCGTCCTTCGCGCGAGTTCGATCGACGGGCAATTGATCGCCGTCGTGGCCAATTACGCCTGCCACTGCACCACGCTCCGCGGCGATTTTAACAAGGTTTGCGGCGATTGGGCCGGCTTTGCGCAATCAGAATTTCAGCAGAGCCACCGGGGCGCGGTCGCGCTCATCACGATCGGTTGCGGCGCGGACGCCAATCCCTCGCCCCGCGGAACGCTCGCCCACGCCAAGCAGTACGGCCACGAAATCGCCGCGGAGGCCGCTCGTATCGTGGGGCAAAATCTTGCGCCAATTACACATCCGTTGACGTGCCGCTTGAAACGATTCGATTTACCATTCGACCCTCTGCCAACCCGCGAACGATGGATGGAACGCGCCAAAGAAAGCGGTATCGTCGGTTTTCACGCGCAGCAAAACCTCGCCCGCCTCGATCGGGGCGAAACGCTGCCCACCCGCCTGCCCTATCGGGTGCAGGTCTGGAATTTCGGTGATGACCTGGCGATGGTTTTTCTGGCGGGCGAGGTGGTGGTCGATTATGAAGTCCGACTGAAACAGGAATTGGACGCCACCCGGCTTTGGATTAACGGCTACGCGAACGACGTTCCGTGCTACATCCCGTCTCGCCGAATTCTCAAGGAAGGCGGCTACGAGGCCGAAACCTCGCTTTGGTACTACGACCGGCCCGCGCGCCTGGCTCCGACGATTGAAGACTTGATCGACGAAGCCGTCCTCGAGTTGGTTCCGAAAGCATTTCGCTCCGACCGGGAAAAGGCCGAATCCCCGCCCCCGCGGAATGCCGAAAAGTCGCCTCCGTCGCTCCGCGCCAAAGCCGCACAGACCGTCGAACTCGTTGCCGCCGAGCCACTCGTGGTTGACCCCGGCGCCATCGATATTGAGGCCGACGGCAAGGCCAACGTCGTTAAAACAATCTTTACCGGCTTCACGACGGATAATGTTCAAGCGGGTGTGAACAGATTGAGCTACAGCGTTGACGACCGGGTCGATGGCGCGACCAGCCTCTCGTTGATGCCCGAAGGAGCGGAGCCGAGTCTTTCACTGCGACGCCACACCGATTTGATCGCCTTTTTGCAAAGCGCTCCGGCGGCCAGCGTTCAAGCCGCGGCCAAACCATGAGCCTCAGCGGGCAGCTCATCGTTTTCGTCAAAGCGCCGCGACCGGGCGGCGTCAAGACGCGGCTGGCTCAAAGCATCGGCCCGGCGGCCGCTTGCGCCGCGTACGTCCGCCTCGTGGACACGTTGCTGGATCGCTTGGCGCCTCTGCCGGGCGTCGAATTGCGTTACTCTCCAGATGACGCGGAGTCCGAGATCAGCCACTGGCTCCGGCCTGGGTGGCGCGCCTCGCCCCAAGGCGACGGCGGACTTGGGGAACGGCTCGCGCGCGCATTCGCCTCGACTTTTCATGAAGGCGCCACCCGCGCCGCCGTCATCGGCTCCGATTGCCCGGCGATCGCTCCGAGCGACATCGAGGAGACTTGGGTGGCGCTCGAACGCGTGGATGTCGTCCTCGGGCCAGCCGAAGACGGGGGCTACTGGCTGATTGGCCTGCGCCATCCGCAACCCCAGCTTTTCTTGAACATCGAGTGGAGCACGTCCAGCGTCTTGCGGCAAACGCTCGACCGGAGCGCCGCCTCCCGGCTCGAGTGTCACTTACTCCGTCCACTTGCCGATGTGGACACCGTGGAGGACTGGCACAGACTTCAAGCCAATATGCCGCCGCCATTGCCACTGGCATAAATGCGCATATCGGCTAATATTGCCCGCGAGTGAACCGTTTTGATGAACAGCTCGCCGCCCACGGCCTCCTCCTGCGCCGCGCGGACTTGCGGACGCTGCAAGTCAACGTCGGTCGCAAGTGCAATCAAGCCTGCCGGCATTGCCACGTGGACGCCGCGCCCTGGCGGACGGAAATGATGGACGCGCCCACCGCGCGCCGGGTATGCGACTGGATCGCGCGCGTTCGTCCCCCGGTGGTGGACCTCACCGGCGGCGCGCCCGAACTCAACGAGAATTTTCGCGACCTGGTGGAATCCGCTCGCGCGGCCGGCGCCGAGGTAATCGACCGGAATAATCTCACCATCCTGTTCGAACCGGGGTTCGAGGATCTCGCGGAATATCTGGCCGCGCGATCGGTGCAAATCATCGCCTCGCTCCCGTGTTACTCCGCGGAGAACGTGACCCGCCAGCGCGGCCAGGGCGTCTTCGCCAAAAGCATCCGCGCGCTCCAAGCGCTCAACGCCGTCGGCTACGGCTCCCGGTTGCCGTTGCACTTGGTTTACAACCCGGTTGGCCCGACCTTGCCGGCGCCGCAAGCGGAACTCGAAGCCGATTATAAAACCGTTCTCCAGAACGAATACGGCATCATCTTCAACCGCCTTTTCACGATTACGAATCAGCCGATCGCCCGGTTCGCGGCTGATCTCCGGGAGCAAGGGAAATGGAACGAATATCTTGAATTACTGGCCAATAGTTTCAATCCCGAGACGATAACCGGCCTCATGTGCCGCACGACCTTAAGCGTCGGCTACCGCGGCGAGCTCTACGATTGCGATTTCAATCAAATGCTCGACCTGCCGCTGCGCGCCGGCCCGCCGCTTTACCTCTGGGACATCGAACCCGGTGACCTGGCGGACTCCCGGATCATGACCGGGGTGCATTGCCTGGCTTGCTCGGCTGGCTGCGGAAGTAGCTGCACTGGCGCCCTCGCCTGAGCTTGAGATCCGGCCGTTGGCCCGGCCCGCTTCATCACGGCCGGACCCAGACGCTGCGAAAAAAACGCTGCGCCGCCTCGGGCAGATCCTTACAGCGCTGGCCCTCTACATGGCGTTTGCCATCATCACTCAAAATCTGAACCTCGCCGAAGCCGCGATCGGGATAAATGATGATCGCTTCGGGATTCAGCTTTTCCAGGTGGATGTTCCACAACCACTTCGGCTTCGCGGTCCCACCCGCCCAGCGGTACAGCCGCGACTCGCCTCCGCCCAGGGCGCTCCCGCCGATGATGAGATACTTGCCTTCGCTCTGCGCGATGTCGCGGATCCCCTGCCCATCCAGATCGAGCAGAATTGCCTGGCCATACCGGGCAGGCCTCCCCATTACAACGTCGTCCGGATTAAGCAGCGGTACCAATGCCGCCTGCCCTTTCGGCAGTGGGTTGCGAAAGCCGATCAAAAGCGTCTTCTCCGGCGTCGCCGCCAGACCCTCAATGTTCAACCCGTTCGGAGCCTTCGACGGAAGCTGGGCGGCCTCCGCGAGGTGGCAAAACTCGAGTTGAGGCTGCCGAATCAGATCCTCGACGAGGGTCAAATAGGGCGCGCCTACCGGACGCAAGCCGACGCCATGAGGTGAACGCTCGACGTCCGTCGCAAAAAACCGATGTCGATTGGACCGTTCGCGCCCGGACGTGCTCCGCCCGTGCGAGCCGAGCCAGAAAACCCGATCCCCAATCCGCGCGACAGCTTCGAGATCGGTCTCCGGGTTTCCGACGTCCAGCCGCAGGAACCCGCTGAGATCAACTGTCTCCACCGGATCGCCGCCGACATCCCGTCGATAGATGCGAATCTGGCTGTCCTCGTCGTTCGCCACCGCGAAATGCTTTTTGTCCAACGCGACACCGCCGGACGCGTCGCACATGCCGGTGTAAATCGTCTGCGAGCTAACCTTCGACCCGGCCAGCGCTGGCGACATCAAGACGGTAATCGCCAAGAGCATACGCAACAAATAGCGAGCGCAAATCATTATCGTCACCACTAAGCGACTGGAGCGCCGCTGGCAAGTCTGGCTCGCGTCGCCTTCGATTGAATCGGAGAATCACCCGCCGGTTCTCCCGACTTGCCAACGCTTTTCAGAGCTTCGCGCTTTCAAACAAGCTTGCCCTCCGTCTGAAAGCGTGCGAAATAGACTCCGAACGGAACGTTACGATTTTGAGTCGTGAGCCGTGTTTCCGGCGCCTGCCTCGGGTTCTCCGAGCGGTCGGACCACCGCGTGCCCGGAAAAAGGGACCGCTGATGCCGGTCACCGGCGCCCGGTCCGACTCGTAAACGTCGCCACAGCCATTCGCGCTCGTAGCTCAGGTGGATAGAGCATCTGCCTTCTAAGCAGATGGTCGCGCGTTCGAATCGCGCCGAGCGCGCCATTTTCATACGCCACGACGGACGATCATGTTGTCTTTGGAATATCTCGCGGGCCTGCTTGACGCTCATCGGGGCGCGGCCACAGCCAAGGTCAAAGGATTCTCACTCCGCGGCCGATCGTTCGATTTCAACGCCGCGCCGGCCATCATGGGCGTCATCAATCTGTCGCCGGATTCATGGTATCGCGAAAGCGTCTGCCTCACCGCGGACTCGGCGATCAAGCGCGCCCACGTCCTGGCGGCGCAAGGCGCCCACTTCGTCGATATCGGCGCGGAATCAACCCTTGCGCACGCCGCCCGAGTCGCGGGCGGCGCCCAAAAAAGCAAGTTGATTCCGGTGATCGAGGGCGCGCAAAAAGGTGGAATCCTCGTTTCGGTCGAGACCTACGATCCCGACGTGACCTGCGCCTGCCTTGAAGCCGGCGCCGCCATTTTAAATCTAACGGGCACGCGGGCATCCGCCGAGATATATCGGATGGTCGCGGACGCGGACGCGGCGGTGATAATCTGTTACGTCCAGGGTGAAAACGTCCGCGAGGTCGCGGATTTTGATTTCGGCGCGGACCCGATCGCGATGATGGCGGAATATTTCTCGCGCCAAATCGATCTGGCAATCAAACAGGGTGTCGCGAAAATCATCCTTGATCCGGGATTGGGATTCTACTACCGGAACCTGCAGGACAGCGCGGTGAGAATTCGCCATCAAATGCAGGTTTTTCTGAACACGTTTCGCCTGCGCGCGCTCGGGTTTCCGGTCTGCCACGCCCTGCCCCATGCCTTCGAATGTTTCGGCGAAGAGGTGCGGAGCGCGGAACCGTTTTTCGCCGTGCTGGCGGGACTGGGCAAGACGGACCTTTTCCGCACGCACGAAGTGGCGCGCGTCCAGGCGGTGATCCGAACCATGAGTCAATTCTAAACCAATGCGTGAAACCACGCTTCCGTCTCACCGGGCGCCGTCCGCGACCCGCCGGCAAAGAAACACGCCCTCCTCGCCGGAAGGTGGCGTCCAATGCTCTAGCGCCTCCAAGCCGTGCGGTTTCAGCAGTTCCCGCATCAGCGCCGGCGTGTGGCGGTAAGAAAAAAACAGCCGGATCGATTCGCCGGGCCGGAACTCGAAAGCCTCGTTCATGACGCGAATCCGCCTGGGTTGTTGGAAGTGGAACCGCGCCGTGACCCGCCACAACCCGTCCGCCGCGGGTGGCTGTTCCACTTCGAAACGCAAGCCGCCGTCGCCGCTTTCAACCCCCAAATCATAAAGCAACGTCAAAAGCCATTCGCGGGTGAGAGCGTTATCGTACAGCGGGAGAATTTGGCGGACGCCCGCCGCGTAGTCCTCGCCCGGGGCCAGATTCGCGCTCAACAACAGATAATCCCGCGGACGGACCAGCGCGGCCAACTTGGGCAGAATATTCTGCGGTTCAAAATTCGGCATCATGCCGAAGAACGTGATGAGGCGCACCGCAGGCTCCGGCGCCGGCCGATCGAAGGCGGCCGCCAGAACGTCGGCGGTCAGCAGATCGCACACGAATGGATGAGATACGACCTCGGGCGCAAGCTCCGCCGCTGCCCGCCGTGCCGTCATGACCATCGCGGCGCTGACGTCCACCGGCCAGTACCGGGCGCTCAGACCGCGGGCGCGGATCAGTTGCAGGAGGCGGACATCCTTTTGCCCGCCGCCGCAACCCAAGCCAATCAACTCAACCAGCCCCTCGGGTAATCTCCGGATCACCGCCTCATACGCCCCGTCGTAGGCTTGCTGGCACGCGCGATCCGTGCGCGCCGGCGAATACGCCTCGTGCAGCGCCAGCCATTTCTCCGTCTGCTTGACGCTGTCGTAGTGAAATTTGTGATTGATCTCGCGCCGGCGCAACGATTCCAGCAGATCGCGGGTTACCGCCTCGGGGAATTGACTCTCGTGGATCGCCACGGACACAACTGAAGACATCACCTATTGATCGCGCAAAGAGTGATTCCTGACAAGCACGAGTCCCCGGGGCGCTCCGGTCCTCCCAGCGAACGTCTCAGCAACGGCTTCGCTGGCCGGTTTTTCGCTCCTCATCGCGGGGCGCGAAACCTTCGTTTCGTTGACTTACGTCGGGGAGAGGCCATAATAAGCCTATGAACTTCGACATCTCGCACCTGCTCGATCAGTGGGATTACCAGCCCGGGCAGGTCGTGGTTAGAAAATTTAAGGGCAAAGACGGAGTTGAGAAAATTCAATTGCGGGTCGATCTGGGTTTGTTGCAGATGAACTCCGAAGGCCGTCCTGACGGCAAACGGCCGTTCGGCAAGGAATCACTCCTTGAGCATCACCAGGCGCGGCTCGAGAAGCATTGCGCCGATCACGATGGAGACGACGAAGATTTCAGTTTGGGGGCCGACGATTGCGCGAAGCTGCAACAGGAAGCGATTCAATACCATCACCGCTACATCTGCCTGTTCCAATTGGAAGATTACCATGCCGTCATTCGTGACGCTCTGCGCAACCTCGAGGCTTTCGATTTTGTCGAATCCTACGCGGAGTCCGAGGAAATGGCCTGGTCTTTGCAACAATTTCGCGCGCAACTGCTGATGATGCAGACGCGCGCCAAAGGCATGCTGGCGCTCGGTTCCAACGACTACGAGGCGGCCATCACGCATGTCGAAGCGGGCATGGAATCGATTCGCGACTACTATCGTTCCCACTCGCGGCATGAACTTGTCGAGCAAAGCGCCGAAATCCACTCCCTGCAAAAATGGATGGACGAACTGCGCGCGAAACGTCCGCTCAGCGACCGGGAAAAGCTTGAAAAAGCGCTCGACGAAGCCGTGACGCAGGAGGACTACGAGCGCGCGGCCAAGGTCCGCGACGCGCTGCGCAACCTCAAGGCCCAACCCAATCAACCATGAGTTTGCAGGAACGCCTCAACCAGGAAATTAAGTCAGCCATGCTGGCAAAGGATGCGGAGCGGCTAAGCACCCTGCGTTTGCTCAAGTCGGCTCTTGGCTACTACCAGATCGAGCGCAAGGTCGATTCGCTGCCCGACGCGGAGGTCCTCGCCGTCGTGCAGAAGGAAGCCAAAAAGCGGCGCGACTCAATTGATCAATTCGAGAAGGGCGGCCGCCCGGATTTAGCCGCCAAGGAACGCCAAGAGTTGACGACGCTCGAAGCCTTTCTTCCGCAGCCCCTCTCGCCGGCGGAACTGGACGGACTGGTCCGCGCTGCGATTCAAGAAACCTCCGCGACGACCAAAAAACAAATGGGTCTGGTGATAAAAGCGGTTCAGGCCAAAGCCGCCGGACGAGCCGATGGCAAAACCATCAGCGAGTTGGTCGGCAAACTCCTCCCCTAATCGTCGCTCCGTTCGACTCGTCGGACACGGACTGCCGCTTGGCGGGGCCCTTGCGCGGCGCCGTGCGAGAGCCTACCGATAAAGGTGATAGAGCATTACGTAGATCACCACCCCCGTCACCGAAACGTACATCCAAAGCGGTAGAGTCCACCGGGCTATCCGCCGGTGAAGTTCATACCGTTCCTTTAGCGCTCGATTCAGGGTAATCAGAATCAGCGGCACAATGGTGACCGCGAGAATCGTGTGAGTGATGAGAATTGTGAAATAGATCGGACGAATCACGCCTGCCCCTTTGAAGTGGGTCAGGACATGGGTCGAAAAATGATAGGTCAAATAACAGGCGAGGAAGATCGTTGAGGTGCAAAACGCCGCCAACATGCAGACTCGATGGGCCGCGCGGTTCTGGCCGTGGATGTACTTCCAACCCAACGCCAGCAGCACGGCGCTCGCTCCATTGAGGGTGGCATTTACGGCGGGCAAATCAGATATGCTCATGGTTTATCGTTCTTGCGTCAGTCCTTGGACGGCGGCCACGACGTGTTCGTTCACCCCCGGGGCCGTGCTGTCGAACACTCCCCGCAACTGGCCTCTGCGGTCCACGATCACAAAAGACTGGCTGTGGATAAAGAGGTCCTCCGGACTACTCCTGGCTTCGGGCTTTTGATCGATCATCACCAGTTTCAAGTCGTCAACGACCAAACGGAAGATCGCCTTCCGATCACCCGTCAAGAACAGCCAACGGCCCGGCTGGGCGGAATATTTCTCGCCATATTTCTTTAGGACCTCCGGGGAATCATAATTTGGATCACTGGTAATCGAGACCAATCTCACCGGGGCATCCTTGGCCAGAAAGCCTTGTACGGCGCTGAGCTTTTGATTCATCAGCGGGCAGGCGCTTGGACAACGGCTAAAAAAAACGTTGGCCACCCAAACTTTACCGCGGAGATCGGCCAGAGTGGTAACTTTGCCGAACTGGTTCGTCAGACTAAAATCGGAAATCGCGCCTATGACCGGCAACGCTTCGCGAGTCCACGATTTGCCGGGTCCGAATCGAGACCAGGCGAAGCCGCCAATGACGGAGACGATCACCCCTCCCAGCAGTCCCCACATGAGCCATCGGACAAGCCGGGAAGAAGCATCCATAGTTCAGCAATCGAGCAAACGCCCAAGGAGTGAGCGAGAAAGGCTCGCCGCAGTCGTAAGAGTCAACGCCCCGCGCGACGGCTAACGAAAGTGAGCCTTAGGTGGCGCCGTCGGCGTCCTCGTGAATTCCAATCGGCCATCGCCGACCGTTATTCAAAGCTCGTGGCGGTCGTACCGGCGGATTTCGTCTTTTCAGCGACCCATTTCTTGAAATCCTCCTCCGTGTCAACCGTAAGCATTCCTTGGGTCATGCTGAAGTGGCCGCTGCCGCAGAGCTGGGCGCAATTAATTTGAAACTTCCCAAGTTTGACCGGCTTGAACCAAAGCGGAATGTTCATGCCCGGGATGGCGTCTTGCGTCACGCGCAAGGCGATGACCTTGAACGAATGGATCACGTCTTTCGAGCTAAGATGAACGATGACCGGCTTGTTGATCGGGACGTGAAGATCGTTGAGCGTGACAAAATCGTCTTTGCCCTTCGGGTCATTCTTGTCCATACCCCACATATTGTCGGGTGTGACCAGATTGATGTCGGTCTTACCGAACTCACCGTCCACTCCCGGATACCGAATGTTCCACGCAAATTGCTGGGCGACGATGCGGACGACGGTCGATTCGCTTTCTTTTGGGAATTTGTCCACCGCCTTGGCCCACAGCGGAATCGCGAATCCGAGCAAGAGAACCGCCTCAACCAGCGCGACGGCGGCCTCCAGCCAGCTGGAAACATGGCCGCGCAGACCAACGTAGTCGGCCTTCGGTTGGTTCGACTTCCGGAAGCGAAATAACGCGAAGAAGAAGTAGGTGATCCAACCCGCAAAGAGCACGCCCATCAGGCAGTGAACATAGATAATTAGATTATCGACGTCTTTCCCGTGCTCGGAAGCCAGAACCGGTAGTCCTAAAAGTTTATGCATCATTGATTAACAGGCCTTGTCGCTCATTTCGGGCAACTGGGCGGCCACGCCCGCAGCATTGATGGCTGCCGATTTTCTTACCAAATAAATAAAGAAAGACGCGACTCCGCCTAGCACGGAGACGATCACGAATAACAAACTGAAGATTCCCCAATTCATGCCTTTGGCCTGCAAGGAATCCGATGCGCCGTAACACGCCGCGCAGGCCCACGCGGAACTCGGGGCAAAAACCGAAGCGGCGAGGATAACGCCGAGCACGAACCTGGCCTGCGACAAATGCTTCATAGGTAGCTAATGTGCCGAAGTTTCCTCAAAAAATACCGGCCATAAACGATCAAGGCGACGCCCGAGATCAAGGCCAAAGATCCGAGAACAAGATCAACTCCCCCGTGGCCGTCCGAAAAGTAATTACGCAAGCACCACGCCCCGAAACCAAAAGCGAGCAGCGTGGAGGCCACGATAAAGACAATATGGAAGGCTTTGAGCGACACTAGTTTACTCCCTGGTTCGGAAAGTCATGCATCGCCCAGATCGTCAGGAACATCAACCCGACGAAGAAAAACGCGGTCGAGGCGAGCACCGCGTAGATCATCTTTTTCTCCGAGATCAAATGCATGAAAAAGCCTGCGACGAGTGAGGCTTTCACGGTGGCGATGACCAGCGCCACTGCGATATTGATGGAGCGCGAGGGGAACGGGATGTACGAGGCCAAAACCGTCACAATCGTCCCCACAAGCAGAGTGCCGAATACAATGGCGTAGGTTCGGATCGATTTGCTGATGTCGTGCGCGTGATCACCACTCATATTGATTATAGTAGATAGAGAACCGGGAATAGGAAAATCCAGACCAGATCGACGAAATGCCAGAACAAGCCGGAAACCTCGATCCGGTTCGTAAACCGCTCGGGATCAGTCTTCCACATCTTGCTCCCGGGTCCCCAGAGAAAACCGATGACCACCGCGCCGCCGATGACGTGCAACGCGTGCAGGCCGGTCAGCGTGAAGTAAATCGCCAAATAGGTGTTATGCCATGGCCCGTAATTCTCCATTTTTTTGATATCGGCCACCGCGATCTTGACCTCGGCGCCATGCTCCTCGCCCGCCTTGGCCTTCTCATGAATCACGACTTCATCTTTGGTCCGCTCAACCAGATGTCCATCCACCACTTTGCCGTTGTTGAGGATGACCTCGTAATGGGTAAACTTGTCGCGGTATTCGAATGACTTGATCGATACGAAGGTGAGCGCGCACAGCACGGTTATACCCTGATAAATCTTGAACTTCGAGAATTGGTTCATCTTTAGCGACGCCCAAGCCATCACGACCGTCATGCTCGAAATAATGAGCACCAAGGTGTTAACCGTCCCGATCGGAACGTTGAGCAGGCCGTGCGGCCAGGTTCCTTCCACCGCGCCCACGCGCAATAGGATATAAGAGGAAAACAAGGCGCCGAACAGCATGACTTCAGAGGCCAGAAACAGCCAAATGCCGACCTTGGCATTGAAGAGCCCTGTGTCTTCCCGCGGATGTGTGACGTAAGGAATTTCCATGTAAAAGCGAGTTAGTAAAAGTCCTGGCCGAAGTTAGGGCTGATTCTGCGGCGTGAAATCTTTAGCCTGCCCGGGAACGCTGTACTCGTACGGACCGCGATAGACTTTGATCGGCTTGGTGAAATTCCCGTGCGGCGGCGGGGTCGGGGTCTGCCAGTCCAGTGTCGTCGCCTCCCAGGGATTATCCGACGTCACCGGCTTGCCGTGCTTCATGCTCCAGAAGAAGTTGAAGATGAACGGAAGCTGCGCCAAGCCCAGCGCCCACGCGGCGTGCGAGACGACCGTATTGAGGTGAATGATGCTGTCGCTCAGGCCGCCAATCGCTCCGGGGACCTTCGCGCTTGAGTAATTCGCGCCACCGTCCGCCATGCGGCGAATCATACCCGCCATCCCTTGGGCGAACATCGTCTGAAAGACCAGGTTAATGAACAGGAGTTATAGCCAAAAAT